>CAZHPM010000044.1:0-18111 GCA_964534485.1 uncultured Halobacteriales archaeon
GTCGTGGAGCTCGGTGACGGTACCGACGGTCGAACGGGGGTTGTTCGCGGCGTTTTTCTGGTCGATAGAGATGGCCGGCGACAGTCCCTCGACGTTCTCGACCTGTGGTTTGTCCATCTGCCCCAGGAAGTTCCGGGCGTAGGCAGACAACGACTCGATGTAGCGGCGCTGTCCCTCGGCGTAGATGGTCTCGAAGGCCAGCGACGACTTGCCCGACCCCGAGAGGCCGGTGACGACCGTCAACTCCTCCCGTGGCACCTCGACGTCGACCTCCGCGAGGTTGTTCTCTGCCGCCCCGCGTACCTCGATGTGCTCGCGGCTCATTCGTCACACACGAGAGTCTCCACCGAGGAAACGGTGTCGGTTCGACCGCGCAGACCAGAGAGAACTCGTTTGTTCGGCAGACCACACCGTCGACCGTCTGCGACGCCGCCGGTGGAGGGACGGCGACACGGGTCGGTGGCTCCCGGGGACGGGGCAGTCGTCGCTGTCAGACGATATCGCCACGCACCGTGCTGCCGTGCTGGCGCTCGCGGAACTGCTCGACGGCGTCTGCGGCCTCGCCGGCGGCCCGTTCGTCGAGACCGAGCATCTCCAGCGCGCCGGCCAGTGGCGGGAAGGCGTACTCGCCGGCCCGGAGTTTCCCGAGAGCGTCGGTCGCGCGCTGGCCGTCGACCCACAGACAGACACCCCGCGGGTCGAGTATCTCCTCGTAGTTCTCCCGGGCGCTGGCCGTCTTGAGACGTTGTGTGACGTTGTCCTCGAAACTCGCGTTACAGACCTCCAGGTGGACCGGTTCGTCCTCGTCGAGCAGGTGCGCGCCGAGACACTGCTCGGGCGCGGCGTACCCGCCGGCGGTCGAGCGGAGCGCCCCAGGGTGTTCCTCGGCCCACCGGGCACGCACCGTCTTGCCGACACCCTCGACACCGTAGGCGTCGACGAACTCCCGTTCGCGCCCCTCGTCGCCGTCGAGCAGGAGGTCTTTGGTGAGGTAGACATCGACGCGCTCGACCGGGTCCAGTCCCAGCGCGACGCCGCCAAACACCCACAACTCCCGCACCGGGACGGGCATCGTCTCGGACTCGACAGTTTCGAGGAGGCGCTCGACCCGGTCGACGGCCCGCTCGCGCGACCACGCTGACATCACCAGTGGTTACTCCTGCAGCGACAAAACGGTGCTCACTCCCGGCCGGGCGGGCGGGTCAGTGTCGTCTCCGTCCGGAGCGCGAGGTCGCGTTCGGGGTAGGTGTGGTAGGTAACGTATCTGTCCTCCGCGACGACGTCGATGGTTGTGTAGGCGTCGGTCCCGAACCGGTACGCGATGTCGGAGGCTTCGGGCGCGTCGAACGCCGAGAGGGGGTCGCCGCGAATCTCGGTCCTGACGCCGGTGCCGTCCAGGTTGTGCTGGAGCGTCTCCGCGTGACCGACGGTCAACGGGATACGCTTCGTCAGAGCCTCGTTCTCCCGGTCGAGTGGCTTGCAGGTGAGCAGTTCGTGGTAGCCGGTCGCCTCACAGCCGACGTAGTGTGAGTCACCGATGACGGTGAAACTGAACTCCCCGTCGAAAAAGGACCGTCGCTCCCGGTGTTTGACGTCGTGGGCCGCCAGGGCCGGCGGCGAGGTCGTGTACGCGAGGGTGTACGTCTCTGGGCTGTCCATTGTCAGTTCTCCGTGATGCGTGTCTCGACGAGGACGTCGTAGTTCGGTCGGAACACCCGGTTCGGGCGCACCCCCTCGTAGGTCGGTGTCGGCTGCCAGTGGAGTTGTCTGTAGTTCGTTTCGTACTGCTCGACGTACCCTGTTCCGTTCGCGGGTGTCACCATCGGGCGGTCGTCGTCGGGGGCGAACAGCCGGAACCGCTCGCCCAACTGGGTGTCGCCGTCACCGTTGAAGTCGTCGTACGCCCAGTACGGTGCGGTGAACTCGAACCCCGCCTCTGCCACCGTGTTCATGTAGGTGTAGTAGTGCTCGGCGTAGGTGTAGCGCGAGTACGTCCAGGTGGCGACGACACCGTGGTCGGTGAGATGCGAGCGCAACATCTCGTAGAACGACACCGAGTAGAGGTTCAACATCTCGTCCGTCTTCGCGCCGGGCAGGTCGAGCAGAATCAGGTCGTACTGCTTGTCTGTGTTCTGGAGGTAGGCGTAGATGTCCGTCTGGTGTATCGAGAGATGCTCGTACCGGTAGGCGTCGTCGTGGAACTGTGCGAGAAACGGGTCGTCTCTCGCGTAGGAGAGAAACTCACCGTCAAGGTCGACCTGGTCGACACGCACACTGTGGTTGCGCAGGTAGTTCGTCGCGATGTGGTCGCCGCCGCCGACGAGCAACACCTCCGTCTCGGTCGAGTTGGGGTACATCGTCATCGGCACGTCGACGAGGCCGCTGTGGTAGGAGTCGGCCCAGCTCTCACACAGCTGTATCGCCGTATCCAGTCGCAGACAGGTGTCTGTCTCGCCGGCAAAATCCGTGTTGTTCGAGTCACCGACCCACTCTCGCTCGTATTCGACTATCTGCTGGTACCGTGTCGTCGTCTGATTCGTCACCTCGGCGTCGATGGTGCCCTCGGGCCACTCCGCCTCGATGATGTTCTCCATGTAGTAGCCCGACACCTCCTCGTTGACCTGGTTCGAACTGAGACCGACACCCGCGTAGACGGCCGTGAGCGCCAGACAGGCGAGGAAGACGGCCGCGTGCTCGCTGGTCACGATGTTCCGGCTCTCGCCGGTGAACAGCCCCCACGGCCGTGAACTGAACCGCACCGCGAACAGCAACGCCGCCACACAGTTCAACAGCGCCAGCACGAACACCGACGGAATCAGGCCGAGTTCGGGGTACAGCACGAACACGTAGAGCAGTGCCCCACAGAGACCACCGAGGTAGTCCATCGCCAGCACCGTCGAGTACGTGCTGTAGGCGTCACTGCTTCGGGAGGTGTGAAAGAGGAGAGCCAGGAACCGGTAGGCGACGGCGTTCAACCGGTCGGCGACTGCCGTCCGCCACCGACCCGCCGCCCGGTCGTCACCGTACTCGGATTCGACCATCGACAGCAACAGGGGGAGTTCGAACCCCGAGAGGGCACCGACGACGACGACCGGCAGCCGCGACAGCGCCTGGACGAGCAGTTCCGGAACGACTGCCGGGAGGGTGGCGGCGTTCAACACGACGACTCCGAGCACACCCGCGGGTGCCACGAGCGCGAGATACACCTCCGTGCGAAAGAGATTGCCGTCGCGGTTATCGTCGAGGTGGGCAGAGAGATACGACCCGAGACCGAGCGAGGAGAAAAACAGGCCGATTGTGAGTCCGTACTGCGTGAGTGCGCCACCGTAGATGACCGTCAACAGTTCGGAGAAGACCAACTCGTAGGCGAAGCTACAGAGCGCGACGACGAGCGCGGTCGCGTGGAGAATCGCTTGCTTCGATATCCTCGATGCTTTCTGGCTTGCCATTGGGGGGGCTGTATCGTTGCGAACTGTCGGACCGGGGAGCGTCAGGTCGTGATTGTCGGGGAGACCTTCCAGCGTTCCGTAATCGAGGGTCCGTTTCCGACGTTCTGGACACGGAGGTCGAGAGACTCCCAGCCCAGGTCGACACCCTCGCCCGACGCGACCGACTCCGGGTCGGCGCTGACCTCCGACCCGACACGGTACCAACCCGCCCCCTCTGCACCGAGGAGGGCACTCGCAACCGTGCCGTCGGGGTTGTCGAACTGCTCGTCCCAGTCCACCGGCCCGGGACCGGGGTCTTGCTCTTCGATGTCAGTGCCGATGTACGCCACGCCAACCGCACCGAGCACGACGGGGACCTTTTGTATCTTGTCTTGGTTGTTCTCGTACCAGTCGTCGTCGTCGTCGTCGGCACCGAACCAGAGGCGTCCCCGGGAGGTCCGGGAGGCAGCGGCGGCGTTGCGGCTACCGCCACCGCCGCCTTTCTGTGCGCGCGCCCCCCCGACCGGCAACAGCGCACCCAGCGCGTTCGTCACGACGTCCCGACCGACAGCGACGCTTTGCAGGCTGATATCCCGGCCGGACATCACCCACTTCTCGCCGTAGGGCTCGACCACGAGTTGGTTTCCACTCACCGCGACGGCGTCGATGACCTTCGACTTGCGGGGCGGGGCACTGGAGGAACTCGAACCGAACCCCAGACAACCCGCGGCGACACCCACACTCCCGGCCGCGGCGATGCCACAACTCCGGAGATAATCGCGTCTGTCCATACGTATGTTAGACCTGAGTAACTCGATTTATATAAATTTCCGGGCCGGGTTTCGGAGTCGGTTCCGGGGGTTCCCGGAGTCGGGCGCGGGCCATCACCTGAACAGGTCTCGGCGTTCCGACTCCGACAGTCCGACACTCGTGTCGGTCGTGTGCGCGCAGTTCTCACAGCGGTACGTGGTGCCACCCTCGTCGAAGCGGTACACCGGCGTCCTGAACAGGAACAGTGCGTCCGTCCGGTGGCGCTGGATTATCGTCTGTGAACTCGCGCCACAGCCCTTGCAGTACTCCTCGTCGGGGGCGGGTGTCTGGTAGGTCACCTTCGCGCGCCCGAACAACGGGAACGCCTCGCGTTTCGAGGTCTCTATCAGTTCACTGTGTGGCAGTGGCGCGCTGTCGATGTCGTTCGCGTCGCCGGTGTCGGAGACGACGGTCAGGTCGGTACGCTGGCCGACCTCGATTGTGTTGTGCGAACCGGCCAGGTGTAACGACACCGACCCGGTCCCCTCGATGTCGACAGTGTTCTCCCACCCGGTCACGTAGATGTCGACATCCCCCTCGACACCCTCCAGGTGGGCCGAACACCGCCCGCCGGCGACGGCGACACCCACCGAGGGGTGTCTGACGGTCGTCGACCGCTTCCACCCCGTTACCGCGTCGTCGTACTGGCCACGGGGCGGGGGCGTCGCGGCACTGCTGTCGTGGAACTCTTTCTCCGAACCAACGACCTGCAGGTCGCCGGCGACGGCGTCGTGTTCGATGAAGACGTCCTCGGCGTCCCGGACGACCACGTCGCCGGTCGCACCGCCGGGTACGATGTAACTGTCCTCGAGTGACCCCGTAATCTCGGTTTCGGCCCCGTCGACCGTCGCCGTCCCGCCGGTTGGCGTGTTCGTGAACACGTACCCCGCGTCGACAATCTTGAGGTCGCCGTCGACGGCGCCACGCAACACGTGGACGTTCTCCGGGTCGACGATCTCGATCGGAGACGGTTCGTCGCCGGTTATCATCACGTCGCCGCTGTACGAATCTGGTGTGCTCATACTCTCCTTGCTGTTGTACTAATTCGTGGTCTGGGTACTTCAACACCTGCCTTGTCCCGCGCGATGGGAGGGCGTCGGCGGTCAGATTTCGCTGCGCTTTATCAGGGCGTAGAGGAACAGCCCTGCCAGGATGACGTTCATGTACACGAGTGCGCCGGCGGTGAACCGGGCGGCGAACCCCGTCGGGCCGATATTCCCGTATCCGATAGTCAGGAAGCTTATATAGCTGAAGTAGATGTTGACTCCGAGCTTTTCGAGGCCGTCGACAGTCGTGAGTTCGCCAAACGAGGAAATCTGCTCGGCACCCCCGGCCGTGGCAAAGGGGTCACCGCCAAACGCAAACAGGAATCCCGCAAACAGCGGGAAGATGATGAACACGCCGGCGATACGGTAGAGTCTGAGTCCGTACCCACAGGAGACGCCCAGAAACAGGTTCTCGACACCACGGAGCAGGTTCTGGAACCGGGTGCTGGCGATTTCGCTCGTGTCGCGGGCGATGTCGAAGAACTTCCGCCGGGCGAACCGCTGGCGTTTCACCCGGAACTCGCCGGCGGCTTTTATGTTGCTCTCCGCGGAGGCGCTGTTTTTGGCCTTCAGGTAGGTCTGCTCGATGACCGGCGGCGTCATCTCCAGTGCGAACTCGTAGTCGTGGCCACCGTCGTCGAACGCGTGGAGAGTCCAGTTGTTGCGGTCCAGATACCCCAGGTGTTCCGCGAAGTCGAACCCCTCGAAGGTGGTGTCACAGATGCGGAAGTAGTCGAGGAGTTCGCGCTCGTCGTCGGGATTGGCGGCCCGCAGCGTCACTGTCCCCAGCGTCGCCTTCGTCATGTCGAAGCGAATCCAGCCACTCTCTGGTTGCGTAATCTCGCCGTCGGCAATCACCGCGTCCGTGAAATCGAAGTACGTCTGCTCGCCAAACGACGCGGCCCGCAGGAGGAGTTTGTCGCTGAACTCGCTGTCTCTGAAGTCGACGCTTCCCTCGAAGGCGGCATCGAGGAAGTTCGCGGAGGTAAACGAGGCGTTCCGGAAGTCGGCGTCGTCGTCGAAGACCGCCCGTTCGAAGATAGCGTTGTCGTCGAGATAATCCGTTCCGCCGCGAAACTCACTGCCACGGAAGTCCACGGCCCGGTAGAACGCCACTCCGGTGAACTCCGCGTCGCTGTCGAACACCACCTCGTCGAAATCCGCAGTGTCTTCGAAGACGGCCTCGGTGAAGACCGCGTCTTCGGCGAACGTCGCCCGTTCGAAGTCGGCGGTTCCTCCGAACGTCGTGCCCGTGAAGTTCGCGTTCCTGAACCGGCCCTCGCGGAAGGTCACCTCGTCCTCGAAGGTGGTGTCCTCGAAGTCGGCGTCGTCCTCGAGCACCGCCGCACCACCCTCGAACTCGACGCCACGGAAGTCGGCCGCGCCTGCGAAGGTGACCCCGGCGAAGGAGGTGTCGTCTTGGAACCGCACCTCGTCGAAATCTGCGAATGCCTCGAACGTGGTTCCGGTGAACAGACACGACCCGGTTACTGTCGCCCGCTCGAAGGAACTCTCGCTCTCGAAGGTGGCAGCTTCGAAGGCCACGTGCTCGAACGTCGAGTAGTCGAACGTCGCCTCCCCTCCGAAGACGGCACCGTCGAAGGAGGTGTTGTCGCCGATATCGTTCGAGCGCCCGTAGAACTCCGCCCCGAGGAAACTCACCGACGCCTCGAAGGTGGCGTCCGCGAAAGTGGCGTCTTTCTGGAGGTCGACCTCGTCGAAACGGGCCGGTCCCGAGAGCGTCGCGCCGGAGAAGTCGGTGTCGTCGTTCAGCACGGTCGTCTCGAACAGGTCGGTCTCGCCGGTTACCGTCGTGTCTGCACAGACGAGGCCGTCCTCGAAGGTACACTCCGTGAGCGTGAGACCGCCCAACCTGCTGTGTCGGAGGTCCAGTTGCTCCTCGAACCAGCTCTCGGTGATGGTGATTCCGTCGGGGACTGTCGTGTGACGGAGGTCGATTGGGTACTGGTCGACTGCCTCGATTTCGATGTGTGAGAGCGAGATTTCGGGCAGTGTCGCCCCCAGGAACGTCCGCAACTCCGAGTCGCCCTCCCTGATTAGCTGGACGAACCTCTCGACGACGCTCTCGTCGGCGACCCCGGCGGCGTCGCGCTGGTCCGTCTCCATGTGGAACTGGCAGTGTTCGTACCCCTCCACGGCGTCGTGTGGACACTCCCAGGAGTCCTCGACGCTGGTCTCGCCGTGGTCGGCCGGGTCGAACGTGTACGTGCAGGTCGTTGTCATGGTTGAACTGGATGTCTGTGTCGTCTGCGCTGTCGGTTCGCTCCCTGTTGCACCCGGGACCTGTTAAGTGTACCTCTCGGGTCCCCCGACAGGCGGGCGCTGTCTACCACAGCGGGGCCAAACCCCGACCGCGAGAGGGGACAGGGTCAGTCGTCGGCCGTCACCGGCTCTGTCCGGGTGGGGGACCCCGCAGACGCCCCGGCCGTCGTCGCAAACCGGTCGGCGAGGGCACGGGCCTCGCGGACGCGACTCGGAATCCCCATCCGGCCGGTGTAGTTGGTCGCCAGAACGAGGTCGGGCGGGAGTTCCAGGTCGTCGAGCGCCCACCAGGAGTGGTCCCACGCGGGGTAACCGGGAGAGAGACGCGCCACGTCGATGACGGAGGCGGGTTCGCCGACGACGCGCTCGAACTCCTCGCTGGCGACGGCGCCGAGTCGGTCGTCGCTGGCCTCGACGAGGTCGGGGTCGTGCATCCCGCCCAGAAACGCCGTGTTGACCCCCTCCCGGTCGAACAGGTGTGTGTTCCAGGACACCCCGAGCGTGTGCAGGTCCTCGCCGTACCCCACCTGGTACCCTTTTCCCTCGCGGCCGTGGTCGGCCTCCAGAAAGACGAGCGCGAGCGGATTGTACTGCAACTCCGAGAGCACCGCCGCGCTCGGCGCGACGTCGGCGAGCAACTCCGCGGCGGTGTCTGCGGGTGTCGTGACGACGAGAGCGTCGACTGCCCGCCGGCCGGCCGCGGTGTGTAACAGGTAGCCGTCGCCGTCGCGCTCGACCCCCCGGACGGGCGTCTCGAAGGCGACCCGGTCGGCGTATGTCTCGGCGAGGGCCACGGGTAGTTGCTGGTTACCGCCCTCGACGGCGATTGCCGGCGGTTTGTCGTCGGAGCCGAGACGCCGTCGAACGGCCCGCAGGAGACTCCCGGTCTCGCGGGCGCGCTCGAGCAGACCCTCGAGTGCGAACGCCGCCGGCATCTCTGCGGGGTCAGAGCCGTAGAGTCCACCGTACAGCGGCCCGACGAAGCGCTCGTAACTCTCCCGTCCGAACTTCCGGGTGAACACCTCCGCGACGGTCTCCTGGTGACAGCCCGGTCGTGTCAGTGGCTCCGCGAGCAGGCGGAGTTTCCCCCGCCAGGAGAGCAGGTCCGTCCGCAGGAACTGCCGGGCCGACAGCGGTGCCTCGCCGAGTGCGCCGTCGGCGTAGACGAACAGCGAGCCCTCGTTTGCCTCGATGAGGTCGTCCGCGACGCCAGCGGCCCGGGCGAGGTCGACGATTCCGGGCGTCTTCCGGAGTCGTTGTGGCCCGGCCTCCAGGACGTGGCCGTCGACGCGGCGCGACGAGACGACACCACCGGCCGCCGGCGCGGCCTCGTAGGTGACGCTGTCGACACCCGCCTCTGCGAGGTAGTGGGTGAGCGCCAGCCCAGTGATACCGCCGCCGACGATGCCGACAGTCATCGGCTCACTGCCGGGGCGCGTTGAGACAGACAGTGTTGGGTTCCTCGCGGCACTGACACTGCCTGAACTGGTAGTACTCCGGGTCGAAGTCGGCGATTAGCGGTTCGACCAGGTCTGCGAACACCTCGGGAATCCGGTCGTCGTCGTGGGGAATCGGCACCCGGTACAGCTCTTGGTCGTCGTCGATGGCGTCCTCGTCGAGTTCGACGTCCAACTCCGAGAGAGTCTCGCTTTGCTCGTGGAGGAAACTGACCGGGTCGACGACCACGCGGTCGGCCTCGAGGCCGGCGACGAGGTCCTCGGTCTCTGGCTCCGTCCACGGGATATCGCGGTTCTCGTGGTTCTGGAAGCCCAGGTGGTAGTCCTCGATGCCGGCGAGGGAGGCGACGACCTCGCAGAACTCGTCGACGTAGATGTCGTACCGGCTTCCCTCCTCGAGGTAGTGTTTCGGTGTTCCGTGGGCCGAGAAGACAAACGCCGTCTCGTCGTCGTTCGGGTCGAGGCCGTGTGTGTCGGCAAACGATTCGATTCCCTCTGCGCGCACCCGGTTGTAGGTCGGGTGTTTGTGCCAGCCAGTGATTCCCTCCATCTCGACATCCCAGCCGAGTTCGTCGAGTGCCGCCTCGAGTTCGTCGAGTGCCAGCACGTTCGTCGACGGGCCACAGAGGGGGTAGATGGGCAGACCGACCAGGTGGTCGACACCGTCCTCGCGGGCCGCCCGTGCCGCGTCCTCGATAAACGGCTCGGTGTACTGCATCCCGAGGTAGGTCCGGGCGTCGTATCCACGCTCCTGGAGGCGGGTTTCGAGTTGCTCGGCCTGCGCGCGGGCCTGCTCGTTGAGCGGTGACCCGCCGATTTCCTCGTACTCCTCTATCAGTCCGGGGGCGCGTCGCTTCGCGAGTTGCCGGGCGCGCTCGCGGGCGGCCTCCTCGGAGTCGGCCTCCTCGAGGTCCGCGTTCGCGTAGAAGATGCGTTCGAGGTAGTCGACGACACGGTCGCGCTCGGGGGTGGCTGGTTCGCCGAAATTCAGCAGGATGACTCCGGTACTCATACCAACTAATTCGACCAGATACACCTATGTCTGTCGCTGTCCGGTCGGGTGATACGGCCGTCACGGGTCGGGCGTGTCGGGGGAAGATTCAGGTGTAACTACCACGTAGTGAGAGAAATGCTATCGTTCAACGACTCCGAGGCGGCAACGGAACTCGCAGACCGCGCACAGCGCCTGATGGAGGAGGTCGTGCTCCCCCGAGAGCGAGAGATTGCAGGCGGAGCGAGCGTCTCGGAGGAGACAGTGCGGGAACTGCGGGAGGCCGCCCGCGAGTACGGCGTCTACGCGCCACAGGTCAGCGAGGACCACGGCGGGATGGGGTACGCGTTCGACGACCTGTTGCCGACGTTCGAACAGGCCGGCCGGAGTCTGCTCGGACCGGTCGCGATGCGTGTCGACGCACCCGACGAGGGGAACATACATCTGCTGGAACTCCACGGAACGGACCGCCAGAAAGAGCAGTACCTCGACCCGCTGGTGGCGGGCGAACTCCGCTCGGGGTTCTCGATGACCGAACCGATGGGTGGGGCGGGTTCGGACCCGAAGATGATACGCACCACCGCCCAGAGAGACGGCGACGAGTGGGTTATCGACGGCCACAAGTGGTGGACGACAAACGGCACCCGCGCGGACGTCCTGCTGGTTTTCGCCCGCACCGACCAGGAGGCCCACCCCTACGAGGGCTGTTCGGTGTTCATCGTGCCGGCGGACGCCGACGGCGTCGAAATCGTGCGCGATATCCCCCACGTGGGCAGTGAACTCCCGGGGTCGGGCCACGCCGAAATAAAGTACAACAACGTGCGCGTCCCCGAGGAACACCTGCTGGGGACGGCGGGTGCGGGGTTCGCCCACGTCCAGGAGCGTCTCGGCCCCGCACGACTGACCCACTGTATGCGGTTCTCGGGGATGGCGATGCGCGCGCTGAAGATTGCCCGGACCTACCTCGACGAGCGCGAGGGCTTTGGCGGACAGTTGGGCGAGAAACAACACCCCCGCTTCGAGATAGCCCGCCGCGAGACACAACTGCAGGCCGCACGCGCGCTCGTCCGGCAGGCCGCAGACGCGGTTGCACGGGGCGAACAGGCCCGAGTCGAGGTCTCGATGAGCAAGGTCTTCACCGCAAACGTCACACAGGAGGCCGTCGACACCGCACTCCAGTACTGTGGCGGCAGCGGCATCGGCAAGGACCTCCCGCTGGCTGATTTCTACGAGAGTGTCCGCGCGTTCCGCATCGTCGACGGCGCCGACGAGGTCCACCTCCGGACTGTCGCGCGCGAAGCCTTCGAGGACACCGACCCGGCGGAACTGGACCCGGTTGTTCGCTTTGGCGAGTGACCCCGGGGTCGTGTCGCGGGCGAGGCGGTCAAGCCACCACACGGACCGTCCGCGACCGGACGACGGGCGCGAGGGGCAGGTCGGGAAAGGCCACGTGGACGGCGAACTCGAGGCGGTCGGCGTCGCCGCCGAACACTCCAACGGGGAGTGTCGTCTGTCCGAGGTAGGTCGCCTTTGTCGTCATCTCGACGCCGTTGACCGTCACCCGGAGTGTGGCGCGGGCGTCACCCGCCGTCGAGCGCACCGTCACCTCCCGCAGTTCGCGCTCGCCGCGGGCCACCTCGTCGGAGAACGCACCCCAGTCGACCGCAACTGCGGGTAACTCGCTCGCACTGTCGACGACTCGCTCGGCGACTCCCTCGGTCAGTCCGGCAGCCGACAGTTCGGCGACGGTCGCGTCGGCCACGTCGGCCGGCGACCCGTACCCCGCGGCGGCGAGGGTCTGTGCCCGCCCCGACCCGACGCCGTCGATGGCGGTCAACCCGACGGCGTCCTCGCTGATACCGGTCTCGACGCGGGCCTCGACACGGCGAACGAGATTCGCGTCCACACCACTGCCAAGACGGTCGACGACCGCCCGGAGCGCCGCGAGCAGACGCAGGGCGTTCTGCCGGATGACCCACGCGTCACTGCGCAGTGTCGCCGGTGTCGTCCCGCTCGTGCTCGCTTCGAGGATGGCGAGCACCTTTCTCGCTCCCGGGTCGAGGTCCGGTCCGGTCTCGCCAAGCACCGCCGCGATGGCGTCCTGTTCGTCCGAGCGGGCGCTGACACTGTCGAACTCCGCGGCCGTCGCGACCGCGACCAGCGCGTCCTCGACCGACAGGTCGCCGTCGGCGAGGTCCGCGAACCGGCGGGCGGTGCGCAGGTCGAGGTAGTACTCCGAAGCGAGACGCCCCAGTCCCGTGGGTTCGACCGACAGTCCGTCGATGTCGACGAAGTCGTGGTCGGCGAGCCACTGGAGGGTCTCCCTGACCCGGTCGTTGAGGTCGTCGCCGGAGATGTACTCGCTTGCTCGCTGTGCGCGCACGTAGTAGAATGTCGTCCCGAGCCAGTCCATCGCGTCTTTTATGTCGCCGATACTGCCAAGCGCAATCTCGGCGTTCAGGTGGACCGCCAGGTCCGTCGCGCCGGGTGAGGCGGTGGTCTCGCGGTCGGCCAACCGCGACTCGATGAGCTTGCCGTCACGGAGTAACGTCCGGTAACGGTCTGCGGCGTCGGTGTCACAGACGACCCACGCGTAGCCCTGGTCGTCGTACCCCGGTCGACCGGCGCGGCCGAGCATCTGGAGCACGTCCAGCGGACTCATCGCCACCTCACCCTCCAGGGGGTCGTGTCGAACCGTATCCCTGATAACGACACACCGCGCGGGCAGATTCACGCCCCAGGCCAGCGTCGACGTCGAAAAGAGTAGTTCGATCTTCCCCTCGCGGAACCACTCCTCGACGAGTGTCTTGTCCGCCCGCGAGAGACCGGCGTGGTGGAAGCCGACGCCGTCTAACACCGACTGGCGGAGCGTGTCGTTCTCGATTTCGTCGGCCTCCTGGTGGACGTCGTACTCGCCCCGGACACCGACGGGAACGTCTCTGTTTGCGAGTTCGTCACGGGTCTTCTCGGCGGCCTGCACGGTGTCCTGTCGGGAGGCGACGAAAACCAGTACCTGTCCGTCCTCGCGGACGTGTGGCTCCGCGAGGTCGAGCGCCCGGTAGAGTCGGATGTACTTGTCCGCGAACGGGTTGTCGCCGTGGCGGTAGGTCTCGACACCGGCCTCCAGAGGCACCGGACGGTAAGTGTCACCGAACGAGAATGTCGTCTCTGCGGGGGCGTCGAGCCACGCGGCGACGTCTTCGGCGTTGCGCATCGTCGCCGAGAGCGCGACTACCCGCGGGTCACAGAGGCGACGCAACCGCGAGATGGTCACCTCGAGCACACTGCCCCGCTCGGCGGAGTCCAGCAGGTGCACCTCGTCGATGATACAGCAGTCCACGTCGGAGATAAACGAGTACCGCTGTGAGTCGTGTTTCCGCGTCGCGGAGTCGGCCTTCTCGGGGGTCATCACCAGCACGTCCGCGCGCTCGGCCGTCCGCGGGTGGAGGTCGCGCTCGCCGGTGACGACGTACACCGAGTAGCCAAGCTCCTCGAAGCGCTCCCACTCGCGTTCTTTCTCGTTCGTGAGCGCGCGCAGTGGCGCGAGAAAGAGCGCCGTCCCGCCCGCATCGAGGGTTTCACAGATTGCCACCTCCGCGACGGCGGTCTTTCCGCTCGCGGTTGGCGCGCTCACGACGACGTTGCTCTGACTGTCCAACAGCGCCGGCAGCGTCTCCGACTGCATCGGATTGAACTGGTCGAAGGGGAACGCGTCCACGAACTCCGGGAGAACCTCCGCGACGGGAATCTCTGTGTCGGCGCTGTCTGTCACACCGTGAGACGAGGGAGCGACCAGTATAGAAGTTCTGGAACCGCGTCGTCCCCGGTCGTCGGGGCGCTACAGCGACAGCAGGCCAACCGCGAGCGCGGGCAGTCCAGGGGCGAGCACGACCACCCCGCCGGCGACGCGGACGAGCGGTCGCCGGGCGACGCGCCAGGCGGTCGCCCGCTCGGAGCCGTCAGAGACCACCAGCGGCGACTCCGCGCCCTCGACGACACGCGCGGGAACCTGGTCACTGCCCCAGTCGCCGGCGGGCGCGGATTCGACCTCGCCGTAGAGGTGGACCGACTCGCCGGGGTCGATACGGCGTTCCGTGAACCGCTGGTCGTTGCCGTACTCGAGTTCGGTCACGAGCAAATCGAGGCTGTTTTGCTGGAACTCTATCTCGTCGACGTCGGTGATGTACTGTGCAATCTGTTCGGGCGGTTCCTCGCCGCCGGAGACACGGACGGTGTGTTCTTCGAGGTGGAGTTCCGCGCCAGTCGGCCGGACCTGCACGGAGCCGGTGTCGTCGGCCAGAAAAAAGGAGACACCGCTGTGGCCCTCGTCGAGGGTCTCCCAGTGGGAGCTCTGTCCGCTCGACCGGAGTTGTTCGGCCTCGTACTCGTAGACGAGACAGGGGGTATCGGAGATTGGCGCAGGAATCGTGCGACTGCCCTCCGGCCGGTCGGTGTCTGTCTGGGCGGTTCCGCGGAGTTCGACCGGACTGTCCCGGTGGACCAACTCCCTGACATCGACCGGGTCGTTCGTCAGGATGTGGTAGACCAGTTGCAGGTCGCGGAGTCCCGAGAGGAGCAACCAACCACCGCCGAGAGTGAGTGCCGCGCCGAACACGACCAGCCAGAGTGACACACCCGAGGAAACCACTGCGAGCAGTAAATTCGTACCGGTTGCCCGGTCCGGTTTCAGAGGAGAACGTAGACCGGAGTCACGAGTGGACTCGGCGGGATTTGAACCCGCGGCCTTCCCCGTGCCAGGGGGATGATCTACCACTGATCTACGAGCCCGCGCGGTCACGGTTTTTCAGTCCCGGCTGTTAAACCCATCGGAACCGCCCCTCCGTCCGGCAGACCGGTTCGTGGACGAGAACGACGATGTCGGAACGGGCGTCCCCGGGGCCGTGTCCGACGACGGGGACAGCTGGCGAATCCCGCTGGCAGGGTGTCGGGGGTCGAGTGCGAACTGCCGGTACCCCGGCGTGGCCACGGGACTCGACGCGAGGGCAGGGGTTCGAGACCTTCGGCGGCGACGCGGTGTTCGACACCCACAGACGCCGCGTCGAGGCGGCAGTCGGGTCGTCGGAGTACGAAGGTCGACGCGACCCGCCCGCCGCCGGAACGGACGTTTTATATTCCCGAACCGACAATCAGTGTCCACGAATGCCCAACTCGAACGGTCCACAGCAGGGGACGCGGCACAAACTCCAGAACGACGCCCGCGAGCGCGGAACCTCACCGCCACAGCGCGCTATCCAGCAGTTCGAACCCGGTGACACTGTCCACCTCCGACTCGACCCGAGCGTTCAGGAGGGGCGGTTCCACCCGCGGTTCAACGGCGAAACTGGCAGTGTCCTCGGCCAGCAGGGACAGGCATACAGGGTCGAAATCACCGACGGCGGCGTCGAGAAGACCGTCATCACACGTCCGGTCCACCTGACAGAACAGTCCTAACGGGGTACTCCCGGCTCTCGCGTCGTAGCACACGGTAGCAGCCAGCTTCTCGCGGTGGTTCGGGTTACTCTGCCTGGTCGAAGTGGCGGTCGATATCCGCCATCACCGACTCGATTACCCGCTCCTCGGAGACGGTGAGTGCGCGAAACGCCTCGTCGGTGTACTCGACGTCGATGGTCGAACCACCGAGCACCGACCCGAACATACCGAGCACGTCGGAGGTGTCGACAGTCGTCGCGAACCGGAACGCCTCGGGGTACTCGCGGATTGGCTGGGTGTACGCGAAGTGTCGTCGGACGAGGTCGCGCGAGGTTTCGACGTCCATCTCTGCGACGGCCGCCTCCCAGAACGAGTCCTCCGGCGATTCGAGCAACGGCACGACGGCGTCACCGAGCCCTTTGTGTCGCGAGAGCATGTAATCGAGCACCTCCTGCCGGTGCTGGTCGTCGATATCCTCGCGGATGTCTCGCTCGAAGGCACCAGTCGAGAGAATCTCCTCGCGGTAGGCCTCGATGTTCTCGTCGGATTCGGCGTAGTCGAGAATCAGCGAGAACTGGTCGTAGGCCCGCTGTCGGTACGTCTCGAGTTCTGGCTCGACGACCCGCCGGCGGAGTCGACCGGAGTTTTCGACGAGGCTATCGACAACAGCACCGCCGGGGCCACGAACCCCGTTCTGGAGCACCCGCGAGATACTGAACTCCGACATACTCTCGTCGATCGCGTCGCCGATGAACGTCTCGAACCCCTGGACGACGGCTTCCCGAGTCACGTCCATCCCATAGCACCAGGGGATAATATATCTAACGCGTGACCCGGACCGTGCCCAAACGCGCGTATCGGGGCGTCTCGGGCCTCAGAACGGTGGCTTGGCTGGCGGCGGGTTGGGACTCGACTCCAGACCGGGTCCGGCAGCAGACCGAGTGCCACGTAACCTATCGCAACGAGATACTGTTACGATGACCGAACAGACGGCGTGCAGGTGGCACACCTGACGGTCCAGACCGACGCTGTCTGCGCCGTGCGAACGGCACGGACAGCGGCGACAGTCAACGTTATTACGCACTGTTATTTCTCTCTCTGGTTTGTGTGGACCGGTCTCAGTGCGCGAAAGAATTATGACTCATGCCAATCTTTAGCCAGTTGTGGGAGACGACCAGTCTATCGACCCGGTGCTGGACACAATCGGCGACGAGTACGCGCGCCAGATACTGGCGACACTGGGTCACAGTGCTCACTCGGCAAAGGAACTGGCCAAAGAGTGTGACATTTCGCTTCCGACCGTCTACCGTCGACTCGAGGAACTCGACGAACACGACCTCGTCACGACCCGGACGGTCGCCGGTGACGACGGCAACGAGTACAGTGTCTACGAGTCGAACTTCGAGAGTACGCTCATCTCGCTCGAGGACGACGAGTACGAGGTTCGCATCTACCGCGACCAGAAAGTTCCCGACCGGTTCAGTCAACTCTGGGACGACCTCCGGGTAGAGTGACGCTTCCCCGCGTTTTCGCGCCAGTTCCGGGAGTCAGACTTAAATCCATACTCCGTGTTCACTCGAAACAATGGTAGATACCGCGCAACTGCTTGGCTTTCTCCTCACCTCTATGCGACTCGTCGTGTTCGGTCTGGCGCTGGGGCTGACTATAATCAGCTTTTTAGCGTATCAGGAGAAACAAACCGAGGACCTGCGAGTCGCGTTCGTCGGTTTCGCGTTCATCAGTATGGGTGTCGCCGTTGGGAGTGTCGTCACACAGGTCGCACAGTCGGTGACCCGGGTCGTCTTTCTCTGGTTCCAGATCGCACAGACACTCGCATTTATAATCGGTTTCAGTATGTTGTACCTGTCACTGTACCGATAACGGCGGTTGCGCCGTCACGGTGTCCGGGTGAGAGACAGACCGAATCCTGACCGGCCGCGAACCACAAAAACCTTACCAAGGTTTTAAGTATTCCTATCTTACTACTATAAAAATGCGATGACACGGGCTAGCCGCCAGCGGGAGCGTGAGCGTGAATCTACGACTGAACAGGAGACGGAGGGCGTACAGGAGTGCTCGGAGTGTGGGTCGGAGAACATAGTAAAGAGTTCGGACCGGGGAGAACTCGTCTGTAACGACTGTGGGCTCGTCGTCGAGGAGGGGAACATCGACCCGGGGCCGGAGTGGCGTGCGTTCAACCACAAGGAACGGCAAGAAAAATCCCGGGTCGGTGCACCGACGACGAAGACGATGCACGACAAGGGGTTGACGACGACTATCGACTGGAAGGACAAAGACGCCTACGGGCGGTCGATCTCCTCGAAGAAGCGCAGCCAGATGCATCGACTGCGCAAGTGGCAAGAGCGTATCCGCACCAAAGACGCGGGCGAGCGCAACCTGCAGTTTGCGCTCTCGGAGACCGACCGGATGGCGTCTGCGCTGGGTGTCCCCCGGTCGGTGCGCGAGGTGGCGTCGGTCATCTACCGGCGCGCGCTGAAAGACGACCTCATCCGTGGACGCTCCATCGAGGGGGTCGCGACGAGTGCGTTGTACGCGGCCTGTCGAAAGGAGGGGATTCCGCGGAGTCTCGAAGAGATTTCGGAGGTTTCTCGGGTCGAGCGCAAAGAAATCGGCCGCACGTACCGGTACATCTCCCAGGAACTCGG
>CAZHPM010000045.1:0-17553 GCA_964534485.1 uncultured Halobacteriales archaeon
GATACCCGACGGCGCACCCGACGGCGCCACCGACCTCGTCCGCGAGTTCTACTGAGTGTCGACGCTGTGTTTTGCTCCGCGAACACGGTTCAGACGGTCAAAACAGTACTGGCCCGAACACGAGCAACAGCAAGGCGCCGGCCATAGCGAATGTCACCCCGCCAGTGACGACCGTGACGAGCGTTCGCCCTCCGACCGGAAGTCGGGAGACGACAGATTCGACACTGACCCGGAGGATGTGACCCCCGTCGAGTGGGAACGCGGGGATGCAGTTGAATATCCCGAGATTGAAGTTAATCCAGCCAGTCCAGAACAGGAGATTCGCGACGAGAAAGAGACTCCCGCCCATGAACGAGAGCGGTCCCTCGACGACGAAGAAACTCGTCACGTCGGGCGTGAAACCCGCGAAGGTGAAACTGATATCGGGGTCCATCAGCGCCATGAACGGGAGGATGAGCAACTGGAGAATGTAGATTAGCGCGCCGGTGGCAATCGAAGCGTCCTCGGGAATGGCGTTGCCGCTGACGATATCGAGGAACGTCTCGGCGGGGTACGGGTCGACACCGAAGTCGTCGATGAGGATACCGCTGTAGCCGTCCTGTGTGGTCACACCGAGGCGGTCGTACTGGTCGGCGTCCTCGGGGTCGTCACCGGCGGGGTCGAGCTCGACGGTGTAGGTCGTGGGTTCGCCGTCGACGTACGCGTCGAGTTGGACCGCACCCTCGCGGGATTCGAGACCGTCTGCGAGCGCCGAGTTGTTGATGACGCGCTCGCCGTCGACTGCCGTGATAATCACCGGTGTACCGTCTGTCGGGGCACCGGCGTCGGCGAGTGGTCCGCCGGCGTCGACGAGACTCACGAACGCGCCAATCGGGACGGTGGCGTTGCCACGGGAGCTCTCCAGTCGCGCGACAGAGCGGTTCGCGACGACACGTTCGAACTCCTGTGTGGTGTTGACCGAACTGCCGTTGACACGCTGGATACGTGTCAGTGGGTCTTGTCCCTCGATACCGTCGACCAGACCCTCGACACTGCCGAATATCAGTAACCGACGCTCGACGGCCACCGTCTCGCCGCTACGGCGTTCGACCCTGACGGTGTCACTGTCGACGGCCGCGAGCGCGTCGTCGAGTTGGCTCTCGTTCCCGACTGTCGTCTCGTTTATCGCCGTCACCACGTCACCGCGCTCGATACCCGCGTCCTCGGCCCCGGAACCGGAAAACGTGTTACCGACAGAGGCCCCCGGCGCGGTCCCAATCGACCCGAGCACCGGGCCGACCAGCAGGAGCACTGCGATTGCAGTAATCGCGAAGTTGTTCGTGATTCCGGCGGCGAACATTCGGACCTGTGAGCCACGGTCTGCGTCCTGCTGGTCTCGTTCGTCCGGTTCGACGAACGCTCCGAGCGGAATAAACGCGAACGAGGCGACACCCATCGACTCGATTTCGATGCTCTCCACGCGGCAGAGCAACCCGTGTCCACCCTCGTGAACGACCAGTCCGACCAACAGCCCGAAGATAATCTCCGGGGCGGCGTCCAGCGGGAGGAACTCGTTGACTCCGGGGATGACGAGCACGTTCTGTGGGTTCTCGATGGCCGCGCTCTCGGGTCGTGAGAGCACGGCAACGACCGAGAGCACCACCGCGAGTGCCCCGAGCACCATCACCACGAGCGCGATACCGACGCCGAGATTCCCCCACGCGCGCCAGAACCGCTCGGACGAGGAGAGACGGTCCAGAAACACCCGTCCACGCTGTGTGTGAATCGTCGTAATCGGGCCCGACAGCTCCACCGAGTCCGGCAGGCGCCCCCGTGCACGCAAGGCCAGCGCAATAACCGTATAGAGGACCACACCGGCGAGAATCCACGTCCACAGGGCTACCATTGGTACAACAACCGGGTTGTTTCATAAAGAGCGTTTGGGTCTCAGGTGGCCACACGGTCCCTCTCTCGTCGGGCGGTACGAGGGCTACTGTGAGGCGTACAGTTCGGCGTAGGTGCCGTTGCTCTCGACGAGTTCGGCGTGCGGGCCGACCTCGGAAATCTCGCCGTCTTCCATCGCGTAGATGCGGTCGGCGTTCTGGACGGTCGACAGTCGGTGTGCGATTACGACCAGGATGCGCTCGTCCTCGGCCCGCTCGAGTCGTGCCTGGATGTCCGCCTCCAGTGCCGTATCGAGGTCGCTGGTCGCCTCGTCGAGCACGAGCACGTCTGACTCTTTCAGGAGGGCGCGCGCAACGGCGATGCGCTGGCGCTGCCCGCCCGAGAGCCGGACACCGTCGTCACCCAGCATCGTGTCCAGCCCCTCGGGCAGGTCGTCGAGAAACTCGGTCACCTGCGCGATTTCGCAGGCCTCGCGGACCTCCGACCCGGTGGCGTCGCGGTTGCCGACGGTGACGTTGTACCGTACCGTGTCGTTGAAGATGGCGGGCTGTTGCCGGACCATCGAGACGCGCTCGCGCCACTCCCGGAGGTCGAACTCGCCGATTGGTGTGCCGTTCGCGACAACTGCTCCCGAATCCGGGCGATACAGCCGGGTCAGAAGCGAGACGACGGTCGACTTGCCGGCTCCCGAGGGGCCGACGAAGGCGACGAACTCGCCGCGCTCGGCCCTAAACGAGAGGTTCCGGAGTACCGGCTCCTCGCCGTAGGAGAACGTGACTCCCTCGAATGCGACCTCTCGCACCGACGGTGGCGACCTCTCACCGCCGTCGGGTTCGCGCTGTGTCGCCAGTTCGTCGATGAACTCCTGTGTGCGAACGAGATGTGGAAGCGTGCTGGCGATACTGTAGGTGGTGTTGTTGAGCGTGCTCACGCGGGGTGCGAGCCGGAAAACCGCGAACAGGAAGATGCCAAGCGCCGCGACCGACAGCGAGGCGAACGTGAGCGCGAAGTAGATGAGCACGAACACCGAGAGGGCGGTCAGCAACTGGTAGATGTTGTCCATCGCGGCCTCGTTGCGCGCGGACGTTATCGCTGCCCTGTACCCCTGGTCGACCGCGTCGGCGAAACGCTCGAACAGTTCGGCTCGCATCCCGAACATCTTCACGTCACGAATCGCCTGTGTGCCGGCCTGTGCGCTCTCGTGGATGCGCTCGTTGGCGTCGGCGGCCCGCTCGCCGATGGCGTACCCCGACTCGACGACGTACCGCATCACGAACACGATTACGCCGAGCAGGAGTGCGGTCAGGATAGTCATCACCGGCGCGATGTAGAGCGCGACGGCCAGATAGACCAGCGACAGCGCGCTCTGTTCGACGAGACTGACCACACTCTCGATGACCGACGCGCCCTGGCCGGCCTGTGTGACGATGGCGTTCAGCACCTCGTCGGAGCCTTTCTCGTCGTAGTAGGCGACCTCTGCGTCGAGTGCGTGTTCGAACCCCTCGCGTTTGAGATGCCGGACGTAGTCCTGTCGCAGTGCCGTCCGGAGCCACGAGACGAGGAAACTCGAGGTGTACCGGACGACCATCACCACGCCGACCCCGACGATGACGAACTCCAGGGTCAGCGGAATCCCGAGCGTGTCGTAGACGTCGAAAAACACTTGGCCGACGTTGCTCATCTCCCCGCGGGTGGTGTTGCCCTGTGCGAGTTCGATGACCGGAACCAGGAAACTCAGCCCGATTCCCTCGAGCAGCGCCGCGAAGATGCTGAGCGCGACGATACCCGTGGCCGCCAGCGGCCGGTACAGCACGACCTCCCAGAGCGCGGCCAGTTGCCGGCGGAGCGAAATCTCGCGCTCACTCACCGTCCTAAGATATTCCAGTGGTCATGATAAGTCGTGTGGTTACTCCAGACCGGGGGCCAACGACACGGTTCAAGCGGGTCAGAACTCGCCGAGCCGTGATTGAATCCCGGCGACGAGGGTGGACTTGCGCCGCAGGTCCCCAATCGAGACCGGCAGTTCGGGCGCGAGTTGCCCGACCGCGTCGTGGAACGTCTCGGCGACGGCGTGGTCGCCCTCGAAGGCGTGGCGAACACCTTCACGAATCTGCCAGACGCCGACGGGCGCCCAGTATCCGTCACTGGCGTGACGGAGCACCAGACAGGTCGCCTGCCGGTCCCGGTCTGCGAGTTCCTCGAGCACTCCCAGACGGGAGGCGTAGTACGCGCCGGAGGTCTCCTCGACGTAGCCAGTTCGCCCCTCGTAGGGTTCGCTGTCGGCCGCCAGGTAGTAGGCCCCACCGGGTTCGGGGTTCCAGACACTGCCGGGCGCTTTCATCTCGACGAGTTCGAACTCCCAGTTGCCCGGCGCGAGAATCACCCAGTAACTGTTCGCCATGTACTCGTTGTACCACACCTCGACCTCGTCGACAGAGGGCGCGTTCCGGATGCTGCCACGGAGATACTGGCCGACGGTGTCGTCGACGGCGGTTATCGACCACCGGGTCGGGACGAGGCGACGCTGGCGAGACTGGCCAAGCGCCCCTGCCGACAGTATCGTGTTTATCTCGTAGACGTCGAATCCACGGCGGTAGAGGTAGCTCATCGCGCCCTGGGCGCGCCAGTCGTCGTCTTCGAGTGTCTTCTCGACCGGCCGGGGGACGTGGGGATTCTCGGCGAGCATCGCCTCTGTGGCCTGTGCGCGCGGGCCGGTCGGTGTCGAGATGTCGTCGACAGAGAGGTCTATCTCGGGTGTGCCCTCGAGGCCGAGTTCGACATCGACCGGACGGTCGGCGACGGCAACCTCGCGCTGGACGCCGAGAAAGCCGTCCCAGCTGTCGTCGACGTCGACGCCGGCGGTGCGCGTGGAGTTGAGCAGTCCCGTCCGGCGCTGGAGGACGTCGTCGATGCCGAGTCCCTGCCGGTACCAGTCACCGCTCGTCGCGAACGTCGCCGGGTCGGACTCCCGGTCGACCGGCGAGAGCAGTCCCGTCGACACCTGCGGGTACGCCGACCGGCCGACGAAAATCTCGGGTGCGGTCGAACCGAACAGTGAGTCGCCCTGGACGACCTGCTCGAACTGCCGCTCGACGGTTTCGAGGTGGTCGGTGATGGCGTAGGACTTCTCGCGGGCGAGACGGCGACGCCGGGCGGCCTCGTCGCGCTCGAACTCCTCGATGAACTCGCCGAGACGCATCGACCGTGACTCGGAGCGGCGACCACCTGATACTGTCGACTCCCGCCCAGGCTACGCTGTGGAGCGCCAGCGCGAACGGAGAGTGTCGGAACCGACGGTATCAATAGCCTGCGCAACGCGGCTTCGAGCGATGCGAGACGACCACATCACGAGCGCCAAACAGCTCTCTCGGAGCGATATCGAGATGGTGCTGGACCGCGCGAGTGCGATTGCCGACGACCCCGGCGCGTACGCCGACCGCCACGAGGGTGCGTTGCTCGGTCTCATGTTTTTCGAACCGAGCACGCGAACAAAGATGAGTTTCGCCGCCGCGATAAAGCGTCTCGGGGGGGATATCGTCGATATGGGCCCCGTCGAGTACTCCAGTGTCGAGAAAGGCGAGAGCCTGGCCGACACGGTGCGCGTCGTCGAGGGGTACGCCGACGCGCTCGTGTTGCGCCACCCAAGCGAGGGCTCTGCGGGGATGGCCGCCGAGTTCGTCGACGTGCCACTGATAAACGGCGGCGACGGTGCCGGCCAGCACCCCACGCAGACGTTGCTCGACCTGTACACGATTCGCGAGAGCGCCGGCCTCGACGACATCAGTATCGGCGTCATGGGCGACCTGAAGTACGGCCGGACCGTCCACTCGCTGGCCCACGCGCTGACGAACTTCGACACCCGCCAGCACTTTATCAGTCCCGAGAGTCTCGAACTCCCCCGTAACGTCCGGTACGACCTCCGCGAGCAGGGGACGACACCCAAAGAACACAGACAACTCACCGAGGTGCTCCCCTCGCTCGACGTGCTCTACGTCACGCGCATCCAGAAAGAGCGGTTCCCCGACGAGGGCGAGTACCGCGAGGTGGCGGGTCAGTACCAGATCGACGCGGCGACACTCGAGGCCGCGAGTGACCACCTGACGGTGATGCACCCGCTCCCACGGGTCGACGAGATTGCACACGACGTCGACGACACCGACTACGCGGAGTACTTCCAGCAGGCCCACAACGGCGTTCCGGTGCGGATGGCACTGCTCGACGTGCTCCTGGAGGGAGAGCAATGACCGAGCGAGAACTCCGCGTCAACAAAATCGAGAACGGCACCGTCGTCGACCACATCGCCAGCGGTCAGGCGCTGAACGTGCTGGCGATTCTGGGTATCGACGGCAGCGAGGGCGACATCGTCTCGACCAGTATGAACGTCCCGTCGGACCGTCTGGGCCGGAAAGACGTCGTCAAAGTCGAGGGTCGCGAACTCAGCGAGTCCGAACTCGACGTGCTCTCGCTGGTCGCGCCCGCGGCGACGGTCAACATCATCCGTGGCTACGAGGTCGTCAAGAAACACGTCGTCGAGCGCCCGGAGGCGGTCAGTGGCGTGCTCGACTGTCCCAACCCCAACTGCATCACCAACGAGAACGAACCCGTCGACTCACAGTTCGATGTGTTCGACGAGGGTGTCCGGTGTTGTTACTGCGGGACCATCGTCCGGGAGGAGATTGCCACACACATTCCGGTCTAAACCGGCCACCGACACAGACGAGCACTGAAATACCAGAACGCGGCAGGTACAGCTATGCTCGCAATCGCTGGCGGCAAAGGTGGGTGTGGAAAGACGACGACGGCACTCGGCCTCGCGCGGGAACTGGCACGGCGTGGCAGACACCCGCTGGTCGTCGACGCCGACTGTGACATGCCCGACCTCCACCACCTCGCCGGGGTCGAACGCGAGTACGGTGTCGACACGCTGGCACGCGGCACTCGACTCGAACGGGCCCTCCAGCACTCAGACCGGTTTCCGGGTGTGGCGCTGCTCACCGCCGGCGCGCCCGACCAGACCGCCGGTGCGCTCCGGGCGGTGACGGAGTGGCGCGGACCCGTGCTGGTCGACTGTCCGGCCGGCATCGGACCCGACGCCACGCGTCCGCTCCGGTACGCCGACGCCGCGCTCGTCGTCTCGACCGACGAACCACAGTGTCTCGAAGACAGCAGGCAGACACTCACCGCGACTCGCCAACTCGGGACGACCCCCGCCGGTGCACTCCTCAGGGTCGTCGTCGACCAGCACAGGCCGGCGACAGTGGGGGACTGTTCAGTACTCGAGTCCGTCCCGACAGTCCCGAAACCGTTCGACGCGCCGGCACTCGACAGCGCGTGGACTGTCGTCACCGACTCGGTGTTCCCGCCCACCACCCCCACAGACACCTCTCGCCGGTCCAGGAGACACACGGACCAGGCCACGGTACACGCGGCCGAGAGGTCTGCGCGCACGGGACAGCACACGCGCCGGACAGACCGCCCGACGGGGTCGTCGGGGCGGCAGAATCAGCAGCAGTGAGCCGGTCAGAGGCGGCCGACGTCCTCGACAGAGACGCTCTCGACGTCGTCGAGGTCGGAGAAAGACTCTTCGACGGCCTCGGTGCCGCCGGCCTCGTCGGGAACGATGACCGTCGGAATGAGCGCGACCAGTCCAAAGGCGACGTCCTCGCGCTCGATACCGTTTATCTTCGCGCCCTCCGGAAGTGCCTGTTCGAGTTGCTCCTGTAACCCGTCGAGGTCGATCTCCGTGTTCTCCGGCATCACCTTGATTGCGGCTGCAACCTTCCCCATTGTCAGGGTCCCGTGAACCCACAGTCGGGGCACTCGTAGAGGGTGCTCTGTTTGCGACACGTTGCACAGCGGTAGATCTGGTGGCCACACTCCGGACAGTCGAACGCGGCGGCGTTCGTGCCCGCGATGTTGACGCCACACGAGATACACTTCTGAGTGGCTCGCTGCGTGCTCTCGCTCATGCTCTGTTGTACTGTGCCACCGGATTTAATCCTTGCCAACTCGTGTTGTCGGCTCGCGGACTCGCGACACCGCTCCGAGCGGCCTGCCGAACCTTTCTTTGGTGTCCCCACGGGAGAGAGAGATATGACGACCTTCGACGCTGGTTCGCTCGCGCTCGAGCGTGTCCGCGAGCACGTCTGGGAGATTCCACAGGACGGCGAGATGCGCGTCCCGGCCCGCGTGCTCGGGAGCGAGGAACTGCTACGGGAGATGACGGACGAAACACTCACTCAGTTGCGAAACGCCACACACCTGCCCGGCATCCAGAACTACGCCCTCTGTATGCCCGACGGTCACCAGGGCTATGGCTTTCCCGTTGGCGGTGTCGTCGCTATCGACGCCCAAGACGGCTGTCTCAGCCCCGGAGTGGTGGGTTTCGATATCAACTGCGGCGTGCGTCTGCTGAAGACGACTCTGAGCTACGAGGACGTCTCCGGACACGAAGAGGAACTCGTCGACACGCTGTTTGCGAACGTTCCGACGGGGACGGGTGGGGGTGGTATCGTCGACAACGCGCCAGTCGAGGCGATACTGGAGCGTGGTGTCGACTGGGCGATTGCGGAGGGCTACGGCGTCCGGGCAGACCGGACCCACTGCGAGGACGGGGGTGTCAGGCCGGAGGCCGACGCCTCGGCGGTCTCACAGGAGGCAAAAGACCGTGGCCGGAGTCAGGTCGGCAGTCTCGGCAGCGGTAACCACTTTCTGGAAGTGCAGCGCGTGACTGACATCTACCGCGAGGACGTCGCCAGCGAGTTCGGACTCGAACCCGACCAGATTGTGGTGTTGATCCACTGTGGCTCGCGCGGTCTGGGCCACCAGGTCTGTACCGACTACCTGCGGGATATCGAGCAGACACACGCGGGCCTGCTCGAGCAGTTACCCGACGACGAACTGGCGGCCGCGCCCGCCGGTTCGGGGCTGGCGGAGGACTACTACCGGGCGATGTGTGCGGCGATCAACTTCGCGTGGGTCAACCGGCAGGTCATCACGCACCGCACCCGGGAGGTCTTCGAGACGGTGCTTGGCCACCCGGCCGAGGAGATGGACCTGCTGTACGACGTGGCCCACAACATCGCAAAAAAGGAACTCCACGACGTGGACGGCCAGCAACGAGAGCTGTACGTCCACCGGAAGGGCGCGACGCGGGCGTTTCCGGCCGGGCGGCCGGAACTGCCGGCGGCTTACAGCGACGTCGGCCAGCCGATTATCATCCCCGGGAGCATGGGCGCGGGCAGCTACATCCTCCGGGGTGGCCGGCACTCCCTGTCCGAGACGTTCGGGTCGACGGCCCACGGCGCGGGCCGCCTGATGTCCCGCACGCAGGCGAAACAGGAGTTCTGGGGCGAAGACGTGCGAGATGACCTGCGCGAGCGCGACCAGATTCACGTCAGAGCAGAGAGCGGCGCCACCGTCGCGGAGGAGGCCCCCGGCGTCTACAAGAGCGTCGACGAGGTGGTCCGGGTTTCCGATGTCCTGGGTATCGGTGACCGCGTCGCGCGAACCTATCCAGTCTGCAATATAAAGGGGTGACCCGCTGGGGCACGCAGAGACGACCGAAATCGGTTTACCGTGGAGGGCGAAAGTGGGCCGTGATGACCGTCACAATCGTCGGCGCACAGCTCGGTGACGAGGGAAAGGGTGGTGTCGTCGACCTGTTTGGCGAACCGGCCGACGTCGTCGCCCGCTACCAGGGTGGGGACAACGCCGGCCACACCGTCGTCCACGGCGGCGAGGAGTACAAGCTCTCGCTGGTTCCCAGTGGTGCAATCCGGGACACGGTCGGCGTACTCGGGAACGGCTGTGTAGTCAATCCGCGAACCCTGTTCGACGAACTCGACACGCTGCGCGAGCGCGGACTCGACCCCGACGTTCGCGTCGCCGAGCGGGCACACGTTATCCTCCCCTTTCACCGCGTGCTCGACGGAATCGAGGAGGAGGCAAAGAGCGACGACGACCTCGAGGCTGGCACGACCGGTCGGGGTATCGGTCCCACCTACGAGGACAAGGTCGGCCGGCGTGGGGTCCGTGTCGGCGACCTGCTCGACCCCGCGGTGTTGCGCGACCGCCTCGAGTACGCCGTCTCGCAACACCGCGCCGTCGCAGAGGACATCTTCGGTGCGGAGACCGGCGATGCCTTCGACGTCGAAACCCTCCACGAGGAGTTCGCCGACTACGGCCGGCGACTCGCGAACGAGGAGATGACCGTCAGTGCCGGTGACTTCCTCACCGACCGACTCGACGCCGGTGACCGGGTCGTCCTCGAGGGCGCACAGGGAACGGCACTGGATATCGACCACGGTATCTACCCGTACGTCACCTCCTCGAATCCGACGGCGGGGGGAGCGTGCGTGGGAACTGGCCTGAGTCCGGGTGTAGTCGGCGGTGGAGACATCGTCGGCGTCGTGAAGGCGTATCTCTCGCGGGTCGGCACCGGCCCACTGCCGACGGAACTGGGCGGCGACGAGGAGAGCGAGGCGTTGGCCGACTACATCCGCGAGGAGGGGGGCGAGTACGGCACCGTCACCGGTCGTCCCCGCCGGGTGGGGTGGCTGGATATGCCGATGCTGCGCCACGCGGCCCGTGCCAGCGGGTTCACCGGGATTGTGGTCAACCACCTCGACGTGCTCGCGGGACTGGACGAGGTGAAAATCGGCGACGCGTACAGACTGGACGGCGAGCGAACCGAGACGATGCCGACGACCACCGAACAGTGGGACGACTGTGACCCGGTGTTCCGGACCTTCGACGGGTGGTCCGACTGTGACTGGGCGGCCGTCGACGACTACGACGGACTTCCCGCGAACGCGCGGGCGTATCTCGACTACATCCGCGCGGAACTCGACACGCAGATTTACGCAGTCGGTGTCGGCCCGGACCGTGACGAGTCGGTCGTACTCGACCACCCCTTCGAGTAGACTGCTCCGGTTCTCTACCGAGCACCCGACAAACACTGCGCGACGGTCGGACCCACCACGGCACCGACGAGGGACAGACGACCACAGACCGAAACCACTCGGCCGTCGAACCGTCACCGGGGCGGAAAACGGGCGGGGACTCTGTCGGAGGACGACGGGGGCCCTGCACGCTCCGGTGGTCTGTTTCAGGGGCGGTCGAGGCGAATGCCCTGGGGCGGTTCACCGTCACCCTCAGCAGAAAAACTTTTACCTCTCCAACAAACTGTACACATAATGAGCGCCGACGCCTTTCGACTGGTCGACTCGGAAGGGATTGCCCCGACGCTCCAGCGGGCCGGCCTGTCCGGTGCCGGTGGGGGCGGATTTCCCACGTACGCAAAGTGGCAGCGTGTCGACGAGGTCCACTCCCTGTTGATGAACCATCAGGAGAGTGAGCCAAACTGCTACGTCGACAAGTGGCTGTGTGACGAGCACACCGCAGAGTTCGCGGCGTTGTTCGAGGCGCTGTTGGAGTCGACACTGGAGCGGATTGTAATCAGCGCGAAGGCAGTCGACAGAGACCCGTGGCTGCGCTCGCTGGAAGAGGTCGACGGCGCCTCGGTGTACCAGCCGGCAGACCTGCCAATCGACGTCAGCGAGGAGTCCGGTCTCGTCATCACGTACACGGCCGACACGTACGAGTACGGAATGGAGAACGTTCTCCTGCAGAAGACCACGAACACGGTCCTGGGAAAGGAACTCCCGATAGATTACGGCTGGATCGTCCAGAACACCGAGACGGTGTACAACATGTACAGGGCGTTGCGAGACGACGCGCCGGTGTTGCGGAAGTACGTCCACATAGACGGCTACCGCGCCGACGGACGCAGAGTGCCACACCAGATGTTCGACGTCCCGATTGGGACCTCCGTGGCGAGTCTGCTCGAGGCGGCCGGTGTCGACCAGGACGCGCTGGGTGACGACCGGGTTCTGGTCGACGGAGGCCCAGGGTGGTGTTTCAAAATCCAGCGCCCGGCAGACCGCTACGGGGTCCGGAAACACACGAACTGTGTGTTGTTGCTCGACGAGACGACTGTCGACGAGCACACGTACGGCAACGACCGTATCGACGTCAGAGAGCCACTGGACTGGTCGTCAACGGACCACTCCACGGAACCGACGTCGCTGGAACCGGACCGCGTGCACGTCCCGATTGTCACAAACGAGACCTACACTGGACTGATTTCCAGGTCGGAACCGACCGTCGAGTTTGGCGACATGGTCGACCGGGGACAGCCAATCGCCGACCCCGTCGAGGATGGGGACGGGTTCAGTGTCACCCACCACGCCCCGATTAGCGGGCAGGTGTCGGACGTCACGCCCAGAGAAGTCGAGATTCGCCGGCACCCCCGGTAGGACCGACCTCGGGGCTCTGCCTGTAATCGGACGTCCGGTCGCACACTCTGTCTGGTACACGGCGCCGTGTTAGAACACCCGGTCCGTCTCCGTTTAGCGTGTGGGTGAGTCGGCCCACCGACCCGCGCGTTCAGTCGAGTTCGACGCCGGTGAACTGGAACCGTGCGCCACCGTCGGTTCCGTCGGTTATCTCGACTTCCCAGCCGTGTGCCTCGGCGATGCGCTTGACGATAGTGAGTCCGAACCCCGTTCCGTCGCTCGCGGACGTGTGTCCCGCCTCGAACACCGACTCGCGGGCCTCCACCGGGATTCCGACTCCGTCGTCCTCGACGTAGAAACCGCTCTCGTCGAACTGACCGACGCGAACGGTCACCTCCGGGTCGTCCCGTTGTGCGGTGTCCCGACGAGTTTGCGAGTCGGGGCTGGCAGAGTTGTGTTCTATCGCGTTCCGAAAGAGGTTCTCGAACAGGTGTCGGAGGCGGCTCTGGTCGCCCTCGATGGTAAACTCGTCGACGGTTTCGAGCGCCGCGCCTGTCGTCGAGACGGTCTGCCAGCAGCGAGTCGCCAGTTTCGCCACCCGAATCGGCTCTGTCTCCGAGACGACCTGTCCCTGTCTGGCGAGTGTGAGCGTGTCCTCGACGATCTGTTCCATCCGGTCGAGCGCGTCGACGAGTTCCCCGACGTGTTCGCCGTCGTACTCCGCGGCGAGCAGTTCCGCCCGGCCCCGTGCGACGCTGAGCGGGTTCCGGAGGTCGTGTGAGATGACACTCGTGAACTCCTCGAGTTGCTCGTTCTGACTCTGGAGCTGTCGTTCGCGCCTGACCCGGTCGGTGACGTCCCGCGTGATGCCGACGAGCCGGGTTACCACTCCCTCGACTATGACCGGCGCGAGATTGGTCTGCCAGACCCGCGCATCCGTCTCGACCGGCACCTCCTCCTGGTAGGTGATGGGTTCTCGCGCTCGCACACACCGGTGGTAGTTCGCCGCGAGTTCGGAGCCGACTCGCTCGCCGAACACCTCCGTCGGGGTCTGTCCCTGCATATCCTCGGTCGTCAGTCCGGTCTGGTCCTCGTAGGAGGGACTCAGCCGTTCGAACCGGAACTCCTCCCCGGACGCAGTGTGTTCGACGGCGACCAGGAAAATCGCGTCGTCTGTGTTGTTCAGGAGTGTCTGGTACTCGTCTGCGAGTTCGCGGTACTCTCGCTCCCGTTTCTTTCGCTCGGTGATATCCCGGCTGGTGAGGAGAATACCGCCGATAGTGTCGTCGTCGAACCGGTTTTGCATCGTCGCTTCGAGCCAGCGCCACGAGTCGTCGGCCCGACGGAAACGGGTCTCGACTGTCTGTGACTCGTCTGGTTGGGCCTGGAGTCGTTCGAAGGCCTCGGTCACGGCCTCGTGGTGGTCTGGGTGCTGGTACTCCAGTGCGTGGTCGCCGACCAACTCGTCGGGTTCGTAGCCGAGTGTGTGCCACACGGCAGAACTGACCCAGGTGATTCTGCCGTCGGCGTCGAGGACCGCTGCGATGTCCCGTGACTCCTCGACGACCCGGCGATACAGTCCGTTGTTCATGGAGACACGTGTTCGACACCCCGTGCAGTCTCACTGGACCCGTCTTCGCGTTCGTCACTCGCGCCCGCCGGGCCGTCGTCACGCCACGAACCGAACGGCACCTGCACGGTCGTGTTCGTGGTAGGCGCCGCCGTACCCTCTCCCGTGTCTGCCACGACGCGTGTGTCCTCTTCGCGCGGTTCTCCTTCCATACGTTACTGTAGTACGAGGAGTGTTATGAATCCCGTCGATGCTTTCGGACAGTTTCGGCGGAAAATTTTCGCTCTCGGGTCTCTTTGCTCGTCTCTGTTACCGGTGACCGGGGGTCACTCGAACTCGCCCTCGCGGACGTCTTCCTCGGGGTCCGAGGCCATCATGATGCGGTTCCTCGGGAAGAAGTGTGCGAGGTCTGTGGTCGTGACGATACCGACAGGTTCGCCATCTCTCGTCACGGGCAGTTTCTTGACGTTGTTGTGGCCCATTCGCTCGCCGGCGATGTGGACCGCCTCGTGTGGTCTGATCGTGACGACCGGTTCTGTCATGATGCGACCGACCGGCGTGTTCGCGAGGTCGACCTCCGAACCGACGGCCCGCACGATGTCTGTCTCCGTGATAATACCACAGACGATGTCGGTGCCGACGACGACCGACCCGATCGACTCCTCGGCCAGGATGCTCGCGGCGTCGACGATGACCATCTCCTCTGGAATCGTCCGAACGGGGCTGCTCATGATTTCGCTCACTGGCGTCTCCTCGTGAGACATCGGTATCGGAGGTTTGGCACCCCTCCTCTTAAGCGTCCCGTCCAAGACCTGTGGCTTTTTGCGCCTGCCACGCGAACCACAGTTATGAGTGACCCAACACGGATTCTCGTGGCCACGATTGGGGCGTCGTTGCTCCTGATCGGGTTGCTGATTGTCAATCTCGTGATCGTGTGATGTTCAGCGAACGTGCCCTCCCGGACTCTCTCGTGGACGTACGTGCGAGTCACGCGCCAGACGCGCTCGTGCTCGACTGCGAGCGTAACTTCGAGACACTGCCGCCAGCACAGGCCGAGCAACTCGGACTCGTGGTCGACGCGCTCGACCCGGTTTCCTTCTCCGACGACCGACTCCCGCCGGACGCGCCCGAGGTGCTCGAACGGTACGCCGGTCCGGACCTGACGATTGGCATGCCAGAGAACGGCAGCGTCGCCTGGACCCGCCAGACCGACCCACCGGTCGTGCTCTGCAAGCCACGACTCGACGAGTCGCCCGCGGGGTTTCGCGCGTTCCTGCTCGCCGAGGCACTCGTCGAGGTCGGACTCGACGAACCCGAGCACTTCCTGGGGTTTTTCGACCACCGGTACCCCGAGTTCGCCGCCGGCGGGGACCCGCTGCTGGGACCCGTCGAGAGCTACCAGGTGGCCGCGGCCTGTTACGACGCGTACCTCGGGATGCAGACCCGGGAGCGTTTCGCCGACTGTGAGGGGGACCTGTTCGCGGCGTGGGTCGACGCCGGCGAGCGTCTCGAGGGCCGTCTCGGTGAGCTCTCGCAGGACGTCGCCCGCGGGAGCACCTCCTTTGCCGACGCCGCGGAACTGGCCTGTAGCGCGGTCAAACACGCCGGCGACCTGCCAACCCCCTTCGACGCGCTCGACACGCCGGTCTATCTCGACCACGGCCCCGACTACGCCGTCGAGTGGCTCGACCGCACCGTCGACGCCCTGGAGTGAGTATATATCCCCGGCGGTCCAATCGACGGTATGAAGATTGGCGTTCTCTCGGATATCCACGGCAACAGGGTCGCGCTCGATGCGGTGCTCGCGGACATGCCAGACGTGGAGGCCCTCGTCTGCGCGGGCGACGTCGTCGGCTACAACCCGTTCCACGGCGCGTGTGTCGAGACAATCCGCGAGCGGTCGGTACCGACTGTCATGGGCAACCACGACCGGGCCGTCGCCACGGGGTCGAGTTTCGCGTTCAACAGCGCGGCCGGCGCTGGCGTCAGACACGCCCGCGAGACGCTCGACGACGACCAGATTGCCTGGCTCGCCGGCCTGCCCGACGAGCGCCACGAGTTCGACGACCGGGTGAAAGTCGTCCACGGCCACCCCGACGACCCCGACCGCTACACGTACCCCGACCAGTTCAGTCCGCGCCTGCTGGGCGAGGAGACGGTACTCGTGTTGGGTCACACCCACGTCCAGGCCCACGAGCAGTACACCGACGGTATCGTGCTGAACCCGGGGAGTGTCGGCCAGCCACGCGACGGTGACCCGCGGGCGGCATACGCCGTTGTCGACCTCGACAGACTGTCGGTGTCCGAACACCGCGTCGCGTACGATATCGACCGCGTGCAGACCGCCGTCGACGAGGCTGGACTGCCAGAACAGACCGGTGACCGACTCGAGAACGGTCGGTAGCCGACTCCACAACGGTCTTACTCCCCTGGCCGGTACGGCCGGTATGGTATCCGAAGGCGACCACGCACCGGCGTTCACCGCACCGCTCGCGACCGGCGGTATCGACTCGTTCACGCTCTCCGAGCAACTCGGCGACGGCCCCGTCGTGCTCGCGTTTTTTCCCGGCGCGTTCACCGGTGTCTGCAGCCACGAGATGAGCACCTTTGAGGAGCGTCTCGACGCGATTACCGACGCCGGCGGCCGACTCTACGGCGTCAGCGTCGACTCGCCGTTCGCGCTCAACGAGTTCCGTGACAAACTCTCGCTGTCGTTCGACCTCATCAGCGACGCGAACAACGAACTCGTCCACGAGTACGACATCGCGATGGACTTCGACCAGTTCGGTGTCTGTAACGTCGCGAAGCGCTCGGTGTTCGTCCTCGACGACGACGGCGTCGTCAGTTACGCCTGGGTGTCCGGCGACCCCGGGGTCGAACCCGACTACGACGCCGTCGAACGCGCCGTTGCTGCCGCCGCCAACTGACCGGCCCCCCCTGCGAGACCGACCGCAGACGGCGGGAACCGGATGGGGAGTCGCGGGGCCGAACCCGGCGTGTCCACCGGACAGCGGGCGCGTGGCCGGCGACTGTCGACCCCCCGGGTCGTGGCGTCTCTGCGCCCCTGTCTCTCTCGACGGCACGCTCCGGCAGTCTCAAGTCCGTGCCGCCGGTAACGTCTCACCGATGGCATCGCCGGAGGTACGCGAACTCGACGAGCAGACGGTCGAACGGATTGCGGCGGGCGAGGTGGTCGAGCGGCCCGCCTCGGCGGTCAAGGAACTCGTCGAGAACAGTATCGACGCCGACGCGTCCCGCGTCGAGGTGGCCGTCGAGGCCGGCGGCACGGAGGGTATCAGCGTCAGTGACGACGGTATCGGGATGGACGAGGAGACGCTACGCCGCGCCGTCCGGCAACATACGACCAGCAAGATAACCGACATCGACGACCTGGCGGGCGGGGTCGGGACGCTGGGGTTCCGTGGCGAGGCACTGCACGCTATCGGCGCGGTTTCGCGGCTGACAGTCACGAGTCGCCCCCGCGAGGGGGGTGCGGGAACAGAACTGACTGTCGAGGGTGGCGAGGTGACCGACGTCTCGCCCGCCGGCTGTCCGACCGGCACGACCGTCGAGGTGCGAGACCTGTTCTACAACGTGCCCGCGCGCCGGAAGTACCTCAAACAGGAGTCGACGGAGTTCGCCCACGTCAACACCGTGGTGACCAGTTACGCACTCGCGAACCCCGGCGTGGCGGTTTCGCTGGCCCACGACGGCCGCGAGACGTTCGCCACCACGGGGTCGGGCGACCTGCGCGAGACGGTGCTCGCGGTGTACGGCCGCGAGGTCGCCGAGTCGATGCTC
>CAZHPM010000046.1:0-16889 GCA_964534485.1 uncultured Halobacteriales archaeon
GGAACTGAACCGGCTAATCGAACTGGAGATGGAGGGGTCGCTCGGGTAACGCCGGTGGTACCAATGAGTACGCAGGTACACGCGAATCTGACCGAAGAGCAGGTAACCGAAATCAGCGAGTCACTCGACGAACCGGAGTGGCTGCTGGAGACACGACTCGACGCGCTCGACGCGCTCGATACGCTCGAGATGCCCGACGTCATCCGGACGCCGGGTCGGGACTGGACGAACCTCTACGCCTTGGAGTTCGAGACGCTGGTCGACCCACTGGAGTTCGCCCAGGAGAAAGACCGCGTCGACGCAGAGGGTGTCGACGTGCTCGCGTGGGAGGACGCACTCGACGAGCACGGCGACTTGCTCGAAGAGCAGTTTGGGAGTGTCGTCGACCCGGAGCGGGACTACCTCACGGCACTCTCGACGGCGCTGTTCAGTGCCGGGACGGTTATCTACGTTCCCGAGGGCGTCGCCGCCGAGGACGTGAAAATCCGGACGCGGATGAACTCGCGGTCGCTGTTCAACTACACCCTGGTCGTCGCCGAGGAGTCCGCGAGCGTGACGATTCTGGAGCGGCAGGCCACGGGCGAGGACGCGACAGAGGTCGAGGAGGGTCGCTACTACAGCGGTGTCGTCGAGGCAATCGCCGGAGAGAACGCCCACATCCAGTACGGTGCGTTGCAGAATCTCTCCGAGGAGACGTACAACTACCAGGTCAAACGCGGTCACGCCCACCAGTACGGACAGGTCAACTGGATCGAGGGCAACATCGGCACCCGCCTGACGAAAACCGACGTCGAGACGCGCCTGCTCGGTGACGCCAGCGAGTCGAAAATCGTCGGGGCCTTCTTCGGCCACGAGGACCAGCACATCGACCTTGGCAGTCGCGTCTGGCACGAGGGCGAGCACACGACGGCCGACCTCGTGACCCGTGGCGTGCTCGACGACACCGCGCGGTCGGTGTACGAGGGCGTCCAAGACGTCGGCACGGACGCCTGGGACACCAACTCTTACCAGCGAGAGAACACGCTGTTGCTCTCCGAGGACAGCGAGGCCGACGCGTCGCCGAAACTCATCATCAACAACCACGACACGGAGGCGAGTCACTCCGCGACAGTCGGACAGGTCGACGCCGAGGAGATGCTGTACATGACCTCGCGTGGACTCGACGAGGAGCGCGCGACGAACATGCTCGTCGAGGGCTTCTTCGTGCCGGTGTTGCAGGAGGTCGCAGTCGACGAGTTCCGGGAGGACCTCGAAGACCTCATCGCACAGCGTCTGCGCGAGTAGCCCGGGTCTGGACGAGACGCTTTCCACACTGTTCACGAGGCCGAGGTGTAACCGACAGCACTGACGGTTGCGGTAGCGACCGGCCAGCGACACCGACGAGAACCTCGTCAGACAGCACCCGGACGGGGTATCTGTTGTATTTTCGAGGTAAAAACTGAAATACCAGCCGGTCGTCAGAGCGATTATGCACCGAACGACAGTCGGTTCGAGCCGCGACAGTTCCCGGCAGCGAGTGCCACTCCAGACGGCAGGTGAGACCGATGAGTGACACGCCAGCGAGGACAACTGACAGTAACGGGAGCGAACGGGGCGAAACAGACCACGAGGGATACGCGGCCGGCAACCGACGACAGTTCATCGCGCTCGGTGCCGGCGCGGCGACGGTCTTCCTCGCGGGCTGTTCCAGCGGCGACGACAGTGATAGCTCTGAAAATGGTACCGACTCCCAGAACGGCAACGAGAGCGGTGATGAGACCGGGAACGGCAACGAGAGCGGCGGTGAGACCGGGAACGGCAACGAATCTCAAAACGGTAGCGAGAATGGCAGTGAGAACAGAGGCGAGAACGGCGAGGAGGAGCCAGCACCGGCGGAGCTTTCGGTTTCGTCGCTGGATATCGCCGGCCAGGGCACGAACGCGACCGTCGACAGCGACAGCGGCGGCCAGGTTACGGTCACCGTCGAGAACGTCGGCGAGCAGTCGGACTCGTTCGACCTCACGCTGTCGGCCGGTGACGCCTCGCAGACCCAGACCGTCGACCTCGGCGGCGGCGAGTCACAGACAGTCACATTCGGGGAACTGCTCTCGGAACTCGGACCCGGCAATCGGTCGGTTACTGTCGTGGCAGACGGCGAGGCGGTCGACCGAGGAGTCAGTGCAACGGTGACCGTCGAGGAGAGTGAACCGGCGACAGACGCCGAGCAGTTCCGGAGTCAGTTCGCCGGAGGAACGGCCTACGAGTTCGAGGTTTCGTCCGGTCGAGGAGGCACCGTGACCGGTCGGTTCAGGGACGGCAACCAGTATCTACAGTTCCAGGGAGACCGAGGAACGGGCGAGTTCTATCTCGTCGACGGGGCGGTGTACTCGGTCCAGGAGGGTGGGTGTATCACAGTCCCGAGTAATCCGGTCGAGACACCCGAGCCGCCGGAGGAAGAGGCTATCGACGACGCCAGGTTCTCGTCGGTGACCCGGACCGGGACAGAGACAATCGACGGCGAAGAGGTAATCGTCTACGACGTGTCTGCGACGAGCTCGAATATACCGGATGCGACATACTATCTGCTCGCGGACACCGGTCGGTTGCGCCGCGTGACGACACAGGGTCCACGGGGACCACAGCAGGTCGAATTCCTCGCCTGGGGCGACGAGGTCGACCCGATTACGCTACCAGAGGCTTGCCCGAGTCCACGAGACACCTGAACTCAGTGTGTAGGTCTCCCGGGCATCAAGAACTATACTCCTCCGAGGCGTGGGGTCGTGTATGGAGTACTGTCAGAACTGTGGCGAACCGGTCAGCCCGGAGGACAGGTTCTGCAACCACTGCCGTGCGGACCTCGCGGTCGAGGACGAGAACCACCGTCGCCGCTCGGGCCGGGCGGGTCAGCGACAACGGGGTGGAGAGTCGGCGGGCCGACAGCGACGAGCCGAGTCTCCGACCGACGGTCAGCAGCGCCAGCAGTCCGGTGTCGACGGCCGGCAGCAGGCCGACGAGACAGAGGCGGATAGTTCCGGGCCCTCGGGGATTCTGGGTCGACTCCGTTCGAAGTTCTGACCGCCGGCAGTCTCGAGCGGTGCCCGTGTGTCGTCGGTCGTCTCGATTACCGTACTCTCAGTTAGCGACACGACGGCACTGCCACGTTGCGAGAAGCCGGACGGGAAGCAGACAGAGTATCCCGACACCGACACTGACGAGCACGAACGCCAGCGGCGCGCCGCCGGGAAAGAACGCCGTGGCGCGAATCTGGGAGCCAAGCAGGGCGGCGACGGTCCACGCGAGGACCACGAGCGGGACCGTCAACCGGTAACTCGCGAGTGTCCGTCGGTGGTAGACGCCGACCAGCGGCGCGACGACACTCCACGCAATCAGGAAGGGAGCGAGTGTCTCGAGCGTGTAGACCGGAACTTCCCACGCGAGTGTGCTGTGGGAGTAGAGTCCGGCGACGGTGAACACGACCACCGCGAGCACGTCACCGACCATCGTCGCCGCTGCCGGCCCCGAGAGCGGAAGACTGGGGGCTACGCCCGTCGAGAGACCGATTCGCTTGCCCACCGAATCCGACATGACTGTCTACACGGCGATTCGACTGTGGGTGTTTGTGCGTATCGGTTCGTGTCCGTGAGCGCTTCTCTGTCAGCCGTCACCGGTCCCGGGGCTGTCGAGTAGCTCGATTCTGGTCGCGAGCGCGAGAAAGGTGGCGAGAATCGTCAACACGACTGCCGCGCCGGCGACACTGCCGTAGGTCGTCACCGTTCGTTCGACGCCACTCCGGGGGAGTTCGGTCAGCCACGTGTGGTGTGGCCCGCCAAACACCGTCGTGAAGTAATCGAGCACGTCGTTGAGCGTGAACCACACCACTCCCGTCCCGACCGCGAGCAGCCGGAAATCGGCGTACCGGTGGATGAGAAAGGCCTCGACGGCCATCGCGGCGTGACTCCAGATGAGAAACTGCCACAGCCACAGTTCGACCTGGCCGGGCCCCTCGATGAACACCTGGACGTACACCGTCCAGAGACCGTACTTCAGACAGCCGATAAAGGCGAGCACGTGGACAATCTGTGTGAGCAGGCCGTCGTAGTCGAGTCGCCACAGCACCAGCGACAGCGACATGTAGAGGGTCGCGAGCGGACTGACCGGAACAATCGGGAACATCACGAGCGGTGTCTCCGAGAACTGCGGCGAGTAGTACCAGAATCCAAAGGCGGTGCCGACGAGATTCACGAGTGCAATCGGCCACGCCAGTCGGAGGCCGACGTTCTCGACCCACTCGGGGAGCGGCGAGACGTGCCGGCCCAGTTCCCGCGCGTCGGGAATCGGCGCGTCGAAGTACCGGGCGACGAGCGCGTCGAGTCGCCGCCCGACCGGTGCCGTCAGCCCCATTATCCGTTGATTGGTCGGTGCGCGCAAAACTGTGGCGATTGCGAGTACATAAGGAGTACATTAATACTGGTCGGAGAACAAGTACCGCTGTGGCAGGTAACTTACTCCCGGCCGTCGCGTTGATTCTGGTGTTGGGCCTCGGTGTCCAGTTGCTCGCCCGCCGGTTACAGGTGCCGAGTGTCGTCTTCTATCTCGTGGTCGGTGTGATTCTCGGCCCCGAGGTGCTGGGAATCGTCACGCTGGAGACGTTCGGCGACGGACTGGAGACAATCGTCGGCATCAGCGTCGCCATCATCGTCTTCGACGGCGCGTTCGCACTCAAGTTCGACCGGATTCGCGAGGCCGAAACCACGTCCCTGCGCCTGGTGACAGTTGGCGCGCTCGTGATGTTCCTGGGAACGGCGACGGCGGTCCGGTTCCTCGAAGGGGGTGCCAACTGGGAGCTATCGCTGCTCATCGGCGCCCTGCTCGTCGCGACGGGGCCGACGGTCATCACGCCGATTCTCGAGGTGGTCCGTGTCAGAGAGCACGTCGCCGCGGCACTGGAGACCGAGGGCATCATCAACGACGTGACGGCGGCAATCGCGGCGGTGGTCATCTTCGAGACGCTGTTGCTTGACGACCTCGGCGCGCCGGCGACGCTGTTCGAGTTCGGGCGACGGTTCGGTGTCGGCATCGGTGCCGGACTGCTCGCGACAGTCATCATCTACCTGCTTGTGAAAGCAGAGATCGCTCCGGGCGAGGAGGTGCTCGCCGACCGGTTTCTCATCCTGGCGGCCGCAGTCGGCTCGTTCGCACTCGCCGAAACCGTCGCCGCCGAGGCCGGTGTCGCGGCCGCGGCGACCGCCGGCATCGCGCTCGGAAATCTGGACCTCGACCACCGCGAGGAGGTCGAGGAGTTCGCCCGCAACGCGACACTGATCGTGCTCGCGTTCGTGTTCGTCTCGCTCGCCGCCCTGATAGATATCGACGCGATACGCGAACTCGGAGTCGGAGTCGTCGGCGTCGTGCTCGTGATAATGCTGGTACTTCGCCCGCTCGTGGCCTTTATCTCGACGGCCGGTGTCGAGCGATTCACCTGGTCCGAGCGGGGATTCATCGCCGCGGTCGGGCCACGGGGAATCATCCCGGCCAGCGTGGCGACGCTGTTTGCCATCGAACTCGAGGTCGAGGGGAGCGTCCAGGAGGGCGAGATACTCGTCGGGGTGGTGTTCGCGGTCATCTTCGCGACGGTCGCACTGCAGGCCGGGCCCGCTCGCCAGATCGGGAAACTGCTCGGAGTCTCACCAATGAAAACACTCATCGTCGGGGGCGGCCGGGTCGGCCGGAAGCTCGCACAACGACTGGAGAACCGTGGCGAGTTCGTCGTTATCGTCGAGGACGACGACGACCGCATCGAACAGGCACGCTCGGAGGGGTTCACCGTCCACGTCGGCGACGGCACAGAGGCAGACGTACTCCGGAACGCCGACATCGACGAGGCCAAGACTCTCGTCGCAGCAACGGAGAGTGACGACATCAACCTGCTCGTATGTCAACTCGGAGAGACGAAGTTCGGCGTCGAGCGTATCTTCGCGCGGGTGAACCAGACAGAGAACGTCGACGCCTACGAGTCGTTGGACGTGACGGCGATCGACTCGCCGCTGGCGACAGCCGTGGCAATCGACGACGAGATCGAGAGTCCGGCACTCACCCACTGGATGAACGAGATAGGAGAGGGCCACGACGTCCGGGAGGTCGAGGTCACCGCAGAGAGGTTCATCGGGGAGTCCATCGGGGAGGTCAACACCGCCATCCCAGACGGCTGTCTCGTCGCCGTCGTCAGCCACGGAGAGGAGACAGCCGTGCCGGACCCGGAGGACATCCTCGAACACGGTGACAGTGTCACCTTCGTCGGCGACAGCAGAGCGGTCGAACGCGCCGTCAAGCGCTTCCACCCACACGACTGATGTCGCTCCGGACCGAACACGGTCTATGACAGACCGACGGGGGTTGCTGGGCGGGATTTCGCTGGCGATTGCCGGCGTGCCACTCGTTTTCACGTACGGTATCCAGTCGTTTGGCTACCTCGGGGTGGTACTGGTCGCTGTCGGAGTTGTGTTCAGCTACGGCGCGTGGATTGCGGAGTGAGTCCCGCCGACTGGCCGGCCATCGACAGTCGCGCCGCAGACTCTCTGTGGGGCAAAAGATTCACGAGACTGAGTCCCTTGCAGACAGTAGGTGGCCGTTGCCACGATGTCCAACGACGACATCTACGAACGAATCGTCGAGGGAGAACCCTACGAGGAGGCAGTGGCGACTGTGCGGCGACTGGTGCCACTCTCGCTTGAGAAGAAGATTGGCCTGTCGGTAGTCGGACTCGTGTACGCGGGTCTACTCGCGCCGGCGCTGTTTGCCAGTCGCAACACTATCGAGATGCTCGAGGAGACCGGGTCACTCACACAGACCCTGAGTCCGGCGCTCTCGACGCTCGTCGCGCTGGGCGTGGTGACGACCTTCGGCGGGGGCCTCTTGCTCGTTCGACAGCGAGCGATTATCAATCGGGGGTCGCTCAGCGTCGACGACGCGCGGCGACAGGTCCGTATCGAGGACCTGCTGATGATATTCGTCATACAGGGTGTCTCGTTTATTATCATTCCGACGACACCGGCGATTGCGGCGGCCGTCTCGGGGGAGGTTGCACAGACGTTCTACGACAACGGGGTGGTTCTCTACCAGGCCGGTGGCGCAGTCAGGGTGGATTCGCGCCTCGTGTCGCCGTTCGGTATCGTCTCTGCTGCCGTTCTCGCTGGACTGTGGTGGCGGACGACGCGGTGAGGCCGGTGTGGTGCGAACGGAACTCACTTTGCCGGCGAGATATCCGAGGCGTACTGAGCGTAACTGATGTACGAGGTTCCCTCGTACTCGACGAGCCACGTACCACTCGTCGAACCCCGGTCGAGTGCGGCGTGTGCAACCAGTCGCGAGACGACCGAGTCGAACGCGTCGGACCCCTCGCCGGAGTACTGACTCTCGACTGCCTCGGCGACGATATCCCGCTCGGCGCTCGACAGGCCAGCGAGACGGAACTGGTACTGGGCGCGCAACTGCTCGGCGAACGCCTCCCGCGAGTCGGCAATCCGCGTGAGTTCGTACCGGTAATCGGCCTCGTCGACGCGGCGCTCCGAGACGTCCACCCGGTGGCGCTCGCCCTCGTAGACGACGATATCGTACTCCTGGGTCGGCACGAGCACCGACTCCCCGGCCGCGCCCTCGGGGTAGTCGTACAGTCCAGCGGTGTCGAACCCCTCGTCTGCTGGCAGGTCCCGCTCCAGCAGTTCGGCCAGGGCCTCCCTGTCGACCGACGGCAACTCCCCGTAGGCGATTACTCCGGAGCCGGGAGCCGTCTCCGCGGGGTTGAAATCGACCCGGAACAGGTGCTGTGTCTCCTCGCTGTTGTCGGTCTCTGCCACCGACACCTCGTAGTAAGCGCCCTCGAAGGCAACTGGGTCGTCGGCGTCGAGCAGCGGCCCTCTGCCAGAGCTCGTCGCAGAGCCGTTCGTAACTGCCTCGGAGACGAGTGCTGCCTCCTCGGAGCGGGGGTCGACCGACCGGGCTACTTCGGCCGTGAGCGCTCTCTCGGTGGCTTCGCGCATGCTGAGCACGTTCGCAGGGTCGAAACAACCGGCGAGCGAGGCGGTGACCACGGCCGCTCCGCCGGCGAGGAAGGTTCGACGGCGCATATCCTGGGGTTGGTGGGTCGAATAAAGTGTTTTGCGCACAGTCTCCGGGAGCGACAGTCGTGGTCGGACCGCCGGTGTGACCAACAGTGGGGCTTTTGTAGCCGCCGGTGGTTTGTTCGCTCGATGCCACCGACACGCGCAGCAGAGCCTCATCCACAGGTGCAGACGTTCCTGTCGTTGTACGACTCACTCGACGTGCCCGACTTCTCGGACGTCGGCCCGGCACGGGCCCGCGAACTGTTCGAACAGTTACACACCACCGACCCGGGTATCGAGGTGGAGCGCGTCGAGGACCGAACGGTCGACGGTCCCGCTGGTGACGTTCCGGTTCGGATGTACGACCCCGGAACCGGCGGCTCCAACAGGCCGTTGCTCGTCTACGCACACGGGGGCGGGTGGGTCATCGGAAGCGTCGAAACTCACGACGGTCCCTGTCGGAAGCTGGCGGCGACGACGGGCTACCCCGTCGTCAGCGTCGACTACCGGCTGGCGCCCGAGCATCCGTTTCCCGCCGGACTCCGGGACTACTACGCGGCTCTCCGGTGGGCGAGTGACGTTGCACCCGAGTTCGGTGCCGACCCGGAGCAACTCGTCGTGGCGGGGGACAGTGCCGGCGGGAATCTGGCGGCGGCGGCCGCGCTGCACGCCCGTGACCACGACGGTCCGGCGATTGCCCACCAACTGCTGGTGTATCCGGTCACCGGCGACGCCACCGAGACAGGGGCCTACGAGGAAAACGCCGACGGCTACTTTCTGACCGCCGAGCAGATGGGCTGGTTTCGCGACCAGTACTTCGCCAGCACCATCGACGAGGGGAACGCGTACGCCCTGCCACGGCGTGCGGCCGACCTCTCTGGACTCCCGCCGGCGACGGTCCTCACCGCGGGTTTCGACCCGCTCCGGGACGACGGCGCGGCCTACGCCGACCGCCTCGCCGAGGCGGGTGTGCCGGTCGAACACCGCAACTACGAGGCGATGATTCACGGCTTCTTCTCGATGATCAGCGAACCGGTCGACCTCGACCGGAGCCACGCGGTCTACGACGACGTCGCCTCGGAACTGCAGACCGCTCTTGGAGAGGTGTGACTCACAGCACGGTCGCGTCGGCAACGGCGAACAGCGCGTAACTGATGGCAAAGGCCCCGGCGAGGGAGCCAATCCAAGCGGCAGCGGTGTAGACCATCTTCGCGCCGCTGACCTCGCCACCCTCGTCTGTGGCGGCGTACCCGCTGCCGATAATCGCCGAGATGATAATCTCGTTGAACGAGACGGGCACCCCGAAGAAGACGGCACTCTGTGCGATGGCGAAGGAGGGAATGAGCGCCGCAATCGAGCGGTTTGGCCCCAGCGCGGAGTAATCCTGCGAGAGGGCCTTTATCATCCGTGGCGCACCGGTCCACGAGCCGACGAGCAGGCCGGCCCCGCCACCCGCGAGCAACACGACCAGCGGCACGTCGAACTCACCGACCAGGGGCACGAGTGGTCCAAGCGCCAGTCCCACCTGACTGCCGCCCGCCGAGAACGCCACGAGCGCACCCAACACGAGGAGGAACCGCCGCTGTGCGCGCCGCGGGGCGCGGGCCGTCCGCCGGGCGAGCAGACCACCGAGTGCGACTGCGAGCAGTACCGTCGTGACCGCGTACGTGAGCACTCCACCACCGACAGCGCGAACGGTCGCCTGCGCGAGCGAGGCCTGTGCGTCGCCACTCGCGAAGAAGACAAACTGGACGTTCGCCAGTATCACTCCGACAACGCCCGCGAGCACCGGCAAGATTAGCTGTGTCGAAACTCGGTCGGTGCGCAGGAGTCGAGCGGTGGCGTACGCCGCGCCACCACCCACGAACGGCGTCGCGGTCCAGAGGGCGGCAATCTCGGTGTACTTTCCCCAGGCCGGGTCACCACCCATCGCCAGCCCGACGCCGACCACCGCGCCGGTGACGGTAAAGGCCGTGGCAATCGGGTAGCCGGCGAAGATGCCGATAGCGACCAGTGTCGCGGCAATCAGAAGCGCAATCGTGGCCGCCGCCGCCGAGAGCGGGTCACCGACCACGAGCTCCGTCCCGACGGCCTCGGTGACGTTGCCACCCTGTAACACCGCGCCCAGCAGACCGAGAATGCCGACCAGAAAGCCAGCGCGCATGATAGAGATGGCGTTGGCGCCGACCGCCGGAGCAAACGGCGTCGAACCCGACGAACCGGCGCCGATTGCCCACGCCATGAACGCGCTGGCCAGTCCTGCAACGACCAGCGTCGCGAGCACCGACACGGTGACCATCGTGCCCGGCGTAATTCGGCAACCCTCAAGAGGGTGCCGGTTGCCGGCACGGCGTCTCCCGGTTCGTGCCCAGAGTTTAAATCAGAGCACGCGACCATCCCGTGGCATGACCGGATTGCGCGACAGGCTACTGTCGGGCGACTCGACGGCAGGGTCGCCCTGTGGTTGCGAGACTGGCATCTCCAGGGAGACACTCGTCGTCGACTCGGGTGACTGCGAGGCGGGTGGCCGACTCGAGGCGAGTCCGGACTGCCGGGAGACGGTTATCGACGCGTTGACCGACAGAGACGTCGACAGCGTCAGAGTCGAGGCCACGGGTGTCGAGCGGCTGTACGACGGCGCGAGCGCGGCACTGCTGGTCGCCGCCGGCCGGTTCGTGGAGCGAGCGGCGTTCAGAGACGAGCGACTGGCCGCGCGGGCGAAACGCGACCCGCTCGCAGCGACACGCGAGGCGACGGGCCGGGCCGGTGCTGTTGCCGACATCGCCGCGGAGACGGGATTGGCGGAGGTGGCGGCACAGACCGACAGCTACGAAACGGGACTCTCGCCGTACGTCGGTCCGACGGTGAGTCGGTGGCGGGTCGAACAGGCTCCACCCCCGGACGCGGAACTGCTCGACGTGCGGGACGTAGAGACGGGCGCGACGGTCCGCCGGTACGAGCGCAACGGACCCGACCGGTACCACCTCGAACCCGTCGAGAGCGGGTTCGACGCGACTGCTCTGGAGGTGCTCGCGACGGCCTACGAGCGACTCGCCACCGGCGAGGTAGCGGGCGGTTCGCGCGCGGCCGGCCGGGCCGTCCGGGCGGTGCTCACCGACGACCGAGACCGGTCGCTCCCGGTCGAGCAAATCGAGGCGGTGCTGGAGAAACACACCCGGGGTCACGGTCTGCTCGCGGACCTGTTCGCCGACACAGCCGTCTCCGACGCGTTCGTGACGGCTCCGGCACCCGAGAACCGGCTCCGCGTGACCGTCGACGGCGAGACACTGGTGACAAACGTCAGACTGACCGACCGCGGCGTCGCGGGGCTCTCCGCGCGCTTTCGCCGCGAGAGCGGGCGCGCGTTCTCGCGGGCCGACCCCACCCTCGACGCCACGACCACCGTCGCCGACCGTCGCGTCCGGGTGGCTGGTGTCACCGAACCCACGAGTACCGGCACGGCCTTTGCGTTTCGCGCACAGGACCGGGCCGTCTGGACACTGCCGGCACTCGTGGACAACGACACACTCACCCCGGGGGCGGCGGCACTGCTCTCGGTGGCAGTCGAGCGCGGGAGCGCACTGTTGGCCGCCGGTCCCCGGGGGGCCGGCAAGACGACGCTGCTTGGCGCACTCCTGTGGGAACTCCCACCGGCAGTCAGGACGGTAGTCATCGAGGATACGCCGGAACTGCCGGTCGGGTCACTACAGGAGAGTGGACGGGACGTCCAGGCGTTGCTCGCCAGTTCGAACACAGAGGAGATGTCACCAGCCGAGGCGCTCCGAACCGCGCTCAGACTCGGTGACGGCGCGCTGGCGGTCGGCGAGGTGCGGGGCGAGGAGGCCGCTGTTCTCTACGAGGCGATGCGGGTCGGGGCCAGCAGCGAGGCGGTGCTCGGAACGATTCACGGCGACGGTGGCGACGCCGTCTACGAACGAGTGGTCGCCGACCTCGGAGTGACGCCGTCGTCGTTTGGCGCGACGGACCTCGTGGTGACACTCGAAATCGCCGAGGACAACCGCCGACTCCGTCTCGTCGAGGAGGTCGTCGGTGGCGAGGACCCGACCTTCGAGACACTGTTCGACCGGACCGGTGCCGGGTTGGAGCCGACCGGTCGCATCGACCGGGGGAACAGCCGACTCGTCGCCAGTCTCGCAACACCAGACGAGTCATACGCCGACGTGCGCGAGCAACTGGCCGACAGGAAGCGGCTCGTCGCCTCGCTCGCCCGAACGGACGCCACCGACGGTGACGCGGTGACGGCCTCCCACGCACAGCGAACCTGACACGCGCCCAATACCCGAATCACTGATGAATCTCCTGCAACTGCTCGCACGGCTCTACCCCTGGCCTGTCGAGGTGAGCGACGGTCTCCGGCGCTCACTCCGGGCGCTGGAGTGGGAAGTCGACGCCGAAACCGTCGTCAGCGCGGGGTACGGCGCGGGACTGGTCGTCGGTGCAGTCGTCACAGTCGCGGCGCTGGTCGTGCCCGGTGGCAGCCTGTTCGTGGCGCTGCTGGGTGTCGGGTTCGGCCTCGGTACCGTACACGGGGTGCACTCGCTGCCGGGTCTGTGGGCGACCGCACGGCAGACACGCGCGCTCGGGGCCGCACCCGACCTCGTCTCGCGTGCCGTCCTCAGTATGCGTCTCTCGCCGACGCCAGAGCGGGCGGCGGTGTTCGCCGCCGAGTCCGGTGATGGACCGCTCGCGGCGAGTCTGGGGCGACACGTCTGGCGGGCGAAACACGTCGGCGGCACGGGACTCGCCTCGTTCGGGGAGCAGTGGAGCGAATCGTTACCCTCACTCGACCGGGCGCTCTCTCTGGTGTCGGCCGCGGGACGCGCACCGGCAAACGAGCGCGAGCGGGTCCTCGACCGGGCGCTGTCGACGGTGCTCGACGGGACGCGCGAACAGATGCGGAGTTTCGCCGCCAACATCCGCGGGCCGACGACCGCGCTGTACGCCTTTGGTGTGCTGTTACCGACCGCACTGGTGGCGCTGGTACCCGCCGCTGGCGCCGCTGGCGTCGCCGTCACACCGCTCTCTGTCGTCCTGTGTTACAACCTGGGGCTGCCGGGCGTGCTCGTGGTAGCCTCTGCGTGGCTGCTCGCGCGCCGACCGGTTGCCTTTCCGCCGCCAGACGTCGCCGACCACCCCGAGGCCGAGGCCAGCAGGTGGGCCGTGCCCGCCGGTTGTGTCGCCGGCATCGGGGCTGCGCTGGCGGCAGCGGCGCTCCTCCCGGCGTGGGGACCACCGGTCGCGGCAGTCGGCATCGGTAGCGGCCTCACGCTCTGGCTCCGGTATCGGCCGGTCGTCGCGGTCTACGGGAGGATCCGAGAGGCCGAACAGGGGCTCTCTGACGCACTCTCGCTCGCAGGCCGGCGTATCGCCGACGGACAGTCCGTCGAGAACGCGATTGCGGAGACGGCGGCAGAACTCGACGGACCGATGGGCGCGACCCTCGCAGCGGGTGCGCGCCGCCAACGGACCCTGCAGGTCAGCGTCAGAGAGGCGTTTCTCGGACGACACGGCGCGCTGGAAACTCTACCCAGTCCGCGCATCCGCGGGAGTGTCTCGTTGCTCGCGGTCGCAGCGAGCGAGGGCCGCCCCGCCGGTGAGGCGATTCTCGCGCTCGCAGACCACGTCGAAAACCTCCAGCGCATCGAGCAGGAGGCCCGTCACGAACTCGCCTACGTCTGCCGGACACTCGCCAGTACGGCGACACTGTTCGGGCCACTCGTCGCCGGCGCGACGGTCGCGCTGGCGAGCGGGATGAGCCAGGACGCCTTTCCCGGCAACACACAGTCACTGGGCTGGCTCGGCGGACCGGTCGGGGTCTACGTGCTCGTCCTCGCTGTCGTGCTGACCGTGCTGTCGACGGGATTGACGCGGGGAATCGACCGGCCGCTCGTGGGCCACCGCGTCGGCCGCGCGCTCGTCGGCGCCACGACGGCGTACCTGTCCGCGTACCTGCTCGTCGGGACAATCGTGTAGCGTCTCTGCCGACCGTCGCGTGACACGGAGCGCGGTCACGGTCAGTCCGTGGCAGCGTCTTCGGCCCAGAACTCGCTGTCTTTTTTTAGTTTCGGCACCCAGGTGTCCGACTCGCGGGCCAGCATCGCCACCCGCGAGGCCGGCACCTCCCGGAGTTCGTCGTGTGGCAGGAACTCCTGCATCTGTTCGGCGAAGTCGACGACATCGCCGTGGTCGGGCATCGAATCACGGTCCAACCGGCCTCGCGAGTGGCCAACGTGCATGTAGGCTTTGAGTTCCACGAAATCCGCCTCTGCGCGCGAGCACATCGCCGCGTACCACGCGGGCGTCTGCATGTTCTGGCCGTCAACGAGCGTCGTCCGGACGACGGTCCGGGTGTCGTCTTTTTCCGCGAGAACGTCGAGTGTCTCGATGAGATTGTGCCACGCGTCGTCCTCGACGGCCTTGACCGTGGACTCGAAGGTACGCCGGTCGGCGGCGTCGACGGAGACGTACAACTGCGTGGGCGAACACTCCGCGAGGACGTCTGGCTTGGTGCCGTTCGAGACCAGGAATGTCGTGATATCGCGGTCGTGGAACGCCTCGACCAGTTCCGGCAGATAGGGGTAGAGGGTGGGTTCGCCGTCCAGCGAGATGGCGACGTGGCGTGGCTCCATCGCCTCCTCGAGCCGCTCGCGGGGGACGTTCTCGTTGCCGCCGAAACCAGAGAGCAGTTTCTGCTGGAGGTCGAGTGAGGCGTCGACCACCGCCTCGGGGTCGTCCCACTCGACGTCGCCGAGTTCGTACGCGTGGCCCGCGTGGTCGCGCCAGCAGAAGACACAGCGCTCGTTGCACTTGACCACCGGTGTCATCTGGATACAGCGGTGTGACTCGATTCCGTAGAAGATGTTTTTGTAACATTTACCCTCGCCGTTGAGGGCGTTTTTCGTCCACCCACAGGTCTGTGCGGCGGTGTGGTTCTGGCTGTGGTAGTTCGGGTCGTCTACCTGTTTTGGCCCGCCCTCGGAGTCACTCATATCGGGTGGTAGCGAGTCCGAGACTGATAGTATCTGTGGTCAAGGGAACCGCTGTCAGCGACGACCCCGGTATCGAAACCGCATCAGCAGGTAGCAGTCATCACGCAGGACTGTCTCGGTCGAATTCGTCCGGGCGTCCCCGGATGGTCTCCAGAAACTGTCCCGACCCACGCCCGCCCTCGTCGCCGTTCTCGGGGCTACTGTTGTCGGTGCTTGGAGTCGTCGCCACCGGCCGCGAGCAGCGTTCGTCGAGTGTACGTCTGTCTGAGTTGTCCAAAACAGAGGGCAAAAGAGATGCACAACACACGCGAGTCGGTGAACCTCACCGTCCACGTCTCCGAGGTGCCCGCGGCGAATCCACCCCACCAAACGGTGGGAGTCTCGGTTCGTTACGACTGTTGTGGTGTCGAAAACGACCCCGCTAACAGAGCCACAGTCACACGAACTGTTCCACAGTTCACAGGCAGAGACGTGACGACCGCGACGACGAGCAGGCACACTACCGCGTCCCGACACACCCAATCTGTCGCCGTGTGCCGGTCGACTCGCGCGAGCGGTCTCCCGGTCTGACCGACTGGGTTCGATACAGCTATTCTCACCGTCTGTCCGTATCGCTCTGTTTCCGACCGTGCACCAGTGGGAAAGGCCGAATGCCGCCTGTGAGGGACACCAGAGTATGTTCGTAAACGAACTCAGTGCCGAGGAAAAGACTCGAATAAAACAGTTTGCCCTGTGGGACGCCGTCGCCCTGATTGTAGCATGTACCATCTTTGTCGCTCTCTGAGGGGACACTCGAAACGAGTGCCGGCTACGCCGCGGTCAGTCTCGCACAGACGAGCAGAACCGACAGTCCGGAACGACGTGCGCGACTGTCCGGTGGTCGGGGCCCACCCCGTCGACACGCCGGCGGTGAGGAGGCGCGTCAGGGGGTCGGTTCCTGGCCTGCTCGGCGGTGCGAGTGACGGCGCGACTGTTCGCTGTATCGGTCATCCGTGTGACCACGACAACGCGAGAATAGTATGAGTGGTGTTGCTACGTGGACTCGCGACCACACGGGCGAGTCAGGACTCGTCCGTCCGACCCGTGTCTCCGGAGTTCTCGCTCCGCCTCGTCGGGTCGGTGTCTGGGGTGGGCGAGCGCCCACACAAGGGTTAATTGGCTATGGCATTTATATACTCACAGACCGGAATGGAGTCACTTGAGCAAGTACTCAAAAAGTACGCGACGAGTCAGGAGCTGATGGACCAGATTCGGTACACCGCAGAGTCACTGAGTCTGCAGTTCGAGCGGTGGGGTGAACCGTACGTCCGGGGACCGAGTCTCTACTTCTTGATCGTTGCCGAGATGAACTTCGACACGTACACCGACTCGGTCGGTGAGAACAAGTGGCCCGTCAACCGCTGTAAACTCGTCACAGATTCACCCGACGCGTTCACCAACGTCGCAAACGACGTGGCGTTCACCGAGGACGGGGCTGTCATCGTGACCGCGGACGGCACCATCCAAGAGCAGATGGTGCGTGTCCGCAGCCCCTCTCGGGCAGATATTCCGGGCGTGAGCGAACTCGAATACGGCGATTGGATGGGAACTAAACACATGAGTGCGCTAGAGACGTCACTCCGGGAAGAGGTGATTTGGGCAGTTACTCTCAGCGAGGAGGACGGCCGTGTCACCACGTTTCTCGATGGAACGTATCAGGACTATCCTCGCGAGGAAATCGGCGGACGATGGCGACCAGACCAGTGAAGTACCTCGGGGGCAAGTGGTTCGAGACGCGGAGCGTCTCGTCATCACGGAAATC
>CAZHPM010000047.1:0-16847 GCA_964534485.1 uncultured Halobacteriales archaeon
TCGTTGTCGTCACCGCAGACCACGGTGAACTGTTCGGGGAGGACGATATGCTCGGACACAAATACAGTATGCACAACGCCGTGATTCAGGTACCGATGGTTGTGCAGGGTATCGAGGGGCTGACCGACCGGAGGCTCGTCCAGCACGCCGATGTCGCGCGGACGTTGCTGGAGGTCGCCGGTGCGGAGACCGAGACGGTACAGGGGGTCGACCTGCGCGAGCGGCGTCGGGAGTACGTCATCAGCCAGTCTCCCGAGGACTCGCTCGACCCGTTGCTTGAGCACAACCCCGACTACGACATCTCGCGGTTTCCCGCCGAGCCGTACTCGGTGATTCAGGACGGCCAGTTCAAGTATGTTCAGCGGCCGGACGAGCCACGACTGTACCGGTTGCCCGACGAGAGCGAGAACGTCGCCGACGAGCATCCCAGTGTCGTCGACGAACTCGACACAGAGTTGACAGAGTGGCTGAAGACCGAGGGCCAACAGGTCGGTGAGGGCGAGGATATCGAGGTCGACGAATCGACACGGGAGCGACTCGCCGACCTCGGATATCTCGACCACGAAATGTGACCGCGACACCGGTGGCCAGGCAGGCCGGCAGACTCAACTGAGATACCCGAGGTCCTTCAGGCGCTGTCTGTCGACGACCCGCTCCTCTTCGGCCGGCGAGTCGACGGTGACCTCCTGTGAGCGAGCAGTCTCGCGCATCGACTCGTAGCCCTCCGCTGGACTGGAGACGGGACGCTCGCCCTCGTCGGTTCGCCGGTAGCACTCCGTTTCGGCGTCGTTGCGCCACCACAGCAGCGCCCGGTCGCCGGTCCGGACGGCGACGTGGAGTCGCTCGGGTTCGACCTGGTCGCCCTGGTCCGGGTTGCTGGCCACCGTCGAGACCACGCGCTCGCGCGTCGTCGAACCGACCGGTTCGCCCGCCCATTCGGCCGCCGGTTCGACACCGAGCGCCGCGGCAATCGTCGGCGCGATATCGGTGCCGCTGACGAGGTCGTCGGTGTCGACGGAGGGAACCGAACCGCCGGCAAGGACGGGAGGCACGTGCATCAGCTCCTGACAGAGATAGCTCGGATGGCCGGTGCTTGAGCCGTCCGGGGCGGTTCGCTCGCCGAACAGTTCGCCGTGGTCGGCGGTGACGACCAGCAGCGTCGACTCCCACAGGTCCGCCGCCTCAAGTGTCGAGACCAGCCGTTCGAGTTCGCGGTCGACGTACTCGGCCTCGGCGGCGTAGAGCCGCCTGAGGTCGCCCAGTTCCGCCTCGTCGAGGTCGTAGTCGTCGTCGCTCAGTCGCTGGTAGAGCTTCTGTGCGCGGCCGGCGGAGATGCGCTCGATTTCGGAGTGTTCCCAGTGGGCTGCCGGCGGCCTGTAGGGCATGTGCGTGTCCATCAGGTGGAGATACGCGAACCGGCGGTCCGGGTCGCGCCGGGCGAGCCACGTCTCGAAGGCGTCGACGGTCTCGCTGGCCGGCACCCGGGGGTCGACCGTCAGATACCCCCGTCGCTTGAGCTGTTCGGCAAGCGCGTCGACGACCGGCCGCACGCCGACCGTGTCGGCGAGTTCTCTGATACGGTAGCGCAGGTTCGACGAACTCGACCCGTTGCTGTCGGTGCGCTCGTGTGGGTCGTTCAGCGGCCCCTCCTCGATCAGATCGGCGTAGACGCCGAAGCCGCGGTGAAAGTCCCGCTCGGCGAGCGTGTGTGGGTTGCAGTGCCACCCTGCACAGGCGACGCCGTCAGCTGAGAGCGTTTCGGCAATCGTCGGCGGGGACTGGGGCAACGTCGTCCCGTAGCCGCCATCTACCGGTAGCCGCGACTGGACGATTCCGGTCATACTGCTCGGCGTGTGTGGCCCGACCGCGTAACAGGAGGGACACCGCACGTACTCGTCGCCGAGTGTCTGCAGATACGGCATCCACTCCCTCGCCGTGTCTGCTCGCAAACTATCTGATACGACGAACACTACGGTATCGATATCGTCCGCGTCGTCGAACACAGGAGCAATATCTGCAGCCCGTAAATTAAAATTTGCGCTCGTAGTGAGAGCGCGGCAAGCGAGACGCGGACCGTGCAACGGACGGCGTGAGCGGACCCGGGCGTTGCACCGCTCTCCAGCCTATCGTGTAAGAACTAAATACATCCACCCAATTCGTAGCAGTATGTCAGTGCGCGTTCTCCTCACTTGTCGGCTGACAATGGCAAACCAGCGCGACTTCGTGTCCTGTCTCGCGGCCTCGTCGGGAATCGACCTGTACGTGCTCACCGAGAGCCCGTCGCACCCGGGCATCCCGGGTCTGGATCCGGACCACGTATACCACTTTCACCCGACGTGGCCGGTAATCTTCTCGCGGCTCCACCCACACGACAGAGGAGTCTACGAGGACATTCTCGACGAAGTGGACCCAGATGTACTCGTCTCGACGGCAATCTCGCATCTGGTGTTCATGGGGCCGACGGCAGATTTCTCGCCGACGGTTCTGCTGCCACAGGGTGGTCTCGTGAACCGGTCGACACGCAGGCGGTGCAAGCGCCGGAACTTCGGCCCCCGGTGGCTGATGTACCGGCCGCTGGTGTGGGACCTGTTCCGACATGTCGACGAAGCGTGGGCTCCCGACCCCGGCCGTGACCTGCTGGCCAGCCTCGGTCTCGAACCCTGGAAGTTCCGTGGCTTCGACTGGGGCCCGGTCGACACGTCGCGCTTCAGGCCACAGGAGGGGGCCACGCTCGACGTGCCAGACGGGAAGACGGTCATCGGCTCCTTCCGCCGTATCAGGAATCCGCCGCTGATTCCCAGCTACCGGGCCTTCTTCGAGGCTGCGGCTCAGCTCCGCGAGCGACGCACCGACTTCCACATCGTGCTCGGGGGGCACTATCCCGACGACCGCGGGGCAGAGGTTGAGGCGGCGATCGACGACAGCATCCAGCAGCACGGACTCGAGGAGTTCGTGACGAGACTCGGGATGGTCGACAAGGAGGAGATGCCACGCTACTACTGCGCGCTGGATGTCTACGTCAACTTCTCGCCGACGGGGACGGTGCCGGGTATCGGGACGGCATCGAAGGAGGCGATGGCCTGCGAGCGCCCCTTCGTCACGTTCGACGACCCGCCCACCGACTGGATTGTCGACCACGGCGAGAACGGCCTCCGGTTCGATCACGACGAGACGACGGCGCTGGCCGAGTCGCTCGCAGACCTCTGTGCCGACCCGGAGTACCGCCGTGACCTCGGTGCTGGTGCCCGGGAAACCGTTCTCGATACGTTCTCTTTCGAGGCGGTGCAGTCGCAGGCCGAAACATACTGTCGTCGACTGGCCGCGACGACACGGTGACTGCCGACGACCCGTTGCGCCGGTGTGACGGCTGTGAGGAACCACAATACACAAATATATGACTGCTGTATACGCCAATATGAGATTTTCCACGAACGGGGGACGCAAAGAGTGACACAGCCGACGCTTCTCATCGGCTGGGACGGCGCACCCTTCGCCGACATCTCCGAGTGGGTCGACGCCGGCGAGTTGCCGAATCTCGCCGCCATCGCCTCAGAGGGGTATTTCGGCCCGCTGGAGACGGTGCCGTACGTGATGAGTCCCTGCGCGTGGTCGACGTTTCTCACCGGGAAGAACGCCGGCAAACACGGCGTCTACGACTTCTACGCCAACGACTTCCGCGAGGGCCAGTACTTTCGGGAACCCATCGACGCTAGCGCGCGCCGGGAACCCGAACTGTGGGACCTGCTGAACGCACAGGGGCTGTCGGCCGGCATGGTCAACGTGCCCGTCACCTACCCGCCAGACCAGTTCGAGGAGTACATGATCGCTGGCGTGCTCGCGCCGGGGACTGACGACCCGCAGTTCACGCATCCGCCAGACCTGCTCGACGAGTTCGACACCTCCGAGTATCTTATCGACCTAGATGTCAGCAAGAGCGAGGCAACCGCCGACTTCGTCGACCGCCTCCACGAGATGGTCGAGCGCCGGACCGACCTCCTGCTCCACTGCATCGACAACGCCCCCGAGGTGGACGTGCTGATGGCGGTGTTCACCAGTCCCGACCGCCTCGCACACTACTACTGGCACTTCCAGGACGACTCCCACCCCTACCGCGCGACCGAATCCCCGGAGGCGCTCGACCAGTACCAGCACGTCGTCCGCGACCTCTTCGGGACACTCGACGAGAACCTCGGGCGCATCCGCGAGCGGTTCGAACAGCGCCACGGCGAGCAGGCAAACGTCGCGGTGCTCTCCGACCACGGGATGGACTCGCTGGAGGAACTGTTCTTCATCAACCAGTGGCTCGCCGAGAACGGCTACCTGACCTTCGACAACCCCGACGCCGAGACCGACCCCGAGGACCTGCCAGACGAGAAACAGTACGTCTTCGGCCGCGTCGACTGGGAGCAGACACAGGCCTACTCCATCGGCAAGGCCGGCGAGATATACATCAATCTCGAGGGGCGAGAGCCACAGGGTGTCGTCACGCAGTCCGACTACGAGCGGGTTCGCGCGGAGATCGCCGCCGACCTCAGAGAGGCGGTCGACCCGCGAACCGACGAGGGGGTCGTCGACTCCGTGACGCCACGCGAGGACCTGTTCGACGGGCCACACGTCGACATCGCGCCGGACCTGTTCGTCACGATGGCCGATGGTTACTACTCGCTTGGCTATCTCTTCGAGGACCGCGTGTTCATGACTAACGACCGTAGCGACACGCCCTTTGTCACCGCCGTCGAGGACCGCGCGGGCATCCTCTGTCAGTCCGGCCCGGCGTTTACCACCCGGGAGGACCAGGTCGAGATTGGGTTGACCGACTACGTGCCGACGCTGTTGCACGGACTCGGCAACGCGGTGCCGGCAGACGCCGACGGTCGTGTCGTGACCGACCTGCTGGCGCGCAGCGAGCAACCGTCGACGTTCGAACTCGCCGCGGCCGACCACTCCACGGCCGACGAGGACAGCGACGATGTCTCCGACAGCGTCAAGCAGCGTCTTGAAGACCTCGGATACAGATGACGACTGTCGCAATCCACCAGCCCAACTACCTCCCATGGGTCGGCTACTTCCACAAGATCCACAAGAGCGACATTTTTGTTTTCCTCAACCACGTCGAGTACACGTCCGGCGACTGGATACACAGGAACCGGGTCAAGACGCCGGATGGCTGGTCGTGGCTCTCGGTCCCGGTCCGGGGATCGAGCCAGCCAATCAACGAGACAGAGATCAACCACGGCCAGGAATGGTGCAGTGACCACCGCCAGACAGTCAGACACATGTACGCCAAGGCCGACCATTTCGACGAGTTCTTTCCGGTGCTGGATGCCACCTACGACCGGGAGTGGGAGTATCTCGACGCGCTGAACGTCCACCTCGTTGAGGCAATCTGCGATCACGTCGGACTCGAGACCGACTTTGTCCGCTCATCGACACTCGATGTCGAGGGCGAGGACTCGGAACTGCTTGCGGCCATCTGTGACCGTCTCGACGCCGATGTCTACTTCTCGGGACAGGGCGGCAAGGAGTACGTCGACGAGCAGGACTTCGAGGAGGCCGGCATCGACCTGCGCTTCCAGTCGTTTGAGCATCCGACCTACGAGCAGCGCTTCGAGGGCTTCGTGCCGAAACTCTCCGTTGTCGATATGCTCCTGAACGTGGGAGGCGCAGAGACGGCAGCGACAGTTTCGACGCTCTGAGAGTGCGTAGCCGTTATAACCGAAAGCGGTGTACCACCGACGAATGGAACCGAACGTACTGCTGGTCGTGCTGGACGCCGTACGCGCGCGGAACACGAGTCTGCACGGGCACGACAACGCTACGACCCCGTTTCTGGAGCAGTTTGCAGACGAGGCGACCGTCTACACGCAGGCGCGCGCGCCAAGCACGCACAGCATCGCCAGCCACGCCAGCATCTGGACGGGACTGCCCGTCCCCGAACACGGGGCGACACGGCTGGACTCGCGGCTGGACCCGGCGGCGACTGTCTGGCACGACCTCGAACAGCAGGGATACCAGACGGGGCTGTTCACGCAGAACCCCGTCATCAGCAAGTCGTCGAATCTGGGCGAGGCGTTCGGGACCGTCGACACGCCGGACTTTGAGGCGGGCAACGAGCGACTGTTCGACGCGTTCGACCCGACAGATGTCGACGCACACGAGGGCGTGCGCGGTAACTTCAAGCGGGCGATTCGCTCGGACCGGCCGCTCCGTGCGCTGGCCAACTGCGCCTGGCGGGCCTCCCGGGGCGACCAGGTGCCCGCCTACAAGCGCGAGACGGGCGCGGCCTCTGTCGAGGACTTCCTGACCTGGGAGCAGGCGACCGACGGCCCGTGGGCGGCCTGTATCAACGTCATCGACGCACACGCGCCCTACCTGCCCGCCGACGAGTACGACGAGTGGGCCGGCCAGCGTGTGCGCGCGGTGTACGACGAAACTGGAACTATCAAACACCAGTTCGTGGCCGCCGACCGCCGGCCGTGGGGTGAACTGCGGGCAATCGAGGCGATCTACGACGGCTGTCTCCGGCAGGCCGACGCAGTCGTCGAACAGCTCGTCGGCCGACTCCGCGAGCGGGGCGCGCTCGACGAGACGCTGCTGGTCATCACCAGCGACCACGGCGAGGGGTTCGGCGAGCGGAGTCCGGTCACGCCGGCGTGTCGGGCCGTGAGTCACGCCTGGGGTGTCCACGAGGTGCTGACACACGTGCCGCTGGTCGTCAGCTATCCCGGCCAGGACGAGCACAGAGAGGTGCCGGCGGCGGCGTCGCTGACACGCTTTGCCGACTGCGTGGACCAGATTCGTGAAGAGCCAGCGGCCCCGGCAGACGACCCGTTCACCGGCGACCCGGTGCTGACGATGACCGAACGTCTCCGTCCCGACGAACAAGCGGCGTTCGACCATCCCGAAATCGACGCCTACGGCGGCCCGTGGCAGGCCCGCTACGAGACCACCGACGACAGCGTCCGGAAAGATATCACCCGGGGCGACCCGGTCGTCGACGACGGGACGGTCCTCGTCTACAACGCACAGACCAGCCGACTGGTCGACAGCGCTGATACCCGAGAGCGTGTCGACGACGCCTACGCGGCCCTCGAATCGGCAGCGGCCACCGAGACCGGCGAGATGGCCGCCGAAACTAAAAAACAGCTCCAGGATCTTGGCTATCTGTGATAGTCTCCCGAAGACAGACGGGGTCCGTGACAGCTCAAAGTCGTTATGCTATTCCGACTCCACGCAGAACAGATGATATGAACAACACAGAACAGGAGCCAGCGGCCACGATTGCCGAGTCGGCAGTCGTCGGCGTCGAGTACGCCGAGGACACGTCGCCGCCCGTGCTGGGTGCCGACAGCACCGTGCGTGCTGGCACCGTCGTCTACGACGATGTCGTCGCGGGCGACCGGTTACAGACAGGCCACCACGCGCTGATTCGTGAACGAACGGTCCTCGAAGCGGACGTCACCGTTGGCACGCAGGCGGTCATCGACGGCGACACCGACATCGGGGCTGGCGTCAGCATGCAGACCGGCGTCTACGTGCCGACGAACACGACAGTCGGCGACCGGGTCTTTCTGGGTCCGAACGCGACGCTTCTCAACGACCCTTACCCGATTCGGACCGACATCGACCTTGTGGGGCCGACAGTCGAGGCCGACGCCTCCGTGGGTGCGAACGCGACGGTCCTCCCCGATGTCACCGTCGGCGAGCGGAGTTTCGTCGCGGCCGGCGCAGTCGTCACCGGGGACGTGCCGCCGGAGACACTCGCCGTCGGCGCACCCGCAACACACCGCGAACTACCGCCGGAACTGGAGGGAGGAAACGACCTGTGACGATCCCGATTGCCAGTCCCGTCGTCTCGGAGCAGGCACAGGAGGCTGTCGTCGACGTGCTCCAGTCCGGGATGATCGCCGACGGTGAGGTCGTCAGGGAGTTTGAGGCCGAGTTCGCCGACTACGTCGGGGCCGACCACGCCGTCGCCGCCTCGAACGGGACCGCCGCGCTCCACGCGATGCTGGAGGCCGCCGGTATCGGTGACGACGACGTCGTCCTCACGACGCCGCTCTCGTTTATTTCCAGCGCGAACGCGGTCAGACACGCCGGCGCAGGCACAGTCTTTGCCGACATCGACCCGGAGACGTACAATCTCGACCCCGACGCCGCCCGGTCGGTGCTCGAATCTAACCCCGAGGTGACCGCGATTATGCCGGTCCACCTCTACGGGTTGCCGGCGGAGATGGACCAGTTCAGGGCGATTGCCGAAGAGTTCGACCTCCACCTCTTCGAGGACGCGGCACAGGCCCACGGCGCGACCTTCGAGGGAACGTCCGTCGGCGCACTCGGCGACGCCGCGGCGTTCTCCTTCTACCCGACGAAGAACATGACCACCGGCGAGGGCGGGATGATAACGACAGACGACGACGACATCGCGGCGCGCGCCCGGCAGGTCGTCAACCACGGGCGAACCGACGGCTACATTCACGCCTTCGTCGGCTACAACTACCGGATGACGAACATGCAGGCCGCCATCGGGCGCGACCAACTCTCGCGGCTGCCCGGGTGGGTCGAGCGCCGGCAGACGAACGCGGCAGCGCTCTCGGCGGAACTCGACGATGTGGCGGGTGTCTCGACGCCCTCGGTTCCCGACGACCGGAGCCACGCGTTCCACCAGTACACTATCGAGGTGCCGGACAGGGAGCAGGTGATGGCGACACTCGACGACCACGGCGTGGGACACGGCATCTACTATCCGCGGACGATTCCCGACCAGCCAGCATACAGCGACCTCTCGCAGGAGCCCGCGATTCCGAACGCGCGCCGGGCCGCCGAGCAGGTGCTCTCGATTCCCGTCCATCCAGAGGTCGACGAGACGGATATCGAGGTCGTCCTCGCGGGGGTCCGGGATGGCACAGCGGCGATTCGAGACGACACAGCGCCAGTCCGGGACGAGGGCGAGACATATGAGTGAGGAGCCGATTCCGGTGGCGGTCGTCGGCACCGGCAACATGGGGTCGAACCACGTCCGGGTGTACGACGGGTTGCCGGGCGCGGACCTCGTCGAGATTGTCGAACCAGACACAGAGCGGGCCGCAGAACTCAGCGCCGAGTACGACGTGACGGTGCAGGAGTCCGTCGAGGATCTCCAGCACGCACGGGCCGCCACCGTCTCCGTGCCGAACGACCACCACCGGCCGGTGACCGAGCAGTTGCTCGCTTCTGGACTGGACGTGCTCGTCGAGAAGCCACTGGCAACGTCGGTCACGGACGCACAGGCCATCGTTGATGCCGCAGACCGCGCCGACGCCGTCTTGCAGGTCGGGCACATCGAGCGGTACAATCCCGTCGTGGAGACGCTGTCGGATATTCTCGACTCCGAGCGGCTTATCGCGCTCGATGTCGACCGACTGGGCCCGTTCAACGAACATCTCACCGCCGAGAGCGTTGTCTTCGACCTGATGATACACGATATCGATGTCGTCGACAGTCTCGTCGACGGGGGGATAACCCACCTCGACGCGGTGGGTGTCACGCCCCGGTCGGAACTGGTCGACCACGCCGTTGCGACCCTGAAGTACGGCGAGGGGACGCTCTGTTCGCTCACCGCCAGCCACGTCACCCACGGCAAGATACGGACGCTGACCGCGACGACGGAGAACGCGTACATCGAACTGGATTACCGGGCACAGACGCTTTCGATACAGCGCCACGGCATCGAGGAGACGACGCCGTTCAGCGACCGTGTGGGCTACCGCGCCGAGACCATCGTTGAGCGACCGTTCGTCAGAACCCGCGAACCGCTCCAGAACGAACTCGAATCGTTCCTCCACTCAGTTCGGACGCGCCAGTCCCCCCGCGTCGACGGCCAACAGGGCGTCCGGGCGGTCGAACTCGCCACCGAAGTCGTCGACGCCATCGACTCCGCGTGAGCGAGCGATAGGTGTGTTCTCGTGTCAGGTGGCCCACGTCACCGGCCGAAATCCTAGCGCGTTGGACGACACGCGTCACAGGTGGTGGGCGATATCGGGATAGATATTTTCGAGTTCTGCCCGGGCCGCGTCGTCGAGTTCGTCAAGCGAGTCAGCAGCGTCAAGCAACCACTCAACCTGTGACCGGTGGTCGACGCCCCACCAGACCGGGTGGGTGAGAATCTGTAGCCGCGGCGGGTTGGCGAGCGCGTCGATTTGCTCGACCGGCGGCCCCTCGCGCCACCGGCCCATCGAGTCGGAGAGATACACCTCCAGCAGTTCCTCCCGGTATGCGTTTACCATGCCGGCGACCGTTCCCGGCCCCTCGATGACCTGTTCTGTCGGGCGATGGAAGGACACCGAGTCGACCGACCCCCCCAGCACCGACGCCAGTCGGTCTCGACTCGCCGCTATCTCCGGGACGGTGGCGGCCAGTTCCTGCCGGCTCCCATCGTCGTCTGTGAGGTCGTAGTGGAGTCCGATCTCGTGGCCGAGGTCCACGAGTCGGTGTATCTTTCGTGCGTGCTCGTCGAGGTCGTACAGCGGCGAGTCAGTCAGCACCATGTACGTGGCCGCGACGCCGACGTCGTGTTCGACTTCTGCCAGTTTCACCGCGCGCTCGACTGAGATGTCGATATCGTGGCGGACGAACGCCCGCGGGCGGTCGCCGGTCGCGTCGAGCGCCGACACCGTCGCGGGTTCGAACTCGACGGTCACGCGCCGGAGCAACTCGCGGTAGAACTCGTAGGTGAACGTTGCGTTCCGTTCCATTCGTCGCCGCTCTGGCTGGATTTTTGCCGGCCCGAATATAAATCCCCGGTCACGCCTCCGGCGCGCCGGGACTGCGCCTGGCGACGGGCGCGTCATACGGACTGATGTGACTAGTTTCGGGACGCTGTTGTGTTCTCGGACGCCTCGCGGCCTGACACGCCAGGATTGCGATGCCACGGCGGGAACGAATCACAGCAATCCGTATCACAGTGTTCGTACCAGTGAGAGAGGTCACGACCGGTCCGTTCTTCGAGACCACAGATGTCCGCGAGGAACGTCGCTTCGAGTTCCGCACGCACGTCGTCCGGTACGCCGCGTTTGTACGCCGAGTCCGATTCGAGCACGCGCTTGACCGGCTGATAGCCGGGTTCGAGGACGCTCTCGTAGAGCCAGTCCGGGGAGTTGTGGTAGACCCAGCTTTTCAGTTCGGCTAGCGACGGCCCGAGGTGGTCGGCCTCGTTGACCCGCTCGCCCACCAGCGAGGGCGTATGCTCGTCATCGACGCCGAGAAAGCCGTAGATATCCTGCGCGAACGCCTCGTTGTCCTCGGTGAACTCCTCGAAGAAGGCCAGCTTCATCTGGTCGTCGTCGAAGTGGCGCTCGAACCGGTCGAGAAATCGGTCGTAGAAGCCGGGACGGACGACCATGTCGAACGCCGGGTGGTGTTCAAGCACGTTGTCGAACGCGATATTGAGCTTGCCGAGCGTCCGCTCGTGCCACCACTCCGAGAACGCGCGGTCGACCGGGTCGCGGACCGTGAACACGAGTCGAGCGTCGGGCACGGTCTCCGCGATGCGCTCGGGTGCGTAGGGGTGTTTCATGTAGCCCGGCGACGACTCGCCGATGAGCACACCCGTCTCGTCGGGGAGACAGTCGGCGTACCACTCCAGTCCGCGCTGGTAGCCCACGTCGAAGAAGTTCAGCGGCTTCTGTTCAGCCATCGCAATCTCGGGGTGGTTGTCGAGCGCCCGGTGGAGCCACGTGGAGCCACACCTGCTCGCGCCGGCGACGATGATATCCGGGCCGTTCTCCATCCTGCTCATCGTCTCACCGTCCCGTCGCCGAACGATTCGACCGGTGGGGCCGAAAGCATGGTCCCACTGGAGCGGCACGTCCCCGACCCGGATTCGAGACAACCTGATTCCCCCGTCCGGAGCAGTCCAAACTCCACAGCAAGCAGAGCGGGAATTGCCTCCCGGTCAGCGAGCGCAATCGCGTCGAGAGCACGCTCTGGGGCCAGCGCCGCCCGCCGGTCGACACCGATACCGCTCGGGGTGGAACTGTGCAGACGCAGGGCCGCGAGGACACGCCCGTCGGTCATTGCCTACTGGTCGTAACTGGACGGACGAATTTAAATACTCCTATCAATCACATCCGCTATGATTGAGGCGCACGGCGGAGAGCTGGTCGACAGGGTCGTCGGCGACGCGTTCGAACGGCAGTTGCGCGGGGCAATCGAGGACAGACCGACGCTCGATTTGACCGAAGCCCAGTATCAGGACCTCTGTAACATCGCCAGCGGCCGGTTCAGTCCGATTACCGGCTTTCTCACCCAAACTGACTTCCTGAAGACGGTCCACGACATGACCCTCGAGGACGGGACGACGTGGCCGCTGCCAATAACGCTTGATGTCTCCGCCGAGGTGGCCGAGGGACTCCAGTCCGGACAGAAGGTCGGTCTCCGTGGACTCGACGGCGCTGTCGTCGGGGCGATGGAGATCGAGGAAGTATACAAGCACAACCGTCAGGAGGCAGTCGAACACCTGTTTGGAACCAGCGACACCGCCCACCCCGGCGTCAACCGGTATCTCGCACAGGAGGATTTCTTCGTCGGCGGCCCGGTCTACCTGTTCGAGACGACCAGATACAACGACCGCGACCTGTTGCCAAAGGAGTCCCGGGTGCTGTTCGAGCGCCGTGGCTGGGACACCGTGGTGGGGTTCCAGACGCGCAACGCGCCACACCGCGCACACGAGTACATCCAGAAGTCCGCACTTGAACCGGTCGATGGCCTCCTGATACAGCCGAAACTCGGCGACAAGAAAGAGACCGACTACCGCGACGACGTCATCCTCGGCGCGTATGACACGCTCATTGAGAACTACTACTGTTCGGACGTGGTCGCGCTCTCGGTGCTCCCGAGCGTGATGCGGTACGCCGGCCCCCGCGAGGCGGTCTTCGACGCGCTGGTGCGGAAGAATCAGGGCTGTACACATTTCGTCGTGGGCCGGGACCACGCCGGCGTCGGGGACTACTACGACGCCTTCGGCTCACAGCACATCTTCGACGATATCGGCGATGTCGATATCGAACCCGTCTTCTACGACTACTCGTTTTACTGTCACAGGTGTGATGGGATGACCTCGGAGAAGATCTGTCCACACGACGACAGCGAGCAGGTCCACCCGAGCGGCAGCGAGATTCGCGCGATGCTCACCGAGGACAGGGCGCCATCAGAAAAGATGATGCGCCCGGAAGTCGCATCACATCTCATGGAGACCACACAGCCGTTCGTCGGAGGTCGATCCCAGTGACGTTCACGCTGTGGTTCATGGGTCGCCCCGCGGCCGGGAAGTCGACGCTGGCAAAGCGCGTCGAGTCACACCTCCGCGAGCAGGAGATCCCCGTCAAGAATCTTGATGGCGACGAGATCCGGAAGAACCTCCACCCCGACCTCGGGTTCACCCGCGAGGACCGGGCGACGAACAACCGGCGCACCGCCTTCATCGCCAGACTCCTGAACCGGAACGATACCGCCACCGTCGTCGGGATGATAACGCCGTTCCGGAAGTCCCAGCAGCAGGCACGCGAGATAATCGAGCCAGACGGCCGGTTCGTGTTGATTCAAGTCAAGTGTTCCGTCAACGAGGCCGCCAACCGTGACCCGAAGAATCTCTACGAGGAGGCCGAGGCTGGGAACATCGAGAACTTCACTGGTATCAACCACCCGTTCCAAGAGCCACATAATCCCGACATCGTTGTCGACACCGAGGCGGCGACGGTCAAGGACAACGTCTCCCACATCCTCGATGCCCTCTACGAGATGGGGCTGTTCGAGAGCGAGTCCGACTCCGAGTACGTCAACGTCAACCGCGCCGAGAAAGACGAAATAGAGAGCCGACTGGCGTCGCTTGGCTACATCGCCGAGGACGAGGAGTAGCCCAGACACCGACCGTGAGACAGGACCAGACAGATGAGAATAGGACAGACTTCATTCGTTGTCTTTCTCTCGAAGGTAGTTGCGTCTGCGCTGGGGTTCGTCGCCACAATCTACTTCGCGCGGGTGCTGGGCGCGGAGGTGCTGGGAGTGTACGCGCTGGTCGTGGCGCTCGTGGCGTGGCTCCGACTCACTGCCCGAGTCGGCATCGGGCAGGCGATGATCAAGCGAATCAGCGAGGGCGACGACCAGAGCGAGCACATGATGGCGGGGATCATCCTGCTGGCCGTACTCGCGGTGCTCGTCGGCGCGGCGGTGGTGCTGGCGCGGGGCTACGTCGAGTCATACGTCGACGGTTTTGACCAGTACGCGACGCTCTCGGTTATCTGGTTCGTGCTGGCACTGTTCCTGTTCGAATCTGTGACCAGCGCAGTCCACAGCACGCTCCACGGCGAGGGGAAGGTCCACATCGTGGGCCTGCTGAAGCCGGTGAACGTCGGCTCCCGGAGCATGATCCAGCTCGGGCTGGCCGTCTTCGCCGGCGCAGGACTCGTCGGACTGCTGGTAGGGCACATCCTCGGCGTGGCCATCATCGCGCTCATTGGCGTGGTCTTCGTCTCGGTCCGCCCCCGGTTGCCCGACATGCGCCATGTCAGGAGTCTGGTCGACTACGCGAAGTTCTCGTGGCTCAGCAGTCTCCAGTCCCGGACATACAACGACGTCGACATCGTGATGCTCGGAGTGTTCGTCCAGACCAGCCTCGTTGGCGTCTACTCGGTCGCCTGGAGTCTGACGAAGTTCCTGGACATCTTCGGCGTGGCGGTGAGTCAGTCTGTCTTCCCGGAGATCAGCAGCATCTCCGCACAGGAGGGCGCCAAGGCCGCCGCAGGCCACATCAAAGACGCCATCGCCTACGCCGGCTTCATCACCCTCCCGGGCTTTGTCGGCGGCGCGCTGCTGGCCGACCGCCTCCTTCGAGTCTATGGCGCTGACTTTCTCGTCGGAAGGAACGTCCTATGGCTGCTGTTACTCTCGATTCTATTTTTCAGTTATATGAAACAGTTCCTGAACGCGCTCAACGCGATCGACGAGCCACGCCTCGCGTTCGCGGTCAACGTCGTCTTCATCGCCACGAACATCACGCTCAACGGAGCGCTTATCTGGCAGTTCGGTTGGGTCGGGGCCGCCGTTGCGAGCGCGACATCGGCGTTCGTGGGACTCTGTCTTGGGTACGCGTTGTTCGTGCGGGAGGTGTCGTTCGACCTCCCCGTCGCCGAGATTACGAAACAGGCTGTCGCGGCGTTGGTGATGGGTGTTGTGGTGGTCGTCGGTGAGAGCGCAGTCGAGGCCACTGGAGTTGTCGAACAGAACATCGTCATCGTCGTGGGGCTGGTGACTGTCGGTGTCGGCGTCTACGTCGTGACGTTGCTGGCGCTCTCGTCGCGATTCAGAGCGACTGTCCGGCGCAATCTCCCGGTCGACGTGCCGCATCTGACCTGAACCGCCACTGGAGTCACCTGTGAGTGGTTCACCGTCGATGTCGGGTGTATTTGTCTTCGGTTTAGCTGAGAACCGAAGGACGACGGTCAGTTATCGGCGGTGATTTGTGAGAGTAATGAGGAGGCGACTATGTGCAATAAGAAGCCTCTTTACGCAGAATAGAGCGTCGCTTCACTAGCCTCTTTCCCTCTGTGATGTTGGAAGATCACGCCGAGGATGTCGGCGTGGTCGAACGCAACCGGAGGTTGCAGATGCCCGCACTAGTCTGGTCGCTTGTGTTCGAGTTTGCGACTGGAGAAACTCGGTCATTGGCTGATTTCCGCCGCAGCTACAACTCAACTCCCGACGAGACACTCTGTCTGGGTGGCTTCTACCAGCAGCTGACACCAGAACTTGCAGGGTACCTGAGCGACCTCGTCGAGCGCGGCCTCGACGAGGTCGCGGCTCCAGACACGACCTCCCGAGAGATCGACCGCTTTCAGAACATAATCAGCGCTGATGGCACTATACTGCGGTTGCATGAGCTTCTTGTCGACGACCTCAAGCGCCCGAAAGAGGAGCAGGCTGGAGCACGGCTCCACCTGCTCCACAACATCACCGACCAAACCATCGAAGACTACACCGTTACCGACGAGAAAACCCACGACAGCACGCAATTCGACACAGGACCGTGGCTCGAAGACCGCCTCGTCCTGTTTGATCGGGCGTATCTCAGCTACCGTCGCTTTGCGTTGATCGACGAGAACGGCGGCTACTTCGTGACAGCGCTGAAAGACAACGCTAATCCGCTGATAACGGAGGAACTTCGGGAATGGCGTCGCCACGCCATTCTCTTAGAAGACGAGCAGATTCACGATGTCACGGACGGCCTCTATCGGCAATACATCGACGTGGAGGTGAAAGTCGAGTTCGAGCGTCACCCGTACGCGGGAGAACAGTCAAAAGACAGCAAGTGGTTTCGCGTCGTCGGCGTCCGCGAGCGACGCTGTTTCCCGAGCTCAGCCACACGTCCGCACAGGAGTCGAACCAGGCAGCCGCAGGGATAGTCGAGGATTCACTCGCGCACACCGGCCTGATTGCGGTTCCCGGCCTCGTGGGTGGCGTCATCCTTGACGACCGGCTACTCATGCTGTACGGTGAGAAGTTCGTTGAGGGGACGGCCGTGCTCGGACTGCTGATTCTCGCTGTCCTTATTTTCTCGTATCAGAAACAGCTGATGGGTGCGCTGAACGGACTCGACCGCCCAGACCTCTCCTTTCGGGTCAACGCCGTCTTTATTACGCTCAACGTCGGGCTGAACCTCGTCCTCATCTCGCAGTACGGTATCGAGGGGGCGGCCGTCGCCTCAGTGCTCTCGACGGCGGTGTCGCTCGGGCTCGCCTACTACATACTCTCAGGGCTGATTTCGTTTGGGCTCCCGACCACACAGCTGATCCGCCAGTGGACCGCCGCGCTGG
>CAZHPM010000048.1:0-16519 GCA_964534485.1 uncultured Halobacteriales archaeon
CTCGGAGACCTGCTCTCGAAGCAGGCGCCTTGGCCGGGCTAGGCTACCTCGGCTTGGGCGAACAGTACCAACGGGCGATTCTTACTCGTTTCGGTTCGACCGCCGACAGACGCCGGTCGTCTGTGCCCGAGAGCGGGTGACCGAGAGCCGACGAGCACAACGGGGCGACCCGACAGCACACCTCACGGCCACCGGCCGACGGACTCTCCGGCGAGCGCGGGACCGTCCGTCCAGCCACAATCACCAAGAGGGTCGGCGTGTTACGGAGCACACGATGACCGACGAGGACCCGCGTGTGCCGATTGTCTGTCCGGACTGCGAGACGACGACGGAGATACCGCTCTCGGAGGTCGCCGACAGCGTCGAACAGCACAACCAGCGCCTCCACGGCGGCGAGGAGGTCGCACAGGTCGACCCGGCTATCGCCGACCAACTCGCGGATATCGTCGCCGAGGACCTGAACCTGGTGTAGGGTCGACGGAACACCCACCGAAACCTCAAAATCACTCCAGACAAAGTACGGTACTGTGTCACTGGACGACGAGATAAACGGACTGGACGAACCGCCAGAGCGTGGCACCGACCACAGCGCGTTGCTCTCGGAACTGGACTCTCAGGAGTTCGCCGTGGCTGTCGACCCGGCCGAATCCACAGCGAACGGGGCTTTCGAGTTCGACAGCACGGCACCGCCAGACGAGACGTTCCCGCAGTCGGTCGCGAGCGGTGGTCCCACCTCTGAGGGTGTCCTCCTCTGGACACGAGTCGCGCCGTCGCAGTTTACCGACGACGACCCACTCGCCGTCCGCGTCGCACGCGACGAGGAACTGACGGATATCGTCTACAAAGGAGTTATCGAGGACACACGCGCGATTCGGGCTCACGACTTCACTGTGAGAGTCGACCTCGACGGTCACCTCTCTCCGGGAACGGAGTACTACTACCAGTTCGTCTACCGCGGGGTCGCCTCCCGGACCGGGCGGTGTCAGACGTTGCCCGCCTCCGACGCCTCGCCCGACTCGCTCAGTCTCGCGGTGGTCGCCTGCCAGAACTACCTCAACGGCTACTACCCGGCCTTTCACTACATCGCCGAGGAGGACGTCGACTTTATCGTCCACGTTGGCGACTCCATCTACGAGTCGGATTCGGGTGATTTCAAGGGAATCGGGTCACTCAACTACGAGGACCGGGAGAAGTCGCTCCCGAGCGGCCACGAGCGCGTCCAGGGGCTGGAGGACTACCGCTATCTCTACCGGCTCTACCGGAGCGACCGGTTCATGCAGGAGGCACTGGAGTCACACACGCTCATCGCCGGTTGGGACGACCACGAGATGGTCAACGACATCTACTGGGACCGGGAGACAGACGCGCCGGCCGGCGACCACCCGCGGGGCGACGACCCGGAGTTCATGACAGAACTGGTCGCCGACGCGATGCACGCGTGGTGGGAGTTCATGCCGGCGAGGGTGACCTACGACCCCGAGGGCGACTCGTTACAGGACCGGTTCCGTCTCTGGCGCGAGTTCGAGTTCGGCGACCTGGCGACGCTCGCGATGACCGACGAACGACTGTTTCGTGACCCACCCCGCGAGGCCATCCCGACAGTCGACAACGTCGGCCCACACCGCGAACCGCCCGGTCGGACGATGCTCGGTGAGGAACAGCGCGAGTGGCTCGTGGATACACTCACCGGGTCGGAGTCGACGTGGACGGTGTGGGCCGACGAGGTTCTGACGGTGCCCTTTCGCTTTGGCTCCGGGCCGCTCTCGGTGTACCCGGTGCAGGGCGGGTGGGACGGCTACACCCGCGAACGGATGCACATCACCGAACAGATTACCGACGCAGATATCGACAACTACGTCACGCTGACCGGTGACCTGCACTGTTATGTCGCCGCCTACAAGCAAAGCTCCTACCCCGGACGGGTGAGCGGCGGCGAGGGCGTCGCCCAAGCCGAACAGGTCGGCGTCGAGTTCATGACACCGGCGTTGACCTCGCAAAACGCCGCCGAGGCGCTCCACCTCGCCCACGGCCGGCGCAGGCGCGTCACCGAACCGCTGGTCTCTCGTCTCGTCGAACTGATGAATCCACACATCGAGTTTTTCAACAGCCACAACTGGGGGTACTCTGTCGTGGAGTTCACCCCCGAGGAGTGCAGTTACGTCGGTTACGGCGTCGACAAAACCGTCGACAGTCCGGACGCCGACCGCTCTGTCGTTGCCGCCTACCGGGTTCCCGAAGGTCACGTTCGACTGAACGACGTAACCGACGAGTACTCCGGATAACAACGTATCGGTTCTACACCCGTCCACGCGGGACGTCCGTGACGGCGAGGAGCCACGAACGGGCGCTATCACCCGACGTTCATCGCCCGTTCGACGACGTCCGCGCCGTACAACTCGGCCAGGTCGTCGTGCTGGTCGGGACGGTTCTCGTAGACGTCCTGAAACAACGCAATCGGCGTCATCAGCGCCTGGTAGGTCGCCTCGTCCCACATCCGGTCAGAGTTGACCTCGACCTCGACACCGTCGATACGGACCGTTGCCGCGCGGGTCATCGCAATCGCACCTTTGCCCGCCTCCTTTGCGGTTTCGAACTCCTCCATCGAGTCGACGATGTCGTCCATACTCGGGACGTACGCGAGCACGTCGAGCAGTTCCTCGCGGAGTTCGCTCTCGTCGTGGAGACGCAGGTCGTCGCTCCCGACTTCGAGGTGGTAGCCGTCGTCGGTCTCTGTGAGCGAGAGCTGGTCGCCGCCGTAGACCTGCACGCCGTCTTGTTCCTCGAGTGCGACCTCGCGGCCGCCGGCCTCGGCGAGCCAGTACCCCTCGCGTGGCGGGAGCGGGCTCTTGTTCGCCTCGACGACCTGTGTCGGGGTGAGCGACCAGATGCCCAGCATCCCTTTCGCGCTGTTGTCGGTGATGCGGGCGTGGTAGCCGTCGACGTCACGGATGTCGTCGAAGGGGCCGTCGACGGCAATCAGGCCCGCGGCACTGGCCGCCCGGGAGGTGTTGTGTCGGAGTTCGGGCCAGGCGGGCAACTCGCCGGTCGGCGTGATACCGCGCAGGTCCTTTGTGTAGTCGACCTCGCCGTCGACCAGCAGGAACAACCGCTGGAGATTGTTCGAGGGTTTCCCCATCTCATCGCGGAGTTCCGCCATCGCCAGTTCGGCCGACCCGCTCTCGATTATCACCGACATCGCGATGCTGCCCTCGTCGAGACCGTGCTCGTTTTCGACGATAGTGATGAACTCGTCGGCTTTCTTCCAGTCGTCGATACTGCCGACCTCGGGGATGACGAAACCGTCGATGTTGTCGATTGCCCCGTTCTCCGGGTCGGCAATCTCGAGCATGTGCCTGAACCCCCTGTAGCGTGTCTCTGGACTGTCGCGGTGCCAGACGACACGGGGATGAATCTCGCCGGGGAACCCCTCACCGCCCTCTGCGACCACCTCGGCGATGTTCTGTGCACCCTCGTCGCGCATATTCGGTGCGGTGGCGTCCTCGTTGTCTGGCACCCAGACGTCCGGGGCCTGCATCCCCCGGAGTCCGATTGCACTCCGGAGTTTCTTCGCCGAGTCGCCCTCGCCCTGCTCGGCGGTCGGCGTGGTGAAAAACGTCCGCACAAACGTCCGCTCTCGGTTTCGCTCGTCGACGCTCATGGTTCACCTGAACAGTCGGGTGAGCCAGTGTTTTAGGTTTCGGTCTCGGTCGTCAGACGCCGTCAGTCCACGCTCGCCGCGGGCGTGACTACCGTCTCCGCCGACGGGACGCCACCGCCGTACCCGCCGGTCGACGCGCAGAGAGCCCTCTCCCGGTGTGGTTCGGCCTCGCCGCGAGCGCGCCGGTGGAGTTTAGTCACCACCGACAGAACCACCTGTATGGGTAAGACAGGAGGTGAACTGCTGGTCGAAGCGCTGTCGCAGTACGGTGTCACGCACGTCTTCGGGAATCCGGGGACGACAGAACTCCCGGTCGTCCACGCAATCGCGGACAGCGACATCGAGTACGTGCTCGGATTACAGGAGGATATCGCCGTCGGGATGGCCGGCGGTTACGCGAGCACACGCCGGTACCACGCACACCACGAGGACGCCCCCGTCGGCGAGGGTGAACTCCTCCCGCTGGGGGTTGCGAACCTCCACCTCAACGCCGGCCTCGCCCACGGACTCGGGAACCTCTACGCAGCGCAGGTCGCCGGCGCGCCACTGCTCGTGACCGCGGGCAACCACAGCCTGGATTTCCGCCACGAGGACCCCATCCTCTCGGGGGACCTGATAGAGATGACCGAGCAGTACACGAAGTGGTCGGCCGAAATCCTCGACGTCTCGGCGATTCCGACGATGGTCCGCCGGGCCGTCCGGACCGCGCTCACGCCACCGACTGGACCGGTCTTTCTGGGACTGCCACTCGACCAGATGCTCGCCGAAACCGACGCCGACCCCGAGCGCCTGGGGCCCATTCCCGACGCCGGCCGGGGTGACCCGGCACAGGTCGCCCGCGCCGCGGCGGAACTCGTCGCGGCCGACGACGTGACGATGGTCGTCGGCGACGGGGTCGCACGTTCGGGGTCCGACGCCGTCGACGCGGCGGTCGACCTGGCCGAGGCCGCCGGCGCGCGGGTCCACGGCGAGGTGCTCGCCTGCGAGATCAACTTCCCGACCGACCACGACCAGTGGGTGTCGTACATCCCGCCGGACGGCGACCTCGCGCGGACGCTGATGAGTGCCGATACGCTCTGTTTCGTCGGCTGTTCGACCAACACGACACTCGTGCGCCACGAGGGGTCGCTGGTCTCCGGGGACACGACCTGCCTGCACGTCAGCGACGACGCCTACGAGGTGGGCAAGAACCAGCCCGCAGACGCCGCCGTCGTCGGCGACCCGGGCCGCGTGCTGAGCGAACTGGCCGCCCTCGTGGAGGCGGAACTCGACGAGCAGACCCGGCAGGCGCGCCTGGAGACACTCGCCGCACAGAAGGAGTTCGTCGCCGCGAAAGTCGAGGAGATGGGTGTCGACGAGGCCCCCGACGACCCGCGGGCGTCGAAGGCCGAACTCGTCGACGCGATGTCGGCGGTGGTCCCCGACGCCTACATCGTCGACGAGGGTGTGACCTCGAAGTACGCGATGCTCACCCGGTGGCCGATGCAGGCCGAACAGTACGTCTCGAACAAGGGCGGCGGTCTGGGCTACGGTCTCCCCGCCGCCGTCGGGGCCGCCGTTGCCGAACAACAACGCGAGGACCCGCGTGACGTGGTTGGGTTCATCGGTGACGGCTCGTACCTCTACTACCCCCACTCGGTGTACACCGCGGCCCGCAGGAACCTCGACCTGACGGTCGTTATCTCCGACAACCGCAACTACCGCATCCTCAAGGACAACACACTCGAGGTGATGGGCGGCGCGGAGTCCGACTACGACTTCGTCGGGATGGAGTTCGAACCGCCGGTCGACCTCGTTGCGAACGCACAGAGCCACGGCGTCCGCGCGGAACTGGTCGAGACACCCGCGGAGATTGGCCCGACACTCGGGGCCGCCCTCGACCGCGAGGGCACCGACGTGCTCGACGTCCTGGTCCACGACTGACGGGTCGGCGTCTCCGACCGGGTGGCAGTCGTGCACGACGGCAGCGTCGAGCAGGCCGGCCCGCCCCGCGAGGTACACCGCCGGCCACCCGGTTCGTCGGTGACAACAACGTCTTCACCGGCACGGTGACCGCCCTGCAGGACGGAACCGCGACTGTCGGTTTCGACGGGCCCGACGGTCACGCTCGCGGTTACGGACTCCGTCTCTGCCGGCGACAGCGTGGTGTTTTTGTGTCCGCCCCGAACGACTCACCGTCGACGGCGGGGAGAACACGCTGACCGCGACGGTTCGCGAGAGCGAGTCACTCGGCGACCGGACGCGGGTCCACCCGGACTGGAACGACCGGGAGACTCTCGCCCGGAGCTGTCGGATTCGACCCGGAGGACGCACACGTCGTGAGCGTGGCGTAACTGTCCGGGCGGGTGCCGGCGGCCGCTGTGGTGCAACGGCACGCGTGGCGGGACTGCGAGGCAGAACCACCTGATTATATGTATCCGGACCGAACCAGTAGACCAATGAGCACTGCGACGGGCGTCACGATGGCGTCGATGTCGACGTACGCAATCTTGGGGTGTGGGAGCGTCGGACACGCGGTCGCGGAGGAACTGGTCGCGGAGGAAAAGAACCTGCTCATCGTCGACAAAGACCGGAGCCGAGTCGAGGCGCTTCGCGACCAGGACCTCGACGCACACCAGTCGGACATCAGAGACGAGGACATCGCCGCGGAGATTGCCGACCGGGACGTGGTGTTGATCCTCTCCTCGGACGTGGACGCCAACGTAACAGCAATCGAGAACATCCGCGCACAGTCAGACGAGCAGTTCATCGTCGCACGCGCGTCGGACCCGGTCTCTGGTGACGCGCTGACAGAGGCCGGCGCGAACACCGTCATCAACCCCTCGTCGGTTATCGCCGACTCGGCGCTCCGGGCACTGGAGTCGGGCGAACTCGAGTACAGGTCCCGCCAACTCACAGACGCCATCGACGGCACCGAAAAGCGCCTGGCGATTCGCATCCTCCACAGTCCCGGTCCGGACTCGGTCGCGAGCGCGGCGGCGCTCCGGAGTATCGCCGACACCCGCGGCGTCGAGGCCGACATCGTCTACGAGAGTGACATCGCTCACCAGGAGAACCGCGCGTTCGTCAATCTGCTCGGAATCGAACTCGTCGCGGCCGACGATGCCGGGGACAGAACCTACGACACTGTCGCGCTGGTCGACTACACAAGCGGCGAGGAGGGTTACGACAACGAGGCCGACGTCGGCGCGGACATCGTCATCGACCACTACGACCACGACCACGAGGACGACGCGCAGTTCATCGACGTCCGCCCCAACCTCTCCTCGACGTCGACGATTCTGACGAAGTACATCCAGGAACTCGGTCTCACGCCCGACACGAAGGTCGCGACGGCGCTGCTGTACGGTATCCGCGCCGAGACGCTCAAGTTCAAACGCGACACGACACCGGCAGACCTGACCGCCGCGGCCTACCTGCACCCGTTCGTCGACCACGACACTCTCGACCAGGTCGAGTCGCCGTCGATGTCCGCAGAGACACTGGACGTGCTCGCAGACGCGATTACGAACCGCGAGGTGGAGGGTTCACACCTGGTCTCGAACGCGGGGTTCATCCGCGACCAGGACTCGCTCTCACAGGCCGCACAACACCTGCTCAACCTGGAGGGGGTCACCACCACCGCCGTCTTCGCTATCTCCGACGACATCATCTACCTGACCGCGCGCTCGAAAGACATCCGACTCGACATCGGCAACGTCCTCGAGACGGCGTTCGCGGAGATTGGCGAGGTTGCGGGCCACTCGACGGAAGCCAACGTCGAGATTCCGCTCGGTATCTTCACCGGCATCGAGATAAGCGACGACAACCGGGAGACGCTGCTCGGCCTGACCGAGGAGGCGGTCACGAAGAAACTCTTCGAGGCACTCGGTGTCGAGAGCGACAACGGGAGTTAGCCGGGGAGCTACGCCTCTGCCTCTGCCTTGCTGTCCTGGACGCGTTCGACCATGTCGCTGACGACGACGATGTCGCCGACGGCCTGCACCCACCGGTAGGGGACGATGACGCCGCGTGCGTTTTTCTCTTCGTCCTCGAACAGTTCGGTGTTGAGCTGGTGGAGTGCCAGTCCGGTCACCTGCTGTGCGTCGAGATTCAGCCGGAGGTCCTCGACCTCTCCGAGAAAGACCCCCGTGTTCGTGTACACCTCTCGCCCGACAAGATTCGTAATCTCCTGTGGCTCGCCCATACTGGCCCCTGGCGGGGTAACAACTTAAATTCTTGCGCTCCCGGCCACGAGCGGGGCCGAAACGAGTCCCGCTGGTGCCCGGCGGCGACGAACACGCCGGCGCGGCGAGTGTGACGCTGCTCGCCGTCCGTGCAGGCGGTGTACCCCGTCTCCTCGGGCGGTCAGAAGAACTCCCGCAGGCAGTTCTGTCGCTCCGGGAACAGCCCCGTGAGTGACTCCCGGAGCGACCCGGTGGCCGACAGTCCGGCGACACGCCTGGCGGTCGCGGGGTCGTACCGTCCGACGTACATCTGCGTGAGCGTGCCGATATCGACCCGAAGCTCCGGGTCGGCGTCTTCCCCGGGGTCGTCGAGACCGCCCTCGGAGATACGCACACGACCGTCGTTCTCGGGCACCAGCGGGTCCTCGACGGCCACGGTCAGCGGTTCGTCCAGTGCGCTCCAGTCGAGACCGGTCAGCGCGTCGACCGTCGTCAGTCGCACCATCGGGCCGGGGACGCGCTCGCAGGTGACCGCCTCTGGCCGCTCGGCCAGCGCCAGCAGTTGCGAGTCGGTCGGCACAGTCAGTTCGACGTTGTCGACCTGTGCGCCGTGGCGGCGGAGGAACTCGAGTGTGCTGCGGTGGGCCTCGCGGTCGACGGAGCCGACGGCGCCGACAGAGAGGGTCCGCTCGTGGGTGTCGCTGTCCTCGACGGTGTAGACGAGGTAGCCAGCGAGGTCGCCGTTGCGCTCGTAGCCGTAGATAAACGGCTCGGCACCGCCGGTCCAGGTCGTCAGCGTGCGCTCGCGCCACCACGCCTCCGAGCGACGCATCGCCAGTCCGACGCCGCTGGCGGCGGCCGTCTCGACGGACCTGAGACGCTCCCAGTCGTCGACGCGCAGTCGCCGGTACCGGCCACGCGGTTCGTGGGCCGGTGCTGCCCCCGGTGGCAGTGCGAACTCGTAGAGGTCGTGGGCGGTCGCCCACCCCATGCGCTCGTAGAACCGCGTCGCGAACGGCCAGAGAACGACGAGGTCGATTCCCTCCGCACTGTACTCCCGGCAGACCGCCCGGCAGAGTTCGCTGGCGTACCCCTGACTGCGGTACTCCGGTGGTGTTGCCAGCGCGCCGAGACCGCCGACCCGCTCGATACCGTCTCGCACCCGCGCCTCGAAGGTGTAGCGCCTGCACCCGCTTTTGAGTCCACCGTCGTACAGTCCACGCAGGTCGAAGAGGGCACTCCCGACAGACCGACCGGCCTCCGCGTCGAGTGGGCCCCGCTCCGGGGCAAAGGCGTACCGCGCGAAGCGGTCGAACTCCTCGTAGTCGCCCGGGTCGAGTGGGCGGTACTCGCTCATAGCTGTCCCTGTCGTGCCCGATACAAAAACCTGTCAGACGGTGTCACCGCTCCCGGGGCCCGAAAGGCCAACGATTTTGCCCGCTCGGTTCACAACTCCAGTATGACACAGTTCGACTCCGTCCTGATATACGACGGCGAGTGTCCGTACTGTTCGGTTGCCGCGCGGGCACTCGAACGCATCGAGAACATCGGCGCGGTGTCGTGGTACGACGAGAGCGCCCAATCCTTTCTGCAGGAGCAGTTCGACGCGACACCGTTCGCGATGGTCCTGGTCGACTCCGAGCAACGGCGGGTCTACGCCGGCCGAACCGCCGCCGAGGAACTGACACAGCGGGCCGGAATGCCGGAACTGGTCGGCTCGCTCGTCCGTGAGAACTACGACACCATCGCGCGTGCGGTCGGCCTGGCGACTCGCCGCGACAGGGAGGCCGCCGACGTTCACGACCAGTACGACCTGACGACGGCGGCTGCCGAGGCCTTCGAGACGCTCGCGGCCAGTGCCGTCGACCGCGACATCCGGGACTCCACCCGGTCCAGCAGCGCCTGACCCCCGCACTGTCACGACGTGGCGGTCTCTCGCCGGATTTTAGATTCCCTGTGGTGTAGGACTGGCTATGACCCCACGCGTCGCGGTCTGTCAGTTCGCGGTCGCGGAGCTCTCGGTGTCGCGGAACCACGAGCACGTTCGAGAGTCTGTCGACTCACTCGACGACGAGGTCGAACTGGCGGTTTTCCCCGAGTACGCCCTGACTGGCTTCGTCCCGGACGAGCGCATCGAGGACGCCGCACTCGACCGGGAAGGCGAGACTGTCGCGGCCCTCCGCACGCTCGCGGCGGAACAGAACACCGCGCTCGTCGTCGGTTTCGTCGAGACCGGAACGGACGCGCTGTACAACGCCACCGCCTACGTCGGGACCGACGGCGAACTGGCGGTCTACCGGAAGCGCCATCTCTGGGGCGAGGAGAGGGCCCTGCTGGCCGCCGGCAGTCACCACACCACCGTCGAGACACCCGTCGGTGAGGCCGGACTGCTCACCTGTTACGACCTCAACTTCGTCGAGGAGAGTGCCGCGCTCGCCCGCGAGGACCTCACCGTACTGCTGGTCGTCGGTGCGTGGCCCGCCGCCTACAGCGAGAACTGGCGACTCCTCGTCCGTGCGCGGGCGCTCGACGGTGTCCGCTGGGTCGTCGCCGCGGGTCGCACGGGACGGCGCGACGTCGTGGATGCACCGCCGGCCACGTTCGCCGGCCGCTCGCTGGTCGCACGACCCGACGGCGGCGTCCACCGGGCCCTCGGCAGGGAGGAACGGACACTCGTCACCGACCTCGACGACGATATCCTGGCGCGGCAGCGCCAGATGACCGGTGTCTTCGACGAGTGAGTGTCGCGCTGTCGTCTGCCAGACCGGACGTCCGCGGGACAGTACAGCCCTCACTCGACCCGTGCGACCCGGTGACGGACGACGTCGGCGTCCTCGTTCCACTCGAAGTCGCCGCCGTGTGCCCGCACCATCCGCTCTCTGTACGCCTCGAGGTCGGCCGACCCCTCGCGCTGTGCGTCCTCGTCTGTCATATCGCCCAGCGTCCGCTCGGTGACGTCGACCACCTCGAAGGCATCGCCGTCGATTTCGAAGGTGTCACCCTCCGAGGCGTACTGCCGGCCGCGGTGAATCTGTGTCATCTCTCCGTTGCCGACGGCCGTCACCGTCCGCTCGTTTGGAAACACCTCTGTCGGGTCGATCTCTGCCATACGCGTCTGTTTGGCTGTGCGGTCAAAAGCCACTCGCTGGCGACCCGCCCGCGCCGGTGGGCTCTATGGACCCGGTCAGTGAATCTTGAGTTCGACGCGGCGACCGTCGGGGTCCCGGACGTACGCCGCCCAGGCGCGGCCGTACGCGCCGTAGCGCCTGTACGGTTCGCCGTTCTCGATGTCGACACCCTCCTCGCGGAGTCGGTCGAGTAGGTCCTCGAGTTCCCCCCGGGAGTCGACCGACGACGAGCGGAGCAACAGACAGACGTGTTCGCCGCCGGCGTCGAACTCCTCGTCGGTCGGTACGAGGTGGATGTGTCGTCCACCGGCGACGACGGCGACGTACGGTACCTCGCCGGCGCGGTAGCGCTCGCGGTCCCGGACCGGCAACTCGAGCAGGTCCCGGTAGAACCCCAGCGCACGGTCGAGGTCGCTCACGCGGATTGCGACGTGGTCGAGGTCGACAACCTCCATCGTGTCGGTGTAGGAGCTGGCGGGTAAAAACGCTCCCGGAGCGACCGGGTCAGGACCCGTCACGCGCTGCCCAGAACTGGTCGACCTGTTCCGAGAGAAACTCCGGGGTCGTCCGGACGAACTCGTCGCGCTCGCCCGACGAGAGATACGGGTGGACGCTGTGTCGCGCGCCGGAGACGTACCGGCGACCGACGAACGCACGGATACCGACCTCGTCGGTCCCACGGATGACGCGGCCGACGGTCTGGCGGGCGCGTCTGACCGCCGGCACCGTCAGCGCGTACTCGAAGGCGCTGTCCTCGCCGAAGGCGTCGGCGTAGGCCCGCCGAACCGCCCGCACCCGCGCCGACCCGACGCTCACCAGCGGCACCCCGACGACCGCACAGCACCCGAGTTTGTCGCCGTCGTAGTCGACACCCTCGGTCAGGGTGCCCCGGGCGCTCGTCACGAGCAGTTTGCCCCCGCCCGCGAAAAACTCCCGTTTGAGCCGCTCGGTCTCGTCGAAACTCGTGCTCGCGTCGACCAGCACCGGCTTCTCGACGGCGTCGGCGAGATAGTCGCCGGCCCAGCGGGCCTCCCGGTAGTTCGGTAGCGCCAGCAAGACGTTGCCCGGCGAGCGCGCGAGTTCGCGCAACACGTGGGCGTACTCGTCGCGGGTCCGGTTCCAGGTGTCGGGGTCGCTCTGCTCGCCGGGGTCGCCGCGGTTGCGGGCGGTGAACCGCGTCGCGTCGACGACCCAACTCGCGCGGTTCTCGGCGGGAAAGGCCAGTTCGTACGTCCGTTCGACGACCGGACGCTCCTCCGCGAGGGCGGCCAGTCCCGACACCTCGGCGAAGACGTCGAGCGGTTCCAGTGTCGCGCTCATCAGTATCCCGCCACCGAGTTCGTCGAAGACTCCACGGAGTGTCTGGCCGGGCATACACTCGAACAACACCAGTCTGGCGGTGTAGGTTCCCTGCCAGCCGTCGCGGTTCGTCGGTGCGTGGTCGAGTTCCACCTCCCGGAGGTAGCGGGCGTGGCCGGCGTTCCACCACTGCTCCATGTGGACGCCGACGGCCGCACAGACCGGCGTCCGGGCGACCCCCAGTGCGTCGATGACCGACTCCACCGCGCCGCCGACGGCACCGAGTCTGCGCCAGTGGTCCCCGGTGTACCCCTGACTCTCGGCCCACTCGGTGAGGTCGTCGCGCTCGACGGTCTCCGGGTCCCGGAGCGGAATCTCCAGGTCGCGCTCCGGGAGGTCCCCACCGGTGTGCCACCCCCGGCCGAGTTCCCCGTCGAGAAACGCCTCGACGCGGCCGTCGAGCCACCTTACCAGGTCGTCGTAGAACGCCCGGACCTCCGCGAGCGCCGAAAGCGGTATCTCTCGACTCGCGAGTCGCTCCTCGACTGCCGCCCGGTTGTCGTCGCTCTCGCGGGCGCGAGAGAGCACCGTCGCGAGGTCGTTCCGGGCGCGTTTCAGTGTCTGCCGGCCGACCCGCTCCGACAGCAACTCCCGGACCCGCTCCTCCAGGCGGTGGGCCTCGTCGACGACGAGGAAGCTCCGGTCGTCGAGAATCGACTCGACGAGCGGCCGCGAGTTCGGGTCGAACAGGTGGTTGTAGTTGCCGACGACCACCTCCGCCGCCTCCAGCAGCGCCCCCATCGCGCGGTGTGGACAGGTGCCCCGCGCTGTCGCACCCGAGAGATAGTCCTCGGCGGTCACGACGTTCTCTTCGCCCGCCTCGAAGCCCACCGGCGACCCCGTGTTCCGGGCGTACCAGTCGGCCTCGAACGGACAGTAGAGCCGGTCGTCGCCCCCGGTCGGCGTGTCGGGTACCGCCGGCCGGGAGCGCTGGTACGGACTGCTCGCGCCTGCGGTTTCGAGTCTGTTCCCGGGTTGGTGCTGGCCGGCCCCGCCCGGGCGCGCGGCCGTCGCCAGGTCGCTTGCCGTCTGTGGGTCCCACCAGATGTCGCCGGTGTCGGCCCCGACGGCGGCCTCGGCGACGGGTTCGGTCTCGCCGGCCTCGCCCTCGACGAGAGTGGCGGTCGTCTCGCGCAACTCCTCACAGCGGTCCTGAACGCCGGCGTCGTCGGGAAAGACCCCCTCGCGTCCGTACGGGCAGAGGTCGCGCTTGCCGACGAGTGCGACACCGTCGAGTGGCCGGTCGAGGTCCGCGTTGAGCGTCCGGAGGTCCTCGACAAACTGCTGGCGCTGTTGTTTGACCGGCGTCACCACGACCGCGTTGTCGTACGCGCCGTGACGGACGAGTGTCGCCACAGCGGTCAGTGCGGCCATCGTCTTTCCCGTCCCGCAGGGACCCTCCATCGCGAGATAGCCGCCGTCCTCGCCGACCTCGATTGCGGTCTCGATTGCGTCGCGCTGGGTCTCGTAGGGCTCCTCGAACCCGAAGTACTCGCGCCACGCCGGGTCGTCGCTGTTGGTCATCTACCCGGTACTGGGAGCGTGCTCCCGTTTGAACCCCCGGACCAGCGGCTCCCGACCGCTCCGGACAGTCGCCCGCGACTCCCCGACACGCCGCCGGTCTCGCGTCGAAAGAGCCACAAGCCACCTGCCCGTACCGCCGCGTATGGACATCGCAGGCACGAAAAAAAAGGTTCAGCGGCTCTCGAAGATGGTCGAGAAGAGCTACAAGAAAATAAACGAGATGCTGTCGCGGATGCAGACCGTCGAGGAGGACCTCGACAGAACCAGCCGGCAGGTCGACCACATCGAGTACGACCTCGCACAGCAGCGCGCACTCCTCGAGGCACTCGCGGCCGAACGTGGACTCGACGTCGAGGAGGTCCTCGACGAGGCCGAGTTGCCGCCCGAACCCGGAACCGAGGCCGGTGAACAGGGCGACGACCCGACCAGAGCGACCAGTCGCCCCTCCGCAGAGAGCAGGTAGTCGCCTCCCCGGTGGCTACTAGCTCTGCGGAGAGTGGCCACCTACTCCGGGCTGTCGGGAATCTCGGGCGAGGCAACGCCGATACCGAGCTCTCGAAGCGCCGTGACAGCGTGCTCGACCGGCGCGGGTGACCCCTCGGAGAGGGGCGGCGCGGAGTCGACCGCTCGGACCGTCCAGTCGTCGTCGACGACCACCGTCGCCCGACCGGGGACGTGGCTGTGTGACTCCCAGCTGTCCAGATGCAGGCCGTACGAGTCGGCGATGGTCGCGTGAAAGTCAGAGACCAGCGGGAACCGAAAGTCGTACTGGTCGGCGTAGGCGGCGTGGCTGAACAGGCTGTCGCCGGTGAGCGCCACCACCGACAGTCCGGGTGTGGCCTGCCAGTCGGCGTCCCGAATCGCACACAGCTCCGCGGTGCAGGCCGGCACGAAATCCACGGGTTCGAAGACGAGCACAGTGGCGTCGTGGCTGTCGATTTCGGCGAACAACTCCAGTCCGCGTGCCTCGCCGTTCTGGACCGCCGCGGCCGCGAAATCCGGAGCTTTCTGCCCGGTTGTAATCATCACTGGTCTGTACCTGCCGGTGTCGGTTACTGGTTTCGACATCGACCCGGACTCTGCAGCAGACGCCGTCAGGCAGTCTCGGGAAGTTGGACCGACACCGTCTCGTCGTCTTCGACAGTGACCATCCCGTCGAACAGTTGCTTGAGTGTGTTCATATCACCGGGGTCGTGGGCGCTCGACTCGACGACGTGGATGCCGACCGCGTCTGCGTCCTCGAGTCGACTCGTGAGTACGTGCATGAACTGGAAGACCGTCTGTGGGTCCGAGTAGGTCAGTAGTGTCGACAGCGAGTCCACGACGATTCGGTTCTGCTCGAGTGCCCGTTCGGTGTAGAACTCCTCGAGAAACTCCGAGAACTTTATTCCGATACCGGTCATGTCGACCGGCGAGGAGGCGTACTTCACCGGTTCGTCGCCGTCGGTCGACCGGCCCTGGTGTTGTGTGACACAGTCGACGACACCGACGGTGCTCTCGTCGGGGTCGTCGAGCAACGACCGAAAGTCGGTCAACACACGGTCTGAACTGTCGCGTGTCGTGATGATGACCGACCCCTCTCCCGCGTTGGCGCCGTGTGCGAGGACGTCGAACGCGAGGCGGCGGGCGCCGCTCAGCGGCGGTCCCGAGACGAGAATGTTCGTTCCGGGGTCGACGGACGCGTTCTGGAGTTCCGGTCCGAGTTCGTACATTACGGTAATCACTTCTGGGCGAGTCCGCGCGGCACATTCCAGCCCTTGTTATCACTGTTGGTGCCCGGTATATATTGTTTTCCGTCTACCGACCGTCTCGACCGGCCCTGGCAGACGCGGTCGTGTGTCGTCACTCGGCGTCGGCAGACCGGCGCGCGCCTCTCTGAGAATATCGACGGTTTCGGCGCCACCGCGGCCCGTCGGCGGTTCACCGGTCGACACTCGCGACGACCCCCTCTCAGCGCATCGAGCGCTCGGTGACGAGTGTATCGCCCTCGAGATAGTGCTCGATGTGGTGGGCGTCGTCCTCGACTTCGACGAGGATACCACGGAGAATCTCCGCAGTCGCGTGGTCGCCGAGGTTCGTCGTCAGGTCGACGTGCTCGCGGAGACTCTCGATTACCTCGCCGTACAGTTCGAGGTCGTTCGCGAGCGAGGTGCGGATGTCGTAGACGGCCTCGCCCTCCGGCTCGATTGGGGCGTGTTCCTCCATGGCCGCGCCACCGGTGACGGGTGTGCCACCGAGTGCCTGTGCCCGCTCTGCGAGTTCGTCTCCGGCCTCCTCTGCGTTCTCGGCGGCCTCACCGAGAAACAGGTGCAGGTCGCGAAACTCCGCACCGGTGACGTTCCAGTGGTGTTTCTTCAACTGGTGGTACAGCACGTACGTCGCCGCAAGGTCCGCGTTCAGCGCCTCGACGATCTCTTCGGCCTTTTCTCTCTCCAACCGAAGCTCGTTGTCTTCGACCGTTCCAAACTCCTGTAGGACTGTCTTCTGTGTGCTCATACAGTGTATACTTCTCCCTCCATCGATATAAACCCTGCTATTGGAAAAGAATAGTTCGCGATATCGAAATAAATGTTCACAGTACTCCAACGCACGGAGACGCCTCGGGACGTCGTAGCGGGTGCTCGACAGTTCCGGCGCGGCATCGGCAGAATGCTCGAAAAGCGGGGGTGGGTAAGGGTGGGGGG
>CAZHPM010000049.1:0-15631 GCA_964534485.1 uncultured Halobacteriales archaeon
GATCTGTTCGGGGTCACACCAGTCGGGTTTCGTCTCGAAGGTCGTCGCCACGTTGCGGATGTCGCCGGTCTCGTTTCTGGCAACCACGTCCTCGAGATACCGGAACTCCGTCTCCTCGGGGGCGAAACTCTCGCCCTCGGCCGGTTCGGGGTCGGTGTCGAGGTCGTAATCGTTCATCGCCGCCAGCGCGCGCTTGACGAACCACTCCTGGTAGTCGTGGCTCCGGGCGGTCATGGTCCCGCCCATCAGAATCAACTCCACCTTGTCGACCGGGTGACCGATCTCCCGGAGCTGGTCGAGACGCAGCGTGACCTGTCCGTAGGGGTCGTAGTCGTTCTGTTTGCCCCGCGCGGCGGCCGGTTCGTGGCCGGTGTAGCTCTGTGCACTGGAGAACTCCGAGTTCGGACCGCCCGGGCAGTAGAGACACTTGCCGTGTGGACAGTTCTCCGGTGAGGTCATAATCGCGACCGGCGAGACGCCCGAGGCAGTCCGGACTGGCTTGCGCCGGAGCACCGGCTCGAGCTCGTCGCGGTGGTCGCCGGCCCGGTCGAGCAGGTCGGAGTTCTGTGGCACCTTCGGCGAGGAGTACTTTCCACAGACCTCCGTCTTCATCGCCTCGAGGTTGTCGCGGTCCACCTCGCCGGCGATCAGTAACTCGACGAGTTCCGCACAGGCCTGCTCGAAGGGCTCTGCCTCGTCGGCAGCGTCCGTGCTCATCTGTGTTATGTCGCCGTCTCGGGCGAATAAGCGTGTCGTTTGTGCGACTGCCGCGCCGACACCCCGTTCCCGGTCGGGCCGACCCCGGGGCGATTTCGGTCCCAGCACCGACAGGGCCCTCTGGCCGACGGCCCCACAGTTTAACGCCCGTTGCTCCCGACAGACCGGTATGGCGCTGGTCACCACGCCGGAGACGGCCTTTGTGGACGTACCGGGCTACGACTACCCACACGAGCGCGTTCCAGTCAGAGACGACGGCGCGGAGATGGCCTACGTCGACGTGCCGGGCGATGGCGAGGAGACCTTTCTGCTGTTGCACGGCGAACCGACCTGGGGATTTCTCTACCGGTCGTTCGTCCCGGGACTCTCTGCGCGCGGGCGTGTCGTCGTTCCCGATATGCTCGGCTTTGGCCGGTCGGACAAGTACACCGACCCGGAGGCGTACAGTTTCGAGGTGCTCTACGAGAGTTACGAGCGACTGCTGTTCGCGGAACTCGACCTGACGGGGATAACGCTGGTCTGTCAGGACTGGGGTGGCATCCTCGGACTGGCGCTTGCGGCCCACAACTCCGACCGGTTCGACCGACTGGTGGCGATGAACACCGGCGTCCCAGACGGCACGCAGACGATGTCCGACGCCTGGCACCAGTTCGAGCAGTTCGTCGCCTCCGCGGAGACGCTTCCGGTCGGGATGCTCGTCGAGAACGCTACCACCACCGACCTGTCAGACGAGGTGCTTGCGGCCTACGAGGCACCCTTCCACACGGAGGCGGCCAAAGCCGGCGCGCGGGCGCTGCCGGGTCTCGTTCCCACCTCGACAGACGACCCTGGCGCGGAGCGGATGAGGGCCGCGCGCGAGCGCCTCGCAGAGTGGGAGAACCCCGCATTCGTGCTGTTCTCCGAGGACGACCCCATCACGCGCAACGCCCGCGACCCGATGCGTGAGATGATTCCGACCGCCAGCGACCAGCCCGATATCTGGGTCGAGGACGCGATGCACTTCCTCCAGGAGGACGCGGGCGAGGAGATTGCCGAGGAAATCGTCGCCTTCATCGACCGGGCATAGCCGCCGACTGCGCTCTCCCGTCCTCGCGGGTGGGGGGGTTTGATATCCGTACACAGCAACCGATGCCAAACGTTGATTAGCCGGTGTACCGACTGTTGTGGATATGAAAGTCGTCCTCATCGGTGTCGGTCAGGCGGGCGGAAAGGTCTCGCAGGCGCTCACGGAGTTCGACCAGCAGCGCGGATTCGGCGCGGTACAGGACGCCTTTGCGGTCAACACCGCACAGACAGACCTCCAGCCACTCGATATCGATACGGTGCTGGTCGGACAGAACAGAGCAAAGGGCCACGGCGTCGGCGGCGACAACGAACTCGGCGCACAGATTATGCAAGAGGCGGCCACCGAGGTGCTCGACGAACTCGACGGGCGCGCGACGACCGAGGCCGAGGCGGTGGTCGTCGTCGCGGGACTGGGCGGTGGCACCGGCAGCGGCGGCGCGCCGGCGCTCGCCCGGGCACTCCGCGAGGTCTACAGTCTCCCGGTGTACGTGCTCGGCATCCTGCCGGGCCGGGACGAGGGGGCCATCTACCAGGCGAACGCCGGCCGGTCGCTGAAAACTGTCGCCCGCGAGTCCGACGCCGCCGTTCTCATCGACAACGACATCTGGCGCAGTTCCGGCGAGACAGTACAGGAGGGGTTCGACCACATCAACAAAGAGATCGCACAGCGTGTCGGACTGCTGTTTGCCGCCGGGGAGATACACGCCGGCGACGGTGTCGCCGAGAGCGTCGTCGACTCCTCGGAGATAATCAACACGCTCCGGGAAGGTGGTATCGCGTCGCTCGGTTACGCCAGCGCCGAGGCCGGTTCCGAGGCCGCCGAGAACGTGAACACCATCACCAGTCTCGCGCGCAACGCCCTCCTGACCGGAATGAGTCTCCCCGACGCCGTCGACGCCGAGGCCGGGTTGGTGGTCGTCGCGGGCGAACCCGACCGCATCTCGCGAAAGGGTGTCGAGCGTGCGCGCACGTGGGTCGAGGAAGAAACCGGGTCACTCCAGGTTCGCGGGGGTGATTTCCCCGTCGAGAGCGACCGACTCGCCGCGCTCGTCTTGCTCGGCGGCGTCGAGCGCTCCCGCCGCGTACAGGAGTTTCTCGACCGCGCTCGCGAGGCACAGGCCAGCGACGACGACACCCCGGCCGACGAGTTCGAGAGCGAGGAACTCGAGAACCTCTTCTAGGTGGCTACAGGTCGAGGTCGTCGCCGGCCGTCTCCTCCGAGCGCCGCGCCGAGTGGGCGCGCACCCAGAGTTTGCCGATACGGGAGAGGCGTGTCCGGTAGGATTTGCCGTGTTCCTCCTGTTCGATGTACCCCGTTCCGCCGGGACCGAGGCGGTCGACGTTGTAGATGACCTTCGAGCGAAAGGCGTCGGTGTACTCCTCGCTGAGTTCGCGCGCCAACTGCTGGGCGAGTTCCGAGACGGACTCGAACTCGCCGTGTTCGCCCAGTGTGAACAGAATAATCTCTTCGAACGGTTCCACGTTCGAGAAGGAGGCAACGGGGAGTTCGACGACGTGGCTGCCGTCGATTTCCTTCGCGCCGATGGTCGTTCCGCGCTCGTCGAACTCCGAGAGCAGGGCGCGGGCGCTGTCGAGGCGCTCGCCGACCTCCTCCTCGGGGTGTGTACCCTCCTCCAGCGATTCGAGCAGCGAAATCTGTGCGCGCAACTCCTCGGCGAGTTCGGTTTCGAGGTACTTCTCGGGCACCGTGTAGTAGGTGTGAATCCGGTCGCGGTCCTCCTCGCGCTCGACCATGATGGAGTGGGCCGCGGTGGCGAAGGCAAAGGAGACCGTGCGTGGCATCGCGGAGACGTTCACCCACACCTCGCCGTGGTCCCGGTCCCGGTCGAGTTCGGCGTTGATGAGCGCGAACGCCTGTTCGAAGGCCCCGTCGTAGTCGTAGACGTCGGCGATACCGTACCGCTCGGTGGTCGCGCCCAGCAGACTGTGGAAATCCTGTTCGAGTTTCTTCGCCAACCGCCGCGAGTACTCGACGTTTGCCTCGTTACCCACGTCGCCCTCCAACAGGATTACCCGGTCGACGTCCATCTGTTCGCGCACCAGCGGCGCGATTACCCGGTCGTAGTCGAACCCGACCGGGACGATGTGGGTCTGCATAGCTTATACTGACGGGCCGACGGTAAAAACCACCAGCCTCACGGGACGGTGTGACAGTGCCAGTACCGGTGAGTTTCGTGGGGTTTACCAGCAGTTATTCGCTGGGGGCCGTAGTAAGACGCGAATGGCGGAGTCTGACTCGGAGGGCTGTATGTACAGTTGGCGGGTCCGTGCGGTGGAGGCGGCACTGGCCCAGCGGGGGCTCTCGGCGGGGCCGCTGTCGGTCGACCAGTTGACCGCGCTTGGCCACCTCGACCAGTACCACTACTACGGCACCGACGCCTGTGACGAGGCGATTGCCGTGCTCGGAGTCGACGCCGACCGCCACGTTCTCGACATCGGGAGCGGAATCGGCGGTCCAGCCCGGTATCTGGCGGCCGAAACCGGCTGTCGGGTCCACGGTGTCGAGGTCCGCCCGGACCTCGTCGAGGCCGCTCGGGAGTTGACCCGGCGGACTGGTCTCGACGACCGGGTCGCGTTCAGTGCCGACAGCGCCGCGTCGGCAGCCCTCGACGACGACCAGTACGACCACCTCGTCGCCTGGCTGGTGCTGTTACACATCGAGGAGCGTGTCGCGGCGCTCTCGAACTGCCGGCGGGCGCTGCGACCGGGCGGGACGGCCTTTGTCGAGGCGCTCGTCACCGACGACCCCTCGCCGGCCGACCGGCGTGACATCCAGACCGTCGTGGAGATGCGCGACCCCGTCTCCGAGGCGGGTCTCGTCGACCAGTTCCACGCCGCAGGGTTCGCCGACGTGGTAACCTGTGACCTGACCGACGCGTGGACCCGCTGGACTGCGGTCCGGTACGACCGGTTCCAGAACCGGCGCGAACAGTTTGTCGACCTCCACGGGCAGACGACCTACGAGCGCCGCGTGGAGTTCTACCGCACGGTGCGTGACCTGTTCGCCGGCGGTGCCGTTCGCGGCATCAGGCTGACCGCCCGGGTTCCCGGTTCCGACCCGCTCGCGTTCGACGGCCGCGACCGGACGGCACTCTCCGGGCGCGACCCCGAGGCGGTGCTCGAGACAGACAGCCACCGGGAGTAACGTCTCTCCCGACTTCGCCGGACGACACCACGCCGACCGGCACCGTTCAGTCGGCGGCCGCGATGCGGTGGAATCCACCGCCGCTCTCGCCGTTGCCGAGCACGTACAACTCGCCGTCGTGGCGGCCAAAGGCCAGACACTGCGAGAGTTTGCTCGCGTCCGCGCCGACGACCGGGAGCACGTCGGTCGGCCACGGGCCGTCGTCGGTTTCGCGCGCGACAAAGAGTTCTCCACCCGCCCGGTAGTCGGCAAAGACGTACGCCCCCTGCAGTCCGGGCAGGGCCTCGCCGCGGTAGACGTTGCCCGCGATGACCGAGACGCCGCTCACCTCTGTGTCACCGTGTGGGTACTCGATGACGGGGTCGCGCAAGCGCTCGCCGTTCCGCACCGCCGCCGGTGTGGTGTCGGGGCAGTCCTCGGTCTCGTAGCAGTGGGCGCCCTCTCTGACGTTCCAGCCGTAGTTGCCGCCGTTCTCGACCAGCACGACCTCCTCGTAGCGGTTCTGACCGACGTCGCCGGCGTAGACGTCCTCGCCGTCGACAGCCAGTCGCCAGGGGTTCCGGAAGCCCCAGGCGTACTGCTCGTCGCGGCCGTCCCGGCCGACCAACGGGTTGCCCTCGGGGACCGCGTACCCCCTGTCTCCCTCGCGGCCGTCGACGTCGATACGGAGGATACTCCCGAGGAGGTTCTCGGTGACGTCCTGGCCGTTGCCGCCGCCGACACCGTCGTACCAGTCCTCGGCGTGGCCCAGACCCTGGTCGCCGCCGGCCCCGCCGTCACCGACGGCCACGTACAGCAACCCCTCGGACCCGAACGCGATTGCGCCGGCGTTGTGGTTTCCCTGTGGCTCGGGAATCTCGAGCACCGTCCGCTCGCTCTCCCGGCGGGCGCTCAGGCCGTCCTCACCGACGGTGAACTCCGCGAGCACGAACGTGTGGCTGTACTCCGCGGGCGTTCCCGCACGCGAGGGGGCGGAGTAGCGGACGAACAGCCGCCGGTTCGACGCGAACTCGGGGTGGAGTGCGACGCCCAGTAACCCCTTCTCGCCGCCCGTCTCGACGGTGTCGCGCAGGTCCAGAACCGGCTTCGACCGCAGACTGTTGCCGTCGTGGACGCGGACCGTTCCCGGCTGTTCGGCGATATACCGCAGATTCTCCTCCGGCACGAACGCGACATCGAGCGGATTCGCCAGCCCCGAGGCGAGTGTGTCGAGCGCGACGGCGTCTGGGCCCTCCACGGCTGGTGTCTCCGAGTCGCGGTCGCCGGTGTCGCCCGTACAGCCGGCGAGTCCGACCGTGGTCACTGTCGTGGCGGCCAGGAACTGGCGGCGGTTCATACCGGAGGGAGGGACTCCGCGGCGTTAAACGGTTCCATCGTCTCCTCACTCGCAGATTGCCAGTTCCGCGCCGCACTGCCCGACGTGGCCGCGGTGTCGGCCTCAGATTTCGCTGCGCTCGAGTCGTCGGGCACCGAGTGCCACCGGGACGACCACCCACGCCACCAGCAGGAGCGTCGCCATCCACCAGGTGACAAACCACGGCGTGTCGGCCATCCCCGGAAAGTCACTCTCGATGCCTTCGAGCCCGTCCAGGAGGAACTGGTAGAGAACCGTCGGCGAGAGAAATTCGAGGAACACGGCCCAGTCCGGAGTGGAACCGGAGCCCTGGAACCGAAAGAGGATGCCGACGAGCAGGTCGACCAGCGCCCCCCAGACGAGCACGAGCGCGACGTAGAGTCCAACCGCGCTCAGTGTCGCCCGCCGGCCCGACACGGTGGCGATAGAGAGACACAGCGCGACTCCGAGATAGGCGAGTCCGTACACCAGTGTCAGACCGCTGAACACCAGGTAGTCGAGGAGCTGTCCGACCGCGCCACCGGCCGCGAGCACGAGTCCGCCCGAAAAGACCAGTCCGACGACGACCGGCGCCGAGAGCACCAGCGCGCGCCCCACGAACTTCCCGAGGACGAGGTCACGCCGGGAGTGTGGCAGCGAGAGCGCGAGCACGAGTGTTCGCGCCTGTCGCTCGCCCAGAACCGCCTTGTAGCCGACTCCGAACGCGACAATCGGCAACAGCACGGCAAAGACACCGGCCACAGTCGAGAGAACGTCCGCGAACTCGCGGTCACCGGTCCGAAACGCAAGCAGCGTCAGAGCGAGAAACAGCGCCACGAACAGCACGGTCAACAGGAGCAGACTCCGCGACCGGACCGCGTCCCGAACGTCCTTTCGCGCGACGGGGTCCCAGTTCATGCACGCACACCTCCGGTCATAGCTCCACCCGCTCGAAGTAGAGGTAACCAACCGCAAGCGGCGCACAGACCCACACGAGAAACAACCCGAGCGCGACCCACTCGCTCCCGTACCACGGGACACTCTCGCCAAACACCGGGTCGACGCCGTCGCCCAGAAAGACCGTCACGACCCGCTCGTACAGCGTCGTCGGTTCGAGTCCGTAGACGAACAACACACCGTCGTTGAAGCCGTCGTCGACGAGCAGGTTCTCCGCGCCGTTCCGGAGTGGCTCCCAGAGGACGGTGAACAGGACGAACACACCAAAGGAACTCAGCGTGGCACGCAGTTCCGTTCGCGAGAGTGCCGACAGCGCCATCCCGATGCCGAGAAAGACCACACCCAGCAGGGCCGTCAGTCCGGTCAACGCGAGGTGTGAGAGCACGGCCACCGAGCCAAAGGGGTAGGCGACGAGCCAGGCCGCGGCGGTGAATCCGACCGCGACCGTGACGACGAGCACCGCCGCCCGACCGAGATACTTTCCGACCGCGACCGCCTGCCGGGAGTGGGGCAGGGAGAGCAACAACACCAGTGTCCCGGATTCGCGCTCGGCCGCGAGCGAGTTGTAGCCCAGCAAGACACCGAGCAGTGGCAACAACACCGGCACCAGCGGCCAGCTCGCCACGGTCGAGGCGAACTCGCTGGTCGACGCCGACGGCTCACCCTCCGACAGCAAGGGGAGCACGTACGCGACCAGCACGCAGGCGACCACGAACAACCCGAGCAGTCCCCGCACCGCACGCGGTGCCGTCGCGTCTCTCACCTCCTTGCGCGTGATTCGTCGCCAGCTCATGACTCGGTGTAGGCGACGAACATCTGTTCGAGTGAGGCCTGTTCCGTGCGGAAGTTCAGCACCTCCACACCCGCCTCGTCGAGCGCGATTACGACGTCCATCTTCGCGTCGTTCGAGCAGTTGACGTCTATCTGTGCGGTCTGGTGGTCGGGCCAGGCCTCCTCGACGCCGTCTATCTGCCGAATCCGACCGAGCACTCCCTCGGGGATGGCGTCGACGTCGACTGTCAGCTGTGTTCCCCCGCCGATGGACTCTCTGAGTCCCTCGATGGTGTCGACGGCGACGAGTTCACCACGGTTGAGGATACCCACGCGGTCGCAGACGGCCTCGACCTGGCCGAGGATGTGACTCGAGAAAAACACCGTCGCCCCGCGGTCGGCCTCCTCGCGGAGTATATCACGCATCCGTTTCGCGCCGGTCGGGTCGAGTCCCGTCGTCGGTTCGTCAAGCACCAGCAGGTCCGGTTCGCCCGCCAGCGCCATCGCCAGCACCAACCGCTGTGTCATCCCCTTCGAGTACCCGCTCGCCGTCCGGTCTGCGGCGTCGCGTATCCCGACGCGGTCGAGCAGGTCTGTCGGGTCGTCTGTCGCGTCTTTCGAGTCGATTGCGAACTCGACGTGCTGGCGGCCGGTCAGACGGTCGTAGGGTGCGTACCCCTCCGGCAGTACACCCATCCGCTCCCGGGCGCGTGCACCCTCGACCTGGCAGTCGTGTCCGAAAATCCGCACCTGTCCCGCGGTCGGACGAACGAAATCCAGAAATATGCTTATCAGTGTCGTCTTTCCGGCCCCGTTCGGACCGAGAAAGCCAAACACCTCACCCTCCTCGACCTGGAGGTCGACCCTGTCGAGCGCCGTCACGGTCCCGTACTGCTTCGAGACGCCGCTCACGTCGATTGCTGTCATCAATCCTGGTTGCCGGGCGCAGTATAAACCGTTGCGGGTACAGTTTCACGCCCGGCGAACCCGTCGCGGCGCTCACAGCGGCAGTAGCTTCCGCGTGTTCCTGACGACCAGACCGGGGGTGCGCGCCCGCGCCCCGGAGAGCGCCGACCCGAGTGCCGTCGCGGCCTCCTCGTGGACACCCACACCGTGGCCGACGAGGACCCGCTCGGGGTCGAACCGACCCAGTTTCGACGGCGGCGTCAGACGCAACATCGGGTGGACGCCCAGTCGCTCGCTCGCCGCCCGGAAGTAGTCGGCAGTGCCGACCGCCTCCGGGACGACGAGCACGCCACTGTCACGGTCGAACAGCGCCGCCTCCTGCCAGAACCGGCTCCCGACGACCTCGTGTACCGCAAACCCCGTCTCCGCGAGGTCGTGCTGGAACCGCTCGACCGGTGCGTCGAGCTCGTCGGCCACCCCCTCGAAGAACTCGGGGAGATAGACCGGCACGTCGTGGCGGTTCGCCACCGCCGCCGAATCGCGTTTGTGTCTGTCGAGCAACGTCACCACACCCCGGACCTCCCCGAACTCCGCGAGCAGGTCGTCGACTCCGTCGGCGTCGACGGGGTCGACCACCCAGACACCGCCGTCGGTGGCCAGTGCGTGACTCGCACGCTGCATCGTCTCCCCGGGGTGGGCGATCCAGCCCACGCCGCCGTCGAAGCGGTCGATTTCCGTCCAGTCGGCCGACTCGCCGGACCTCTTTACTGGCATACCCCCGCTAAGACTGCGAGAGACAAAAAGGGAGAAGCTTGCGGTCGAGACTCCCGGTACTCTCTCGTGCCCGTCCGGTACGGCACAGCACCGCGAGACAGTCACCCACGGAGTCGCCCCGGACGACGACCCCGCCGTTGCTGGACACGGTGTCGTCCCCCGAGGGCGCTGTTGCCTGACAACGCTCATTTACCAGCGGTCCAAACAGCCGACTATGCCGACCGGACTGGAGCGACTCGCACTGGAGGTGAAGTATCTCGACCGCGCACAGGCGTTCTACGAGGCGTTTCTCGGTCTCGACGTCCGCCGCGAGGCCGACGGCGAGGTGGTTCTCGGGGCGGGCGACACGGAACTGGTGTTGCGAACACCGGGTGTGGTTCCCCGCGGCGGGTTGCACACACAGTACGCCCTCTCGGTTCCCGTCGGTGAGTACGACGACTGGCGCGACCGCCTCGACGAGCGGTTCGACCTCGTCGAGCAGTCGTCCGGTGACACGCGCTCGCTGTACTTCTACGACCCGGACGGTAACTGTGTCGCACTCGACGAGTCCGACGTCGCCGGGCCGGGTGTCGGTGACATCTCCAGTGTCGCACTGGAGGTAGAGGACCTGCACCGGGCGCAGTCGTTCTACGAGCGACTGGGGTTCGACGCCGTCGACGGCGAGGGGTGTCTGCGCCTCTCGGCGGGGTCGGTAACCCTCGAACTCCGGGAGCCCCGACTCGGGGTGGCCGACGGCCGGGGCGGCGTCCACGTCGACCTCGCCGTCGCCGCGCCGGACCCGGCGGCGACGGTCGACCCCGTTCGCGAGGACGCGCTGTCTGTCACGGAGATTCCGGACGGACAGCGGGTGCGCGACTCCGACGGCCACTATCTGTCGGTTCTCGAGCGGGCGAATACCTAAGCCCGTGGCAGCAAAACCCCGTTGTATGCGCCGAGTGAACCCCTGGCTGCGCGTGGTGTTCGTCTACGCCGCCGTCTCGTTCGTCCTGCGGGCGCTGGTACCCGGCAACGGTCTCGACGCACACCCCGCAGTCGACCGACTCGAGGACTCCCGGCCGGCAATCCAGTCCCGGAGCGCCCGACTGGCCGAGCAAGTCGGTGTCGAGGAGGTCACCGTCTACGCCTGGGAGATAGACGTCCCGAACATGTTCGTTCTCGGTGGACCACGGCACAGCCACGTCGTCGCGACGACGGCGGCACTGGAGGTTCTGACAGAGGACGAGGCGGTCGCCTGTGTCGGGCACGAACTCGCCCACTCGCGACACCGCCACATCGCGGTGCTTGCCGGTCTCACGGTCGTCGGTATCGCCCTCCTGCCGGTTGCGTATCTGTTCGCGAGCGCGCGCAGAGGACCGGTCGTCGGAGTCGTGGCCGCCACGGTCCTCGAGTCGGGGTACGCGGCGCTGGCCTTCGCGCTGACGCGCAACTGCGAGCGGGCCGCCGACCTCACCGGTGGCCTCGACACCGGCAACGGACGGCCACTCGCGCGGGCGCTCGTCAAGATGTACACCGGTGGCGACGTCGACTGCGAACCCGAGGCGTTCGACCCGCCCGAACACAGCCTGTTCGACCGCGTCGTCGCCACACACCCGCCCGTCGAGGTGCGTGCCGACTACCTGACTACAGACGACGGGGAGTGACCCGTCCACGACCGGGCAGCTAACAGGAACGTTTAGGTCCAAACGGCACGTACCACGGCCAGTGAGTTCCGTACCCGAACGCGGCGACGTCGACGAGGAGTACAGGTGGGACCTCGACTCGCTGTTCGAGAGCGACCAGCAGTGGGAACAGCGCTACGAGGAGACAGAGGACCGACTCGCGAAACTCCAGGCCTACGAGGGCCAGGCGACCGACGACCCGGAGACGCTGGCAGAACTGCTCGCCCTCTACGAGGAGGTGATGCGCGCGGTGGCCGACGTCGCGGCGTACGCACGGATGCGCCGGGACGAGGACACCCGCGACAGCGAGGCACAGGCGATGGCGACCCGCTCGCAGTCGCTGGCCTCGGCGGCCTCGAGTGCGACCAGTTTTCTCGAACCCGAGATTCAGGCTCTCGACCGCGCGGACCTCGAGGACATGCTCGCAGACGAGCCGGCACTCGCGGAGTACGAACACTTCTTCGACGACATCCTGCGGCTGAAACCCCACACCCGCTCGGCAGAGGTCGAGAACCTGCTCGCGGAACTGGGCGAGGTGACCGGCGCGTCGGGCGAGGTCTACCAGATGCTGACCAACGCCGACATGACGTTCCCGACCGTCGAGACACCCGACGGCGAGGCTGTCGAAATCACGCTGAACAACTTCACCACGCTCCAGAAACGCTCAGACAGGAACTTCCGCCGCGAGGTGTACGAGCAGTTCTACGACGAGTGGGAGACGGTCCGCAACGCCGTCGGGACCGCATACCGAAACAGCGTCAAGACCGACGAGAAACTGGCCCAGGCCCGCAACTACGACACCGCCCGCGCGGCCGCCCTCTCGGAGCCGAACATCCCCGTCGAGGTGTACGACACACTCGTCGACACGGTGCGAGCGAACCTCGACCGCCTCCACCGCCACGCAGAACTGAAACGCGACGCGCGCGACCTCGAGGAGTTACGGATGTGGGACCTCTACGTCCCGCTGGTCGAGGGTGAGAGCCCGGAGATACCCTACGAACAGGCCCGGGAGTACGTCACCGAGGCCGTCGCGCCGCTTGGCGAGGCCTACCAGTCACGGGTCGCCGAGGGACTCGACTCCCGGTGGGTCGACGTCTACGAGACCGCCGGCAAACAGTCCGGCGCCTACAGCGGCGGCACCTACGACTCACAGCCCTATATCCTGCTGAACTACCAGGACGACGTCAGTTCGATGTACACGCTCGCCCACGAGTTGGGCCACTCGATGCACTCGGAACTGGCGAGCGAGAGCCAGCCCTACGTCTACGCCGACTACACCATCTTCATCGCCGAAATCGCCTCGACGGTCAACGAGACGCTGCTGACCCACCACCTGCTCGATACCGTCGAGGACGAGCGACTCCGCCGGCACATCCTCAACGAGTACCTCGAGCGGTTCCGGTCGACGCTGTACCGCCAGACGATGTTCGCGGAGTTCGAGCAGCGCACGCACGAACTCTCGGAGGCCGGCGAGGCGCTGACGACCGACCGACTGGACGGTCTCTACCGAGAACTAAAGGGTGACTACTACGAACCGGCGGCGCTCGACGACCGCATCGCCCGCGAGTGGATGCGTATCCCACACTTCTACCGGGCCTTCTACGTCTTCCAGTACTCGACGGGTATCGCGGCGGCGGTGGCGCTCGTCGAGGCGATTCGGGAGGAGGGCGACCCTGCCGCAGACCGGTACCGCCAGTTCCTCCGCTCGGGGTCGCGTGACTACCCGCTCGACTTGCTCGGCGAGGCCGGTGTCGACATGACCGACAGCGCGCCAATCGAGCAGGCACTCTCCGTCTACGGAAGCTACCTCGACGAGTTCGCGGCACTGCTCTAGTGGAGCCGGTGTCCTCAAGCGCCTCCACCCCCAACTCTCGTTCGTGAACGCCGACGACGTGCGCGAGCAGGCGAGAACACTCCCCGGAGAGCCGGGCGTCTACCAGTTCCACGGCGACGGACGGGTTCTGTACGTCGGCAAGGCCGTCGACCTCGGGGAGCGCGTCCGGTCGTACGCCGACCCGCGCAGCGAGCGCATCCGGCAGATGGTCGCCCGCGCCGAGACAGTCGAGATTACGGTCACCGAAACCGAATCACAGGCACTCCTGCTGGAGGCGAATCTCATCAAGCGCCACCGCCCCCGGTACAACGTTCGCCTGAAAGACGACAAATCCTACCCGCTGGTGGAGTTGACCGACCACGAGTGTCCACAGATACGGGTCACGCGCGACCCAGACCCCGACTCGACGGTGTTCGGTCCATTCACCGACCGGTCCGAGGTCGAGGCCGTGGTCGGTGCGCTCCGCGAGACGTACGGACTCCGGGGCTGTTCGGACCACAAGTTCGCCGACCGCGACCGCCCCTGTCTGGACCACGACATCGGACTCTGTACCGCCCCCTGCACCGGCGAAATCGAGCGGACGGCCTATCTCGAGGACGTCGAGAGCGTCGAGCGATTTTTCGCCGGCGAGACGGGCGTGCTCACGGAACCGCTGCGCCGCGAGATGGAGACCGCCGCGCAGGACCAGCGCTTCGAACGGGCCGCCAACCTCCGTGACGCGCTGGCGGCCGTCGAGCGGTTCCGCGAGACCGGCGACGCGGCGGTGACGACCACCGGCGACCACCGGCAGACCGACGTACTGGGCATCTCGCTCGCCGGCACGGAGCCCACCGTCGCGGTGCTCCGCGCCGAAGACGGTCAACTGGTCGACCGGGAACGCCACGCCCTCGCTGCACCCGACGAGACGACCGACGCCGGCAGGGCGCTCGGTGCCTTTCTCTCGCAGTACTACGCCGACCGCGAACTCCCCGAGCGGGTGCTGTGCTCGGAACAACCCGTCGGCGAGGGACTCGCGGAGTGGCTCGCGGGTGCGGGTGTCGACCTGCGCGTGCCGGCCGCCGGGCGCGAGGCGACGCTCGTGGAGTTGGCACTGAAAAACGCGAGCCGCGAGCGGCGTCGTCCGGACGCGGTGACACGTCTCGCGACCGAACTCGGACTCGACAGTGCCACGCGCATCGAGGGGTTCGACGTGAGCCACACCGGCGGGACGGCCGTCGTCGGCAGCAACGTCGTCTTCAGCGACGGCGAATCGGTCACCGCGGACTACCGGCGGCGGAAACTCTCCGAGACGAACGACGACTACGCGAACATGCGGGAACTGGTCGGCTGGCGCGCCCAACGGGCACTTGAGGGCCGCGACGACCGCCCGACACCCGACCTGTTGCTCGTCGACGGCGGACGGGGCCAACTCGACGCGGCGCTCGCGGCACTCGACGCCGCCGACTGGGAGGTGCCGGCGATTGCGCTGGCAAAGGAGGAAGAACGCGTGGTCACGCCGGCAGAGAGCCACGACTGGCCCGAGGACGCCCCGCATCTGCACCTCCTCCAGCGCGTCCGCGACGAGGCCCACCGCTTTGCGGTCCAGTACCACGAGAGCGTCCGCGACGACGTGTCGACGCCACTGGACGGTGTGCCCGGTGTCGGCCCGGAGACGCGGGCACGACTCCTCCAGCGATTTGGCAGTGTCGCGGGTGTCCGCGGCGCGTCCCGCGAGACACTGCAGGAGGTCCGTGGCGTCGGCGAGCAGACGGCTCGTCGACTCGACGAACAGCTGTGACGGCCGACACGCCTGGCACAGCGGAGTCTGTCTCCCTCGAACCGACACCCGCTCGGGGCAGTCTGGCGGCGTGCCCGCATAGAAGCGTTAAATAGAGGCTATCCACTATCGAAACTATGGCCAAGTACTCGACGGGCGGCGGGGTCGATTCCGGCGACAGTTGTGAACTGTGTGGTGCTTCGGGAGTCGATACGCGTCCGGTCAACGTCGCGGGTGCACAGCTCGAGGTCTGTAGTGACTGTGCACAGCACGACGACGCCGAGAACGCACAGAGTGACTCCGGACGAGACGGGGACCGACAGAAACGCGCCGCACAGAACACCGCGAAGGTGTACGACGCCGCGAGAGGTGACTCGACACACTGGGAGAGCGGCGCGGATTACGACGACGACCAACTCCCCTACCTCGTGACAGAGTACGGTGACCGACTCACCGACGCGCGCCAGGCGGCCGGTTACCAGCTCGGAGGACTCGCGGACGAACTCGACGTCGAGGAGGACGACCTGCTCGCGCTCGAACAGGGCCGCGCGACCCAGGCCGGTGTCGGCGGGAGTGTCGTCGCCGCTGTCGAGACGTTTCTCGACGTCGAACTGGTCGAACAGCGAGAGTAACCGACTGTCAGTAGAACTCGCGGACGAGGTCGGTGGCGCCGTCGGGTGCGCCGTCGGGTATC
>CAZHPM010000050.1:0-15102 GCA_964534485.1 uncultured Halobacteriales archaeon
GAAGATGGAGAACACTCTGAGAAGCACGAGCGAGTCGAACACGTAACTGGGCACAGACAGCAGGCCGAGTAACCCGAGCATCGTCGGGTCGAACCGGCGCAGCAGTTCCCGGAGTCGTGCGGTGACCGCCGTACTGGTCGAACGATTCTCCGCCACCGACGCCGATTCCTGCGTCATGTCCAACAGCAGGTGTGGAACGGGATTAACTGTTTTGAGAAGTCAGGTTCACACGACGTGATAGCGCGGACCACACCGCCGGGCAGGTCCTGCAACACACTGTCGGAACGGTTTCGGTTCGACAGCGAGGGTGTGGCTGGACCGACCGGGGCGTCACGCTGATTACGCTCGGTTCGTAATCGGGAGCTATGCCAGATGGCCCCACAGACGGGGACAGAGAGGCGGTCAGGGACGCGCTCTCGGTGCTCGCACACGACATCCGACTGGATATCGTGCTCGCGTTGCTGGAGGGGTGGGCAGGCGTCCACACGGAGCCACGGCGCTACTCGGAGTTGATGGACGCCGTCGGGATGGAGGACAGCGGGAAGTTCAACTACCACCTCGACAGACTGCGGGGGGTGTACGTCGAGAAGGTCGACGGCGGGTACGTTCCGACAGCGGGCGCGACGGCGCTGTACCGGGCGGTGCTGGCACACCGGCCGACCGAGGAGACGACCCGGACGGACGAACTCGACGAGTCGTGTCCGGTCTGCGGTGAGGACCTGGTCGAGCGCTACGAGCGCTCGTTTCTCACGCTCACCTGCCCCGACTGCGACTGGCCGGGGGTGACCTACTCGTTTCCGGTGAACGGGTTGCGCGGTCGGACCGGCGACGAGCACCGCCGTGCACTGGAGAATCGCACCGCCCACCACCTCGGACTGGCACGAACCGGACAGTGTCCGTACTGTGCCGGCCTGGTGGCGGTCACGTTCGACCACAGCGCCGACTGGACCGACGACACCGGGCCGTCGGCGGTCGAACTGTCCTGCGAGACCTGTACCTGGGAGGTGGTCGTCGACGCGCTCGTCCCCCTCCAGTTCGAACCGCAGGTGACTGCGGCCCTCTCGACGGTTGGCGTCGACTCGCTGCCGGTCGACAGCCAGGTCGAGACGAGCGCGAGTCGCTCGACAGACCCGTTCCGGCTCGAACTCCGTGTCGGGACCGACGAGGGCACCGTGACAGTCGTCGCCGACGACGAGCTCGATGTCCACGCGGTCGAGACCGACGCCGGGTGAGCCACCCGTCTGGTGTCCGGATACCGCACGCTGACACCGCGGTCAGTTCCCGCCGGGAAGTCGGCCCTCTATCACACCCGCCATCGGACCGGTCTGCTCGGTCTCGACGGTGAACCCCTGGGACTCGAAGATGTCTACCAGATACCCGACGGTCGCCGGGTCGTCGACCTCGGGGCTGTAGTACTCTACCGAGCGGTTCGCCGCCTCGAAGATAATGACATCGCCGAGAACGAACCGCCCGCCGTCGGCGAGCAGTCCGCGGATTGTCTCGACGGCGTCGGCTTTCTCGCCGTCGTCGAGGTGGTGCATGGCGAAGTTCGAGACCACGAGGTCGACCGACTCCGGCAGGTCGACCGCCGCGCCGGGGGTGCGGAACGTGCCACGACCGACGGTGACGTTCTCGACACCCCGCCGGTCGGCTTTTGCCCGCGCCCTGTCGAGCATCCCGTCACTGATATCGAGCGCGTAGACGTGCTCGACCCCCCCGGCAACGTCCAGTGTCACCGCACCGGTGCCCGCGCCGATATCGAGTGCCGTCTCCGAACCGTCGGCGTCTGTCAGCGCACGCTCGACGACCCGCCGGGCAGTCTCGACGGTCCGGTCCGGGCGTGTCTCGTCGTACTGCTCGCTTTGCTCGTCGAACCGCTCCGCCGTCTCGTCGATGGAACGTTTCACGAGTGGACTGTTGCCGCCCGCGGGTCCTGTCTCTTTGCATCTGTCGTCACACCGTACTTTCGGGTGGGCGGTGTAGGTCCGCGTGTGCCGTCACTCGACACCTACGAGTGTGGCGACGAGTTCGGGGCGCTCCCCGACGCGAACGCGGAGCAGGACTCGGTCGGACGAACCGGTAACACCGTCGACCGCACGGAGGGGGGCAGTCGAGGAGACGGGACCACGAGGTCACGCGCCGGTCGAGAGCGGAGTGTCAGAACGCGACGGGTCGATCAGTCGATGACGACGAGGACGTCCCCCATGTCGACACTGTCGTCCTCGGCAACCGGTACCTGCGTGACCGTGCCACCGAACTCGGCGACGACGTCGTTCTCCATCTTCATCGCCTCCAGCACGCAGAGCACGTCGCCGGCGGCCACCTCGTCGCCCTCGTCGACGGCGACGTCGAGGATGGTCCCCTGCATCTCCGCGGCGACCGTCTCGCCCTCGGCGGTGACGGTCGTCCCGCTACCGCTACTACCACTGGATTCGCCGGCGGACCCGCCGGTCTGCGCGCCGCCGCCGGTGCCGACCTGCGGGGGTTGACCGCGCTCCTCGAGTTCCACCTCGAAGCGCTTGCCGTCCACCTCGACGGTGAACTCGCGGGTGTAGACCTCCTCGTCGTCGCTCCCGCTCGGGGTGGTGGTCTCGGTGCCCATCCGCTCCTGTGCCGTCTCGATACGGTCGTGGTCGAGGTCCTCGTCGATGTACTTCGTGGTGTGGGTTCCGTTGACAAAGAGCTCGTCAGAGAGCATCATCCGGTGGAAGGGCACGATGGTGACGATGCCCTCGATGTCGAACTCGGCGAGGGCGCGCTTGCTCCGCGCGATAGACTCGGTCCGGTCGCTCCCGTGGACGACGAGTTTCGCAATCATCGAGTCGTAGTCGGTCACGAGGTCGTCACCCTGCCGGAGCGCGTCGTCAAGGCGCACGCCGGGACCCCCCGGCGGGTCGTAGGTGTCGAGGCTCCCGCCGGTGGCGGGTGCAAAGTCCTCGGCGGCGTTCTCCGCGTTGATGCGAAACTCGAAGGCGTGTCCGTCGAAGCTCACCGCCTCCTGTTCGAAATCGAGTGCCTCGCCCTGCGCGACGCGCAGTTGCCACTTGACGATGTCGATGCCGGTTATCTCCTCGGTGACGGTGTGTTCGACCTGGATGCGGGTGTTGACCTCGAGAAAGTAGAAGTTCGTGTCGGAGCCGAGCAGTTCGCCGTTCGCGGCGTCCCGGTCGGGGTCTTCCTCGACGAGAAACTCGAAGGTGCCGGCGTTGTAGTAGCCGGCGGCGTCGGCACCGCGGCGGGCGGCCTCGCCGATCTCGGCGCGCAGTTCGTCGGTCAGCGCCGGCGAGGGGCCCTCCTCGATGACCTTCTGGTGGCGGCGCTGGAGCGAACAGTCACGCTCGCCCAGGTGACGGACGTTGCCGTGGCGGTCGGCGACGATCTGGACCTCGATATGCCGGGGCTGTTCGAGGAACCGCTCTAGGTAGACGGTGTCGTTGTCGAAGTACGCCTCACCCTCGCGTTTCGCGCTCTCGAGTTGGTCCTCGGCCTCCTCGGGGTCTCGGACTATCTTCATTCCCCGGCCGCCGCCGCCGCCCTCTGCCTTTATCGCGACGGGATAGCCGTTCTCCTCGCCAAACTCGTGAATCTCCTCGGCCGTCTCGACGGGTTCGGTGTCGCCGGGAACAATCGGAACCCCAGCCTCCTGCATGGTCGCACGGGCGCTGGTTTTCTCGCCCAACTGGCGCATCGACTCCGCCGAGGGGCCCACCCAGGTGATACCCTCGGTCTCCTCGACTTTCCCGGCGAAGTCGGCGTTCTCCGCGAGAAAGCCGTATCCAGGGTGGATGGCGTCTGCGTTGGCCGTCTGTGCCGCGTCGATGATGGCGTCGTGGTCCAGATACGAGTCGGCCGCACGCGCCGGTCCGACGTTGTACGCCTCGTCGGCGTAGCGCACGTGACCGCCGTGTTTGTCGGCCTCGCTGTAAACCGCGACGGTATCGATACCCAGGTCGTCACAGGCGCGCATAACGCGCACTGCAATCTCGCCACGATTCGCAACCAGTACCTTGTCGAATGTGTTCGCTGTCATCGTTTGAATCTATCGGATCGTCCGAGTGCGGTCCACTCGTCTGTCGGTGCGCCACGCGGCACGCGCCGCGGGGTACCCGTTACTGCGGCGATGCGACCCGCGAACTGAAATCGTTTACCATCCCAGGTCGCCGACTCCTCTCCTGGTGTCCCCTCCTCGGTTGCGATGTGGGCGTGTACCGCCGCGGTAATCGCCGCCGTCTCACGTGGCGTGGCTGTCGGCGGCACCCTCAGGCGCTCGCTGTCGTCGCTCATTGTTGCCGGTCCTCGGACATCTATAGACTCTCTGATTGCCACTGCCACATAAACCACACTGTTTCGTGGATGGCTCCCGGCAGACGCGGCGACAGGGTGTTACAGAACACGCCACTGCCGGACAGTCACGACGCACGGTTCTCGGGGCGTCGGGCAGAGGCCACCGGCGGCCCGTGCGCCTGCGTGTTCTCTCCGCACGGTCGGTCGGGTCCCAGACGAGGTCGATTACACTGGCGCCACCCGGGAGAACGAACAGTACGGGGACCAGTCGGCGCCCCGCCGAGAGACGTCGCTACTCCCACCACGCCGAGTGGGATTGTGGCGAGTCGTTGCAACTGCCGGAGACCCGAGAGCCTGTCAAGCGCCGTGGTGAGCGCACCGAGAGTGCCCGGAGTGTCAGATACCACACGGGATACTGTCGAGAGCCCAAACAACGGCCAGTAGCACTCCTGTCCGCCCCGCTCCGCCAAACTGGTCGGGGTTACGCCGACGGCGGGCACCGGAGAACAAACACCGGCCGTCCCGCGTCGTCGTCTCTGGAATTCGCCAGCGACGCTCCCCGTGCCCGGTGAACCGATTGGAACCGGTAGCGCGTCACTGTTCGCTCCCGACCGGACGAGCGCTGGCGAGTCCCGAACGGTTAACTGTCACGGGGACACCCATTTTGGGTGTGTCCTGGTACGCCGGCGTGGACCTGGGCGGCACGTCGATTCGGGCGGTCGTCGGCAACAGCGGGCGCGAGGCTGGCAGCGAGTGTGGAGTCGACAGCGAGAGACTCACCGCGGGCAGTAACAAACGGGCGACACCACAGACATCGGGTGTGGCCGTGACCGGCGCGCTCGCGGACGCGCTCCGGGCGGCCTGCGACGAGGCGGGTGTCGACCCGGCAACACTCCGGGGTGTCGGCGTCGCGTCGGTCGGTGTCGTCGACCGCGAGCGGGGCGGTGTCGTCGACCCGGCGAACCTGCCGGCGAGTGTCGACTGGATTCCGGTCGTCGACCCGCTCGGTGAGGTGGCCGACGCGCCCGTCTCGCTGTACAACGACGCCACGGCCGGTCTCGTCGGCGAGCGGCGCTACGGTGACTGTCCGCCCAACGCGGTCTACCTGACGCTGTCGACGGGTATCGGTGCCGGTGTCTGTGTCGACGGGCGCGTCCTCTCCGGGTGGCACGGTAACGCCGGCGAGGTCGGTCACGTCACCGTCGACCCCGCCGGGACGATGCCCTGTGGCTGTGGGAGTGCGGGCCACTGGGAGGCCTACTGTTCGGGCAGGGGGATTCCCCGCTACGCCAGACACCTCCACGACGGCGAACCGACGACACTCGCGCTCGACGACCCGGCGTTCGACGCGGCGGCGGTGTTCGACGCCGGCGGGGACCGCTTCGCCGACAGGGTGCTCGACCGGGTCGCCCGGTGGAACGCCATCGGCGTGACCACGCTCGTCCACGCCTACGCGCCGAGTCTCGTCTCTCTTGGCGGTCCAGTCGCACTCGAAAATCCACAGGTTGTCGAGTCGCTCCGCGAGCGGGTACCAGACCGGGTGATGAGTCGGACACCCGCGTTCGAGCGCGCGTCGCTGGGCGAGGACGCCGTCGTCGTCGGCGCGCTGGCGGCCGCAGTCGACGGCGACACTGGAGACACGCTCCCGCGGTGACGCCGGACGGTCGTGGAACTGCAACTACCGGTCGGGGAGGAGAATCTCGACGGTCGTTCCGTCGGTCGTGTCGAAGGAGAGGTGGCCGTTCAGCGTCGTGACGGCCCACTTGAGTTGCCACAGTCCGAGCCCGGTGCCGTGCTGGAGCGGCGTCTCCGTGCCGCGTTCGAGTGACTCCAGTTCGCCCGCCGGGATGCCGGGACCGTCGTCTGTGACCGTGACGACGTACCCGCTCTCGTGGTGTTCGACGGTGACTGTCACCGCCGAGTCGGCGTACGACAGCGCGTTGTCGATGGCACTCCGGAGTGCCGCGTCGAGCGCGCGCCGGTTGGTCCTCACCCGCGCGGAATCGGGTGTCTCGACGGAGACGGTCACCTCCTCCCGGTCCTCGGTGGCCACCTCGAGTGCGTCTGCGACGGCTACTTCGAGGTCGACCCGACTCTCGCTGCCCTCCTCGGAGACGAACTGGTCGATAGTGCGGGCGCTCTGCCCGAGGTCGGCGATTTCGTCGGCCGTCTCGACGATGGTCTCGGCGTGGGTAGTGGCGCGCTCTCGGTCGCCGGCGTCACCGTTGGCGAGCGCCTCGGCGCGACTCCGGACCACCTCGGTCTTGTTCCGGAGGTTGTGTCTGAGCACGCGGTTGAGCACTGCGAGGCGCTGTTCGCGCAGTTCCCGGTCGGTCACGTCCCGCAGACTGCACATCGACCCCAGTTCGTGGCCGTCGTGGGCCGTAATAGTCGACACCTGTGGGTCGTACTGCTGGCCGCTCCCGACGGTCTGGAGCATCACCGTCTCCAACTGTTTGAGGTCGTCGGCGCTGTACCCGACGAGTTCCGACAGCGGCCCGTCGAGCGCCTCTGCGCGGTCGACGCCGAGGGTTTCGACTGCGGTCTCGTTGAGTTTGACCACGTGACCGCGGTCGTCGACGACGAACACCAGGTCGTCGGTCTCGCGGACGATGGCTCGTTCTCCGATTGTTCCAACCGCCGCCGTCACCTCGAAGGGCGGGTGGCGCACGAGCGAGACCCCGACCGCGAGCGCGGCGAGGGTCAACCCGGCGGTGTACGTACCGCTCGCGCCGATACCCGTTCCGTCGGGAAACGCGCTCGCCGTGTTGAGGGCCAGAAACAGCGCCGTCGGCGCGACTGCCAGGCCAAGACCCTGTATCCACGAGAGATGCCCGTAGGCGTAACTCGTCCGGACCAACAGGTACGCACCGACCACCACCAGTGCAAGGGCGTAGGTGAACACCAGTGAACCGATTATCGTCGGCAACGTGAACCCGGAGACTCCGGCGGCCGAGAGCGCGGTGTTCAGCAGGATACCCAGAAACGGCACGAGCATGAACACGACCAGCCGCCACCCCAGTCGCGTGTACCGACCCGTGTACTGGAGAGCGAACAGAACCCACGGCACCGCCGAGAACGCCCAGACCAACACCCCGACCTGTGTCCAGAGCGCCTGCCCCCCGAGTTCGGCCCCCAGGGCGAACAGTCCAACGAGTGCGGTGAGTACTCCCCCGAGACCCAGCACCGCGAGAAAAGCCCCGAACGGCCAGACGCCCAGTCCGTCCCACCGACGGACGGTGTGCGCGCTCGCCCAGCACAGCACCACCCCGGTGAGCAGATTGAGTAGAAAAAAGCCGTCGACGGGCGTGACCATCACCGACAGTTGACCGTCGTCGTGTAAAAAACCCCGAGCAGTGTCTCTGTCGCTGGCCCCGACTGGCTCGTCAGTGCCGACGGGGACACCCCTGCCCGAACTCGGGTTCGACGCGCTCTGTCGGCGCCACGAGACGCTCGCCCACCATCGCAGGCGGTGTGACGAACTCGCGAGCAGGCGCCAGCAGTTCCTCGAACAGACAACGGGACGCGGGACCGACGGGGGCATCGTTCACCGGAGTCTGCCGCCGGCGCTGTACGAGGATTTCGCCGTCGACCATCCGCTCCTGGCGACGGTTGGGCGTCTCGATGAGACCTGCGGGAACTGCCAGCGGGTCGTGCGCCGACACCTGAGTCTGTGGTGATACCGCAGGGAGTTCAGACCGGGTGGAACCAGTCGGCGTACTCCTCGGACTGTTGTTCGAGGATTTCGAAGAACGTCGCCTGGATGTCGTCGGTCACGGGGCCTTTCGTCCCCGTGCCGATTTCCTTGTCGTCGACCGACCGAATCGGCGTCACCTCGGCCGCGGTGCCGGTGAAAAACAGTTCGTCGGCGGTGTACAGTTCGCCCCGCGAAATCGTCGCCTGGTCGTGGACGGTGTACCCCAGATTCCGGGCGATAGTAATAATCGACTCGCGGGTGATACCGGCGAGAATCGACTCGGCCAGTCCCGTGGTGAAGATTTCGCCGTCCCGGACGAGAAAGATGTTCTCGCCGGGCCCCTCGGCGACGTTGCCCTCGCTGTTGAGGACGATTGCCTCGACGTAGTCGTGTCTTTTCGCCTCGAGTGACGCGAGTACGCTGTTGACGTACGCGCCGGTTGTCTTCGCGTTGGTCGGAATCTGGTCGCTGCCGTACTTGCGCCACGACGAAATCGCCACGTCGACACCGTCCTCCAGGGCCTCCTCGCCGAGATACGTCCCCCACGGCCAGACGGCGATTGCGACGTTCACCGGACAGTTCGAGGGATTCAAACCGAGTTCCTCGTACCCGTAGAAGGCAATCGGCCGGATGTAACACGAGGGCAACTCCTGTGTGCGAATCAACCGCTCTGTCGCCGCTGTCAGTTCCTCGCGGTCGAAGGGAATCTCGAGGTCGTACGGTTTGCCCGACTCGTAGAACCGGTCGAGGTGTTCCTCCCACCGGAAGATGGCCGGTCCCTTTTCCGTGTCGTAACAACGCGCACCCTCGAAGACGCCTGTCCCGTAGTGTAACGCGTGCGTGAGGACGTGAATCTCGGCATCCTCCCAGTCGACGATCTCGCCGTCCATCCAGATTCTGTCGACGTCCATCTCGTCGAATCCCATACCCGCACACACTGGCCCCACAGTTATTAAAACAGCGAGTCTCCCCTCCTACCCCTGCCGCGCCCGCCTCCGACACTGTGATGACCTCGCGTCGGTTACGCCCGCTCGGATGAGCACTCGCGAGGAGAACACGACGACGGCCGTACTCGCACGGTTCGGTGCGGCAGTCGGGTTCGCGGTGAGTTACGTGCCGCCGCTCCGGTGGACGATGGGCCCCCGGAGTCGGTGGTGGGAGCCGCTCCGCCGCAGTCTGTCGTCTCTGACGGGTCTGCTGGTCGACAGGCGCGCTGGACCCCGCGAGATTGCCGGCGGCGAGTACGCCGGCACACTCGCAGTTTCGCCGGTGGCGGCCGAGCGCCTGCTCTGGACGGTCGGCTTCCGGCGCAACCCGCTCGCGCGACTCAAGACCCGCGACGGCCGCCCGGAACGCAGTTCGTGGGTCTACCGCGAGTCGCCGCTGGCGGACCGCCAACTCCATCTGATGCTGTTTCCCGGCCCCGACGGGACGGTCGATATCTACGCCCACGAGGAGCCATCGAGTGTCAACCCGGCCGTCGGCACCGACCACTTCGACGGAACCCGACAGAGTGTCGCCCGCGGCGTCGAGCGCGCCCGCGAGCGCCTCCCACTCGAACAGCGCCGCGAGACGCCCGACGCACCCGACGGTCCGTGGACACGCGCCGAGTAAATATAGGAAGCCAGCCCGCCCCGGGCCACCACACCTTTGTTCCTGAGCGGCCAAAGGTATCTATGCGAGTCGAATTCGACCACGACACCTGCATCGGGATGTTCCAGTGCGTCGCCGCCTGGGACGAGTTCGAGAGAGACGAGGACGCCGGAAAGGCGATTCTGGCAGACAGTACCGAGACGGAAGAAGACCTGTTCGTCCGTGACGTGGCCGAGAGCGAACAGATGGACGCGAAGTTCGCCGCGCGGGCCTGTCCCGTCGACGCCATCACCGTCTACGACGACGACGGCGAACAGATTATCCCCTGACTCCGCGGGGTCCGTCGCGGTCGGTGTCTCAGGCGTACGTCTCGTCGAGATACTCGACGATGTCGTCGCTCTCTGGCATCCCGTCGATGCCGTTGTCGTTGTCGACGAGCACGGGAACACCGGTCTGACCGCTGACGGCCTCTACCTCGTCGCGCTCGGAGTGACTCCGGGGCACCATATGAGAGTGGTACTCCAGTCCGAGTTCGTCGAGTTTCTCTTTTACTTTCTGACAGTACGGGCAGCCCTCCAGTTCGTACAGTTCGAGGTCTGGCATCACCCACAGTACGGGCGGCGGCTACAAGTATCGGACGGTGCCGTGCACACTCCGCACAGAAACACTCCCCCGGCAACTGCGCTGCGAGAGTAACGGCAAGTGCTGTCGCTACTGGGCTGGTTTTTACTCTGACAGGTGTACTGTGTGGTATGGAGGGCCTCAGAGTCGCCCTGTTGAACGCGTCACACGAGGTGGTCAACACGCGGCGGAACTTCCGGCGCGAACTGGACGCGGACCTCGTGGAGTTTCACTGCCCCTCGGGCGAACTGCCGGCGGGGTTCGACTTCGACGCGTTCGTCATCACCGGGTCCCGGGCGTCGGTGTACTGGGACCGCGAGTGGATTGGCAACCTGAAGCGGTGGACCGGCGAGGCGGTCAGGGCCGGGATTCCGGCGCTGGGGGTCTGTTACGGCCACCAGTTGCTCGCAGACGTACTGGGTGGGAGCGTCGAGTCGATGGGCGAGTACGAAATCGGCTACCGGACCGTCGAACAGGACGGCCAGAACCGACTGCTCGACGGCGTCGCCGAGGATATGACCGTCTTCACCACACACTCGGACCACGTCGTCGAGGCCCCGCCGGGAGCGACGGTGTTCGCCAAAAACGAGTACGGTATCCACGGCTTCCGCAAGGACCAGGTCTTTGCCGTCCAGTTCCACCCCGAGTACGACGTCGAAACCGCCCGGACGGTCACGCGTGGCAAGACCGACACGCTCTCCGAGGACCGTATCGCGGCCGTTCTCGACGGTATCCACGGCGACAACTACCGGGCCGCCTGCGAGGCCAAACAGCTGTTTGACAACTTCCTCGAGTTCGCCCGGGAGCACAACACGAACCGCCTCGAGGCCGACTGACGAGACGGCCTGTTACCCTCGACGGCAACTACTGTGACACGCGTGCCCCCGGACGGACCGCCCCGACTTTCTTCGGACGGCCGTGTCGTGCCCACAGCCACCGGCTTGGGACCGGAGCAGTGAGAGTCACTCGCTGCACGGTGTACCACGAGTCCACGCGATTACAGAATCCTTTTTACAGCCGTCGTGTTTTCGAGTAACAACAGTGGTGGAACAGAGGCGATGACGATGGACGACAGCATCGACGACCTGCGAGAGCGCCGCGAGCAGGCACGCAAAGGCGGCGGCGAGGAGCGCATTGAGAAACAACACGAGCGGGGCAAACTGACCGCGCGCGAGCGTATCGATTACTTTCTCGACGATGGAACATTCACCGAGTTCGACCAGTTCCGCACGCACCGGTGTCACAACTTCGATATGGAGGACAAACAGGTAGACGGCGACGGTGTCGTCACCGGATACGGTGACGTCGACGGTCGGACGGTGTTCGTTTTCGCGCACGATTTCACCGTCTTTGGCGGGTCACTCGGCGAAGTGTTCGCACAGAAGGTGACGAAGGTGATGGACCGCGCCGTCGAGACTGGCGCGCCGATTATCGGACTCAACGACTCCGCGGGTGCGCGTATCCAGGAGGGCATCGACTCGCTCGCGGGGTACGCGGAGATTTTCCACCGGAACCAGCAGGCCAGTGGCGTCGTGCCACAGATTTCGGCGATACTGGGCCCCTGTGCCGGCGGCGCGGTCTACTCGCCGGCGATTACCGACTTCACGCTGATGGTCCAGGAGACCAGCCACATGTTCATCACCGGTCCCGACGTCGTCGAGACGGTCACCGGCGAGTCGGTCGGGTTCGACGAACTCGGCGGCGCGACGACCCACGCCACCGACTCCGGTGTCGCCGACCTCACCGCCGCCGACGAGGAGGCGGCGCTCGACGACATCCGCAGACTGCTCTCCTATCTCCCACAGAACAACGTCGAGGACCCACCCAGTGTCGACCCGTTCGACGACCCCGACCGTCGCGACGAGAAACTAAAAGAGATCGTCCCAGACGACCCACAGAAACCGTACGACATGACAGACGTCGTCGGGCGTGTGACCGACGAGGAATCCTTTTTCGAGGTCGGCGAGGCGTTCGCGCGCAACCTCGTGACCGGGTTCGCCCGACTCGACGGCCACGCACTCGGTGTCGTCGCCAACCAGCCCCGCGTCAGCGCGGGCACACTCGACATCGACTCCTCGGTAAAGGGCGCACGTTTCGTCCGCTTCTGTGACTCGTTCAACATCCCCATCCTGACCTTTGTCGACGTGCCGGGATTCATGCCCGGCACCGACCAGGAACACGACGGCATCATCAGACACGGCGCGAAACTCCTCTATGCCTTCTCGGAGGCGACGGTGCCGCTGTTGACTGTCATCACGAGAAAGGCATACGGCGGCGCGTACGACGTGATGGCGTCGAAACACATCGGCGCAGACGTCAACTACGCCTGGCCCAGCGCCGAACTCGCGGTCATGGGGCCACGGGGCGCGGTCAACATCCTCTACGACGACGAACTCGCCGAGGCAGACGACCCCGAGCGCCGCCGGCAGGAGCGCATCGAACAGTACCGCGAGGAGTTCGCCAACCCATACACGGCGGCCGACCGGGGCTTTGTCGACGACGTCCTCGAGCCACGGGAGACCCGCCCGCAACTCGTGAGTGACCTAGAGATGCTCCGGTCGAAACGCACGTCCCAACCCGACCGCAAGCACGGCAACATTCCGCTGTGACCGGCGCGCGGTGCCGTCCCGCGCGTCTACCCACAGCGAAACACGGACCCACCCCGAGTTGTGAGACAGATGCCAGCCTCGGGAAACCCCGACCGCGACTTTTTCGCCGAGTACATCGCCACACGCCCGGGCGCGACACGCCCAGGTGCGACAGGGGCCGGCACACGGTGTCGACTTCGGGGTCGTCGCCGTCTCCGGACTCGCGGCGACGCATCTGTCGATTTCGTTCTCACTCCCGCGGCGATGCGCGACGAGGAGTTCGTGGCAGTCTGGCGCGGAGTCGACGCGGTCTGGCGTGACCGCGGCGCGGCGGTCGTCACCGGGCCCACGGCCCTGTAGCGGCGGAATCTTCTTTTCGGTCGGTTGCATACGACGGGCATGTTCGACGAGGACGACCTCAGGGAGATTCGTCGGTCGCGCGAGGAGTGGGAACAGGAGCGGCGCGACCCGGTGCTCGACCGGTACGGCGAGCGCAAAGACAGGTTCGCGACGGTCTCGAACATGCCGGTCGACCGACTCTACACCCCCGAGGATATCGCAGACACCGACCACGACGAGGACCTCGGTCTGCCGGGTGAGCCACCGTTCACCCGCGGTGTCTACCCGACGATGTACCGCGGACGGACGTGGACGATGCGCCAGTTTGCGGGCTTTGGCACCGCCGAGGAGACAAACGAGCGCTTTCACTACCTCATCGACGAGGGACAGACCGGCCTGTCGACGGCCTTCGACATGCCGACGCTGATGGGTATCGACTCCGACCACCCGATGAGCGCCGGCGAGGTCGGCAAGGAGGGTGTCGCGGTCGACTCGCTGCGTGATATGGAGATTCTGTTCGACGGTATCGACCTCGGGGAGGTCTCGACGTCGTTTACGATCAACCCGAGTGCGCCCGTTATCTACGCGATGTACGTCGCACTCGCCGACCAGCAGGGCGTCGACCGCGAGCGACTCCGTGGCACACTCCAGAACGACATGTTCAAGGAGTTCATCGCACAGAAAGAGTGGGTCGTCCCGCCCGAGCCCTCGCTCCGGCTCGTCACCGACGTTATCGAGTTCTCCGTCGACCAGACGCCGAAGTTCAAACCGGTGTCGGTGTCGGGGTACCACATCCGCGAGGCCGGGTCGACCGCGGTGCAGGAACTGGCGTTCACACTCGCCGACGGGATGGCCTACGTCGAGTCCTGTCTCGACCGTGGGATGGAGATCGACGACTTCGGACCGGCGCTCTCGTTTTTCTTCAACTCGCACAACTCCCTGTTCGAGGAGGTCGCGAAGTTCCGCGCGGCCCGGCGCATCTGGGCGACACTCACCGAGGAGTGGTACGGCGCGGAGACGGAGAAAGCCCGACAACTGAAGTTCCACACACAGACCGCCGGACAGTCCCTGACCGCCCAGCAACCCCTGAACAACGTCGCTCGGGTGACGATTCAGGCGCTGGCGGCGGTGCTCGGGGGGACACAGAGTCTCCACACCAACAGCTACGACGAGGCGCTCGCGTTGCCAAGCGAGGAGGCGGTTCGGGTCGCCCTGCGGACCCAGCAGATACTCTCCGAGGAGTCCGGTGTCGCCGACATCGTCGACCCGCTTGGCGGTTCGTTTGCCGTCGAATCGCTGACAAACGACGTGGAGGCGGAGGCGATGGCCTACATCGAGGAAATCCGCGAGATGGGCGACGGGTCGATGCGTGCGGGTGTTCTGACCGGTATCGAGGAGGGGTACTTCCAGCGCGAGATACAGAACTCCGCCTACGAGTACCAAGAGCGCGTCGAGCGCGGCGAGGAGACCGTCGTCGGGGTCAACGCCTACGAGATAGACGAGGACACCCGCCCGGACCTGCTCACGGTCGACAGCGAGATACAGCAGCGCCAGCAGAACCGACTCGCGAGCGTCCGCGAGGACCGCGACGACGGGGCCGTCGAGGCGGCACTCGCCGACGTCGAGGAGGCGGTCCGCACCGGCGAGAACGTCGTGCCAGCGCTCGTCACCGCCGTGAAGACATACGCCACGATGGGTGAGATAATGGGCGTCTTCGAGGACCGGTATGGCTCATACCAGGAGACGATCAACGTCGCGTGAACGCCCGACGGTCTGCCCGCCTCACCCGTCCAGCAGGTCCGCCCCACCCTCGACGGTGGCCCCGGCGTCGCGGGCACGCTCGAGCACGACCCCGGCGGTGAGTGGTTCGGTGCCGACGGCCCCGGAGTACCACACCTCGTGGCCGTCGACGGTCGTTGGCACGTCGTACCCGGTCCGGTAGTCGTCGGTCAGCCCCATATCCTCGGGAATATCCTCGTT
>CAZHPM010000051.1:0-15032 GCA_964534485.1 uncultured Halobacteriales archaeon
GCCGGTTTGTCCACTGCCACTGTGGCACTCGCCGAACTGTTCTCGCTCGACACCGCGACGGTCACCTGCGGAACGTCACCCGCGCCCGTGACGTAACTGAACTGACCGGCGAAGGTTTCGCTCCCGTTCAGTAAGAGGTCGCTCTCCGTTCCCTCGCTCGTCCCGTTGACGGTGAACGTGATATTCTGCGTGTCGGTCAGGTCGCCGGTGTTTGTCACCTCGTAGTCCACAGTCAGGCTCTTGTTTTCGGCCACCGCCGAGGGCACGTCGGTAATCGTCACGTCGAAGTTCGGCGGTTCGTTTACTGTCACTGTCCGACTGGCCGAACTGTTCTCGCTCGACACCGTGGCACTCACCTGCGGAACGTCACCCGCGCCCGTGACGTAACTGAACTGTCCGGAGAAGGTTTCGCTCGCGTTCAGTAAGAGGTCGCTCTCCGTTCCCTCGTTCGTCCCGTTGACGGTGAACGTGATATTCTGCGTGTCGGTCAGGTCGCCGGTGTTTGTCACGTTGTACTCGACCGTCACCGTCTCTCCCTCGGTCACCGCCGACGGCACGTTCGTGATTGCCACCGAGAAGTTCGCGGGCGCCTGCACTGTCACCGACTGACTGGCCGAGTCGCTGGAGGAGGAGACGGTTGCAGTGAAGTCGCCAGCGTCACCGCTGGCGGTGGCGACAGAGAGCGTCTCGGTGGTGTTGGCGCCGCTTGGAAGCGTCACCGACACCGAATCACTCCCTATCGTGCCGACACTCAGGCTGATGGTCTGTGTACCCTCTGTGTCGCCGACGTTAGTGACGGTGGTGGTGACGGAGAGCGTCTCGCCCTCGACGACCGGCGCGTTCGTGGAGTCGATGGTCACCGAGAAGTTCGCCGGCGCGTTGACGGCCACGCCGGTGCTGGCCGAGTCGTTGGCCGAGGAGACCGTCGCGGTGAAGGAACCGGCGTCGCCGCTGGCGGTACTGACGGTGAGTGTCTCGGTGGTGTTGGCACCGCTCGCGAGGTTCACCGGTGTCGAGTTGGTGCCCAGCGAACCGACACTCAGGCTGAGGCTCTGTGTGCCCTGCACGTCACCGGTGTTAGTGACGGTAGCAGTGACGGAGAGACTCTCACCCTCGACAACCGGCGAGTTCGTGGAGTCGATTGCCACCGAGAAATTCGCCGGTTCTTGCACTGCCACCGACTGACTGGCCGAATCGTTGGCAGAGGAAACCGTCGCGGTGAAGGAACCGGCGTCACCGCTGGCGGTACCGACGGTGAGGGTTTCGGTGGAACTCGCCCCGCCCGAGAGCGCCACCGACGTCGAGTTGGTGCCCAGCGCGCCGACACTCAGGTCGATAGTTTGTGTACCCTGCACGTCGCCGGTGTTGGTGACGGTGGCAGTGACAGACAGGCTCTCACCTTCGACGACCGGCGAGTTCGTGGAGTCGATTGCTACCGAGAAGTTCGCCGGTTCTTGGACTGTCACGGTGGTGGTTTCCGAGTCGTTTTGCGAGAAGAAACTCGCAGTGAACGACCCCGCGTCGCCGCTCGCTGTCTGCACTGAGAGCGTGACACTCTCCGATGCACCGCTGGCGAGTGTCACTCCAGTCGAGTTCGCACCCACTGCGCCGACGTTCAGGTCGACCACTCCCGACCCCTGGACGTCGCCCACGTTGGTGACAGTGGCAGTGACAGAGAGAGTCTCACCCTCCACGACCGGCGAGTTCGTCGAGTCGATAGCCACCGAGAAATTCGCCGGTTCTTGCACTGCCACCGACTGACTGGCCGAATCGTTCTCCGAGGAGACAGTCGCGCTAAAGGAACCGGCGTCACCGCTGGCGGTGGCGACCGAGAACGTCTCGGTGGTGTTGGCGCCACTCGAAAGCGTCAGACTCGTCGAGTTGGTGCCCAGCACGCCGACATCCAACTCGACGGTCTGTGTGCCCTGCAGGTCGCCGGTGTTAGTGACAGTGGCGGTGACAGAGAGAGTCTCGCCCTCGACGACTGGCGAGTTCGTGGAGTCGATTGCTACCGAGAAGTTCGCCGGTTCTAGCACTGTCACCGGCTGACTGGCCGAGTCGTTAGCCGAGGAGACCGTCGCGGTGAACGAACCGGCGTCACCGCTGGCGGTACCGACGGTGAGGGTTTCGGTGGAACTCGCCCCGCCCGAGAGGGTCACCGACGTTGAGTTTGTGCCCAGCGTACCGACACTCAACTCGACAGTCTGGGTGCCCTGCACGTCGCCGGTGTTGGTGACGGTGGCAGTGACGGAGAGACTCTCACCCTCGACAGCTGGCGAGTTCGTGGAGTCGATACTAACCGAGAAGTTCGCCGGTTCCTGGACTGTCACACCGGTATTCGCCGAATCGTTTGCCGAGGAAACCGTCGCGGTGAACGAACCGGCGTCACCGCTTGTGGTGCCGACGGTGAGGGTTTCGGTGGAACTCGCCCCGCCCGAGAGGGTCACCGACGTCAAGTCACTGCCCAGCGCGCCGACATTTAGGTCGACGGTCTGTGTGCCCTGCTCGTCGCCGGTGTTGGTGACCGTCGCGGTGACAGAGAGAGTTTCACCCTCGACAACCGGCGAGTTCGTGGAGTCGATTGCTACCGAGAAGTTCGCCGGTTCTTGAACGGTGAGATTGCCACTCGCAGAATCGTTCGCCGACGAGATAGTACGCGTGTACTCACCCGGACCCAGCGCGCCGGTGTCGACGTTCGAGAACGTCACCGTCGTGTTCGCGCCCGCGTTCAACTGCTGGCTCTGTGTCCGACTGAGTACCTCTGTGCCTGTGCTGTTCTCGATACGCAGCGTGATATCCTGCGTTCCGCCTGCGGTTCCGACGTTCTCGATATCTGCCGACACGTCGATTGCCGTCCCGTTCGTCACCGTCTGGTCTGGTGGCTGGAGGTTACTCACCTGGAACGTCGTGGAGTCCTGCGCGGCGAGTGTCGCGTTGGAGAGTGACAGAATCGTGTACGAGTCGTAACTGTTCGTCTCGTTGAAATCGGTGATAGTGGCGTTGGCGCTCTTGTCGAACCCGACGGTGGTCGACCCGCCAGCCGTCATCTTGACGTCGAATTCGACGAGCGTGTGGTTCACCGCGGACCCACTGAGGTCGTCCTGCGCCGACGCCGCGAGGTTCAGTTCCGAACCGTCGTCTGTGATGTTCGAGTTACTGAAACTACTGGTGTGGTTCTCACGGAACGCGGTAATCTCGGCGACGGTCGGGTCCACGCTGATGTTGAGATTGTCGTACGCGAGGACGCCACCGTCGGGGTCTTGCACGACCACCTCGAAGGTCTGGTTCTGGCCGACCTCGACGGTCGACTGGTCGGGAGTGAGTGTGACGTTTACCTCTCCCTGCCCCTGTGCCGCCGCCGGGGCGACCACAAACACTGCTCCAAAGAGTAGCGTTACTACCGTCAGCAATAGTATGGTTCGTTTCATTGTTCCGGAACTCCGGTTCCCCGTCGTCGTCCTCGTGGCCGCGTACTGGTCAACCACACTCTGCTCGTCGATTGCGGTGTCTACTCCCGCTACTGGGTATTCACGTACTTTCGCCAGTGGGCCGCCACGTCCAGAATCGAAACCTCGTCGTCTGGACCGGCCGAGGCGAAGTTGAACGCCCGCGGGGTCTGCTGTGCGCTACCGTCTTGGACGGCGTTGAACAGCGCCTGTGTATCCACGATGTTCACGTCGCTGGTGTTGTTGTCGGCGACGTTCTCGAACTTCCCGTCGCCGTCCGAGTCGTCTGGATTGGTACCGCTGGGCAACTGGGTCGGGTCGGGTTCACCGACGAGCGTGAACCCGGCCTCTATCGCGTGTCGACCCGGACTGTCGGTGAACGCCTGCGGAGCCACGGTGGTTACGAGGTTGATTACCGTAGCCGTGTCGACGTTCGTCGCGACGTCTGCGAGCAGGTTCTCCGGCGTGATGTTGCTCGCCGCACTGGTCACCGTGTTGTCCAGGAACGTCGAGAAATCGCTCACTCCGGAGAGTCGACCCGTGATGAACCCGGTCGGCGTAACACCGCTTCTGTTGAATCCGGGGTCGTTGCTCTGTGCGAGATTCTGCAGTTGCGTGTCGAGCGCGTCGGTGACGTTGTCCCACGTCGAGTCGGGAATCGGGTCGATGAGGTCGTTTTTCAGGCCGACACTGTCGATAGTGACGTTGTTGAGTACGGTCGGGACGTCGATGTTGCCAATAGCAGTGACCAGTTCGTCGTAGCCGACATCGAACTCGTTTTCCACGAAGGCGACCTGACCGCCCGCCGGTCCGTCCTCGACAGCGAACTCTCCGGCGAGACTGCCACTCGTGGCGGTGGTGAGTGTCAGCGTTGGCGTCGGAACGTTGGCGAAGAGGTCTTGTTTCTCGATTTCGGCACGGAACTCGTCGAGCAGCGACTGCACGTCGTTGGGGTCGATTGCGTTGATAATCTCGTTGATGATTCCGCTGCTCCCGCCGCCACCGCCACCACTGCTCTCGGTCACCTGGTCGATGAAATCCTGCACGAACTGGATTATGCCGTTCTGGAACGAACTGTCGACGGAGAACGCGTTGGATGTCGGGTCGAGCGGGACCGTCATCGTCCCGTTGCTGTGGTCGTACGTGCCCGAAATCTCCCCGATATTCACCGTCAGGGTGAGCTGGTTCTCGAGCAGCGTGAGGAGTTCGCTGAGGAGGTCCTGCTGGCTGGGGATGGTGATGCCCGTCAGCACCGAGTCGAACCCTTGATTCCGGAGTTCGGTCGCAATCGTATTCAGTTCCGAGTCGAGTGCCGAGATACTGTTGTTCTTCAGTAACCGGTCGACTATCGTCGTGGTGTCTTGTTGTTGTGTGCTGACCGTCTCCTCGGTGCTCGCTGTCTGTTGTTCTGCCTGGACGTCGGCCATCGCCTGTTCCAGTTCCTCACGGTCGGGGTTGTCGCTGACCTTGCTCTCCAGAGAGTTGACCGCGGCAGCGGTATCCACGCTCTGGCTCCCGAGGAGACCGCTGTTTCGAACGTTCGTGAGCGTCTCGAGCAACCAACCCCCGAGTTCGACGAGGTCTGTGGCGTCGTTGAGCGGCGGAATCTCGGGAAGGCTGAATCCGAGGGTGTCGAGTAACTGACTCGGGAGGCCGTCGATAACCTCGTCGATACCCTCGAGTGCACCCTGGAGCAGGTTCGCCCGTTCCGTGCGGGAGACGTTACCGGCCAGCAACTTGTCCGCGGCACCGCTCCCGAGACCGAGACCGGGAATGCTCGGGAACGGATTGAGAAATCCACTGTCGAAGGCCGGGTCTTTGTTGATAATCTCTGTCAGCGTCGGAATATCGTTGCCGAGGATGTTGTCCGGCACGAACCCGACTCCGTCCCAGAGTGCGTCGATTAGCTCGGCACCCTTTCCGGCCGCGAGGTCCAGCGCGTCGATGACGTCGGCGATTATCTTGAACAGTTCGTCGCCGTTGCTGTTCGTGAGGAGTGTCTCGACGCTCAACTCCTCCAGAGCCGTCGCAACGATGTCCTCGACCGTCGTGTCGAGGGCATCCTCGACGATTTTGCGGAGGTCGGGGTCGACCTTGCTGTTGAAGTCTTTGAACGCGTCGATGATCTCCTGTCCGGTGACCGTCGTCGGTGACGACGTCCACGTCCCCCCAGACGCCGACCCCTCGATTTTGAGCGGCGGAGTAACGTCCGGGAGTGTGATTCCCTCGGTCTGGTCGGCCGGACTGTTGGTGTTGATTGCGACTCGAACGGTGTCTGAAACCGCGGTGAACTCGAAGGAGTTGTTTGCCGGTGCCACCGTCGACTGTTCCTGGCCCGCAGCGTTCCCGGCGAGCGCCCCACTCGCGCCGACGCCGGTTAGCTTCACGAACTGCCGCCTGTCCATAGACATTAGGCTACTATCTTATATGGAGCAACTAATACGTTTCGGAGGCGGAATCGGTAGATTTTCCAAAATGACCTTCGAGGGTACCGAGCGCCCGTCCGGGTTTCGGCCGCGAATACGTCAGCGAGAGATTAGGTGCGCGGTCTGGAGTCGTGGTATCGGCGTACCCACGAGTTTATCAGAGCACGGCGCAAACAGTGTCAGTATGACTGAGATACGGCTCTCGGAGGCGCGTGACCTGTTCAGTCGAGAACTGACCTTTCCAGTCGACTGCCAGGGGGTCGTCGAGGAGACGGGGCAGGTGTGTCTCCGCTCGCCGACGGGGTCGACAGAGACAGTCAGTGACGTGCTCGGCCGGTGCGAGGGCGAGACCTTCGAATCGAACGACCAGCTCTGTGACGCACTGATGACATACCTCGGCGAGGAGTTCATCGGACGCAAGCACTACGACGACCGCGGGTCGAACCCACAGCACGACGAAAAAGTGTCGCTCTGATAGACGTCACCCTCGCCACGGGAGTTTCGGGCGTCTGCCACGGACACGCAGTGGTTTCGGCCCGGGGTAGGAACTGCTGAACGTCGCCGGCGTGCCGTCGGGGAAGACATCCATCAGCGGACTGGTAACAGACCGTGACGACCTGGCGACACTCCCGGGGCGAGAGCACAGACTCCGCCAGCACCACGCCGGCGAGTCCGTCGCGAGGCGCGCCCGCGAACTGATTTCGAACACACACCTAACCGTCGCCACGTCTCTCTGGACTTCCGGAGGCGGTTCTGGACGACATCGACCCGGACCGGTTCGTGCTCGGGGCCCTGCCCGAACCCGTCGAGAAACGGCGCGAACAGGTCGACCACCGGACCCCCACGCTGCTCACTCCCTCTCGGAGTGCTCGGGACGGTCGACTCGGCTCTGCTCGTCTGTTGTTGCTCCGCCGTCTTCGATGAACTCCGGTAGTGTCGTCTGCTCGGGTGCGGTCCCGGAGAGCGCGTACGGCAGAAGCACCGTCGCGGCGTTGGTCGTGGCAATCAGGATAATCGGTCCGAGAAAGAGTCCGTAGAATCCAAACAGCGCCGGACCGACGATGTAAGACACGATCAACAATCCTTCGTGGGTATCGTCACTGCTGACCCGTGCGCGCACGAAAATATCCGGTATGAAGTCGATGACGACGGCACTGACGACCGCGAGCGCGACAACCGGCGCGAGCAGTTCTGGTTCGTCCGACAGCCAGGCGTTCGCGCCGAGACCGACCGTCAGCGGGATGTAGACGATTTTGATGCCGACCACGGGGATGAGACTGGCGACGCCAGCAAGCGCTCCGGCGAGGGCGGGAAACGGAATCTCGACCGTCGCGGGGACCAGCAGGTTGAACCCGTAGAAAGTCACGATTGCTATCAGCGCGGTCACGAAGATAGTGACGATGTTACCGAACATCGTCTTCGAGAGTTCGGGGTCGACCTCGCGGGCGTACTCGCGGACGACTCCCGACTCGTCGTAGGTCGACAACAGCCACTCGACGAAGCGAGGGCCGTCGACCAGCATGTAGTAGACTGCGACCAGAACGAGCAGTAACTGGACGAACGCGCTCCCGACGGCACTCGCGGCACCGAGGACACTGTCGAGAACGGCCTCCGGGCCGGGAGCGGAGCCGGAACCGTCGGTTATCGTCTCGAGTTGCCCCAGGTCGAGTCCCGCGATGTTGAGTTCCTCCGAGATGCGGTCGGTGGCGTCGTCGACCAGTCCACGCTCTTGCAGGAACGTCCGGGCCTCCAGCGCGATGATGGCGACGGCGTAGCCGACCAAGACGAGAAACGGCAGGCCAAACAACGACAGTGACAGCACCGCTCGAAGCCGGCGAGAGAGGTCGAACCGGCTGAGAAACCGGAAGATGGGTCGGACGGCGTAGTAGAGAAACACCGACAGAACGGCGATAGCGAGAAACGTGAACACCGCGTACGCCATCACCAGCAACAGTCCAGCGGCGAACAGACCGGCGGCGAGTCGACGCACCGATTCACGCTCGGGAGCCATCGAACGACGGTACTCGCGGCCCACATTTTACCGTACCGGTTCCGGGGGTCTCGGCCCCGTGGCGGCCCGTTGGCCGTCTCGGCGGGGCGAGGCCGGAACGCTTGTTGTGGCCCACACCGTAGGAAAGGTGTGACAGAAGTCGAAATCGAGTACTGCGTTCCGTGCGGGTTCCAGAGCCGTGCGCTCGACGTACAGCAGGCGATTCTGAACGGTCTCGAAGGAGAACTCGACGCCGTCAGACTCGTGATGGGCGACCACGGCGTCTTCCGCGTGCGTGTCGACGACGACGTCGTCTACGACAAAGAAGAAGATATCTTCGACGTCGACGACATCGTCAGGGAGATTCGCGAGCACTGAGACCGCGCCGTTCGGTTCCGGTCCACCTGTCGGGAGCGACCGCACAGAATAAGTACCAGTGCGCGCCAGCACAGACAGAGATGGGATACACGCCACACGTGTTGGTCGTCGGCGGTGACCCTGTCGGCGCGGGAATCGCCCGCGACTTTGCTGTGCGTGGATTCGACGTGACCCTCTCCGAACCGGGACCGATTGCCGGTGGGGCGACGGGCCGGATGCAGGGACTGCTCGCGGGGGGTGCCCGGTGTGTCGAGGACCGTCCAGACCTGGCGCGGCAGTGTCTCGAGGAGACACGCACGCTGTTCGAGACGGCGAGTCACTGTGTCGAGGACACCGGCGGGCTGGTCGTCGCCGGAGACGACCGGTTCGAGCGTCTGCGGGCCGCCTGTGAGGAGCGGGGAGTTACGACGACGGCGCTGTCCGGGGACGAGGCCCGTGGCCGAGAGCCAGGGCTCGCGGAGGGTGTCGGACGCGCGCTCCGGGTGCCGGGCGGTGTGGTCGACCCCTTCCAGTTGACACACGCGCTCGTCCAGGGCGCGCGCGAGTACGACGCCGAGATTCGACCACGGACCACGGTGACCGACATCCACGTCGAGAACGGCGCCGTCGAGGGTGTCACGCTCAGCCACGACCCGCTCCCGTCGACCGTCGACTCCGCCGGGGACGGGCAGGGAAAGGACACGGAGGCGGACCGGCAGACGCGCCCGGACGGCGGGTCGAAGCAGGTGCCGGGGACGGTAGCCACGGAGCACTCTGCCAGCGAGAGCGGGTCAGACGACCCCTCGCGGCCGGAGCCGACAGTCGAGTCGCTGTCGGTCGACTACGTGGTCAACGCGGCCGGCAGTCGGGCGGCCGAGGTCTGCACCCGGGCCGGACTGGCGCTCCCGGTCGAAACCGAACAACGGACCACAGTCGTCACGAACGGACACCTGAGCGAACAGCCGGTACTGGGCGGTGACGGTGTGTGCGTGGTGCCGTTTGGACAGCAGACGGCGTGTACGGCGAGCGTGACAGAGCAGACGCGGCCGGACGCCGTCGACAGCGTGCTCGAGAGGGCAGCGACGCTCGTGTCGACAGCAGACAGTCGAGCGGTCCGGTCGGTCGAGCGGGTCCGGCACGCGGTTCCGGGACAGGTCGCGGGTGGACACGCGTTCGCGCTGGTCGACCACGGCGACCAGCAGGACTGCTGGGGGCTGTTGACGGTACTCGGTGGCAGTGTCACCACCCACCGACTGGTCGCCGAGCGGGTGTGTGACGACGTCTGCCAGGAGTTCGGTATCGGGCGGGCCTGTCAGACCGACGAACTGGTTCTCCCCGGCAGCGAGGACGTGCCCGACCTGGCCGAGGCCGTCGGCACGTTCGGACTCGCGGAGTCGGTCTACGAGCAGAGCAGGTCCCGGCTGGGCAGTCACGCGAGTGTGGTGTTACACAGTGACGAGACGAACCCGGTGGTCTGTGAGTGTCAGTCGGTCAGTCGTGCCGAAGTCCGCAACGCGCTGACAGAGGACGCGACGGCCGACGCCGACCTCGAGGGTGTGCGGACGCGCACGTCGGCGACGATGGGCGCGTCTCAGGGCGGCCGGTGTGCCCACCGTCTCGCCGCGGAACTGTCCCCCGAGCGACCGGTGGAGGTGCTCGAGGGCGCACTGGTCGACACCCTCGACGGCCGGTGGGAGCAACAGCGCGCCGTCGCCTGGGGCCGCCAACTGCGGGAGATGGCCCGCAACTACGGCCGTCACGCCGCGACGATGAACCGCAAGTACGAGAGCGAAGTCGACCTCGACGGCTTCGACAGCGGCCGACCGCGTGGCACGCAGACACCACGACACTGCAGTCGGGCAGGTACGGGGTCGCCGTTCGTCACGGACGACACACCGCCCGACGACTCGCAGGCGAGTCCCGAGTGGGGCCAGCAGTGGGGGTGGGAGGGTGAGTGAGACACCGGCAGAGCTGCTGGTCGTCGGCGGCGGTGTCGGTGGCTGTGTGGCCGCGCTGACTGCGCTCCGGGAGAGACCCGACGCGACCGTTCGCCTGCTCGTGACCGGCGACCGGTTCGAGGCACACTCCGGCCTGCTCGACGTGCTCGGGTACCGTCCGTCTGCGCCGGGAACTCCGGTCGAGAACCCGTTCGAGGCACTCTCCCGTCTGCCCGAGGACCACCCGTACCGTCGGCTGGGCGCAGACGCGCTCGGCGAGGGACTCGCAGTCTTCGACAGCGCGTCGGGCTACCACGGCGGCCACACCCGGAGGAACGCTCTGATTGTGACCTACAGCGGCCGGTTGAAGCCGGCGGCACGGTACCCGGTGTCGGTCGCGCCGGGCGCCGCGAGCGGAGACGGACCGATGCTAATCGTCGGCTTCGAACAGGTGCCAGACCTCGATGCTGGCCTGGCGGCCAAGCGCCTCGGCGGGCGGGTCCCTTTTGCCGTCGAGAGCCACACGGTCGACTTTCCCGGCGACCTCCGGGAGTACCCCTCGGCGGCGCGACTGGCACGGGCACTCGACGAGGACGAACCACCAGACGACGAACACCTGGCGGGGGTACCCGACGTCGGCACGGAGGGAGTCGAGGAGGCAGACCTGGCGGCCGTGCTGTCGGGCACCGACGCCGAGGAGGGCCAACCCGTTCGACAGACAGTTGCCGACCGTATCCGACCAGAAATCGACGTCCAACACCGGGTCGGTGTGCCGGCAGTTCTCGGCGAGTCCTCGGCAGGAGCGGTCAGGCGGGAACTGTGCGAGCGCCTGCAGGCCCGCGTGTTCGAGATTCCGGCCGGCCGGCCGAGTATCCTGGGCCGGCGACTCGGGACTCGTCTCCACGACTCTCTCACAGAGGCGGGTGTCACCGTCGAAACCGGGCAGGTGACCGGTGTCGAAACCAGCGACAGCCGTATCGAACGTGTCACCGACGCCGACGGGAGCCACAGGGTGTCGTCGGTCGTGTTGGCGACCGGCGGACTCGCGACTGGCGGACTCGTCGCCGGCCGCGCGGACGTGCGCGAACCGGTCTTCGACTGTCACGTGGCCGCGCCCGACGACCGCGCCGAGTGGACAGCACAGGGATTTCTCGACGACCAGCCGTTCGCGCGCTTCGGTCTCGCTGTCGACGACCGCCTCCGGCCGGTCGACGCGGACGGAGCAACCGAGTACGAGAACCTCCGGGCGGTGGGGCGACTGCTGGGTGGGTTCGACTACGACGCCGAACAGTCCGCAGACGGCGTGGCTATCGCCAGCGGCTACGCCGCGGGTCGGTGGGCGCTCGACGACGTGTAACTCTCGCGTAGCCGACGATTCTGGAGTCCACTCACTCCCCGAACCGGCGCTGTCGGCTCTGGTAGTCACGGAGCGCCCGGAGGTAGTCACGGCGGCGGAAGTTCCGCCAGTTGACGTCTGTAAAGTGGAGTTCGGCGTACACCGACTGCCAGATCATGAAATCGGAGAGCCGTTCCGTGCCGGTTTTGACCACGAGGTCGGGGTCGTCGGGAAAGACCAGACGCTCCTCGATTTCGGTTTCGGTCACTTCCTCGGCACCGAGTTGTCCGTCGTTGATGTCCTCTGCGAGTGCCTGCGCTGCCGAGGCGAACTCGTGTTTCCCGCCGAGTCCGATACTCACCTGAATCGGAGCGTCGGCACGGGAGTGGTCGCCCGGCGAGCGGACCGCGACACGGCGTGGTGTGGCCATTGTTTCGAGTTCGCGCTGGAGCGTCTCGACGACGGCCGCGTCGAGCACACTGACGTAGACCAGAACGCGCTCGGCACCGAACTCGAACGCCCAGTCCAGACACGCCGAGAGTGTCTCGTACGCGCCAGACTCGAGCAGGTCTCGCTCGGTGATGACGACCGCAACCGTCTCTGGCAGTGGCGCATCCGAGAGTCGGAGCCGGAGCGCAAGGTAACTGTCGTACAGTCCCACAGTCTCTGATTCTCGTGGTAGTCAGTAAGTGCTTTCGGCCACGCACAGCCAGTCGCCAACTCCGAAAGAGCCTTATGAGCCACCCGGCTACTTCCGAGTGGACTAGGTCGGGCGGTTAGGTCCCGCTCACAACTGGCATCACGATCTTGAGCCAGGGCCAAACGCTGGGTGCGTCCGCGCAGACGAGCGCGGGCCCCGCAAGCCAACGTCGAAGCCTCGTCCCACGGGGATGGAGGTCCGGGCGGCTGTGCCTGCAGGGGCGCAGTCGCCGGGTTAACCGGAGACATCCCGTCAGGCGCGGAAGCGAGCAGCGAATCTCCGGACATCTGTCGCTCGTGGGGCCGCGGGGTGGAGGAGGCACGCGGGTCTACCCGTGGTCGAACGCCGGGCAATCCTGGTTGTCCGTTTCTACGTACGTGCAGCATCAAGCGTTAATATCCTCGCCCGATAACTACGAGTATGACATTCGACCCGAACGCGAGCCTCTCACAAGAAGAGGTCACAGAGCGTGTCGATACGGCAATCGAAGAAAACGAAGTGGTACTGTTCATGAAAGGCACCCCGCACATGCCACAGTGTGGCTACTCCGACCGCGCTATCGGACTGCTTGGCAAACACCGTGACGAGTTCGAGACTGTCGACGTACTCGAATCACTCGAGGAGTACCGCGTCGCACTCGAGCGCCACAGCGGGTGGGAGACCATCCCCCAGACGTTCGTCGACGGCGAGTTCGTCGGCGGGAGCGACGTGCTCGCGGAACTCGACGAACGGGGCGAACTCGAACAGGAACTCACTGCCTGAGCGTTCCCTGACGACGCCGGCAACGAACTCAGCCAGGACCGTCGAGCGGGATGTTGTGCTCGTCAGATATGTACTCCTCGACGGTCCCGAGTTCCCGCTGTGTTAGGTTTCTGTCGAACACGGTAACTTCTGCTATTCGTCCGTCGAAGTAGTAGTGTGGGCCGTCGTCGAGCACAGTCTCCTGACCCAGTCGGTCCGAAAAATCAGTACTGATTGCCACAAACCCCACTGCCAGCACGACGACGACCCCGACCAGTATCACCGCGCCGAGTTCGGGAGAGATAGCCCGTTCGTCGCTCCTCGGGGAGTCGATATCCATCGAACCGAGAGTAATAAAAATAGGTTCGAATATCTCCCGGAATGATAAAATACGTTATTATTTACGGACGATACGACACAGTGAGTAGCGAACCGGCGGTCCGGGCCAGAGGGAACTCGTTCAGGCCAGCCACTCGTCGGGTTTGGTGTCGTAGTCGATATCGGTGGCAGCGAGGTGGTCGACCTCGGTCCAGTCGAGTTCCGTCGTCGTGAGTTCGGTTCCGTCGTAGCGAATCTCCCAGCCGACTCTGCGTGGCTCTGGCTCTCTGTCGCGGCGTCGCGCGACCTCGAGGTCGTGGTCGTCGTACTCCTTTTTTATGGTGCGCAACGCGACCGGTCGGCCCCAGAGTTCGAACACCCGTTCGAGCACGTCACCCGCCTGTTCGAGGTCGAGTGCGACACCGTTGTACTGGTGCTCGAGCAGCAGTTCGTTCCGGTTCCGGTAGTTGCCGTCGGCGACGACGACCGTCGGTTTGCCGAAGTTCGTCAACTGGAGCATCAGTTTCTTTTTGACGTCGCGGTAGTCCGTCGACGTCGCCCGGTAGTCGCCCGAGGCGTGCATGTACTCGTAGGTGAAGTAGTCGTGTTCGTCGACGAACTCCTGTGTCAGGAACTCGTCGAGGAACGTCACGTCGTTGTGGCTCTCCCGAATCTCGCGCATACGCTCCCAGCCGACCGTGTAATCGACGTCAGACAGTGCCTCCTCGACGGTGTCGTACCGGGAGTCGTCGAACATGTACCGCGAGATGCGCTCGAGATTCTCCATCGAGATGCGCCCGAGCAGACCACGGTTCTGTGGTTTGACCAGTGAGTAGTGCCGTTCGGCCAACCCCTCGTATGTGAACAGTTTCCAGGAGTGTGCGTTGAGGTCGACCTCGCCCATCTGTGCCGCGTCGAGCATCTCACCGTCGATTCGCGGGTCCTCGACCGGGATGTCGTCGAGCGCGTCGGGGTCGACCGACGCCACGATGTCGTCGGGTTCCAGCAGGTCGAGCACGTGGTCGAAGTCGACGGTGTCGTGGAAGTTCCGCCACGTGACTCCCTCGACCCGGAGCAGTCGTTCGACCACGTGCCGGCGGTTGGCGGTGTTCTCGACGAATTTCCAGAGCTGTAGCCCCAGACTGTACGGGTTCAACCCGCCAGAGCCCAGCACCTTCGACATGTGGTCGGCGTAGGTCATGAACTCGTCGGCGTCGGCGAAGTTCTCGTCGGCCATCATCAACGACTCCCAGTAACTGGCCCAGCCCTCGTTCATTATCTTCGTCATCTTCTGTGGCGCGAAGTAGTAGCTCTCGCGGCGCAGAATCTCGAGGATGTCCTTCTGCCAGTCGGTCATCTCGGTGGCCCGTCCGGCGTCGTCGTCGTACTGTCTGCCGTGCTTGCGGAGAAAGGCCAGCAGGTCGGACTCGGGTTCGGCCGGGAACGCCGCGGCGTCGTCGTCGTCGGTCTGGTCTGCGAGCCACTCCTCGTCGAACACCTGTCCACGGACCTCCTCGGAGAGATTGAGGTCGTCGAGTTGGTCGCCGATATCCGCGAGTTCGGGGTCTTCCGACTCCTCGTCGAGTGAGATCGGTTCGTACTGGCTGTGCTGGTCGACGTTGTCCTCGAGACAGAGAATGTGGTCGATCCAGCGCTCGACCTCGGCGCGGTCGATTTCCGGGTCCTGCATGTACTCTCTGATGGTGTCGGCGTGGCGCGCGAGCAGTGCCGCCGCGTCGGGGTCCTGACCGAACATCCCGAACCACTTGTTGTTCGCGAAG
>CAZHPM010000052.1:0-14871 GCA_964534485.1 uncultured Halobacteriales archaeon
CGACGTCGCTGGTCTCGGTGACGTTCCGGTTCGCCCGGACCGCGATGTAGGCGTCGGTCTCCTCGACCATCGCGAGGTGGTGTTCGGGCGTCTCGAACTCGTCGCTGGCGCGCAGGAACGCGCGTTTCGCCCTGTTGTTCGCGTCGAGTGCAATCGGCTTCCCGCCGCGCTCGCCAACGACCGCGTGTAGTGCCACCGAGAGGTCGGTCGCGACCGGCGGCGCACGAATGACCACGTTGTCGCCTGCCTGCAGGTCGACCGAGTGGTCGACGATAATCTCTGCGTGTTCGCGGATGCGTGGGTCCATACCCGCCCAACGGTCGGCGTAATAAACAAAGTTCGGGTGCCCGGCTACTCCCCGTTCATCCCCTCTTTGAACCCCTGTGCGGTGCGGCGCAACAGCAGGTAGACAAAGAAGATGAAGCCGAGTATCAGAGCCAGAACAGTGACGATAATCAGCGTGTTGGTATCCATACCGACCGGTTCGTGGGGGGACACAAAGTGGGTTTCGACAGGACCACACTGCTTTTCGCGCTCGCCCTCCCAGTCCGGGTATGCACGTCGAGGAGGGCGGCGTCGAGGTGGTTGTCCCCGAACAGAGCGAGGGCGCGGGCGGCGAGGTGTTCTACAACCCGGTACAGGAACTCAACCGCGACCTGACACTCGCGGTGTTGCGGGCTTACCGCGGGCGCGACCCCCGGGCGGAGACGTACCTCGACGCGACGGCCGCCAGCGGGATTCGTGGCGTTCGCGCCGGCCGGGACGGGTGGGTGGTTACCTGCTGTGACACCGACGCCGACGCCGCCGAGCTCTGCCGGAGGAATCTCGCGCGCAACGATATCGACGGCGACGTTCGCCACCGGGACGCGAACGCACTGCTCCACGAGGAGTACTTCGACGTCGTCGACCTCGACCCGTTCGGGACGCCGATGCCGTTTGTCGACGCCGCCTTTCGGGGTACCCGTGACCTGCTCTGTGTGACCGCCACCGACACCGCGCCGCTGTGTGGGGCCCACTTCGAGAGCGGCGTCCGTTCGTACAGTGCGGTCCCGCGAAACACCGAGTACCACGCCGAGATGGGTGTCCGCGTCCTGCTCGGGGCGCTCGTCCGGACGGGAGCACGCTACGACGTCGCCCCGCGACCGCTGGCGACCCACGCAACGAAACACTACGTCCGGACCTACCTCGACCTCGACCGCGGCGCGACCGTCGCGAACAACGCCCTCGAGGGACTGGGGTACATCCACCACTGCGAGCACTGTCTGGCCCGCACGACCGGCCGGGGACTGACCGCCGACCCGCCCGCGGAGTGTCACAACTGCGGCTACGGGGTCGAAACCGCCGGTCCGGTCTGGCTCGGCGCCACCAGCGAGCACGGGTTCCTCGAACGTGTCGCCGACGCGGTGAGTGAGGACCTCGGAACCGCCGGGGAGGTCCGCGAGTTGCTCGGGACACTCGCCGCCGAACTCGACGAACCGACACACTACGACCAGCACCGCCTGTGCAAGCGCTGGACCCGACCGGCGACGGGGATGGCCGACTTTCTGGCGCAACTGCGGGCAGACGGCCACGCCGCCTCGCGAACCCACTACGGCGGGACGACGTTCAAAACCGACGCCACCGTCGCCGAGATCCGCGCCGCGACCGGCGGGGACTGAGACGACCAGTTGCGGTTGTGCCGACGGGACCGGCAGAGCACAGTCCGAAACGCCTATGACTTTTGCCGGGAAATTTTCGGGTGCGTGTCCGGGCTGGGGTAGTGGTATCCTTTGGGCTTGTGGTGCCCAAGACGTGGGTTCAATTCCCGCGCCCGGACCTCTGCCACCCGGCCGTGTACTCCTGCTGCCCGGAACAGTTGGGTTTTTGTGCGTGCACGGCCAATCTCCTTGTACAATGGTCGGACACAACGGTCTCAAGATTCGGATGGCGCTGGCAGGAAGTATCCTGTTTGGCTTCTACGCGGCTCTCGCCGGCGTGGTTTTTTACACCTTTGGCGGCGGGACGACGATACTCGCGCTGGTCCTGCTCGGGAGTATCGGCTTCGTCGGCTTCCAGTACAAGTTCGGTAAGTGGATGGCACTCCGGAGTGTCGGTGCCGAGGAGATGCCCGAACGCCGCGAGGGCAGATACGACTACGGCAGGGTCCACCAGTCTGTCGAACAGCTCTCCCGAGAGATGGGTATCGAGAAGCCCCGGCTGATGGTCGCGGAGATGGGTGTACCAAACGCCTTTGCCGTTGGCCGGAAAGGTGCCGGAGTCGTCGTCGTCTCGCGGGAGATAATGGACGTCCTCGAACACGACGAACTGGAGGGTGTCGTCGCGCACGAGCTCGCACACATAAAGAACCGCGACGTCGTGATGATGGTCGTTGGTCAGGCAATCGCCTCGATGGTCGGTATCGTCGTCCAGTTCGCCTACATCTTCGGCGGCGAGAACAACATCGCGAGTTACATCGTCGGTATGATTCTCGGACAGATCGCACAGATGCTCGTGATGATTTTCGTGCTGGCTATCTCGCGGTACCGCGAGTACGTCGCCGACGAGGACGCCGCAACCTACACCAACAACCCCGACGCGATGGCCCGCGCACTGGAGAAAATCAGCGCCACCTCGAAAGGAAAGGAGATGAAAGGCGAGGAGACGGTCAACGCGCTCTGTATCTTCGGTACGAGCGGTAACTTCCTCCAGAAGGTGTTCTCGACACACCCACCGACCGAGGAACGAATCAACCGTCTGCGCGAGATGAACACCTACTGACTGTTCTCACTCGTCGACGACGTCGGCAAACGAGTACCAGCCGGGTTCGTTGTCTGCCAGCCAGACGGCGGCGTCGAGTGCGCCGGCGGCGAACACCGCTCGACTCTCGGCGCGGTGGGTGAGTGTCAACGCCTCGTCGTTGCCGGCGAGCAACACCTCGTGTTCGCCACGCAGGTCGCCCGCCCGCCGGACGAGCATCCCTATCTCGTCGTCCTCGCGGGGTTGGATACCCTCACGGCCGGCGACGGTGTCGAACTCGCGGTAGTCGCCGATACGCTCGAGGATGGTTTTCGCGGTCCCGCTGGGCGCGTCGCGCTTGTTGTTGTGGTGGGTTTCGACCACCTCGATGTCGTACCCCGGCAGCGCCTCGACTGCGGGTTCGAGCGCCCGCAACAACCCCTGGATACCCCGCGAGAAGTTCGTCGCCTTCAGCACCGGCACGGCGGAACTGGCCTCCTGCAACACCGACAGCGACTCCTCCTCGAACCCGGTGGTGCCGACGACGAGTGCAACGCCGGCGTCGGCACACGACCGGGCGAGGGCCGTCGTCGCGTCGGGCACACTGAAATCGACCACCACGTCGGGGTCGTGCTCGGCGAGTGCCGTCTCGGTCTCTCCGGTGGCGTAAATCGGTGTGTCGAGGTCGGTGTCGGCCTCGGTGTGGACACCGAAACTGACTGTCGGTTCCTCGCGCCCGGCGGCGGTCTCGATGAGTGTCCGTCCCATCCGACCGGCGGCGCCGTGAATCCCGACTGTGGTCACTGTTCTGCCTCCGTGGTTTCGTAACCGGACAGTACCTGTTCGAGGCGCTCGCGGTTCTGCTCGCCGAGTTGCGTCAGCGGCGGGCGGAGCCGTCCCGACCCGTGGCCGCGAATCTCGAGCGCGGCTTTCACCGGAATCGGGTTGGTCTCCCAGAACAGCGCGCGAAACAGCGGGCCCAGTTCGTGGTGGTGTTGGCGGGCGCGGTCGAAGTCACCCTCGAGTGCCGCCCGGACGAGGTCACACACCCGCTCCGGTTCGACGTTGGCCGCGACACTGATACAGCCAGTGCCCCCGACAGAGAGAATCGGGAGCGTCTCGCCGTCGTTTCCCGAGAGCACGTCGAACGTCTCCTCGCGGGTCCGTTCGGCGATTTCGCCGACCTGATTCAGGTCGCCGCCGGCGGCCTTGTACCCCCGGACGTTCTCGTGTCCGGCGAGTTCGACCACCGTGTCCGGGGCGATATTCTGCCCCGTTCGCGAGGGGACGTTGTAGACGATCTGTGGGAGTTCGACCGTGTCGGCAATCGTCCGGTAGTGGTCGAGAAAACCCTCCTGTTCGGGTTTGTTGTAGTACGGCGAGATGAGAAGCAACGCGTCGGCGCCGGCGTCGACGGCCCGCTGGGAGAGTTCCAGCGCCTCGCTCGTGTTGTTCGACCCGCTGCCGGCGACGACGGGAATGTCGACGGCGTCGACGACGGCCTCGACCACCTCGATGTGTTCGTCGTGACTGACCGTCGCAGACTCGCCGGTCGACCCCATCGGGACGAGTCCGTCGACGCCAGCGGCTTCGAGTCGCCGGGCGTCTGCGCGGAGTGTTTCGAAGTCGATGCTGTGGTCCTCGTCGAACGGCGTGCACATCGCAGGGTACACGCCGGCGAATGTCGGCTCTGTCATAGATGGTGGTTCTCGCGGTCGGTAATCGGTGTTCGGGTTTACAGTCGAGAGCGAGTGGGGCGGACTCACCGCTCGCGGTCGGGGAGACGGGCGACGACCCGAAACGGAGATGCCACGTCCGCTCCGAGTCGTGTCATCGCTTCGGGAGTACAGACGCGCTGCTGGCCGGTGACTCCGACACAGTTCGACCGGCACACAGCATACCCCCAAGACGAACCGCCGAGAACTTGACTGTTGTGGCCCGTCGCGGAGTCACGAACCGGTAGCGACGGTCACGCGATGTCGCGGGTCGTGTCGATCGAGACCTCGTCGGCGAGTTCGAGTTTGATAGTGTCGGTCGGGGCCCGACCGCCGCGGAACTTCGGAATCGCGAGTCGGTTGTCGATTTCGTCGCCCTCGATGTCGGTTTCGAGGTGAAAGACGATGTCGGCGAAGTGTTCGGTCGTGTCCCGGAGCGGCGGGACACTCTGCCCGTCGAGACAGTGCATAATCGCCAGACTGCCGGTGTTGAAGATGTGATTCTGGAGGTCGTTCAGGAAACTCCGGAACCGGGAGCGTGGTTCCTGCGCTTCGAGCACGTCGACGGGGTCGACGATGAGATTCGATGTCTCCGGGAGCGCACTGACGAGTTTGCCGGCGTTGTCCAGCGGTGCCTCGCCGGTGATGTGCCGGACTGTCGGGTCACCGGTCTCGACGGGGGTGTTTGCGATACTGTCACTGACCGCCTCGGAACTCCGGTTGAGCGACATCCACAGCGTCCCCCGTGTCGCCGTGAGTTCGTACAGGAACAGTTCGGCCTGACTCGCCGGACTCGCCGAGAGCACGACGATACTGCCGGCTGGTATCCCGCCTTCGATTTTGCGGTCGAGAACGTCGATACCTGTCTGTAGCCGGCCTGGCATTGATTGTACTTTATTTTGCGCCTATTATAAATATTCCGCCAGTGTCGGTGTCGGCGCAGGCGTGGTGCTCACGCGGGTGCTCCGGCGTTCTCCCGGTGTTCCGGGGCGTCTACGACGCCAGTGACGACGAACCGTGCACCCTCGTCGTAGCTCTCGTCAAGTTCGACCGTCCAGCCGTGGGACTGTGCCATCGTCTGGACGATTGCGAGTCCGAGTCCGGTTCCGTCGTCGCCGGTCGTATACCCGAACTCGAAGATACTGTCGTGGAGGTTCTCGGAGATGCCGGGACCGTCGTCTGCGACGTAGAACCCGGCCTCCGTCGCCCCGACAGTGACCTCGACGTCCTCTGGCCCGTGGTCGAACGCGTTCCGGAACAGGTTCTCGAAGATGGTCAGGAGTTTGCTCCGGTCGGCCCGGAAACTGCGACTGCTCTCGATTGTGAGCGTCCCCGACTCTGTCGTCACGTTGCTCCAGGCACTCCGGGCGGCCGTGTCGAGGTCCACTCGCTCTGTCTGGTCGACAGTTTCACCCTCGCGGGCGATTGTCAGAATGTCGTCGATGATGTCGAGCATCCGCTCGTGGGCGTCGCGGGTCTTTGCGACGTGTGTGCGCAGGTTCTCGTCGTCGAGTTTCGACTCGAGTAACTGGATGTGACCCGCGGCGACGTTGATGGGGTTCCGGAGGTCGTGTGAGATGGTCGAGGCGACGTTGCTGAGGCGCTCGTTCTGTGCCTCCAGCTGTGTGCGAGACTGCTGTAGTTCCGTGATATCGCGCAACAGTACCGACTGCCAGCCGGTTATCTCGTTTCCGACTGTGACCGGGGAAACCGTCACGGAGTACTCGCGTTGCTGTTCGTCTCGTGAGAGAGTGATCCTCGTCGTCGACTCCCTGCCGAGGGTTTCGAGGTCGATACTGTCGGCGAGTTCCGGACAGGTCACGGCAAACGACTCCGGGGTCTGCTCGGGGAGTTCCGACCAGATACCTGTCGCCGCCTCGTTGTAGTCGACGACGCGGTTCTGACCGTCGACGACCAGCACCGGACTCCTGAGGTCCTCGATGACGGTGTTTCGCGCAACCGGTTTGGCGTTGAGCAGTCTGAACCGGAACAGCGAGAGTGAGGTACAGATGTAGAAGGCGAACATTCCGAGTGTCGCGTTCGGAAACCCCGTTGCCGGCAGGACGGTGGTCAACTGGTCGACGTACTCGACCGCGATAATCGAGAACGCGCCGACGACGAACAGCGCGAGTTGAATACCACTGCGTCGCTGTGTCATCAGCAGATGCCCCGCCAGCCGGTAACTGGCGTAGAAGACGGGCAACTGAACCAGGAGTGATATCACTTGGTAGGCCGGCCCGCGAGTTATGCCGAGATACGAGAACGGTTCGTCTCTCTGCCGGAAACTCTCGAATATCAGGTCGTGTTCGAGAACCCCCAACGCACCGACGTCGGTCAACGCGTCTACACTCGTTACCGCGAGGACGACGTACGCGAGAAGAATCCCGACGAGACCGGCCTGGAGCACCCGGTTGCGGTGGTAGCCGGCACCGGTGTACGTGGAGACGAACACGATGAACGCGGTGACGGTGAGGATGATACCCAGGTGCCCGACACCGTACGCGACCATCTGTACGCTCTCTACTGGCACTACCAGCACCAGCAACATCGGAAGAACCCAGACGACACCCGCCCCGACCATCAAGAGAAACCAGGTTGACCCGCTCTCGTCGCGCTGGTGCCGGTACACCCAGGAGGCGACACCGGCCTGCGCCAACAGCGTGGCTCCGAGAATAGTGACATACGAGAGCCACACCGGCGAATCGACCGCCATTGGATATTTCAGAGTGGCTACACTGACTTAATCGTTGTGAAAGATTATGACAACACAGGAGAACGTCGTCGCCCTCGGCCGGACCGACGGGATAAAAGGTCCACGCGGCGGAACACCGCCAATGGCAGACGACACCGAGCGCACGGAGTTCGACCACGACCCGGTTGGACACGTTACCCTCGACGGCGAGATGACTGTTGGTGACCTCCTCGCGGAGTACGGCAACGCCGGACTCGGTGCCGGACGACTCCACGAGGCCGCCGACATCTACGCGGAGATGCTCGCGGACGACGTGACGAACGTCTTCGGTCTCGCCGGCGCGATGGTTCCCGCCGGGATGCGCCGTATCGTCGCGGACCTGCTCCGTGACGGCCACATAGACGCACTCGTCACCACGGGTGCGACGCTCACCCACGACAGTATCGAGGCTATCGGCGGGAAACACCACCACGGCCGCGAGGACTCGGAGGGCCGGAGTCGCCGCGAGCACGACGAGCGCCTGCGAGAGGAGGGTGTCGACCGCATCTACGACGTCTATCTCCCACAGGAGCACTTTGTCACCTTCGAGACACACCTCCGCGAGGAAGTCTTCCCGGAACTGGAGGGAACGGTCAGCATCCAGCGGTTCCTCGACCAGTTGGGACGGGCAAACGCCGCGGTCAACGACCGCGAGAACGTCGACGAGGACCCCGGTATCGCCGCAGTGGCCACGGAGCAGGACGTGCCGGTGTACTGTCCGGCCGTGCAGGACTCGGTGCTGGGACTCCAGGCCTGGCTCCACAGCCAGCTCACGGAGTTCTCGCTCGACGCACTCGCAGATATGCAGGGGCTGAACGACATCGCATACGAGAGCGAGCGGGCCGGCGCGATGGTCGTCGGCGGCGGTGTCCCGAAGAACTACGTGCTCCAGACGATGCTCGTCGTGCCGGGGGCCTACGACTACGGCGTCCAGTTGACGATGGACCCGCCACAGACAGGTGGTCTCTCGGGCGCGACACTCGACGAGGCCCGCTCGTGGGGGAAACTCGAAGCCGACGCCCGCAACGTCTCTGTCTACGCCGACGCCACCATCACGCTCCCGCTGGTCGTCGCCGCCGCGCGCGAACGCCACAGATAACGGTGTTTCGCGCGTGCCAAACTGGTCTGTGCCCTCCCCGACCGGCGAGTAAAGTGCCCCAACGGGTCGCCGTCGCAGTCGAAACGCTTACTCCCGGGAGGCCACTCCAGACAGGTATGACTGAGAACGCCGCCGACGCCGAGACGGTCGACGCCGACACGGTCGAACACGTTGCGGGACTCGCACGGGTCGCACTCACCGGCGACGAACGCGAGCAGTTCGCCGAGCAGTTTGCGGACATTCTCGCGTACTTCGAGACACTCGACGAGGTCCCACAGGTCGAGGACGAACCCGACCTGACGAACGTGATGCGCCCCGACGAGGTACGGGAGAGTCTCGACCAGGAGACGGCACTCCAGAACGCAACCGAGGCCGAGGACGGTCGGTTCAAGGGGCCACGCGTCTCCTGATTCTGCCCTCGCCGTTACAACACCACGATGAGCTACAACGGATACATCACAGAGGCGGAGATTGCGAGCGGGGGCGAGGGTCCACTCGCCGGCCGGACGGTCGCAGTAAAGGACAACATCTCGACAGCGGGCGTCCGGACGACCTGCGGGTCGGCGATGCTCGAAGAGTACGTTCCGCCGTACGACGCGACGGTCGTCGAGCGCCTGCGCGAGGCCGGCGCGGAGGTGCCGGGCAAGACCAACATGGACGAGTTCGGCATGGGTACGACCACCGAGACGTCGGCGTTCGGGGCGACAGACAACCCCACCGCGCCGGGGCACGTCCCCGGTGGTTCCTCGGGCGGGTCGGCGGCGGTCGTCGCGGCGGGCGACGCCGACCTCGCGCTGGGAACCGACACCGGTGGTTCGGTCCGCTGTCCCGCGGCGTTCTGTGGTGTCGTCGGTCTCAAACCCACCTACGGGCTGGTTTCGCGGTACGGACTGGTCGCCTACGCCAACAGTCTCGAACAGGTCGGCCCGCTCGCGCCCACGGTCGAGGGCGCGGCAGAGTTACTCGAGGTGATTGCGGGGCCGGACGAGCGCGACGCGACGACACGCGACGCCCGCGAACAGACCGGCGACGGGGAGGCGTACGCGTACGCCGCGGCGGCCGACGGCGACGTCGAGGGCCTCGAAATCGGTGTCCCGACGGAGCTTCTGGAGGGCGCAGACGAGGGCGTCGTCGAGACGTTCTGGGACGCGCTCGACGACCTCGAGTCGCAGGGTGCGAGGTACCACACGGTCGAACTGCCAAGCGTCGAGTACGCCGTCGAGGCGTACTACGTAATCGCGATGGGGGAGGCGTCGTCGAATCTGGCCCGCTTCGACGGTGTCCGGTACGGGGTCTCTGGCGGTTACGACGGTGACTGGAACGACACGTTCGCACAGGCCCGTGAAGACGGCTTCGGCGAGGAGGTCAAACGCCGGATTCTGCTCGGAACCTACGCCCTCTCGGCGGGCTACCACGACAAGTACTACAAGAAGGCACAGGACGCCCGCGCCTGGGTCGCGCGGGACTTCGACGAGGCACTGTCGGAGGCCGACGTGCTCGCGTCGCCGACGATGCCGGTGCCACCCTTCGAGCGCGGCGAGAGCCTCAACGACCCGCTGAAGATGTACCTCGCCGACGCCAACACGACGCCGGTCAACCTCGCCAACCTGCCCGCCATCTCCGTGCCGGCGGGCGAGACTGACGATGGTCTGCCCGTCGGGTTGCAACTGGTCGGGCCGGCCTTTGGCGAGAAACAGATTATCCGGGCGGGGAGTGCGCTGGCCTGAGACGACACGCGGGCCGCCCGCGACACGTCACTCTCCCTGCGCCGAGAGTTCCGAGAACTGCCCGTTGTCGCATTTCGGACAGTACTGCCCACCGGGAGTGACGAGTTCCTCCCCCGAGGTGTAGTAGGCGGCGTAGATGCTCCCACAACTCCTACACCGGACGACTGTGTCTCGTCCACGACTCATCGCTCGATACCCCACCCGGCGCTCCGTGTCACCGAACCGCCGGCGCACAGTCGATGCCTGAACAACTGGTTGGTAGTCACCGTCTCTATCGGATATTCATCCAGTAAATACATTAAAACCGGACATTTTCACGATTGAATCCCGTTTGAATAACCGAGTGACAGACTGGGATTCTGCCACAGGTCCAGACACCGGGCAGTCGGCAGCAGGTTGAAACCGCTGGACAGCATACACTCAGGTATGAGTGTCTCGACACCGTGCGAACTCTGCACCACGAGAACCGCCGAACAGAGCTGTGACCGGTGTGGCCAACTCGTCTGCGAGAGACACGCAGACGAGACAACCGGTTACTGTGTCGAGTGTGCCGCCGACGTCACGGACGGAAGCCGACCGGACAACATCCCCGGCAGCAGCGACATGCCAGACGGCGTCGACACCTACCGGTTCTGAGCGGGGCACCAGCACGAGCGCGGGCCGATAATATAAGTTCTGGACGGCCAAACACCCGGAAGTGATTGTCGTCGCCACGGCGGATTTCGAGGTCTACCACGAACTGGTCACCGAGTTGCGGGCGCGCGAGGTTCCGTTCACCACCGTCGAGGAGGGGGAACCTCTGCCGGCGGAGACGGAGGTAGCCGTCGTCTCCGACGGCGAACGCCCGACAGACGTTCCAGCCGACGTGACAGTCGTCGAGGCGAGACCGACAGAGCCACGACAGGCCGTCGATGCGGCTGTCACCGCGGTGCGGGATACGGGTGGGCAGACCGTCGTCGGTATCGACCCGGGCGAACACCCCGGTATCGCGGTGCTCTCGGGAGACACCGTCGTCGCGGCGTTCCAGGTCTCCCCGGAGCGCGTGCCGGCGGTCGTTGAGGAGGAAACCGCGGACGCGGCGGACCCACTCGTGCGCGTGGGCGACGGCGCACGACTGGTCGGCGCTCGCATCGTCGACAGTCTCTCCGTCCCGGTCGAACTCGTCGACGAGACGGGGACGACGCCGTATCTCGGTGCCGGCACACGGGGTGCCGGCGACCTGCTCGCGGCCGCGAACATCGCACGGCGCGAGGGTGAGCGCATCGAGTCACGCGACGTACAACCGACCGCCGGCGAACTGAAACGCATCAAAGACCAGTCGCGCAAGCAAAGCGAGCGAAACCGGGCTATCGACACTGCCCTCGCCCGCCGCGTCGCGGTCGGTGACCTCTCGGTTGCGGAGGCACTCGACGAACACCGCGACGCGGAGTAGAGCGATTCGGCCAAGCGGAGATATGCGACGGTTTCGGCCGGTCGCTCCTGTCGGCACGCGACTGGCGACCACACGGACTACACTCGCTGTCGGTGCCGACCGCCGGCAGTTCGAGGAGCCCCGTTCCAGCGGTGACGGGGACAGACGCGCAGTCCACGGCCACACGCGGACTCCCCACAGCGTTATTGCCGTCTGTCACCAACGAGACGGTATGACAGGCCCGACAGACGCCAGTGCGCTGACGCCGACGGTGCTCCGGGAGTACGACGAGCAGGCCCCGACCGACACGGAGACAGCGACGTTCGGCCTCGGCTGTTTCTGGGGGCCAGACGCAACCTTCGGCGCAGTCGACGGCGTCGTCCGGACGCGGGTGGGGTACGCCGGCGGGACGAAACCCGACCCCTCATACGAGACACTCGGCGACCACACCGAAGTCGTCCAGGTCGACTACGACCCCCGGAGCGTGTCGTTTGCCGACCTCCTCGGAGAGGCCTTCGAGGCGTACAGTCCCCGCCGGCAGGCGGCGAAACGCCAGTACCAGAGTATCATCTTCACCGCGACCGACGACCAGCGCGCGCAGTTGGTGTCGTTTCTCGACGCGAACGGGGACGACCCCGAGGAAATCGAGACCCGCATCGAGTCACTCTCGGGGTTCCATCTCGCCGAGTCCTACCACCAGAAGTTCAACCTCCGCGGGCAGCGCTGGGTGACCGAGAGCTTCGAGAACGCGGGGTACGACGACAGCGACGTGCGGGAGTCCCCCGCCGCCGCGAAACTCAACGCACACCTCGCCGGCCGCGATGTCTCCGTTCCCTTTCTCCGGGAGCGGGAGGCCTGATTCGTAGCGGCGCGCGAGTCTCCTGTCTCAGAGGCCGAGACCGCCGCCACCGCCGGGTCCGCCACCCCCACCGGGGCCACCGCTCTGCGTGTTGAGGCGGGCGGTGCCCGAGGGCTGGTCGCCAAACGCCGAACTGCCGTCGACGCTCTGTATCCGGTTGTCGATCTTCCGGCGGTTGACCTCGCCGACCCGGTCGACGATGCGCTCGACCAGTTCGACCGTGACGCCGTTGACCGGGCTGTCGTCGTTCTTGACGACGGGGGCCTCGGTGCCGTCGGCACCGAAATCCGGATGGATTGGTAACTTGCTCAGAACCTCGACGTTGTAGTCCTCCGCGATTACCTCCGCGCCCCGGTCGCCAAAGGGGTCGTGGGTGTCGTCGCAGGTCGGACAGTGGAACGTGCTCATGTTCTCGACGAGTCCGAGCACGGGCGCGTCGTGTTTCTCGAACAGCCGGAGCCCCTTTCGGGCGTCGTCGACGGCCATCTGCTGGGGTGTCGTGACGATTGCCGCGCCGGCGACCGGCAGCGACTGGAGCAGGTCGAGCGACGCATCGCCCGTCCCCGGCGGCAGGTCCACGACGAGATAGTCAAGCGTCCCCCACTCGACGTTCTCGAGGAAGTGGGTCATCACGTTGTTGACCATCGGACCGCGGAGAATCGCGGGGTCGTCCTGGTTCTTGATGAGAAAGCCCATGCTCATCAGTTTCACGCCGTCCGATTCCGCGGGGATGAGGCGTTCCTCGTCGCCCGTGACGGTCGGTTCCTCCTCGACGGGGAGCATCCGGGGGACGTTCGGGCCGTGGATATCCGCGTCCAGTAGTCCGACACGCGCGCCGAGTTGGTCCAGTCCCGAGGCGAGATTCGCCGCGACGGTGGTCTTTCCGACACCGCCCTTTCCGGAGGCAACCGCGACTACGTTCCGGATGTTCGGAAACACCTCCTCGTCGAAGCCCTGTTGTGCGGTGACGGTGGCGTCGAGTACCGGTTCGAGTCCCGCGTCGGAGACCACCTCGCGAATCTCGGTTCCCAGCGCCATCTCTGCCGGCGCGTACGGCGTGTTGAACGCCAGTGAGAGGTGGGCAGTTCCGTTTTTCACCGTGAGGTCGTTTATCAGTCCGAGCGAGACGATATCGTCGCCGATCATGGGGTCCTCTATCTCGCCGAGACGGTCTTCGAGTTCTGCTTCTGAGACGGTCATCACCGCGACTACACGGCGCGAACACCTGTTCTTTTTGTCTTCTGGACGGCGCGACACCACCGGCGAGCACCCCGTCGCAGACGCACACAGCGGGCGGTCGAACCCCGTTCCGTCGTGTGGTCTGTTCGCTGGTTCCCCCCCGTGGCCCCCTGGGGTAAGCAAATTTATATACGTGTAGGACTTCTACAGTAGATAGTACCGGTAACTGCAGTAGGCCACGCGGATTCTGGCTCAAACACGCCAGTTCGAGCAGACGGCCGCCGGTCCCCACCATGGTATGAATGCGCATGTCACGAAAGACCACGCCGACAGACCGACTCCGGGTCGTGCCGACGACGCGAGTCCGGAGTACGTTCAGACGGGCGACAGAGCAGACGGCTACCGATTGGTTCTCCGACGCGGGCGAAGCGGGTGGTCGACGGTTCCGACGGCGCGGGCCGGGTCAGTCCGCGCAGACGCCGGGCGGACGCGACGAGCACAGCACGGTCCAGACGGACCGAACCAGTTTCGAGAGCGCGACCGACGCGACAACCGACCGGACGCCACAGCGCGACCGGCCAGCAACACCCACAGTTTACAATGAGTGAACGCACCCCAACCCTCGAATCACTGAGCGAGGAGTACCGAGAGACGATACCGAGCGACCTGCGTCAGACACGGTCGTTCGACTGGTATCTGGAGCAACTGTACGAGGACCCGAAGATTGCCCGCAGCGCACACCAGCGTGTCGCGGACATGTTCGACTACTACGGCAGCGAGTACGACGAGGAAGCAGGCGTCGTCGAGTACAAGTTGGCCTCGGAGGACCCGCTGAACGACGGCGAGAACACCTTCTACGGTCGGGTCATCCACAACGCGATGCACGAGTTCGTCAACAAGGTCAAGTCGGGCGCCCGAGGACTCGGTCCCGAGCGGCGAATCCTCCTCCTGCTCGGACCGGTCGGGTCGGGCAAATCCGCGTTCGACTCACAGATTCGGAAGTACTTCGAAGACTACACCAGCACGGACGCGGGCCGGATGTACACGTTCCGCTGGACCGACCTCTGTGAGGTCATCCCCGACCAGGACCCCGGTGACAACGTCGTCCGGTCGCCGATGAACCAGGACCCGATCGTGTTGTTGCCACAGGAACAGCGCGACCCCATCGTCGAGGACCTCAACGAGCGAGTCGACGCGCCGTACACGATTCGTAACGAGCAGTCTCTCGACCCGGCCAGCGAGTTCTACATGGACAAACTGCTGGCTCACTACGACGACAACCTGCAGGCCGTCCTCGAGAACCACGTCGAGGTGATTCGGCTGTTGGCCGACGAGAACAAGCGCCAGGCCGTCGAGACCTTCGAGCCAAAGGACAAGAAAAACCAGGACGAGACCGAACTCACCGGCGACGTCAACTACTCGAAGATCGCCATCT
>CAZHPM010000053.1:0-14852 GCA_964534485.1 uncultured Halobacteriales archaeon
GACGACGACGGTGTCGGCGACCGACCCGTTCGATATCCAGAGTTTGCCGCCGTCGAGAACGTACCCGTCACCCTCCCGCGCCGCCTCCGGCCCGGCCGACCCCCGTCCCGAGCTGCCGCGCTTGGCGGTGGTCTCCATCGAGGGCACGTCGCTGCCCGCGCCGGCCTCCGAGAGCGCGAACGCGCCCACCTCGCGGCCCTCGGCCAGTGGCACCAGGTACTCCTCGCGCTGGCGCTCGGTGCCAAACTCGTAGACCATGTTACAGGCCAGCGAGATGTGTGCCGCCACGACGGTCCCGAGTCCGCCACTGCCCCGGGAGATTTCGGTGAGTGCGTTCGCGTAGGCGTGGTAATCCAATCCCGCGCCGCCGTACTCCTCGGGGATGGGCATCCCCATCAGACCGAGTTCGGCCATCTGGTCGACCAGGTCCCAGGGAAACTCGTCGTTCTCGTCGATCTCCGCCGCGCGTGGCACGATCTCCTCGTCGGCGAACTCCCCGACCATCTCGGTGATTTGTTGCTGTTCTGGCGTCAGACTGAAATCCATACACCTTTGATTCCGGCCGACGAGTAATAAATGCACAGGAGGGCAGAGTCCGGACGAGCGGCGAGACGGCACACACCGCAGCAGTGTCTCCACACCACTCGGGCGCAACCGTGATATAGGCGCGCCGACAGAGACCGAGTATGAGCGACCGAACGGCGACAGTCACCCGCGAAACCGCCGAAACCGACATCGAGGTCACGCTCGCGCTCGACGGCGACGGCGACGCGGCAGTCGAGACCGGAATCGGATTCTTCGACCACATGCTCGCCTCGTTTGCCACCCACGGTCTGTTCGACCTCGCGGTCGACTGTGAGGGCGACCTCGGTATCGACGACCACCACACCGTCGAGGACGTCGCCATCACGCTCGGACAGGCACTCGACGAGGCGCTTGGCGACCGCGCGGCTATCGGTCGCTTCGCCGACCGACAGGTGCCGATGGACGAGGCACGCGCCGGCGTCGTCCTCGATATCAGCGGCCGCCCCTACTTCGCCTTCGAGGGAGCGTTCTCCGAACCGACAGTCGGTGGGATGACCAGCCACATGGCCCGGCATTTCCTGCGCTCGCTGGCGACCAACGCGGGGTTGACACTGCACGCGACCGTCGAGGGAGAGAACGCACACCACGAGATAGAGGCGCTGTTCAAAGCACTGGCGCGAGCACTCGACGACGCGACACGGGTCGACGACCGCCGGAGCGACGCCCCGAGCACGAAGGGTGAACTGTAACCGGCCGTGTTCACTCCCAGAACGAGCGCGTTCGGGCGTACTCACGCTCGCGGGCGAGGATGTCACGGTAGAACTCGTCCTCGTCCTCGCGGAGTTTGTTTATGATACGGGCGGCGTTGTGTGGTCCGACACCCCGTGCCGCGAGCGCGATGACGGCCTGCTTGCCGTGGCTCTGGACCAGACTGGCGGCCCGGTAGGCGCGTTCGGTGCGTTTCTCCTGTTCGTCGTCTTTCTCGGAGGCGCGCACCGCGGCGACGGTTTCCTCGTCCCAGGGGTTGAGCGCGGCGACCATCGTCGACTCGCAGGACGGACACCGTGGCTGGTCGTCGACGCGTCGCACCGGTTTCGTCCGTTGCCAGTCCTGACAGTGCAAGCAAAACAGGATGACCCGGTCGTTCTGGATGCGCTCTTTGACGGTGTGGATGACGCTCGCGTCGGCGTTTTCGGGTGTCAGCAGTTCTCGACCGGAACTGCGCCCGCCGGTGCCGACTGGTGTGTGCCCGCCGACAGTCTCGACGGCGAGTTCGCCGGACTGAATCGCCGTCAGCACGTTGCTCGCGCTGTCGACGGCGAGTTCCTCGTGGAGCAACTCGCGAACGGCCTCGTCGTACACCGGTGTCCCCTCGAGTGCTTCGAGCAGTCGTCGCTTGCCGAACCCTCCGGACCCGCGCCAGGACTTGAGCGCGCCAAAGGAGGTCGCCACCTGCGCAATCTTGAACTTCAGTGCGTCGGCGTTTTTGAGGCTGAGTTTGACAATCTCGGGCACGTGCTCCGGGTCGGTGCTCTCGAGCACGTCGAGTACGTCGCGGCCACTCACGCCCGCCGGCACGTCGAGTTCGATTCGGTAGGGGTCGGTCTCCAGTCCGACACTCGACCCCGTCTGCTGACCGAGCAGTGCCGAGAGCACCCGACCGACCGTCTCGTTTGTCTCGTGTCCCAGACAGGCGTTGACGACGACCGAGTCGCCCCGGGTTTCGACGACGACAGTCTCGTCGGTCGGAACGGGGTGACCGCCGGATACCTGCTCCTCCAGTTGTGCCAGCCCCGTCTCGACGGTGTCGGAGTCGACGTCGTACCGTCCGGCGACGTCGCGCGCCACGGACGGCGGTGACCCGCCGGCGCGGAGTTGCTGGCCGGCGACACCACGGAGTCGGCCGACGGCCGCCGCTACCGGCCCTGCGACCGGAATCTCCTGCCCGGTCCAGGAGGGGACCTCACCGGCGGGGTCCTCGATTGGCGACACTGTCACCCGTTCCTCGTCCTCGTCGACCTCGGTGATGCGCCACATCTCGCCGCGCTGGACGAACACCTCACCCGGTTTGGCGAAGTTGACGACGAAACGCTCGTCGAGTGTGCCCACGCGCTGGCCACTCGCCACGTCCTCGACGTCGTATGTCGTCTCGTCGGGAATCATCGAGAGATTGCGGTAGAAGTACTGCCACGTCCCGCGGCGTTTCTCGATTGTATCCTCGTCTTCGTCGAGCCAGACCACGCGGTTGTCTGCGAGTTCGCGCACGACCTCTTTGAACCGGGTTTCGTCGACCTCACAGAACGGGTACGCACGGGTGAGTATCCGGTGTGCACGGGCCGCCCGAATCTCGCCGAAATCCATCACCAGCCCCGCAATCTGGTTGGCGACGGTGTCGAGACTGCCGTGGTGGATGGCCGCGGGTTCGACCGCGCCCTCGCCCGCACGACGGGCGATGACCAGCGACTCGAGCACGTCGTCGGGATGGCTGGCGAGAATCGTCCCCCGGGAGACGCTGTCCTCGCGGTGACCGGCGCGGCCGACTCGCTGGAGCAGGCGGGTCACCTGCCGGGGACTGTTGTACTGGATGACGTGGTCGACGTGACCGACGTCGATTCCCAACTCCATCGACGACGTACACAACAACGCGTCGAGGTCACCCTCGCGGAACCGCGACTCGACGTCGATGCGTGACTCCTTCGCGAGCGAGCCGTGGTGGATGCCCAGGTCGGTGCCGTACTTCCTGAGCCGGGACCCGAGTGCCTCCGCGGTCTGACGGGTGTTGACGAACGCCAGCGTCGCCTCGTGGCGCTCGACGAGTTCGTCGATCGCCCGGACGTGGCTCGCAATCTCGGGTTCGGTGACGAGTTCGCGCGCCAGCGCCTCGTCCGCGTCGGTGACCGTCGGACACCGCACGTCGATATCGAGCGCCGCACCGACGGGCACGTCGACGACTGTACAGCCCCGGTCGCCGGTCAGCAGTCGCCCAATCTCCTCGGGGTCTGCGACCGTCGCCGACAGACCGACCCGCTGGAGGGGTCCGGCGAGTTCGCGGAGGCGCTCGAGTCCGACCGACAGCTGTGCGCCGCGTTTCGAGACCGCGAGTTCGTGAATCTCGTCGACGACGACGTGTTCGACGTCTGCCAGCGCGCGGCGGAGTTTCTCGCCGGTCAAAATTGCCTGCAGGGTCTCGGGTGTCGTCACGAGCACGTCCGGCGGGTCGTCTGCCTGTTGCTGGCGTTGGTAGTCTGTGGTGTCGCCGTGGCGAATGTCGATATCGATACCGAGTGTCTCGCCCCACCAGTCGAGGCGGTCGCGCATGTCGCGGTTGAGCGCGCGCAACGGCGTGATGTAGAGGGCTCCGACGCCGAACCGCTCCTCGTCGGCCAGCGCGTCGAAAACCGGGAGCATCGCCGTCTCGGTCTTGCCACTTCCCGTCGGCGCGACGACGAGCACGTCCTCGCCCGCGGCGAGCGGTCCAAGCGCCCGCCGTTGTGGCGCTGTCGGGGTCTGGAACCCACGCTCCGAGAGGGCCGCACGAACCGACTCGCCAAGCGCGGTGAACGCTGCCGCTCCCGCGCGCTCGCTGTCTGCCATCGCCCCGTGTTACGGTGTTGAGCGAATTAACCCCTGTGGAGTACGCGACGACCGGGCACCACGAACGGACCGGCAGCCGTGCTCGGTCCGGCCCAGACACGAGCCCCCCGTCGGCCGGAGGCTGGGAAACGAAACTATTGTACGGGCCTGGATGAAACGGGTCGGTATGGCAGTAATGGACATCGCACGGGAAACCGTCGAGACAGCGGGACCAGAGACGTCGGTTGCAGAACTCGTCCGACGGATGCACGAGGACGAGGTGGCGGGACTGATTATCGTCGAAGACAGTCGCCCGCTCGACCTCGTCACCGACCGAGACCTGACGAAGGCACTGCTCGACGACCAGTTCGACGCGGAGACGACCCCGGTCAGGCAGTTCCTCGACGACGACCTGTTGACAATCGAGGCGTCGATGGGTATCTACGACACTGTCGAGGCGCTCTCCCAGCACGGCGTCCGTCGCGCGCCAGTCGTCGACGAGAGCGGCGAACTCGCCGGTATCATCTCTATCAGTGATATCGTCGTCTTGCTCGGCATGGAACTCCAGCAGGTCGCAAACGCTATCCGCAGTTCCTCACCCGCATACCAGCAGGAGGGACTCGACTACTACGAGATGGAGGAGTGACGCCGACACCGGGGCACACGACACCGACTGCGCTCACCGGCGGGGCAGTCCGCCCCTGCACAGTTGCCGCCGCCCGAACAGTCGTAGACACTGACCGTCGCCGGGTTCCACGCTCTCTCGACGACCGACAGGGGTGTCGCGGTCGGTGATACAGTCGCCCCCGGCGTTCGACCCGGACTGACTGTTGCTCGAACAGCCACGTAGTTGGGCTGTCTCCGTTGTTCGCTGACGGACGTCTGCACTCGCTGCCCGGGAGACTCTCAGAAGTAGAAATCCGACCTGGCGTTGTCGATGACGTCTCCCGCACTGTCTCGTTCTCTGGCCGTCTCTGCCGGTGTCGGGTCCCGGACGACGAGCACGTCGTAACTGCCGCTGGTGGCGATGTTGCCGCCGACGCTGCTGACGCCGGTCACGAGTCGGCCGGCGTTCTCGCTGCCGACGACGACCATCGTCGCCTCTCTCTGGTCTGCGAGACTCCGGACTTTGCTGGCGATGGCTCCCGGCGCTGCCGACCGTCCCGCGAGTTCGTACTGGAACTCGACGCCCGGCGCGATGTCGGTCACCTGCTCGTGAAGCGTCGAGACGACCTCCTGTCTGTCGAACTCGGTGGTCTCGTCGAGCCAGTCGCGCTCGCGTGCGTACCCGGTGTTGCCGTCGGGGATGACACTCACGGCGACGACCGTCGTGTCGAACACCTCTCCGAACTGAGCGGCCCGCACCAGCCCTGCCTCGGCGAGCTCTGACCCGTCGAACGGAACAACAATCATACGAGCGATTCAGCCCACAGAAGCAAGTATCCCTCGGTCTGTCTACTATCGAATAGTTCCCGACCACCGTGTGCTAACGGTTCCAGTGCCCTCTTTGGGATTCAGGGTCGCCGAGGAGAAACGCACTGCATAAGTACGCTGGCACGAACCACCTCGTATGCTCGCGGGCAGGCACACACCGGGTACGACAGGGTGGCTGGCGGTGGCAACACTCGGTGTCTACCTGCTCGTTATCGTCGGCGCGACGGCGTCGCTGGCCGACGCGGCAGAGGCCTGTTCGGGGTGGCCGACCTGCACCGGGTCGCTCGAGGAGCCGTCGGTGCTGGTCGCGATGGGTCACCACGCGATGGCGGCCGTCGTCGGAGCTCTGGTCGCCGTCGCGGCGGTTGTCACACTCCGGTCGACCGCGAGCCAGCGCGTGCGCGTTGCGTGTCTGCTCGCTCTCGTCTTGTACCCGCTCCAGGTCGGTGTCGGCGCGTGGGTCGCCGTCTCCGGCGGTGGGATGCCCGTTCCCGGTCTGCATCTCGTCACCGGTCTCGGTATCTTCGCCACACTGGTCGCCGGGCTCGCCTGGCAACTCGAAGGCGAGACCGGCGGCACCGACACTCCTCTCGGCGTTGGCGGCGTCGACCCTGCCGAGGACGAAGCCGCCCACTCGCCCGCGACGCCGCTCGCAGAGCGACCCCTCGGTGTGCGAGTAAAGGCCCGTGGCTTCGCGTACTTCCGCCTGATGAAACCACGCCTGATGTGGTTGCTCTCGCTTGTCGCCGCCGCCGCTATGGCCCTCGCCGCGGGTTCGGGCCTGACCGTCCGGACGGTCGTGTTCACGCTCGGCGGCGGTGTCCTCGCTATCGGTGCGAGCGGAACGTTCAACCACGTGCTCGAGCGTGACCGCGACGAGAAGATGTCCCGAACAAACGACCGTCCGGTTGTCACCCACCAGATTCCGGCGCGCAACGCCGTTGTCTTTGGACTCGCACTGACGGCGCTCTCGACTGCTCTTTTCCTCCAGTTGAACCCACTCGCCGCGGCGCTGGGGTTGACTGCGATTCTGTTTTACAGCGTCGTCTACACGCTGGTGCTCAAGCCAAACACCGTCCAGAATACGGTCCTCGGCGGCGCGGCAGGCTCACTGCCGGCACTGATTGGCTGGGCCGGTGTCACCGGTCGTATCGGCGTCGGTGGCCTCCTGCTCGCGGGACTCATCTTTGTTTGGACGCCCGCACACTTCTACAACCTCGCACTCGCGTACAAGGAGGACTACGCCCGCGGTGGCTTCCCGATGATGCCGGTGGTTCGGGGCGAGACCACGACGCGCAAGCACATCCTCCTCTGGCTTGGCGCGACACTGGCGGCCGCGGCCGCGCTCATCTGGGTGACCCCGCTTGGCTGGCTCACCGCCGTGTCGTCGACGGCGCTTGGTGCGGTCTTCCTGTGGGCGGTCGTCCGCCTCCACCGTGAGCAGACCGAAGCGGCCGCGTTCCGGGCGTTCCACGCCGCCAACGCCTATCTCGGTCTCGTGCTCGTCGCTATCGTCGTCGACGGACTGGCGGTCTGACGACACCCCGGCGCCCGTCACCGTCGACACGCTGATTACCCCCGCGCGCGAACTGCACGTAATGGACCCGCTTCTCATCGAGGCCGGCGAACTACGCGTCGGCGAGTTGCTCTCGAAGATCGAAAACGGCCGCCGAGTCGTCGTACGGACCGAATTCCTCGGAAGCGAACACGAGGTGACACTCCGACACGACGGCGACACCTACTACTGTGACACCCCGACGCGCCTCCACAAACACGGCTCTGCCGAGGAGATGCGGACCTGTCTCGAAAAACAGGGGTACGGAACGACCGACGACTCCGAGTGACGCCGTCTCCCTGCCGGTGACGGTCGCCGAAACAGACCAAATCCTGTAAGAGTTACATAACCCTCCCGTCACCTCGGATTACAGCGACGTTCCCGCCCGGATTTCGTAGTCGGTGATATCCGCCTCGTTGGTTCCGAGATAGGTCACCTGGAAGTTCCACACCTCGCCATCACTCAGACCGTCCACGTTGTCGAGCGAACTACTCTCGACTGCATCCCCCTGTTTGAACTTCACCTCGACTTCGGCGTAGTCGAGCTCACCGCCGCTCGTATTCTCTGCCTGCCCCTCGACGTACAGTTCCGTGACGAACTCTCCTCGCTCGCGCACTATCTCGTGGTCCAGCAGTTCCAGGTCACTCGATGAACCGTCACTGCCGGCACTGTTGTTTCCGTTTCTCGAGGAACCGTCGCTGCCGGCACTGTTGTTTCCGTCTGACCCCCCGGAACAACCGGCCAGTGCCCCGGTCACCGCTGCACCGGTGACGGCGATGTACTGCCGACGTGTCGGACGAACATTTTTTACAGAGTTTATCTTTCATACTCAGTTTAGTAAATCAGATTTACATTGTTTAAATCTTTTGTATTCTATACTACTCGGCGAACAGACCGTCCGCCGGCCACGCAACTGCGGGGGCGAGTCCAGTTGTTGTTTGTTTCCCGCTGGCTTTATTACCGCGAGAATCACAGGGCGGAGTGATGGACGCCGACCAGGCCGTCGTCTACGCGGTTGCTGCCTGTATCGTGGTGCTGACGCTCGCAACCGGGCCGGTCGGTCTGCTGGAGCTTCCGGAGTCGAGTGGTGTCCTGACGAACAACCCGGGGACTGGCAACGCCACCGTCGAACTCGTCTCCGAACCCGATACCGTGACACTCCGGGCGGGCGAACAGGACATCTGGGTGCTCGAGACACCAGACGTGGTGGTCAACGTCTCGAACGTCCGGGGGAATCCGCTCGTGAGTTACGCGGTGATAGTCGAGGGAACGGGGTTCTCGACCAGTTCCGCCACGCCACTCGGGGGTCAGGGGTCGGGGCGTGTCGAACTCGGTATCGCACCCGCGCAACTCGACGCCGAGTCGGCACGGAACGCGACCGGCGCGGAGGTTCGACTCGTGGTCCGGGGTGACACCAGACAGACACTCCTCGAGCGTGACGTGGAGGTTCGACAGTGAGCGACCGGGCCGGCCGCGTCCGCGACCGACTGTTCGGTGACCGTGTCGGGTTGGCGTTGTTTCTGGGCGTGCTCTGTGTCGGGGCGCTCTGGTGGCGTGCCGGACTCTTTCTCACCGACAACGCGACACTGGCCCGGACAGTCGAGGCGCTGAGCGAGGGTCGTCTCTGGGTCGAACGCGCCGAGGGAGAGTTCCTCCAGAGCCCCGGCGCGGAGGTGCGTGACGGGCGTGTCTACGGGCGCAACTACGGCCAACTCGTCGTCTCGCTGCCCGCGCTCGCTCTGCTCCGGGCGCTCGAGTTCCTCGCCAACCTCCGCACCGTGCTGGTCGCGGGGTGGCACCTCGCCGCGCTCGCACTGGCCTCCGTTGTCGGCACCGTGTTCGGGCGCCGGCGGTCGGTCGTCGCCGCCGCTGGACCGCTCGTGCTCGGTTCTTTCCTCCTCAATCTCTCTCTCGCGACGCGCCTGCCCGAACCAGACGTCGCGCTGGTCGCCCTCCAGACGACGACACTGGTCGTGTCGGGACTGGTCGCCGTCCTGCTCTACCGCGCGCTCGCTCTCGAGACGAGTCGACGACTCGCGGCCATCGCTGGCGCGGCGACCGTCCTCGTCCTGCCGGTTGGCTTCTGGGCGACGATTCCCAAGCGCCACGTCTTCTCGGTGCTGGCCTGTGTCGCGGTACTCTTTCTGTTCGCCCGGAGCCGACAGGCCGACCCACGCCCGGTGTTTGGCGTCGGGCCGGTGCCGCTCTTCCGGGCCGGCGCGTACGCCGTTGTTGGCTTCCTGACGTGGGTCCACGCCGCAGAGGGGCTGTTCGTCTTTCTCGCGCTGGCTGCTGTCGACCTCCCGACCGCGGAGAACGACCGGCGCGGCCTCGCTTTTGTCGCCGGTGTCTTCGCGCTCTCGCTGCTGCCGGTGGTCGTGACGAATCTGCTCGTCGCCGGTAGCCCCGTCGAACCGCCCCGCACTGTCGGCGGAGGAGGCGTCACCGGCACGCCCGGCGGTGGCGGTGGTGGCGGCGGCGGCAGTTCTGGACTCCTCGATACTCTGGAGGGGACGGTCGCTGTCGGCGCAGTCGTCTGGCTCCTCTCGGAGGTGGTCACCCTCGCCGTCGACAGTCTCGCGGTCCTGGGAGAGCCAGAGCGACTGTACCACACCTTCGTCCAGAGCGAGGGCGCAGACCTCACCGGCAGCACGGAGAACCGGGGTGACCTGACGTTCGTCGCGACGAATCTGACGGTACTCGAGGTTGCACCCGTGCTCGGGGCGGCGGTCACCGCGTTCGTGTCGTGGCTGGCGACACTCGCGAGAGAGCCCCGCCGCGTGTCTGGGCGCGTCGACCCGACGGTCGTGCTCGCCTGCGCGCTCGCCGGTGCGTATCTCTTGGTCTACCTCTCCAGACTCCCGCTGTTCGCACAGGTCACACAACGGTATCTCCTCCCGGTCTACCCGCTCGTGTTGTACGCTCTCGCCCGGTCGACTGTCGTTCGCCGACTGGTCGACAGTCTGTTGGACGTGCTGGTGTGGTCGTACGCCACTGTTCTCCTGACCGGCGGACCACTGTTTGTCTTGTTCGTCCGCGCACAGAGCCAGACAATCGCGGAGGCGGCGCAGTTGAACGCGGACCTGGCGTTGCTCGCGGCCGGTGGGGTCGTCGTAACCACCGCAGCGAGTGCCGTCTCCGACCGGTTCGACACCGCTGCCGCCGTCGCGGTCGGTGTCGCGGCGGCCGCCGGCACGACGTTCCTGCTGGTCTCGGGGCTGTACTACTTCGCAGACACTGGCCAGGCAGTTCTGCCAGTCGTCGAGCGACTCGGTGACGAACTGTAACCGTACCTTTCTTGCTCCGGCCGCAAGTACCGGCCACATGGACCGTCTCAGGGAGTCGTTGCGCGAAGCGCCCATCGTCGAGAAGGACGACTACCACTACTTTGTTCACCCCATAACCGACGGTATCCCGGCCCTCCGTCCGGAACTCCTCCGGGAGATTGCCGTCGAGGTCGTCCGAGTCGCAGACGTGACCGACGCGGACAAGATTGTCGCGCCCGAGGCGATGGGCATCCCCGTCTCGACGGCAGTCTCACTGCTGACGGACACCCCCATCGTCGTCGTCCGCAAGCGTGGCTACGGACTGGACGGGGAGGTTCCGCTCTCGACGACGACCGGCTACGGCGAGAGCGATATGTACATCAACGACGTCGTCGCGGGCGACCGCGTGGTGGTTCTCGACGACGTGCTCTCGACCGGTGGGACGCTCGCGGCGCTGCTGCCGGCGCTCGAGGACACCGGCGCAGAGATTCTCGACACCGTCGTAGTCGTCCAGAAAGTCGACGGCGGGAACGCCCTCGAAGAAACCGACTACGAACCGACGACGCTGGCCCGGGTCGATATTGTCGACGGCGAACTCGTCATCGTCGACGAACACGGAGAGTAGCGGTCGCCAAGAAGTACACTGCTCCGGGGTCAAGTGGTTCGAGACGCGGAGCGTCTCGTCATCACGGAAGAGAACTCCTCCGTACGACCCCGAGACACTCGACCTGCTCCGCCTGGAGAGCCCACCCTCCGCAAAGCGCTTTTGTAACCTCCGTCCCAACCTGACACATGAGTATCCGTCCCCGGAGTCACACCGATAGCGGGTCTCCGGAGGCACTCAGACGGCGGGCCACAGAACGACTCCGGGGTTACTGGCGCCGGGGTCGCTCGCCGGACAGCCGACACGAAGCCGACCGAGAGAGGCGGGCAGTGAGTTCGGTTATCGCGATCACGCTGTTGCTCGGGGTAACTGTAATCCTGTCGTTGACAGTCGTTCCGACAGTGCTCTCGCTTGGTGAGAACGTGGACCAGACCCCGGCGGCCGACTTCGCGTTCAAGTACACCGAGGACGTGAATCCCGGGACGGCAGACAGCTTCGGAACGCCGGGAACCGCACCGGGCGCAGACGGACTCCTGACAATCACACTCGAGGAGGGTGACGAGATTTCCCCGGAGCAACTCACCGTCAGCGGTCCTGTCAGCGGCGGACTGGTCGACGACACGCGAGCCGAGACCGCAATCGACGAGACGATGGAACCGGGCGACACACTCACCGTCTGGGTCGGTCGCGGCACCACGGCCGACCTCATCTGGAACGCGGCCGACGACGCCGAGTCGGAGATTCTGGCCTCCTTCGACGTGCAACCGGGTGGCGCGACACCACCCGGGGTCCCCACCTCCGACACTGGCTGCGGGTACGTTGAGAGCCAGACGCCAGGCAGTATCGTAATAAAAGGCGTGACCGTTGTCTGTGACCTTGACCAGTACGACATCAACGACATTACGGTCGAAGACGGCGGTGGTGTTGTCGGTGTCGTCGAGGGAAACGGCTCTATCACCGTCAAAGAAGACGGTTTCACCTACCTTGGTCCAGCCAACTCGGGGGTAGACGGTGATGACGGCGCAACCACCTTCCAGTCGGGCGCGACAATCAACAACGATGTCAACTCGAACAAGAAAGTAGATATCGACGGCAAATCGACTGTGAACGGTAATATCGACTCCGACGCGGAGGTTGACGTGAGCGACTCGACAGTAAACGGTGTCGTGGACGCCGACGGGACAGTCAGTATTAACTCACAGTCGACGGTTCGAGGAGAAGTCGTTGCTGACCCCACCACCAGCACGAAAGTTTACATAAAATCAGGCTCGTCTGTCGGGGACGACGTCACCTCCGGCGGTAGCGGTGTCGATGTCAACGGTGGTTCGACGGTCGACGGAACGATTGTGACGCGTGGCCAGATAAACGTTCAGAGTAGCTCATCGATTGCCGGTGGTCTGGATAACAGCGGCGGTTCTGGCAGCGATATCGACGTCTCGGGGAGTAGCATCGGTGGAGGCGTTACCGCGTCCGGTCTCGCCAATGTCTACGGTAACTCGGTTGTCGGTGGACCGGTCACCTCGGATGTGAAAGTCGATGTCAGCAAGACGGCAGTGTCTGGGGAAATCGACGCTGGTACCAGCGCAATCCTGACCGACGGTTCCGCAGATGGTGTCGAAGCTGAGACAAAAGCCACTGTCACCAACAGCTCTGTCAGTGGCGATATCAACACCAGTAGCGCGGGCCAGACGACGAAAATTGAGAGCGGGTCACGCGTCAGCGGGACTGTCACCGCGGGAAGTACAGTCAAGATATTGAGCGGTTCGAGCGTCGGTGGCACCGTCGAAGTAACGAGTGGTGGGACCGACAGTAAAGTAAAGGGTGGCAGTACAGTTGGGGGGGACGTCGTCACCCCGGGTAATCTCGACCTCATCGATAGCACAGTCAAAGGGAACGTATTCGTGGACGGAACGTTCAACTGCGCTAATTCGACTATCAACGGACAAAACTGCAGCGAGTACAACTCACTCGACTCGCAGTTTTCCGTGACAATCACCGGAACAAACTCGTCGGTCGACGAGGGCGAGACACTGCGTGTCGACACCGACATTGAGAATACCGAATCCGACCAGGGTACCCGTTATCTGACGCTGGAAATCGACGGTACCGAGACGGACAACAAGACGGTGACGCTCGGGGGCGGCGCAACGACGACCGAGACGCTCACGTGGGCTACCACTGGCGGCGACGGCGGTTCCTACACCGCTACTGTGACGACAAACAGGAGCCGCGACACCGACGACTCGACCCCAGTACAGGTCGACGTTCCCCCCGCGAATCTGCCGAATATCGACCGGTTCGACACAGATAAAATAAAGGGGAAACCAAAGGGTGTCGACGTCGACTGGGAGGTGAGTGCAGGCGGCGCCGACCTCGACACCGTAGAAATCGAGGTGTACGACCACAACGGGGTGCTCACCGGCGGCAGTACGACGGACGTCTCGGGGACGTCGGCCTCGGGTTCGGAGCAGTTCGAACCACTGGCGAAAAACAAAGACCACGACATCGTGTTGACCGTCACCGACGTCAACGGCGAGTCGAGAACTCAGACCAAAACTCAGAGGGCCGGTTGACGCCGCTTTGTTGTCACGAGTTTATTAGTCCGTGCACTGCGCGGCCTGCATCACCTCGCGGTAGCGATTGCGAATGGTGACCTTGCTCACGTTTGCGACCTCGGAGACTTCGGCCTGTGTCATCTCCTCGCCGGTGAGTTGGCCCGCCCCGTAGATGGCGCTGGCCGCGATACCGACGGGGTGTTTGCCGCTGTGGACGCCCTCGCTGACGGCCTGTTCGACCAGGTCCCGCGCCCGGCGTTCGGTCTCGTCGGTACAGTCGAGTGCCGACGCGAACCGCCCGATGTACTCGCCGGGGTTCGTCGGCGGAACACCGAGTTCGAGTTCGCGCGCGAGGTAGCTGTAGGTGCGCTCCAGCTCCAGTTTCTCGACGCGGCTGACGACGACCATCTCGTCGAGAGAACGCGCGACTCCGTCGAGACGGGCGGCGGCGTACAGTGCTGCCGTCGCCATCCCCTCGATGGACCGGCCCGGCAACAGTCCGTCGTCGAGCGCGCGCCGGTAGATGACACTCGCTGTCTCGCGGACGTTCTGGGGGAGTCCCAGCGCCGAGGCCATCCGGTCGACCTCGCCCAGTGCCTGCCTGAGATTGCGGTCTTTGCTGTCTGTCGCGCGGTACCGCTCGTCCCAGGTGCGCAGTCGCTGCATCTGTCGGCGCTTGTGCTCGGAGATCTGATTCCCGTGTGCGTCTTCGTCCTGCCAACCGATTTTCGTCGACAACCCCTTGTCGTGGAGCATCTGTGTCTCCGGGGACCCGACGCGTGACTTTCGCTCTCTCTCCTGCTGTGAGAACGCCCGCCACTCCGGTCCGCGGTCGAGTCCCCCGGTCTCGACGACACGACCACACTCCTCGCAGTGACGCTCTGCCTGTGACTCGTCGGTCACCACCTGCCCGCCACAGTCCGGGCAGTTCTGGTCGACTGCCTCCCGTGTGGTCTCGTGTCTGGACTGCTCGCTCTCGTCTCTCGTGGGAGTGTCACGGTTTCGCTCGGACAGACGCGAGGACTCGGTCACTGGCTCTCACCCTCCTGGCCGAACCGGTCACGGATTCGCTCGCCGCGCTGTTGCCGACTGACAGTGTATCTCATGCGTTCCGGTTTTCGATGGCGACATATAATATTTTCTTTGTCGAAAAAACGCTTCCTGCAACCTCAACTGAACTCTACAATTAGCGAGTCACAGTTTGCAAACTCTCCGAGACCGTCACGAAGAACTCAAACTTATATGCTTGGAGGACGAACGTAACTACATGAGTTCGGAGCAGAACCACCTAGAAGACACGGACACGGAAGCACGATTCGAGTTCAAAAAAGAAGAAAACG
>CAZHPM010000054.1:0-14728 GCA_964534485.1 uncultured Halobacteriales archaeon
TTCGTCTACGGCTACTGTGACCAGCGCGACTGTTTCTACTGTCCACTCGGCGAGAACCGGAAGAACGTCACCGACATCTACGCCAACGAGCGGGCCGTCGAGACAGACCAGGACGTCCTCGACGAGGCCCGCCGGATGGACGCCCTCGGGACGTCTATCACCGGCGGCGAACCACAGGAGGTGCTCGAACGCACCTGCCACTACCTCGAACTGCTGACCGAGGAGTTCGGCCCGGACCACCACACACACCTCTACACCGGCATCACGGGCGGACGCGAGAACATGCGCCGTCTCGCCGACGCGGGACTGGACGAGATTCGTTTCCACCCCCCCTTCGAACTGTGGGGTGACCTCCACGGCACCGAGTGGGAGGAGATTCTCCACGTCGCCCGCGAGGAGGGGCTGACGCCCGCGTTCGAGATTCCCGGTATCCGCGCCGAAGAGGAGTTCCTCGAGTTTCTCGAGGAGGGGGCGGCGGAGTTCTGTAACATCAACGAGTTCGAACTGAGCCACGGCAACTTCCGCCGGATGCAAGAGCAGGGCTTCGAGCGCAAGGAGGGCCACATGAGCGCCGTCGAGGGGAGTCACGATATCCTCGACGCGATGGGCGACCACGAGAAGGTGTACTTCTGCACGTCGGTGTTCAAAGACGCCGCCCAGCACAGAAACCGGATGAAGCGAATGGCACACAACGTCCGCCGGCCGTTCGACGAGGTAACCGAGGACGGCACACTCGTCTACGGAAAGACGTGGGTCGACGCCCAGCGCCTGAACGCTCTGGGCGTGCCCGCAGAGTACTACGCCGTCAAGAGCGACCACGTCGAACTGGCGTGGTGGCTCCTCGAGGAGATGCTCGCCGACGGCGACATAGAGGAGGGCGAGGTAATCGAACAGTACCCGACCGTCGAGGGAACTGTCGTCGAGCGCACGCCACTGGCGTAGATGTACCTCTCACATCCCGTCCGGCGGATGCGTGACGACCCCAGAGAGGACGCCGAGGCGGCGCTCGTGGTACGAACCGAGGAGTCGGCGAGCGTGGCGCCGCTCTCGAAGGCAATCGGCGTCGTCGGCGGCATCGTCGAGGAGGAACTGCCCCACGGCGCGCTCCGGGTCACCATCCCGCAGGAGCGCATCGCGGAGCTGTGCTCGCTCGACGGTATCGACTCTATCGAGACCGACAACGTCGTCAGCACCGGTGGCGACGCTGGCGAAGACCTGGGGTCATAGTACACAGAGACCCCACCCGGTCGAGCAATCGATGTGAGAACGCTTTTCTCTCGACTGGTCGATAGTCGGAGTATGCGAGGTCAGCGTGTACTGGTGACTGGTGGCGCGGGATTTATCGGTTCGAACCTGGCGAACGCGCTCGCCGGGGCCAACAACGTCGTCGTCGTCGACGACTGTTACATGGGAACACCGGCGAATCTCGACGACGAGGTGACCTTCCACGAGCGGTCGGTGCTCGACGAGGACCTGCCGACCGACGTGGACGTTGTCTTTCATCTCGCGGCGCTGTCGTCGTACGGGATGCACGAGGACGACCCACAGCGGGGCGCGCGGGTCAACGTCGAGGGGTTTGTCAACGTCGTCGAACAGGCCCGCGCCGAGGGCTGTGAGACCGTGGTGTACGCCTCGACGTCTTCGATATACGGCGACCAGACCGAACCGTCGCCCGAGTCGATGTCCGTCACCGCCCGGACGGCCTACGAGGCGTCGAAACTCTCCCGGGAGCGGTACGCCCAGTACTTCGCGGCCCACCACGGCCTCACGCTTGCTGGTCTGCGATTTTTCTCCGTCTACCAGGGGTACGGCGGCCAGGAGGGCCACAAGGAGGGGTACGCGAACGTCATCGCGCAGTTCGCCGACGCACTGGCCGGCGGCGACGCACCGAAACTGTACGGCGACGGCAGACAGACCCGTGATTTCCTCCACGTCAGCGACGCCGTCCGGGCGATGGAACTGGCCGCCGAACACGAACTCGACGGCGTCTACAACGTCGGCACCGGCCAGTCGTCGACGTTCGACACCGTCGTCGACCTGCTCAACGCCGAACTCGGCACGGACATCGACCCCGAGTACGTTCCAAACCCCATCCCCGAGGACGTGTACGTCCACGACACGTGTGCCGACGCGAGGAAGTTCCGCGAGGCGACGGGGTGGGAGCCACAGGTCGACCTCGCAGAGGGAGTCCGGCGGGTCTGTGCGCCCTACGAAACTGACTCGTAACCGGTTGTGGGTTCGTCGCGACCTTTTTTATTCGATAGCCCCACAGTACCGTATGGAAGACGCTCGAATAGCGCAGATCAGTCGGATTACGCCGGACGTCCGGCAGTACACGGTCGAACTACTCGACGGTTCGTTCGACGGCGAACCGGGACAACACACCGCGGTCAGGAAGCCACCGGAGGAAAACGGGGACGGCGGCGTGAAACCGTACAGCACACTGGCCGTCGACGACTCCCGGGTGGTTCTGATGATCCGGACCTACGACGACGGCACCGTCTCGAAGTACATGGGGGAGCGAACACCGGGCGACACCATCCAGGTCTCGCCCTCGCTGACCGGGACACTCACGCTCGAATCCACAGACCGGCCGGCGGTGTTCATAAGCACCGGAACGGGAATCACGCCGATGATTGCGATGCTCCACCAGTATCTCCGGGCGGGAACCGAGCGCGCGACGTTCATGTTCGGAGAGAAGACCGCGGCACAGTTGATGTACCGGCCGATGCTCGAGCAGTTGCGTGTCACACACGACCTGGAGACGGTGTTCGCGACGTCTCGTGAGGACGGTATCGAACGGAACGGCTACATCCAGGAAACCCTGCCCGACGTGTTCGACGAGTTCGGCGTCGGGCGGGAGTACTATCTCTGTGGTGTCCCGCGGATGGTCGTCGAGACAAAGAACAAACTCGACGAACTCGGTGTCCCCGCCGAGCGCGTCCACAGCGAGGGGTGGGAGGAGTCACAGGTCAGTGAGACCTGACCCGACCGGGGAGACGGCAGTGCGTGCGTTCCCTCCGGGCCGCGTTCGTAGTAGTTCGACAGACAGTCTCGCGGCGAGACAGCAGCCGTGTGGGAGGCGAAATCAAAAAGACCGAGTACCGGCGGGTACACCGTTCGGGTATGAACTACCGTGTCGTGCTGGAGGCCGCGTGGTTGGTCCACGATGTCGACAACGTCGACGACGCAATCGGTGTCGCGGTCAGCGAGGCCGGCAAACGCCTCAACGAGGAGAATCTCGACTACGTCGAGGTCGACGTCGGATTCACGAACTGCCCGGCGTGTGGCGAACCGTTCGACTCGGCGTTTGTCGCCGCGGATACGTCGCTGGTCGGCCTGTTGCTCGAACTCGAGGTGTTCAACGCCGAGAGTGCCGAACACGCACAGCGCATCGCGAAAAGCGACATCGGCGGCGCGCTCCGGGACGTCCCGCTGAAGATAGTCGACACCGTCGAAACCGACGACTCGGAGGAGGAGTAGCGACCCGGCACCCGGCCACGGCAACCGCGCGCCCGCCGACGAGGGCCGGCGGTGGTTTTTTGTATTACTTCGAGTTATGTGTGGGTATGGAACTGCCGACAGAGGAGGACCTCCGCGAGCGTCGAAACGACCTCGAGCTCACGCAGAGCGAACTCGCGGAGCGGGCGGGGGTCTCTCAGCCACTCATCGCGCGTATCGAGGGTGGCGACGTCGACCCGCGGCTGTCGACGCTCCGGTCGATTGTCGACGCCCTGCAGGAGGCAGAGGGCGGGTTGGCGCGGGCGCGTGACGTGATGCACTCGCCGGTCGTCGGCGTCGCGCCCGACGCGAGCGTCCACGAGACGACGAGTCGGATGGACGAGAACGGCTACTCGCAGGTGCCGGTCATCCGTGACGGCACGCCACAGGGACTCATCGGAACCTCGGACGTCCGGCGACACTCCAGTCGGGAGGAGAGCGTCGGCGAGTTGCCCGTCGCCGAGGTGATGCGCGAGTCCATCAGCACGGTCGAACCCGGCGCCTCTGTCGACACCGTCGACGCCGCACTCGACCACAACGACGCCGTCCTGGTCGTCGAGAGCGGCGAGACGGTCGGTATCATCACGGAGGCCGACATCGCGCGCCACCGCTCGTGAGTCCGAGAGTGCCGTCAGTCCTGGTGCTCGCCCACGCCCGGACCGCCGGCGAGAAAGCGCTCCCTGACGCCCGGTTCGGGCATCCTGCAGTGGTCGCGCCTGCCAAACCAGCCGTAGCGACGGGCCGCGACGAAGTCGTAAACCGCGTTGCGCAGTCGGGTCGGAACAGCCGTCGTGGGTCCGAGCAGACGGTAGATACCGCCGAGATGGTGGGCGACCCGCACGACAGCGTCGGATTTCGTGTAGCAGGTGCCGGCCTCGACCAGCACCACCGAGTCGAGCGTCTCGCCCTCGTAGCCACAGTCTGCGAGCAGGCGCTTGGCGGCCGTCGACTGGAGTGGAGCAAACCGGATCTCTGCCGCCGGGTCGCGCTCGATGACGAACTGGACCCACCTGTTACAGAGGTTGCAGACGCCGTCGAACAGCAAGACGGGGTGTGAGCGGGCGACCGACAGCGGGTCCTCGTCGGTGAAACCGTTGCCCTCCCGGTCGGAGTCACCGGCGGAGTCGTCGCGTTCTGCCCTGTCGGGTGGCGTCATCGCCCACAGTACGGGCTCTGTGGGCGTACGTGTTGTGACACTCACTCGGAGATGTCGACCCGGTCGCCGATTTTGGCTCCGTCGAGTGCCGGAATCGCGGCCGTGGTATCGAACTGCTGGCCGGTCTGTGTCATGACCACGATACCGAGTTCGTCGCCCGGTGTCAGTGGGGACAGGCGGTCGACACCCGCGTCGGTTGTGCCGCCGGAGGTGTCGACGACGAGTTCGTAGCTGTCGGCGGTTGCCGTCATCGTGATGTTGTCCGGTTGGCTGGCCTCGACGACGGCGACACCGTACCGGTCGTCCGGGCGGTCCGGGCGGTCGAACACCGTGGGGGAGACGTCCTCGGGGTGTGACTCGCCGGTCGCGGGTTCTCCGTCGACACTGCTGGCGTAGAGGTTCGTCTTCTGTGGCCCCAGAAAGACGACCTGTAGCCGCGACAGATTCACCGCGCCCGACTCCGGACGGGGTGTGACGGCGAGTCTGACCTCGTGAATCTCGCCGGGCGAGCCGACGACACCGGTCACGCCCTCGATTGCGAGTGTCTGTGGCGGTTCGTGGAAGAACCCCACCACGAGGTCCCAGAGCTGCCAGCGCCCGTCGTCGGTGGCGACGACGAACCGTCGTGGCCGCAGGGTCCGTTCCGCGCCGTCCGTGCCAAGCACCGTCGGTTCGCCACGGACGACCACCGCCCGCTCGTCGGCCGACAGTCTCGTTATCGGAACCTCGCCCGGGTCGGGGTCCTCCTCGGTGACTGTCGTCGCGACGCTGACCAACTCCCAGTCGGCCTCGACGACATCCCCGTCGGTGACTTCGCCGGCGACGGCGTCGTGCAGGAGCGACGACAGCGCTGTTGGGTCGCCAGCGTCGACGGCCTCGTAGAACTCCCGGACAACGTCCGCGGGGACACGCCCCGACTCGTCGGTGTCTGCCTCTGTATCGCTCTCGCTGGTGTTGGTATCCTCTGTCCCGTTCTCGGTCGGGTCGGTCTCGTCTGTCCCGTTCTGGCTGGTGTTGGTGACTCCGGTGGTGTTCTCACTCGCGTTCGTGTCTCGGGTGGTCTCGTCTCGACTGTCGTTACAGCCGGCACTGGCCGTCAGGAGCGTCGTTCCGGCGACTGCGAGCAGGGTCCGTCTGTCCACGGGGGCGGTTGCCCGTCGGCGGCTATCAGCCTTCTGTCTCGACAAAAGCGAGTGTCGGCGACGACTGACTCGTCAGAACTTCTCGAGGTACCGGTCGAGTTCCCACTCCGAGACTTCGGCGATGTACTCGTTGAACTCCTCGCTCTTTGCCTCGACGAACTTCTCCGAGACGTGTGGGCCGAGCGCGCTGTAGATGACCTCGTCGTTCTGGAGTTTGTCGACCGCTCCGCCGAGGTTCTCGGGCAGCGTCTCGATGCCGTACTCCGCTCGTTTCTCCTCGTCGAAGTCGTAGATGTTCTCCCGAACCGGGTCCGGACAGTCGAGGTCGTTCTCGATACCGTCGAGACCGGCCTCGATCATCACTGCGAGCGCGAGGTATGGGTTACACGACGGGTCTGGCGAGCGGAGTTCGATGCGTGAGGCCGCTGGCGTTCGTGCGGCGGGTTTGCGGACCAGCGCCGAGCGGTTGACGTCCGACCACGCGATGTAGATTGGTGCCTCGTAGCCGGGGACGAGGCGTTTGTAACTGTTGACAGTCGGGTTCGTGACCGCCGAAATCGCCGGTGCGTGCTCGAGCAGGCCCGCGAGGAAACTGTAGGCCGTCTCGCTGAGGTCGAACTCGTCGTTCTCGTCGTGGAACGCGTTGCCGTCGTCGTCGAACAGCGAGAGATGGGTGTGCATTCCCGAACCGTTGATTCGGGGGATGGGTTTTGGCATGAACGTCGCGTGTAGGTCGTGCTGTGCAGCAATCGCCCGGACGGTCGTCCGGAAGGTCATCACCTTGTCGGCCGTCGAGAGGGCGTCGTCGTACTTGAAGTCGATCTCGTGTTGGCCCTCGGCAACCTCGTGGTGACTGGCCTCGACGTCGAAGCCCATCTCCTCGAGTCCGTATATGATGTCACCGCGCACGTCCTGTGCGAGGTCCTTTGGCGCGAGGTCGAAGTAACCGCCGGCGTCGTGGGTCGTCGTCGTCGCGCGGCCGTCCTCGTCCTCCTCGAAGAGGAAAAACTCCGGTTCGGGGCCGGCGTTGACCGTGTAGCCCAGGTCCTCGGCGCGTTCGATGGCGTTTTTCAGCACGCGCCGCGGGTCGCCCTCGAACGGTTCACCCGTCGAGGTGCTGATAACGTCACAGATCATCCGAGCAGTCGCTACCTTGTCGCTGTTTCGCCACGGCAACACCGCGAACGTCTCCGGGTCCGGTTCCAGCCGCATATCCGACTCCTGGATGCGAACGAAGCCGTTGATGGACGACCCGTCGAAATAAATCCCCTTTGTAAACGCTTTTTCGGCCTGGTCGGCCGGAATCGAGACGTTCTTGGGTGTCCCCAGAATGTCAGTGAACTGGAGACGGAGGAAGTCGACGCCCTCCTCCTCTATCTCCTCGAGTACTGCTTTGGCCTCTGCAGACAGGTTTTCGGTTGTCATCTTTCTCCACGTGTTGAACTGACCTGCGCGAATAAAAATCCCCGCACACTCTGCAAACCTTGCCGTATCAGAGCATAACTGAATATTCGTAAAGTTATAGTGGGTGGAAACCGTTCTCCCGGTTGATGACCTACGAAAATCTGGACCGAAAGTTAATCAATGAACTACTCGGTGACGGGCGTGCCAGTCTGCGGAGTCTGGCCGAAGAACTCGACGTGTCGGTGACGACCGTCTCGAACCACCTCTCGGACCTCGAAGAGCAGGGAATCATCGAGGGGTACACCCCGAAGGTGGACTACAACGCGGTTGGCTACGACGTGACGGCAATCCTCCAGTTGAAAATCGAGGGGGACGCGCTCGTCGACGTCACCGAGCGCCTCACGGAGCAACCCCAGATGGTGAGTGTCTACGAGACAACGGGCGACCACGACATCATCGCTATCGGGAAGTTCCACGACACCGACGACATGAACGACAACATAAAGAACCTGCTGACCGAACCAGAGATAAAGGAGTCGAACACGAGTGTGGTACTCAACCCGGCAAAAGAACACGACCAGTTCGACCTCGAGAACGAGTAACAGATGAGACGCCGACAGCTGCTCGCGGTCGGGGCTGCGACAACCGCCGTTCTCGCCGGTTGCGCGCGGCGGGACGTGAGAGATATCATAGACGACCGGGACGACAACGGCGAGGACCCGATTCACGAGGGGTACGAGACGACGGAGGTGCGGGTTCTGACGACACGACGCGGCCAGTTCGGCCCGGTGACGGCAGCCATCGCCGACACCACGGACCTGCGGTACACCGGGTTGAGCGACACCGAACGACTCCCCGAGTATCGCGGGATGTTGTTCGTCTACGACGAGGTTCGGGACCTGAACTTCTACATGCGCGGTATGGAGTTTGGACTCGACATCGTGTACGCCGACGACGAGGGCGTCATCACGGACATCCAGAGCGCGCCCGCACCCGGTCCGGACGAGGACGGGAGCAACCAGTACTACCCCGGACGCGGACAGTACGTCCTCGAGGTCAACCGCGGGTGGATGGCAGAGCGTGACGTCACTGCCGGCGACCGACTCTCGTTCACACTCGACGGGCAGACCGTCGGCGCCAGACAGAGCGACACCGGATGACCACACGGCAGTCAGTATATACGTTTCCAGTGCCTACCTACAGGTATGAGCGAACAGGAGAGTCTTCCCGAGACAGAGGAGCGGTGGCGCGAAATCCTGACCGACGAGGAGTACCAGATTCTCCGCGAGGCGGGCACGGAGCCGCGGTTCAGCGGCGACCTGCTCGATATAAAGGAGCAGGGAACCTTCGACTGCGCCGGCTGTGGTGCCGAACTGTTCCACTCCCAGGAGAAGTTCGACTCGGGCACGGGGTGGCCGAGTTTCTGGGACGCGTACGACGACGGCAACGTCGAGACACGGGTCGACACCAGCCACGGGATGCGCCGCACCGAGGTTGTCTGTGCACAGTGTGAGGGTCACCTCGGCCACGTCTTCGACGACGGTCCCGAACCAACGGGGAAACGCTACTGCATCAACTCGGCGGCCCTGGAGTTCGACTCCGAGTCCTGATATCTCGGTCCCGGGCGGAGGAATCACAGGTGTCTTTTTCCGTCTGGACAGATTACATCAGGTAAATGGACTCTGCCGAGTTTCTCGACCTCCTGGGAAACGCGAACCGTCGGCGGATTCTTCGGTTGCTCTCTCAGAAGCCCTGTTACGTGACCGAAATCAGCGAGTTTCTCGGTGTCAGTCCAAAGGCGGTTATCGACCACCTCGAGAAACTCGAACAGGCGGGGCTGGTCGAGAGTCGCACCGACGACCGGCGGCGCAAGTACTTCTCCATCTCCCGGCACGTCAGACTGGAGGTGACGGTGTCGCCCTACGAGTTCGGGACCAAGCGGGCGTATCCGGCGAGTTCCCGGCTCGATATCACCACCTGGCAGCGCGTGAGTATCGACATAGAGGGAGAGAGTCAGGAGTCCGGCGAGCGGGAGTTACAGCCGGCAGACGACGGTCCCGACGTGGCCACGATGGCGCGCCGGCTCCGGGAGTTCCAGCAACTCGACAGAGAGCTGTCGATGGCCCGGCGCTGGACCCAGGGGCGAATCACCGACCTCAGGGAGACACTCGCCGACCGTGTCGACATCAGCGAGCCACGGCTCGTCTCGGAACTGCTGGTGGCGCTGGCCGACGAACCCGCACAGACCGAGACACTCTCCCGGCGACTCGACGCGCCGCCACAGGTGCTCGAGGAGTTGCTCGACGCGCTCTCCGAGGAGGGAGTCGTGCGCCGCGACGAACGGCGCTGGCACCTCGTCGAGTGAGACCCACCAACAGGGAGGGCTACTCGCGCTCGGTGAGTACGTCGAGCGCGTCCGTGCCGACGTGGAGTTCGCGCCGGCCGGTGGGTTGTTCGGTGACCATCGCGCCGGCAGAGAAGTCCGGACGGCCGTCGTCGTCGTAGATACCGTCGGGGCTGGTACCGATGCGGACGGCATCACGCACTGTCAACATCGCCTCTCTGAGCGCTCCCGCCCGGTCGTCGCCGTCTATGTCGAGTCGCTCGACAGCCTCCTCGCGCTCGTCGAGTGCCGCGAGCACCTGTTCGACGTGGGCCTGTGCCGATGCGGAGTCGTAGACGTACGTCACCACGCGCATACCGCCGGCACGGTCCAGACAGTAATGACACGTTCGAACCGCGACTACCTGAGCGTGACCGTCGTCAGGAACGTCAGCGCGACAAACTGGAGCGCCCGGAGGCCCACCGTGGCGTACATCGTCATCTTGCCGCCGCCATAGACCATGTTCGTCGAGAGAAACGCCGTGATAGCCACGACGTTCTCCACAGCAAGGATGCCAGCAAACAACAACAGACCGAGCAGGAGATTCGTCCGGAACTTCCGGTAGTTCGAGAGCCAGACGGAGCCAAGCGCCCCCAGCAGGAGGAGATTCAGCGCCGACAGTCCGACCGCAGAGGTCATCCAGAACCCCATCCTCACACCTCCCCCGCTCGCGTGCCCGGCGGTGCCCGTCCGGTTCGTGCCCACCAGTGTCGCACGGACTGCCCGCGGAGGGGTCGCCCCCGTCTGGCCAGCAGGCCGGAGTCTCGTTCGTGGAAGTTCACACTGAGACGTGTGTACGAGGGAACCGTGTATAACTGTTTTTCAACGTCTGCGCAAACTGTGTTGAAAATTGGTTGTAACTCCGCCGCCCGACTCTGGTCGAACCGGGAGACGGCGACTGTGCGTCGCCCGTACACGTGCGGGTACAGGCTTTGAACTCACGGACCAACAGTCGACTATGAACACCAGGTTGACACGGCGGACACTGCTGGCCGCCGGGGTCACGGGCGCGCTGGCGGGGTGTGTGGGCGGCGACTCGGGCACCGACGGCGGGGGCGTGCCGACAGACGAGGACCCGGAGGGTGGCGTCACCGGGGAGAGCGACGACCGGCCGGCCTGGCAGACAACGACACTCGAGGATACGACCACCGGCGAGACGTTCACAATCGAGGAGTTCGACGGACCGGTAGTGTTGCACACGTTCGCGACGTGGTGTTCGACCTGCAAGCGCCAGCAGGACAACATCGACAACCTACAGCAGCGACGAGAGGAGGTCGCGTTCGTCGACCTGACAATCGACGAGAACGACGACGCGGGAGACGTCGCCTCACACGCCGAGAGCAACGGGTTCGGGTGGCGGTTTGGCGTCTCGCCGGCGGAGGTGACACGCAGTCTCGTCGAGGACTTCGACCAGTCGGTGACAGTCGCGCCACAGTCACCGGTTATTCTCGTCTGTCCCGACGGCGGGGCACACAGGGTCGGTAAAGTCGTCTCCGCGGACGAGATCGGAGCGGCCATCGACGCCAGTTGCGAATGAGTCTCTCGGGGTTCGTCCAGCACTTCTGGCTCGGCGTGTTCACGCCGCTGACAGCCGTCTGTGTTATTCCGCTGTATCCGGCATTTATCGCGTTTCTCGCGAGCACCGAACAGGGCGAGCAGAGTCAGAACCCAGTGCTGTTGGGGTTGCTCGTCGTCGCAGGTGTCGTCACGTTCATGTCGGTGGTCGGGGTGGTGTACTCGCTCGTGTTCGCCGAGGCGGTCAACAGCGCCGTCGAGACGTTCTCGCCGGTCGCGTTCTGGGTGTTGGTCGGCGTCGGACTCGTGATGTTCGTCAACCCCGCGCTGTTCTCGCGACTGTCGACTGTCGACCCGCCACAGTCACAGTACCCCCTCGCGAGCGCGTTCAGTTACGGCTTCTTTTTCGGTGCTATCGCCATTCCGTGCAATCCGGGGCTGATTGCGGTCTTTTTCAGTACGACGCCGATTCTGTACGACACGCAGGTTGCGAATATGCTCGGGTTTCTCTCCTTCGGGTTGGGGATGGGTGCACCGCTGCTCGCGCTCGCGGCGCTCGCGTCCGTGGCAGAGTCACTGGGCCAGCGTGTCACCCGTGGACTGGCGCGACACAGCACACTCATCTACCGTGGCACTGGAGTCGTCCTGATTGCCGTCTCGGCGTACTATCTGGCCTTTGTTCTCCCGCCGGTTCCGGCAGGACTGTCGTGACCGCAAACTGCCGAACAACCGCGGTCACTCGTCGTCGAGAATCCGGCCGTGGGCGTCGATTTCGCCGTTACGGATGCGGGTGCTACTGATTCGGGTACCGTCCTCGGCGACAACAAAGGGCGCGGTGTGAATCTCCAGACGCGGGAGACCGTCAGTGACGCGCTGGCGGTTGATCTCGTTGGCGCGGCGCTGTGCCTTTGCCTCGGGCGAGACGACCAAGGCGTCGACGTCGTCGCGGGTCGCCGCCGGGCCGCGGGTGTCCTCGAGACGGATAATCTCGAAGGTCGCCGTGTAGGCGCCACTCAGTCGGTCGAGTTCGTCGGTGAGTTGCTCACGGCGCTGTTCGAACGGGTCGAGACGGTCCGTCTGTGCCCCACTCCCACGGGTCACGGAAGCGAGGTCGGTGTCGGTGAGTCCAACGACGACGTGGCCGTCACCGTGGCCGTCGTGACTCGCGGTCTGGAACGCCTTGTGCAAGAGCGCGCGGTGGCCGTTGTGAATCGGCGTGAACGTCCCCCCGAGGATGGCAATCCGCTCGTGTTCGCTCACGGCCACTGTTCGACCCTCTCCCTGGTATACGTACTGGTTTCGCTGGCGCACTCGGGCGCGACGAGGCGGTGGCCGCGAGTGGAGACAAACTGCGGGGGTTGTTACAGAGCGCCGACGCTGGCGGGTCGACAAGAACACTGGCGCTAACTTCATACTGTGCGGGCGCGTACGCCCGAGTGCGTGCCTCAGTCCACGTCCGAGCGGACCCACAGGGGTGCGATGACAGACGGTGAACCCGGGCACGCGACAGTCACCGCCCGGCACGAGGGTTAGCCGGCCGACACGGCACGACGCCCGGGATGACGCCGGTCGTTAGTGTTCCGGGCCATACACTTCTACGCCACATGTCGGCACTCAACTGTACTTCGGGCGTCGGTAGGTGTGACTCGGCACGAAAACGACAGTGCAGGAGCGGTAGAACGGGACCAACGTCGTCGGGAACCCGATTTTCCCTTCGAAGGTTGTTCTCGGACCCTGTCAGGTTGTGCTCCGAAACGTATTAGTTACTCGGTGTTGCCAGTGCAAATAATGTCTACAGAGAGGCGACAGTCCGTGAAGTTTACTCGTGTCAGCGCAGGTGGGGCGCTGACCGGGAACGCTGCGGACGAGAACCAGCCAACAGTGGCACCGGCAACCCTCTCCAGGAGTGCCAATTTCTCGGCGTTCCTGGGCGAAACTGTGAGCCGTCTGGGGGGCGACAGTCTGCCGACAGACGGCGACGGTAGTGGACGCTCCAGGAGTCTCGCCGGTACGGACGAGACGACCGTCTCGGGGACACGGAGACTGTCCGGCCTCCCGGGAGGCAGGAGCGGGCAGTGGACACCGTCTGCGTCCGAACCCGGTCTGGGCGGCGAACTGTCGACTCGAAACAGCACAGTCTACCGGGGAGAGTTCGCGGGGGGGAGTCGACGGATTGGGCAGATGCTACACTGTGTGGCCACCGCTCGGTCGAGTACTGCACAGGTACGACAGACACCGACAACGGGACGACAGAACGCTGGGTCATGAAACGGAACACACTGCTGTTGACAGTACTGGCAACGCTACTCTTTGGAGCACTGTTCGTGGTTTCCCCGGCGGCGGCACAGACGCCGGGAGAGGGAAACGTCACGGTCACACTCACTCCCGACCAGTCGACCATCGATGTCGGGCAAAACGAGACCTTCGAGGTGGTCGTCGAAGACCCCGACGGTGGCGTCCTCGCGTACGACAATCTCGACATCAGCGTGGACCCGAGCGTCGCCGAGATTACCGCGTTCCGTGAGAACCACACCAGTAGTTTTAGCAACTCGACGATTACAGACGGCAACTCGACGCTGGATCTCGAGGCGTCGGCACAGGACGACCTCAGTAACGCCTCGACGGCACACACGCTCGTCGAATTCGACGTCGAGGCAATCGCTGGCGGGTCGACCACTGTCGGGTTCAACAAGAGCGCCAACGCCGCTATTACGGATTTCAATACGTCGAACAATTACTCGGCATACAACATTATCAGTCTCTCTAATGCGAGTCTCACAGCACAGGAACCGGCGAACTTCCAGGTGGCTATCGACTCCACGAACGCGCCGGTCGTCGAGGGTGAGACTCTCTCGGTTACTGCCACCGTCACCAACACCGGCGGCGAGGGGGGTACACAGACGGTCGAACTGGACGCCGGTGCGCTGGGCACCAGTTCGACGTCGGTGAACCTCGCGAGCGGCGCCAGCACCACCGAGACGTTCTCGCTCGCCACCGCCAGCGGTGACGCCGGTTCCTTCACCGCGACTGTCTCCTCTGCAAACGATTCGGCGAATACCGGTGTGACAGTGCAGGAACCGGCGAACTTCGCCGTCAGCATCGACTCGACGAACTCGCCGGTCGTCGAGGGTGAAACCCTCTCTGTCACCGCCACCATCAGTAACACTGGCGACGTGCAAGATACACAGACTATCGACCTGAGTGTCGGCACACTCGGCAGTAACTCGACATCGGTGAATCTCGCGGGCGGCGCCAGCACTACCGAGACGCTCTCGGTTGCCACCGCCAGCGGTGACGCTGGTTCCTTTACTGCGACTGTCTCCTCGGCCAACGATTCGGCCAGTCAGTCGGTGACAGTGCAGGAACCGGCGAACTTCTCGGTGGCTATCGACTCCACCAACTCGCCAGTCGTCGAGGGCGAGACTCTCTCCGTCACTGCCACCGTCACCAACACCGGCGACGCGCAGGATACACAGACTATCGACCTGAGTGTCGGCACACTCGGTACCAACTCGACGTCGGTGACGCTCTCGGGCGGGGCGAGTTCCACCGAAACCCTCTCGATTGGCACTGCCAGCGGCGACGCCGGTTCCTTCACCGCGACTGTCTCTTCGAACGACGATTCGG
>CAZHPM010000055.1:0-14635 GCA_964534485.1 uncultured Halobacteriales archaeon
CGTCGATCTCGTCGATGAACAGGACGGCGGGTTCGTTCTCGCGGGCAACCTCGAACAGATCCCGGACTAGCTTTGCGCCCTCGCCGATGAACTTGTGGACCAACTCGGAGCCGGCCATCTTGATGAAGGTGGCGTCGGTCTGGTTGGCGACGGCCTTCGCCAGCATCGTCTTGCCCGTTCCCGGCGGTCCGTGGAGGAGAACACCCGAGGGCGGGTCGATGCCGACGGCGTCGAACTGTTCGGTCTCGACGAGTGGCTGTTCGACGGCCTCGCGGACCTCGCGGGTCTGTTCGTCCAATCCGCCGATGTCGTCGTATGTCACCTCCGGACTCTCCTGTACTTCCATGGCCTGCGCACGCGAGTCTGTCTCCGCGTCGAGCACCGCCTGCACCGAGAAGGAGTCGTTTATCGCGACGCGCTCACCGGCCTCCATCTTCGCCCGCAGCGAGGGTGACACTTCCGTCAGCACCTCCTGATTGTTGCCGTGCTGTTTGATGACGACACCGTCCTCGAGTAGTTCCTCGGCGGTGGCGACGTACAGCGCGGAGGTTTTCAGCGCCTCGTTCTCGCGCTCGAGACGGTCCACTCTGCCGGTGAGTTCGTCCTGTCGGGCGCGGGCGCTCTCTAGTTGTTGTTCTATCTGTGTGTTCACTCTGTGAACCTCTGCGTAGTGCTCCCGGAGCGCCTCGAGTTTTTCTGCTGGCGGCAGATCTGGGTCTATGTCCAGACGCGGACGGTCAGGAAGCGATGGACTCCGTGACATCTGAGTACGACACACTCGGGCCCCGGCGACTATAAATACTGCGAGAGGTGCCTCGCTCTGCCGGGACCACCGCACATATACCGTCGGACGGGGACACTGGCTCCAGTTCGCCGGCTCTTTTGTCTGTCGCGTGCGAACTCGGCGTGATGGCTGTCGAGCAGACCCCCGAGGACAACCCCTACGTGAGCGACCCAGACACCGACTTCCCGCCGGTAGAGAACGTAACTCCCGCGCAGGCGCGCGAACAGGCGGAGTTGCTCCGCGAGGCGATTCGGTACCACGACTACCGTTACTACGTCCGGGCAGACCCGGTGGTCGGCGACCGGACCTACGACGCACTGTTCGCGCGTCTCGAGAAACTCGAGGCGGCGTTCGACCTCGAACCGGAGACGAGTCCGACACAGCGGGTCGGCGGTGCGCCGGTCGACGAACTCGACACGGTCGACCACGTCGCAGTGATGCAGTCACTGGACCAGAGCGGCGATGCCGAGGACGTGCGTGCGTTCGACGAGCGGGTCCACGACAGACTCGCGGACACGGCATACGACGGACCGGTCGACTACTTCTGTGAGCCAAAGTTCGACGGACTCTCTCTCGAGGTGGTCTACGAGGAGGGGGTCTACGAGCGGGCCGCGACCCGGGGTGACGGGGAGCGGGGCGACGACGTGACCGAACAGGTCCGCACGATTCCGGCGGTGCCACAGCGACTGCACGGCGACTACCCCGAGTTTCTGGCTGTCCGCGGTGAGGTGTACATGCCACGGGAGTCGTTTCAGGCCCACAACCGCGACCGCGTCGAACGCGGCGAGGAACCGTTCGCCAACCCGCGCAACGCCGCCGCCGGGACGCTCCGTCAACTCGACCCCTCTGTCGTGGCCCAGCGCCCGCTCTCTGTGTTTTTCTTCGGTGTGCTGGACGCGACCGTCTCGTTTGACACCTGCGAGCAACTGTACGAGCGCCTGCCCGAGTGGGGGTTGCGGGTCTCAGACCGCGTCGAGCGGGTCACCGACATCGAGGGGGCACTCGCGTACCGCGACCGACTGCTCGACGAGCGCGACACTCTCGCCTACGAGACCGACGGCGCGGTGCTCACGGTCGACGACCGCGAGGCCTGTGACCTGCTGGGTTCGACCTCGCGGGCCCCGCGGTGGGCGTTTGCCTACAAGTTTCCCGCCCGCAGCGACCGCACGACCGTCCGGGATATCGCGGTGCAGGTCGGCCGCACGGGGCGAATCACACCCGTTGCGCTGCTGGACCCGGTCGAGGTCGGCGGCGTCACCGTCTCGCGGGCCAGTCTACACAACCCCGAGGAAATCGAGCGGCTCGGGGTCGACACCGGTGACGTCGTCGAAATCGAGCGGGCGGGCGACGTTATCCCCGAGGTGACCGAGGTTCTCGAAGACGACAACGACGGCCACTTTCGGTTCCCGGATGCGTGTCCGGCCTGTGACACCGCTCTCGAACGGGAGGGCCCGCTGGCGTTCTGTCCCGCCGGACTGAACTGTCCGGCACAGCGCGAGCAGACCATCGACCACTACGCGAGCCGCGAGGCTCTCGATATCGAGGGACTGGGCGGCGAACGCGTCGCACAACTCGTCGAGGCGGAACTAATCGAGGAGCCGGCGGACCTGTACGAACTCACGGTCCAGGGGCTCGCGTCACTCGAGGGCTGGGGCGAGCAAAGCGCCACCAACCTCCTCGAAGAGGTCGAGAGAACGAAACGCCCGCCACTCGCCGACTTTCTGACCGCACTCGGTATCACCGAGGTCGGACCGACGACCGCACAGGAACTGGCCCACCACTTTGGGACCTTCGAGGCCGTCCGGGAGGCCGACGAGAGCGAGTTGCAGGCCGTGCCCGACATCGGCCCGACGGTCGCCGCCGCGATTCGTGACTTCTTCGACAGCGAGCGCAACCGCGTGGCACTGGACGCGCTGCTCGAACACGTCGACCCACAGGCGGCCGAGGAACGCGGCGACACACTCGACGGCGAGACGTTCGTCTTCACCGGCACACTCGGTGCGCTCACCCGGAGTGAGGCACGGGAACTCGTCGAACGACACGGCGGCAGTGCCACGGGAACGGTCTCCGGCAACACCGACTACCTCGTGGTCGGCGAGAACCCCGGTCGGCGAAAGCGCGACGACGCCGACGAACACGACGTCGAGACGGTTTCCGAGACGGAGTTTCTGACCCTGCTCAAGGAATCCGGTATCGACTGGGAGTGAGCTGTCCGACACCTGTTACTACGACCAGTCCCGTGACTCGACACCGCCGGATATCTCGGCTCAGAGCACTCAGAATCCGGGAGTTGAGCCTCTCTCGTGAGTACCGCGATTATACGTATTAATACTGTGGACAAAATGCATTTGTTTACGCTCCCACTTGTTCGTCGTAGAATGACAAGTGACCCGAAAGAGGCCCAGTCGGGCAGTCCGGAACTCAGTTCCGGTGACACGTTGGCAGTCACGGGGGGCGGGAACGTGTTGGACGATGTCGACGACTACTTTGCCGAGGCGCCGGGGCGAGAGTTCGGTGACCGGCCGTCGCGGTCGGTTATCGAGTCGGAGTTTTTCAACCTCGACGCGCTCGCCGACAACGAGGCCGTCGAGCAGTACTGGGTGAACAAGCCGTTTGCCTACACCGCGATTCTGGTCGACGAGGCCGAGGAGAAGCGCCGGTACCGGTTTTTCGAACCGACGCTGACCGACTTCGAGCGGTACGTGCGCCGTGACCTGGAGCAAACAATCCGGAACGTGCTCCGGGACAGTGACCCCCAGCGGTTCGAAGACGACGAGGAGTTCACGCAGATACTCGAGTCACTCGTCGCCAAACACGCGGCGACCGTCGACGACGCGTCGTTGCACAAGATTTTCTACTACCTCAGGCGGGATTTCGTCGGTTACGGACGACTCGACCCGTTGCTTCACGACCCACAGATCGAGGACATCTCGTGTGACGGGTCGGGTATCCCGGTTTTCGTCTACCACGCCGGTTACCGCGACCTGGAGACGAATCTCGTGTTCACGAAAGAGGACCTCGACTCGTTTGTTCTGAGTCTGGCCCAGCGGGCTGGACACCACATCTCCGCCGCCCAGCCACAGACCTCCGCGACACTGCCAGACGGGTCGCGGGTCCACCTGACACTCGACAGCGACATCAGTATGCGCGGGTCGAACTTCACCGTCCGGAAGTTCGAGGAGTCGCCGATTACGCCGCCAGAACTCGTCAACTTCGGCACGTTCTCGCTCGAAGAGATGGCGTATCTCTGGCTCGCACTCGAGCACAATATGTCGATTATGTTCGTCGGTCCGACCGCCTCGGGAAAAACAACGAGTATGAACGCCGTCTCGCTGTTCCTCCCGCCGGAGGGCAAAGTGGTCTCTATCGAACAGCTCCGTGAAATCTACATCCCACACGACAACTGGGTCTCCTATGTGACCCGCGAGGCCCGCGCGAGCGAGGGTCGCGACGCCATCACGATGTACGACCTGTTGCAGGCGGCACTCCACGAGCGCCCGGAGTACATCCTCGTCGGTGAGATTCGAACCGACCCGACGGTGAGTCGAACCTTCTTCCAGTCGGTGTTCACCGGTCACCCGGGCGCGACGACGTTCCACGCGAGCACGGCACAGAACGCCATCAACCGCCTGACCAGCGACCCACTCGACATCACGGAGCAGATGGCCTCGGCTCTCGACCTCATCGCCGTCCAGCGACAGGTGTCTATCGAGGGCGAGGGGATGGGCCCACGGCGCAACAAGAGTCTCTCCGAGGTCCGGAGTCCGGACGGCAGCGACGAGACGATAGATATCGTCGAACTGTTCAGTTGGGACCCCGAGAGCGACCAGATAACCGAGTCACTCGACTACATGCAAAACTCGCGGGTTCTCCAGCAGGTCAGCGACGCGCGAGGGTGGAGTATGGAGCGCGTGCTCGAGGAGATGGACAAGCGCCGCGAGGTGTTGTCCTACATGGTCGACACCGGTATCACCGACCACGACGAGGTGGTCGGCACGACCGCCCGGTTCTACCGGAACCAGGCCCGCGTGCTGGAGCAGGTCAGAGAACGCACCTTCCAACCGCCGTCGCTCCCGTCCAGTGATAACCGATGAGCTACGGAGACGACACCGACCCGGAGGTTGGACCGGGCGCACAGTCCAGGGAGCGACTGGAGGGTATCGACACCACCGGACGCGGAACGGCGGCGGAGTTCCGCGCAGAGTACGGTCTCGTTCACGGGACGCTCAAACACCAGCGCGACCGGTTCCGGTCGCTGGACCGGTGGCTCACGAAGGCACGCATCACCGCCACCTACGACGAGTACCTGTTGCAGTCGCTCAGGCGCTCGGGACTGGTGGCGGCGATTGTCGTTGGACTGGCGGTCGTCGTCGGTATCGTCACCAGCATCCTCCCGCTCGGTGTGCTCGAGATTCAGGTGACCGAACAGCCGGCTTTCGCCGCCGGACTGCTCGCGCTGATCGCCGCTGTCACCGCGGCCACGTCGACACTCATGCAGTACTACTACCCGCGTCTGTGGGCGGATTTCCGGCGACGGCGCATCGAGTCGGCACTCCCACACGCAGTTATTTTCATGTACGCCCTCTCCGAGGGCGACGTCAATCTCGCGACTATCATGCGGAAACTCGCAGACGCCGAGGACGCCTACGGCGAGGTGGCCGGCGAGTTCCAGGCTATCGTCAACGACATCGACACATTCAGTGTAGACACGCTGACAGCACTGGAGGAGGCAAAGGCCCGCTCGCCCAGCGAGGAGTTCCAGGAGTTTCTGGACGACCTGATGAGCGTCTTCGGGTCGGGCGGTGACCTCAACTCGTTCCTGCGAACCCGCAGCGAGGACCAACTCCAGACGGCCAGAGAGCAACAGGAGAACTTCCTCGAAACGCTCGCGGCGCTGGTCGAGGGGTACATCACGACGGTGTTTGCCGGGCCAATCTTCCTGATTGTGTTGCTCATCATCATGAGTTTCGCCGGTTCGGAGACCGAACTGTTCGTCAGTCTCGTCACGTACGGATTCATCCCGCTTGGCATCGGGACGTTCCTGTTCACAATCCACATCCTGAACACCCAGCACAACCCGGGAGTCAGCGTCGAGTTGCCAGACGAGGTCGAGTTGAGCGAACTCGACGAGTTCGCCACGGAGGCGGCAGAGGCCTACCGGACGGAGAAGCGCCGACGGTCGTTCCAGCGGATTCTCGAACAGCCGTTCCGCGAGATTCGCCGCGAACCGCTGCTGTCGATGTGGTTCACGATTCCGCTGGGGTGGGTGCTCTGGTCGGCACTGATTGTGGGTGGTGTCGCCTCACCGACCCCCGCCTCCTACCAGGCCGAACCCATCTGGACGACGACGATGCTGGTCGTGGTGCCACTCGCGGTTCCGAGTCTCGGCCTGATGTTCGCACACGAGGCCGAACGACGGCGAATCGAGGACGTGAAACACCGGTTTCCGGAGATACTGAGCGGACTGGCGAGCGCGAACAGAAACGGCATCAGATTCGTCGAGTGTATCCCGCTGGTCGCCCGGCAGTCCGAGGGCGTGCTGGCGGGGCACATGCGACGACTCGACAGTGATATCCGGTCCAGCCGGGACGTGTACAGTTCGCTCCGGCGGTTCGCCGCCGAGGTCGACGTCCCCCGCGTGGCACGGGTCACGAGCATCATCATCGAGGGCCACAAATCAAGCGGCAGTCTCCACCGTGTGCTCGGTATCGCCGCCGACGACGCAAAGGCCCGGGCCCGTCTCGATACGTTTCGCTCCCAGACGATGTACCCGTATCTGGTCTTTTTCGCCCTCGGCGTGTTCGTCTATCTGGCCATCGCACTGTTGCTCACCGAGTTCATGTTCCCGGCGGTCTCTGAGTTGAATGTGGCCGAGAGCGCCGTCGACCAGAGCCGGTTGTTCGCCTCGGGAAGCACCAACATCCCGGTCGAGGCGTTCGAGATTGCACTCTACCACTCGTTGCTGATTCAGGCGTTTGGGAACGGGCTGGTGATTGGCAAACTCCTCGACAACACGCTGATGAGTGGTCTCAAGTACGCGAACATCCTGACGTTGGTCGTTGTTGTCGTGTTCTTTGTCGCGGGAGGTGTAGCGTGAGGTCACTCTCTGCCGACGGGCGCGGTGTCTCGCCGCTGGTCGGATTTATCCTGTTGCTGGGCATCCTGACCGCGACGCTCGTGACCTACCAAGTAAACGTCGTCCCACAGCAAAACGCCGAGGTCGAGTTCGACCACAGCGTCAGGGCCGAGGCCGACTTAGAGGAGCTCCGCGCGGCAGTCCTGACGACCGGGACCACGACCGACGACGTAGCAGCCACCCGTTCGGTACAGGTGCAACTGGGCACGCAGTACCCCTCGCGACTCATCGCGGTCAATCCGCCGCCCGTGGAGGGACAACTGAACACGGAGCCGGGTACTGTGAACTTCAGCGGAGTGGCTATCGCCAACCCGGACCCGTTCAGGGGTGACCCGGCGGCGACTATGCTCGGGAGCCACGAGACAACGTACATCCGGTACAGTCCGGACTACCGCGAGGTCGACACACCCGCCGACAGGGTGCTCGAGAACTCGCTTCTGTACAACAGCAACGAGAACGGCAACGTGACCGTCACCGACCAGCGACTCGTCCAAAACGGGAGCCGCTCGATACGTGTCGTCCTCGTCGGCGGCGAACTCGAGGCGAGCGGACTCAGCACCTCTGTCGACGTGACGGCACTCGACGGACCAACGGCGGAGGTCCCAATCGAGGCCAGCAGTGGCAGCACCTTCGAACTCAACATCTCCACGAGTGCGCCCGAGGTGTGGCTGAGCAACGAGACACTCGGCGAGACGTTCGACCAGGGCGAACCGAACGTCCGGGCGAGTCGGGCCAGTTCCGACACGGTCACGGTGACGGTAAACGACGGCATCAGCGGCGACTGGACGCTCCAGATGGCGAAAGTCGGCGTCGGCGGCTCCGGCGAGAGCGACGACAACTTCTCGTCGGTACGACGGGTCGACCCCCGCGGACCGCTGGTCGATATCGACAGTTTCGACAACTCTGTTACCGCTGGAAATAACATCTCGATTGCTGGACGCGCCGACAGCACCGGCAACGACACCCTGAACCGGACGGGGACGCCGATACAGAAGATTACGGCCGACCCCGAGAACCACTCGGCGCAGGTGCTGTTCGAGGAGAGTCCCGACAACAGTACCCTCACGGACCGGAACTTCTCGTTCGACAGCAACACCGACACCACCGTCGACCCGATACAGACCGACGGAAGTTGGTCGGGCGAGGAGACGATACTCATCCGGGCGCAGGACGCCTCCGGCCGGGAGAGCGTCATCGACGAGGCAGAGATTACCGTGACGGTCAACTGACCGGGACTGTGCGAGACGGGCACGCCGGTCGACCGCCGGGGGCGGAGGTTTTTGACTTATCGCGCCGAACACCCAGTAATGACGACAATCAAAGACAGCGTCCACGACCATATCGAGATTTCGGGCGTCGCGCGGGAGTTACTCGACACACCCCCGGTCCAGCGACTGCGCCGTGTCAACCAACTCGGGACCGTCGGGTTGGTCTACCCCTCGGCCAACCACACCCGTTTCGAGCACAGTCTCGGCGTCCACCACCTCGCCGACCGCGCGCTCGGTCATCTCGGCATCGAGGGCCGCCAAGCAGAACGCGTGCGCGCGGCGGCACTGCTCCACGACATCGGACACGGGCCCTACAGCCACAACCTCGAGGCGGTGGTGTACCGCCGCACGGGAAAGTACCACGACGACGTCCACGAACTGGTCAGTACCGGCCCAGTCGCGCGGGTGCTGACGGACAACGACCTCGACCCCGACCGTATCGCCGACCTGATTGCCGGCGAGGGCGAACTCGGACAGCTCGTCTCGGGCGAACTCGACGTCGACCGGATGGACTACCTCGTCCGCGACGCCCACCACACGGGCGTTCCCTACGGCACCATCGACCACGAGCGACTCATCCGCGAACTCCGCTTTGTCGAGGGTGAACTCGTCCTCGACGAGGGGAACGTCCAGTCCGCCGAGAGTCTGTTGCTGGCGCGGGCACTGATGAACCCGACCGTCTACCAGCACCACGTCGCCCGCATCGCGAAGGCGATGCTCCGGCGGGCCGCCGAAATCGCCATCGACACCGGCGTCACCGACGCCCGCCGACTCCGCCGGATGGACGACCACGCGCTCCACGCGACACTCCGGAACTGCGAGGAGACCGCCGGAATCGCGGACCGACTCGACGAGCGGAGCCTGTTCAAACGCGCCGTCTGGGCCGAACTCGAGGCCGTTCCCGGCGACCTGCTCGCGGCCGACTACGAGGAGATTCGAGACCTCGAAGCAGCGGTCGCAGCGGATGCGGATGTCGACCCCGGCACTGTGATTCTGGACGTCCCCTCCAGACCGGAGATGACCGAGTCGAGTTCCCGCGTCCTGGTCAACGGCGAGGTGCGGGCGCTCGACGAGCAGTCGACACTGGTGAGCGCGCTCCGGGCCGCACAGCGCGACCAGTGGCGACTCGGGGTGTACGCCCCCGAGCGGGTCGCCGACCGCGTCGGGGGTGCCGCCATCCGCGTGCTCGGACTCGAACTCGACGGCACACGCGTCCGGGACGTCCGCCCTGGCATCAACACGACCCTCGACGAGTTCGAGTAGCCGGCTCCGCCGGGCGTCAGCGAGCGCGGCAACAGTGGCCCAGAACCGGCCGCTTTTTATTCCACAGTGGCGAGAGATGGTAATGGCAGACACCGCGTGGAGCGCGCCCAATATCCCCCGCGAGCGCTTCGAGTTCGAGCACCTGCCACGCTCCGGGCAGTCCTTCGAGAACGCCCTGGAGAAGGCCCGGGCGGGCGAGCGTCTGACCGTCGACGACGGCATCGAGTTGCTGGCGACGGGAACCGACAGCGACGGTATCGACCACGCTCGCAAGGAACAGGTGCTGGCCGCCGCGGACCGCCGTCGCCGCGAGGTTGTCGGCGAGGAGGTCACGTTCGTCGCCAACCTCAACAACAACGTCACCACGGCCTGTAACACGGGGTGTCTGTTCTGCAACTTCAAGGACCGCTCCGAACAGTTCCGGACCGACAGCGACGCCGACCACGGCGGCTTCACGAAGACGCCGGCCGACTCCCGGCGCATCGTCGAGAACGCCCTCGACACCGGCATCTACGAGGTAACCTCCGTCAGCGGCCTCCACCCGGCCCTCGCTCTCGACGCCCAGCACCGCGACCGCCTCGAGAGGAGCGACCGGTCGGACCTGAACTACCGGCCGCCGGCGGCCTACGAGACGACACCCGGCACGTACCGCGAACAGATCGAAGCGATGAGTGTCGGGGGTGTCCACGTCCACTCGATGACGCCCGAGGAGGCCTACCACGCCCGGCGCGGCACCGACTGGTCCTACGAGGAGGTGTACGGCCGCCTGCGGGACGCTGGTCTCGACAGCGTGCCCGGCACCGCGGCGGAGATACTCGTCGACGAGATTCGCGACGTCATCTGTCCGGGGAAGATTCGCAGTGCGGAGTGGGTCGAGGCGATGGAGGCCGCCGCCAGTGTCGGACTCGACATGACCGCCACCATCATGTACGGGCACGTCGAGAACGAGGCCCACCGGGTCCGCCACCTCGAGGAGATTCGCGCACTCCAGGACCGGACCGGCGCGATCACCGAGTTCGTCCCGCTCTCGTTTGTCCACGAGAACACGCCGCTGTTCGAGCGGGGGATGGTCGAGGGCGGCGCGACACCCGCCGAGGACGAACTGATGATTGCGGTGTCACGGCTCTACCTCGACAACGTCGAGCACATCCAGTCCTCGTGGGTGAAGTACGGCGACGAGCGCGGACTGGCGATGTTGGGGTGTGGGGCCGACGACTTCATGGGGACGATCCTCTCGGAGGAGATAACCAAACGCGCGGGCGGCCAGTTCGGGGAGTGCCGGTCGTTCGAGGAGTACGTCGAGATGATAACCGCCGTCGGTCGTGTGCCGGTCGAGCGCTCGACCGACTACACCGAGCGCCGCCGTATCGACCCCGCCGACCCCCCTTTCGGCCCGGAACTGGGTCCCCGCGCCGACGGTACGCCGCTCGTCGACTGACACGCAACGGGGGGGGGGGAGACGACCGACACCGGGGTGACCAGCGGTACCTCGCTGTACCACGGTCTGGCGCGTGGCCGACGGGGCCAGGGAGTCGCCGTCGTCAGTGCTCGCCCGGGTCGGCGCGCTGCCAGTCGTCGTCGCCGGGAAATATCTTTCCGGGGTTGAGGATTCCCTCCGGGTCGAGTGCGTTCTTTACCGCTCGCATCGCCGCGACGCCGTTCTCGCCGTGTTCGGCACGGAGGTACTTGCGCTTGCCGAGACCGATACCGTGCTCGCCGGTGGCCGTTCCGCCGACCTCGAGTGCGTGTTCGACCACCTCGGAGTACAACTGCTGGCCGCGCTCGACCTCGTCGGGGTCGCTCGGGTCGACAATCGCCGTGTAGTGGACGTTGCCGTCGCCAGCGTGTCCGAAACAGGGCACGAGCAGGTCGTACTCCGCTGCGAGTGACTTGGCGTACTCGATTGTCGGCCCGTACTCGCTGATGGGGACGGTGACGTCGCCGGGGTGAATCGGTTGCCGGTCGGGGTCGTACGACCGGGTGGCAAACGCCAGGTCCCGGCGCGCCCGCCAAATCTCGTCCATCCGGTCTCCGTCCGCGAGTTCGAACTGCTCTGGGTCGTGGCTGTCCATCACCGCCCGGCAGAACTCGACCTCTTCCTCGATACCGTGGTCCGCGTGAAATTCGAGAAAGACCATCGGCACGTCGGGCAGGTCTGCGCCGGTGTAGGCGTTCGACATCGCCGCCGACTCGGCGTCGATCAACTCGATTTTCGCGACGTCGACGCCCGACTGGACGGCGTCGGCCACCGCACCCGCGGCGTCGGACAGTGACGAGAACAGCACCCGGCCGCCACGAATCTCCTCGGGCCGACCGGCCAGTTCCAGCGTCGCGCGCGTCACCACGCCCAGTGTCCCCTCGCTCCCGACTATCAGGTCCCGCAGATTGTACCCCGAGGACGTCTTCACCGCCTTCGAACCGGCGGTGATGACACTCCCGTCCGCGAGCACCACCTCCAGTTCGAGCACCCAGTCGGCAATCTCGCCGTACTTGACGGTCTGCATCCCGCTGGCGGCGTTCGCGACCATCCCACCGATTGTCGAGATATCACCCGAGGAGGGCAACGGCGGAAAAAACAACCCGTGTTTGCCCGCCGCCGGGTCGAGTTCCGACCCCATCACGCCCGGCTGGAGGTCCATCTGCCGGTCTGCCGGCCGGACCGAGAGAATCTCGTCCATCCGGGTGAGATTCATGCTGATTCCCCCCTCCATCGGAATCGGATTCCCCTCGAGGCTCGTGCCGGCGGCGTACGGCGTCACCGGCACCCCGCGCTCGTGCGCACCGGCAAGAACTGCTGATACCTCTGCCGTCGATGTCGGGTAGACGACGGCGTCGGGTTGTTCGCCGTTCTCCGTTCCCCAGTCCGTGGCGTGTTGTTCGAGTGTCTCCGCACCCGTCGTCACGCCCCCAGCGTCCAGGGCGTCGTCCAGAAACCCCGTCTCGAAGCCCATGCGTTTGACTGGTCGCTGGACCCACAAATAGTTTCGTCACGGCCTCTCTACGCCCGGCAGTCCGGGTCGCCGGACCCGAGACGACACACCGGTGGTGTGACTCTCTCCCGTTCGCGAACGGCCAGCCACGGGTTTCGACCCGGGAGTCGTTACTCGTTGCTGGTCGTGTCGATACCGAGCGCGCTGTTCAGGCCACAGAAACAGGTGACGGAGTTGACGACGAAACCGGTTGCGGCGACGGCAGCGAGCACGCCACGCGTGCGCTTCCCCGAGCGCAGCGCCTTGACCGCGACTGTGGCGAGCACGACTGCGAGCACTGCGCGAGCGATACGGTCACGACCGCCGACATTTCGCTCCATACCAGCCCCGAGGCGGGGCGCGCACTTCAATCTCACTCTCTCCCGTCGAGTTTTCGCTTCAGGAGGTAACTGGCTCCGACGAAACCGACCAGCGCCCCGACGACGCCCGGACTCGACCAGGGTCTGGGGGCACGGTGGCCGTCTGTGCCGTCGTCACCGACACCGTCGCCGGCCGCGCTCCGCTCCGGTCGTTGCTCGTCCGCCCCCGTCTCCCCCGCAGAGTCGTCGCCGGGGATACCGACCGCCGCCGGGTCACCGGTCCACGTGTCGTGGTGTCCGAGCGTTCCCAACAGCACCCGGGAGCCGTTGCCCGACCCGTTGGTCGCGGTCTCTACGGCGTGGACCGCGGTGCCGCCACCGACGAACGCGGTTCCGCCGGCGACTGTCGGTGACGACAACACCGGCGCGTCGACAGCGGTCCGCCAGCGCTCCGTTCCCGTCGCGGTCTCCAGCGCGTGGATATCCCCCGCCCGCGTCCCGGTCACCACCGTCTCCCCGGCGACTGCTGGCGATGCAAAGACGACGCTGTCGGTCTCGAAACCCCACTCTCGCTCGCCCGTCCCCGTGTCGAGCGCGTAGACACCGCCGCCACCACTCCCGACGTACACCGTCTCCCCGGCGACTGTCGGCGAGGCAAACACCGCGTTGCCGGTCTCGAAGCGCCACCGTTTGAACCCCGACTCCACGTCGAGCGCGTAGACGTGGTTGTCGTAACTCCCGACGAAGACGAGGTCTCTGGCGACCGTCGGCGAGGAGCGCACGCCCAGTCCAGTCTCGAAGGCCCACTGCTGTTTGCCGGTGGCCGCCTCGAGCGCGTACAGGTGGCTGTCGAGACTCCCCACGTAGACACTGTTCCCGACGACCGTCGGCGACGATTCGACGGCGTCGCCGGTCGGAAACTGCCAGCGCTCTCTCCCCGTCTCCGCCGCCAGCGCGTGGAGTCCGCCGTCGCTCCCGACGAAGACAGTTCCGCCGTCCTCGGGCCGGTCGACCACCGTCGGCGAGGAGACGACGGTCTCACCGACTGTCGTCTGCCAGCGCTCCGCTCCGGTTGCCGGGTCGAGCGCGTGGATGCGTCCGTCGGTACTCCCGACGACGACACGGCCACCGACGACAGACGGCGCGGCGACCACGCTGTTGCCGACCGTTGCTCTCCACCGCTGTCGGCCACTCGCGGCGTCCAGCGCGTAGAGTCCGTCGGTGCTCCCGATATACACCGTTCCCTCGACGACGGTCGGCGAGGACTGTACGCGCCCGCCCGTCTGGACCCGCCAGCGAACCGCCCCCGCCTCGCGTGCGCGCCCACCACCGGCCACAGAGAGGAGGGCACAACCGGCCGTCGCCCGCAGGAACTGGCGGCGACCGGCGGTAGACCCCGCTGGAACGTTCACTGTAGTGGCTTCTTGCCGCCACCGGAGTTTAATCCCGACGGAAACGGCCGGCCCCTCCCGGCGACGGTCCACGCCGGGAGCACCGACCGTCTCAGGCGTCCCGGCCGTGTCTCGTCACACACTCCGGGAGGCCGACGAGTTCGACCGGTTCGGAGTTGTCCGGCGAGTAGACGACCATCTGGCCTCTCTCCATGTAGGGGACGCGCGATTCGAGATTCGACGGGACGTTCACCGCGGAGATGGCCTCCTCGTCGCCGAGGTTGAGCACGACTTTCGTGTTGACCTGTTTGAACACGGGGTCGGCGATGTCCTGTGGGTCCTGCGTGACCAAGAAGAGTCCGAGCCGTTCCTTGCGGCCCTGTTTGGCGGCCTCGGTGAACTTCCCGACGACTCTCCGGGCCTGGACGGTGTCGGCGTCGGTCAGGAAGTTGTGAGCCTCGTCCATCCCGACGATTAGCGGTGTCTCCTCGATGCGCTCGTAGG
>CAZHPM010000056.1:0-14416 GCA_964534485.1 uncultured Halobacteriales archaeon
GTAGATCGCTTCCTTCGCAAGGAAGAGGCCCCGGGTTCAAATCCCGGCGAGTCCACTCGCCTCACTTCGTTCGTCTCGTTCCCTCGCCGACTTCCCGCTCGCTTCGCTCGCGGGAATCCCGGCGAGTCCACTCCTCTTTTTTCCGCCTCGGGTGCGCTCGCTTCGCTCGCGCACCACTCGGCGCAAAAAACTAGGGGAAAAAAGGCCGGACGCTCGCTGCGCTCGCGTCCGGTGAACCGCCTCGCTTCGCTCGGCGGATGCTCTGTCTTTGCGTGGATTTGCTAATCTTCAGTTGCGGTCTCAGAGATAATTAACACGACTCATCGGTTAGATTTATATAGACACCGACTGACGGATGTCATATGCGTAACCCACCCGACAAAATTACACTTGGCGGGCGATACACAGAGAAAGAGATTGAGGACGTCTTCAATACTGGGTTTGGCTATCAGACCTCCAGAATAAACCCGCGACGTGACGCGCAAGATAAGCGCTATGTGCTGGTGTTTGCTAACGAAGATGGTCCGTATGATGATTCAGCGACGAAGGGAAGCTTCGAGTACATCGGCGAAGGGCTCTCAGGGGATCAAAATGAGCCTTCACCGGGCAACTCAGTTCTCATTGATGCTGTCTCCGCAGAAATTCCGATTCACTTCTTCTATCAGGATTCCGGTGCCGGCGAGTGGGAGTATCAAGGATTAGTCGATGTTCTCGATTATCAGTTCGAGAACCGAGATAATCGACAGGTCTTGGTGTTTGAGATGGAACACCAGACCAGAAATTGACGCTCGATATTCAGCGTCCAGAGTCGGATCGAAAACTTCGGTTCCACTTCCTGAACATCGTATAACATCTACGAGTTCTGGTCAATCCACTCGCACCACGACTCGAAGTCCTCAGCACCGGACTGGTCCGCGATGTTCCGGAGCGTTCCGATATCGATGCTGTCGTGCATCGGGACACTCACTACTCGAATATCGTCCTCGTTCGTGGGATGCTCGTACCGAAGTTTGACGTGACTCCCGGTTCGGTCGGTGAGATGGAACCGATTCTTCGTCAGCGCCTTGACCACCTCTCGGCCAGAAAAATCCGTTCGCATTCCTCTACTGCATGAACTCCGGTAGTTCGTCGTTCTCCTCGCGCGCCGATTCAATCTCGTCGGGGTCGACTCCGAGGTCTCGCAGGGCCGCCCGCTCTTGCTCGGGTGTGTCGATAGACTCGCCTTTTTTTCCGTTGTGGAGTGCAACAGCGTCGTCGAGCATCTCCAGCGCCTCCTCACGGGTGTCGCCCTGTGTCGTAACGCCAGTCTCCACATCGGTGATGACCCAACTGTCGCCCTCGCGCCACATCCGAATCTCGTCCTCGCGGTCAAGATTGCTGTCCTGCGTCGAACTCGCCATACGTTCTCATTACACGGGTACGGCAATAAAAGCACGTTCCGGGACGACAGATAGCTCAGATTCTCCAGTCGCTCGTTAGTATCCAGCATCTCGATATCGGTGGATGATGTGAAACGAGTCGTTCGTGTGCCCGCCGGGAACCGGCACAACAGTCGTCGTTACTCCCCCCGGAAGCCATCACATCGGCAACCAGAGACTGCGAGCGATGTCTGCAGTCTCACCACCGACTGCCAACCCAACCAGCCCGTGGCGCGTCTACTCCTGCACGACGGAACTCACGCAAGCGTCTGCACAACGGCGACGAGAACTGGTATATACGTATTCAAGCCAGTATCTGAGTGGCGCGAACCCGACGAGTTCTTCGAACCGCTGACCGGTGACCCGTTCTCGGAACTCCGTATTGGACAGTATCGACTCGCCTGCGTTCTCGACGGGGTAAGTCGACGCTGGAAGTACACCGGATCGAACATCGAAGGTGCCTGCACTGCTGACGACGGCTGCCGGAATTCGATGTGCAACCACTCATACGAGACAGACACGGTTGGTGTGAACCGCGCCTGCGCGCGGATGCCGAACCCAGAAAATCGGCGACGACAACAACCGTCACCGCCGGTGTCTTTTTATTTATTGATGTGTTTACAGGGATATGAGCGCGTCAGACCAGCAGTCGGCTGAACACGCACAGATTCGGGACTCACGACACGGGTTCTTCGACCCCCACGGCGATATCGAGGAGTTGATCGACTCCTACGAGTGCACCATCTTCATCACCGATACCGAGCTCGTGCTCGGTAACCAGGGGGAGTTCCAGCCGGCGGGGGGACTGCTCGAGTTGCTTCCAGAGGCGCTGACCGGCATCGCGAGCAAGTTTCTGACCGACGACGACCCGACCACGATTTCGTTCGACGCGGCGACCAGTCGTCCCGGAACAAAGCGCATCGACCTGACGGATATCAGCAAAATCGAGACCGAAAAGGGATTGCCGCCACTCGGAAAGCACCTCGTGGAAATCGAGTACGGGAGCCACAGGGAGGTGACGGTGTTCGTCGGGACTGCCGACTCCTACGGCGAGAAAGAGGAGACAGAGGCGTTCGTGGACAAACTCGAGACGGCCGCCACGGACGCGGGTGGCTCACCGAGAGTGACAAAAGAGTACGACCTCTGAGACGGCCGGACGTGCCGGAACCTCCTCTCGGGGCAGTCACTGTCGGGAGAGAGTGACACAGAGCCGAAAAAACCACCACGATGGGCCGTCTCCGTGCTACAACCGAACTGTCGACGCCGAGTTCCGCGTCGACGGCTACGGGTTCGTGAGCACCGCCACACGCTCGTGGCGCGTTCTACCCCGACGCGCCAAACAATCGCTCCAAGAGAGTACAACGACCCCCAGCCAACCGACGGCCTGCCGTCGGGTCCCCTCGTCCCCGCCGACGCCGTCGGAGTGGCGTGGTCCTGAGCGCGACGGGCGGCCGGGAATCCTCACGGGCAGGCGGCGGGCCTGACCGCGAGGCCAACGTTCATGATGCTCCCATCCGACGAACCGAGTATGGCAGACCTGCTTTCGGACGAGGAAATCAGCGAGCGACTCCCGGAGGGTTGGGAGCGCGAGGGCGAGGAAATCGTGCGCACGTTCGAGTTCGACGAGTATCTCGACGGCGTCGGCTTCGCCGCCGGGGCTGGCGGTGTCGCCGAGGACGTCTGGCACCACCCCGAGATCATCATCAACTGGTGTGAGGTCGAGGTGCGACTGACGACCCACGACGCCGGCGGTATCACCGGAAACGACATCGACGTGGCCGAGCGACTGAACACCATCTACGGGTGACCGGCGCGGGTGGTCGCCGGGACCGACACCGCTCGTGTCCGACACTCACACAGACGGCTGCGAATTAATGCGCACTCGCCGTACGTTGTAGTAGATGGTGCGTCGACACTCGCGCAGAGGATTCCTGACACTCGCCGCGGGCGCGACGGCCACGCTCGCCGGTTGTGCCGGCGCCATAGAGGGACTCGTCGGTGGCAACGAGGCCCGCGAAGACGCCACCGCTGGCGAGAACCCGCGAACGGTCCGCGACGAGGTGCCGGCCGGTGCCGAACTGCCACTGGGCGAACGGGAGGTGCCACTCGCGGACGACCTCGTGGCATTCGAGGAGAACGCCGAGTCGGGCGGCGTCCCGAAAGACGGTATCCCGTCGGTCGACGACCCGTCGTTCACCGACGCCAGCGGCGGCAACGAGATGCTCGACCCCGGTTCCCCGGTGTTTGGCGTCAGCCTCGACGGCGACGCACGGGCCTACCCCCAGTACATTCTCGTCCACCACGAGATAGTCAACGACGCAGTCGCCAACCGCGGGATTGCGGTCACGTACTGCCCGCTGACCGGCACCGCAATCGGCTTCGAGCGCGCCAGCGTCGAGTTTGGCGTCTCTGGACTGCTGGTCAACAGCAACCTCATCATGTACGACCGCGAGACGGACTCGCTGTGGCCACAGGTGCTGGGGACGAGCGTGCTCGGCGAGCGAAAGGGGCTCTCGCTGAGAGAAACCCGCGTCACGTGGACGACCTGGGAGCGCTGGCGCGAGACCCACCCCGACACTGCCGTACTCACCGAGGACACCGGACAGGCGTTCGACTACGACCGCGACCCGTACGGTTCGTACAACCCGCGTGGCGGCTACTACGCGAGCGGCGGTCCGCGCTTCGCGACGATGCACTCGGACGACCGCCACGGCGACAAGGAGGTGTTCGTCGGCGCGCGCAGTGCCGACGGCGCGGTCGCGTTCCACAAGAACCGCCTGCGCGAGGACGAACTGCTCACGACGACCGTCGGTGGTGTGCCGTATCTCGCGGTCTACCACCGCGACCTGGACTCGGCGTGGGTGTACCGCAACCCCGACCGGACGGCCGTCGAGGCAACCGAGGAGGGGTACCGGAGCGGGGGCCAGACACACGGCGCCGACGAACTGCCACTCGAATCGGTCAACGCCGTCGACGCGATGTGGTTCGCGTGGGTCGGCTTCTACCCCGATACCGCCGTTGTTGCCTGACGATGTCGACAGAATCGGTACTGCGTGGACTGCCCGCCCGCGCCAGACGCCGTCTCGTGACGACCGCCACGGTGAGTCGCGGGGCCGTCGGCCGCCGTGACGCGCAGGCCGTTCTCGTGGGGTCGGCACTGCTGTACCTGGTCGCGTTTCTGTACGCGCTGCGAGACCTCGTCGTCCGGCGGAGCGCGGGACTGTCGGTGACCGTCGCCGACGCACCCGTCGAGACGGCACTCCAGCAGGGAACCGGGCCGTTCACGTACCGTCCGGCGGCACTGCTCGAGTTGGGTGTGGTGGTCTGGGAGTTCTCGCCGCTGAACACACTGTTGGGGGTGTGTATCGCCGGACTCGTGGGGCTGAACTTCGCGCTGTCGTATCTCGCGGTCACCCAGCCCCGGTCGTGTGGCGTCGGTGCCGGTGCCGGTGTCGTCGCCTCCGTGCCGGCGCTGCTCGCCGGGAGCACCTGCTGTGCACCGGTTGTCGTGCTCGTGCTCGGTATCCAGGCCAGCAGCGCGCTGCTGACCGCGTTCGTCTGGTTGCTTCCGGTGAGTGTCCTCCTGCTGGTGAGCACGCTCGTCTACGTCGCCGGGAAGATCGACCCGGCGGTGATGACCGGCCAGAACCCTGTGGAACAGTAACACCTATCGGTACCCGAGTCACACGACCCCGACAGAGACTCGAAAGCCACTCTGTTCTCTAAACAGGTCGAGGGTGCCACCCGCAGTCGAAACACGGGGGAATAGTGAACTACCTCGGGGACAGGTGGTTCGAGAATCGAAGAGTCTCGTCATCACGAGAGAGCGTCACTCTCTCGAACGACCCCGAGGCACTCGGCCTGTAGACACAGTCTCGGCCGGTACTGCCCGTACAGCACTCGTGGTCACCGCGCCGGTATCCAGGTAGGCCGTCCTCGGGGGTGTGTCAAACGGGAGAGTGTCGACGCGGTCGGTGTCACGCGGGGCTGTCGAGTCGGCCACTCTCGGTGGCGTGTGGAGGTGTCACTCCTCGAGTGCGTCGGCGATGCGGTCGACAGAGCGCCTGAGGTCGTGCACCTCGTCGCGGAGTTTGCGGACCTCCCGGACGAGTTCCTCGTTGTCACTCTCCTGGCCGCCGCCCATTCCGGGGCCGCCGCCGCCCATCCCGGGACCACCGCCGCCCCCCATCATCCCACCCATCATCTCGGCAAAGGGGTTGCCGCCCATACCGCCGCCACCGCCCATCATGCTCTCTGCGGGCGAGCGAACCTCTCCCTCCTCGCCTTCACCCTCCTCGGCACGCTTTTGCCGTATCTCCTCGACACGCTCGCGGAACGACTGCTCGTCGTCGCCGCTCGACTCTGCCTCCTCGTCACCGGTCGATTCTGCCTCCTCGGATTCGTCACTCATACGTCTCGTATTCCCGTGCCCGGCGGAAAAGGATTCCGTCACCTGCCGACAGTCGGACCGTCGGTGCCCCCGGTGGCGTGACTGGGTCGAAAAGAGTCGGCGCGTCCGGTGGTCGGCACTACCGGCGAGACCACACGGGTCGGGCGACTCGTCTCGCGCCCTCGGACAGTCGCCCCACGCCGGTACGAGAGAACCTGACAGGCCGGGAGTCGCGGCCGCGGGGGGAGACAGCGGGCGGGTCGGTCTCACCCGACGTCGTACTCGAGGAGGACGCCGTCGTCGACCCGCTGGACAGAGTCGAGTTCGAGCGTCGGGAAGCCGGCAGTGAACCCCTCGCCGTCGGCGAGTGTCGGCGCGTCGCGGCCGCCGATGACCATCGACCCGACAAAGACAGAGAGCCGGTCGACACGGTGTGTCGCGAACAGCGAGTAGATGATTTCGCCGCCGCCCTCGACCATGAGCTGGTCGACACCGCGGGAGTCGAGTTCGTCCAGCGCCGCCGAGAGGTCGACACGGGAGTCGCCGGCGGCGATGACCGTCGCACCGGCGTGTTCGAGTCCGCCGACGAAGTCCGTCGGTGCGCTCTCGGTGACCAGCAGGAACGTCTCCGCCTCGTCGTCGAGGACGCGCGCGTCTGGTGGTGTCCGGACCTGCGAGTCGACGACGACACGCGCCGGGGTCGCGGGTTCGCCACGGTCGCGTCTGTCGGCCCGTCGCTCGTCACTGTCGACGGTCAACGACGGGTCGTCGGCCAGCACGGTACCGACACCCACCATGACGGCATCGCTCTCCGCGCGCAGCGCGTCGACGCGGTCGAAATCCGTCGGCCCACTGATCTCGACTTGGGTTCGCTCGCGGGAGGAGAGTTTCCCGTCGGCGCTCATTGCGGCGTTCACCACGATACGCATACACACAGTTCTCCCGCGATTCACTAGTCGTTTTGGGTTCTGCAACCGGGTGCCGGGTCGTCGTGACCGGCTGGCGTGGCCGACAGCACGCTGACGGGTGGCTGTGGTGAGTGAAACGTGTTCTCCAGAACCGTCACGCGCTACGCGATGTTGTCTGGGGTTTCGTCGTCCTCGACGTCGCGTTTCATCGACTTGCGGCGCGATTCGGCGTCCCGGCCGGTCGCTCCCTCGAGGAACTCGTTTTTCGCGCTGACGGCGTCCTGTGCGGCGTCGATGTGGCCCTCCTCGATGACCTCCTCGGTGGGCCGTTCCTGGATATCCAGCGCGACCTTGTTTTTCTTTCCGCTGTACTCGACGGTGCCGGCCGTCACTCGCTCGAACACCGGATTGTCCGGTTCGTCGACGACGTAGAGTTCGGTGTCATCGTACGGTTCCGTTCCCGTGACCGGTCCGAAGTGGTCCTCGATAAACGCCTCCATCTCCTCGACCCGCTCCTCGAGGTACTCGCCACGTCGCATCTTGTACTCTCGCATGGACCGAAAATTTTGCGGGCAGCCATTTTACCTTTTTCCTGCGTCGCTGGCACCGGAGCGTTACAGCGGCGAGTCCGTCTCGTCGTCGGTGGCCGGGTCACCCCCGGACGCCGGTGTCTCGCCGGTCGACAGCGGGACCGTGCCCGAAACCGTGTCCTCCTCGTCACCCTCGGGGAGTGGTGGTTTGCCCGCCGGCAGCTCCGGGAAATCGGTCTCGCCGGCCAGGATTGCGCGTTCGAGCAGTTCGACGGCGTTCTCATCTGCGTTCGCGCGGGGGACGTGCAGGTCCGTGTGGCTGCCGGCGAGCCGGATGGCGAGTGTCGGGGTGCGCGCGACGAGCCAGTACCAGGCCAGCGAGAGAACCGCCAGTCCGAACAAAAAGACACCGGTGACCAGCAAGACGAGGTCCAGATTCTCCACGAGCGCGAGCAGCCACGAGACGAGGTCGGTCAGTCCACCGGCACCGATCTCCTTTGCCGCGTTCTCGTCGAACTCGGGCACGTCGACCAGTGACTCGCCGTCGAGGACGACACCGCCAGCCAGAAAGGGGAGTCCGGTGACGGCGAGCAAAATCCCGCCCCGGAGCGTCGAGCGCGACCCGGTCACCGACGGTTCGATACCCTCGATGTTTGGCCGTTCGGCGTACTCGGCGGCGTCGTCGCCGGGTGCGAACGTGAACACGCGGTTGGTGGTGACGACGACCCGTGTCTCTCCGACGTCGACTGTCCGCTGAACCTGCTCGTCCTCGTAGAGATGGTGCTCGATTCGCGCCTCCGGGTCCAAACTGGAGTGTGACTCCGGGCCCGTCATGTCCGCCCGTACGGCGGCATCTGTCAAGAGTTCACGGGTCTCCGGGAGAGACCACCGGGTCGGTGTGTTCGTGCTCGGTGGCCGTTCGAGCAGGTTGCGGGACCGGTCGCCTCGGGTGCCCGCTGTTTCTGGGGGCGAAACCCTCGGCGGGGACTATATCCGTCCGTCTCCTCGGTTCGCCTGTGGCGGTGGAGCGACGGTGTGTCGACCCGACGCCGTCTGACTCCCCCCCGACACACACTACCCATGTCAACCGACAACGCGTTCCCCGACGAACGACGACAGAAAGTACAGTCGACCGCAGAGAAGTCCAAGGTGGTCGCAATCCTGCTGGGACTCCTGCTCTCGCCGGCGTCGTACTACTACGTCGGCCGCACGAAACTGGCGATAATCAACCTCGTCACGCTCAACTACCTGACGCTCGGGTTCCTGGTCGTTCCGATTCACAGCTACCTCATCGTCGACAACGCCGAGGACGAACTCGAGGGCGACACTCAGATGTGAATCCGGCGGAACTGGCGTTGGAACAACCGTCGAGACTCCTCTTGTCGCTGTCACCGGTCGCCGTTCAGTTTCTCCGCCAGAATCGGGACGAACGTACCCACGTCCGTGACCATTCCAACCGCCTGTGCGCTGCCACGGTCGACCAGTTGTGTCACCGTCGCCGGATTGATATCGACACAGACGGTGCGGGTCGTCGAGGGCAGACAGTTACCCACCGCGACCGAGTGCAGCAGCGTCGAGAGCATCACGACGAGGTCGGCGTCGTGGGCCTGCTCGCGGATGGCGTTCTGTGCCTCGATTGCGTCGGTAATCGTCCCCGGGAGGGGGCCGTCGTCGCGGATCGACCCCGCGATGACGTAGGGCACGTCGTTCTCGACGCACTCGTACATCACACCGGAGGTGACGACGCCGTCGGCGACGGCCGACTCGATACCGCCCGCCCGGATAATCTCGCTGATGGTGTAGATGTGGTGTTTGTGGCCCTTTCGCGGGTGGTCGAGAGTCTCCGTGTCCATCCCGAGTGACGTGCCATACAGGTCCCGTTCGAGGTCGTGCACCGCGAACCCGTTGCCGACAGAGAGCATGTCGACGTAACCGTCCCGGACCATCCGGGCGAACTCCTCGCGCGCGCCGGAGTGGATGAGCGCCGGGCCACAGACCGCGAGCACGTCGCCGCCCTCGCGTTTTGTCTCCTGAATCGCCTCGGCAATCTGTGCAATCGTCGACTCGGAGGGGCGCTCGGAGGAGATACCACCCTGCATGAAGCCAAACGCCCCCTCTGTGCCACGCGGACGCTCGGGCGGTCGAACCCGGATACCGGCGTCGCCGGTGACGACCAGGTCACCGGCCTCGACCGCGCTGAGAATCTTCGTCACCGCGCGGCCCTCCTCGGGGTGGACGACGACCGCACAGTCCATCTCGACGTTCTCGACGGGAATCCACTCGCCGTCGTACCGGATATCCGTCGGGTGGTTCGTCGTCGAGTAAAACTCCGGCGGGACGACACTGTCTGCCGGTGCCGCGTCGACTGTGGCGTCTCTGGGGTCTGTCGGGTTCGCACCGTTCTGGTGGAGTTCGTGGACGATTGCCTGCAGTCGGTCCTCGTCGTCGGCCTCGACGAGCAGTCTGGCGTACGACTCCTCGGTTTCGCGGCGCCCGATCTCGAAGGTCTCGACCTCGAAAGAACCGCCCATATCCATTATCAGGTCGAAACAGGTCTCCATCATACCGGAGTCGATGATGTGTCCCTCCAGTTCCACTGTCCGCGATACGCTCATGGAGTGAGGCTAGGGGTAGCCGGGTAAGACCGTTTGGATTGGCACAGTGTCCGGAGACGGTGCCAGACCCGACCCGCACCCCCGCACGCTCCGCCATCTTATAGACGCCGGCGAGCAATCGGGTGGTATGCGCTACGACAGAACCGGAGACGTGGCGGTTATCACGGTCGACAGACCCGAGCGAAAGAACGCAATCGACCACGAGACGGCACAGCGACTGGGCGACCTCTGGGACCGCTTCGAGGAGGACGACGACGCGCTCGTGGGTGTCCTCTACGGGGCGAACGGGACCTTCTCTGCGGGTGCGGACCTGCAGGCGATGGACCTGGAGGACGGAGCCGACGGCTGGCTCGGGTTCACACGCAAGGAGGTGTCCAAACCCACCATCGCCGCAATCGAGGGCCACTGTGTCGCCGGCGGTCTGGAGATGGCGCTGTGGTGTGACCTGCGTGTCGCCGCCGACTCCGCAACCTTTGGCTGTTTCGAGCGCCGCTTTGGCGTCCCGCTCGCGGACGGCGGCACACAGCGTCTCCCGCGGGTGGTCGGTCTCGGCCGCGCGATGGAGATGATCCTGACCGGGCGGGCCGTCGACAGCGCGGAGGCCTACGACTGGGGACTGGTCAACCGTGTCGTCGACGACGGCGAGGCCCGCGCCGAGGCGGTCGAGATGGGCAAACTGATCGCGGAGTTCCCACAGAAGACGGTCCGGACCGACCGCGCCGCCGTCTACGACGGTCTCGGCGCGTCACTCGAGCGGGGACTGGCTCTGGAGGCCTGGCACGGGTCGCGCGCACTCGGTGTCGCAGACGAGGGGGCCGACCGCTTCGCCGACGGCGAGGGACGCGGCGGCGAAGGTGTTCCCGAGGAGTGACCGTGTCCGGGCGAGGACGGCCCGGCGAGTGACCGGTCACCGGATGTAGCCCAGGTCCTCGAGTTGCTGTTCGAGGTCGTCGTCGATCTCGCGTTGCCGTTCGGTGAGCACGTCGTCCTCTGTCAGCGGGTCGTAGGCCGCCGCCACCCTGTCGTGGGGCTCTCGCGTGAGAACCGTCGCCACACAGCCCTCGATGTCGACGGTGACGTGCCGGTCGTCTTTCTGTGCGAACTTCCGGACGCCGTCCTCGCGGTCCTCGTAGACCGCACGCCACGGACCGAGGTAGTCGTCGATTGCCTCGACCGACCGGTACTTCGAGCGCTTGTGCTCGGGGATGCGAAACGTCGAGGCGAGCACCGGTCCCTCCGTGACCAGCGCCTCCTCGCGCTCGCCGTCCCGGACCACCGCCCGGACGAGCGCCGGCAGGTCCGTCAGCGACACCAACTCCTCGACGGTCCGCCCCCGGGTCTGGCCGGGGTAGCTGACCACCAGCGGCACGCGTGTCAGCACCTCGTGAATCCCCCACCTGTGGCCGCGGAGGCGCACGTCGGGGTGGAGGCGACTCCGCTCGCCAAAGGCCTCGCCGTGGTCGCTGGTGATAATCAGCAACGTGTCCTCGAGCAGGTTCCGCGCCTCCAGTTCGCCGACGAACTCCGCGAGCACGGCGTCGACCTGTCGGATACTGCCGTCGTACAGCGACTCGAGCGCCGCGACACGGTCCCACCCCGCGCCGGTGAGACAGTCCCGGACAGTCGGCTGGTTGCCGTTTTGCAGGTTCCAGTCCGCCTCGTCGGACCACTGGTCGAACTCCGGCGCCGGCCGGTACGGCGAGTGGGTGTCCATCAGGTTGAGACAGGCCGCCCACGGGCCGTTCTGGTCGGCCTGCCAGGAGAGAAAGGCGTCGGTGAACTCGTCGCCGGGGAGTGTCTTGAACCCTGCCTCGGACCCGGTGTCGCTGTTCTCGCTGGCGAGTCCCGACAGACTGCTGGTGAGGCCGTCCCACACCGAGCGCAGGCGCGGGTGGGCGTCGAGGCGCGCGCTCGCGGCCCCGCGCAGGCGGGAGACCCCGTCGTACGTGCGAAAGTACGCCCGCTGGAGGAGCGAACTGTCGAGTGTGTTCTCGAGACGGGTCGACAGCGGGTACTCCGGGTCGAACGTCGTCTGGAAGGCGTCACCGAGATTCGAGGCGTTCGAGACGATGCGGTTGTTGGTGAACAGACCGGTCGCGTACCCTCTGCTGGCCAGGTCCTGCCAGACGGTCTGTTCGGTGTCTATCTGTGCGGTGTGCCGGAGGGCACGGTGTTGTTCGACGTGTGTGCCGGTGAACATGCTCACGTGGCTGGCGATGCTGTGGATGCTGGGTGCTCTGGCCTGCGCGTAGACCGTCGACCGGTCGGCAAACTCCGACAGGAACGGCGTCGTCTCCCGCTCGGAGCCGTACAGGCTGGTGTTTCGGGCGCGTGTCGAGTCGAGCACCACCAGCAAGACGTTGCTCCGGTCGTTCACACCTACCCAACAACAGGCGAGCAAATAAACGCGACGGCTCCGGGTCGGCGTCTCTCGCCACGACCGACAGACAAAAACTTGATTTTCGCTCGCAAACGAACCGTACACGATGCGCGCCCACGGCCGTCGGAGAGACAGCCGAAACTGCCCAGCGTCTCCGACCGGAACCGGTTCGGTCACCGGGAGTCCGGGCGCACGCCCGAGGTGGGGGTGGTGACGGCGTCACTGGGCGTCGTGGTGCCGGCGTACCGGCCAGACGTCGCCGTGTTGCGGGGGTACGTCGAGAACGTCGTCGCCGAACTCGACCCCGACACGGTCCGTGTCGAACTCGACGCGCCAGCAGAGGGTGTGCCGGCGCAGTTGGCCGACAGCCCGGCGACGGTGGAGGCCACCCCCGAGCGCCGCGGCAAAGGTGCGGCAGTCACCGCCGGTTTCGAGGCACTCGACACCGACCGACTGGCGTTTGCCGACGCCGACGCCTCGACACCGGTTTCGGACCTCGGCCGAATCGTCGACGCGCTGGGGGACGGAGAGACGGCGCTCGCGGTTGGTTCGCGGCGACACCCCGACGCGGCGGTCCACACGAGTCAGTCGCCGATGCGCCAGCGACTCGGCGACGGCTTCGCGTGGCTGGCCAGACGACTGCTCGATACCTCGCTGCACGACTACCAGTGTGGCGCGAAGGCGATAACCGCCGACGCCTGGCAACAACTCCGTCACCACCTCTCTCGCCCGGGGTTCGCCTGGGACGTCGAACTCGTCGCGCTCGCGGGCGCGCTCGAACTCGGCGTCCGCGAGATTCCCATCGAGTGGCACGACCACCCCGAGTCGACGGTGCCGCCGGTTCGGGCCTCGCTCCGACTCGCGAGCGGACTGGTCGCCGCGCGTCTCCGCGCACAGCGCCTCCAGAACGCCAGACTCGACACCGTCCTCGACAGCGTCGGCACCGGACCGGCGGTGCTCGTCGAGCGCGACGGCTACTCACACCACGATGACTGACCACAGCGTTCTCGACTGGCTTCGCGCGCTGAAATCCTGGTCCCGTATCCGGAAGTTCGTCTCTGTTGGCGTCGTCGGTGCGGTGCTCGACACCACCGTGTTGCTCTTGCTCGTGGAACTGCTGGGCGTCCTCGAGGAGGTGGCGGTGCTCGTGGGTATCGAGGTGTCGATTCTGTCGATGTTCCTGCTCAACGAGTACTGGACGTTCAGCGAGAACGGCCAACAGGGTCGCCGGGCGTCGGCGGGTCGACTCGGCCGGTCACACGTGGTTCGCTTTGGCGGCGTCGTCGTCCAGTTCGCCGTCTTCGTCGCCATCTACCGGTCGTTGTTCGTCCCGGCGACCGTCGCCGGCCTCGACGCGTGGTTGCTGGTCGCCAAACTGTCCGGTGTCCTCGTCGGAACCGTCGTCAACTACGTCTTCGAGAGTCTGTTCACCTGGCGCGTGCAGACGGCGCGAAACCGCCGGCTATGACCCGGCCACAGGCGGCCCGAATCCGCCCTGTTTATACGAGGACAACGTAACAGTAAAATCGAGATGGAGAAGGCACTGTGGTACCTGATTGCCGGTTCCCGCGGCGGCGAGAACCGGGCCCGAATCATCCGTCTTCTCCTCGAACGCCCCCGGAACGCGAACCAACTCGCCGGCGAACTCAACGTCGAGTACAACACCGTCCGACACCACCTCGACACGCTCGAAGACCACGACGTCGTCGAACCGGGTGGCACCGACTACGGCGAACTCTACTTCCTCACCGACCAGTTCGAACAACACCGCGAGGAGTTCGAGCGTATCACCGAGCACTTGGAGGACTGATACTCGCGAGCGGGAGAACCCGACAGAACCGTTCGAGCGTCAGGCGAACGTCCGGGAGACGTCGCCGTCGGTGGCGTCGGTCTGTGTCTTGTCGTAGGCCTCACGGAAGTCCCGCATCTCCACCTCGGTCCGGTCGTCCCGGATTGCGAACATCCCGGACTCTGTGCAGATTGCCTTTATATCCGCGCCGGAGGCGTCGTCGGCCATCTCCGCGAGTTGTGTGAAGTCGATGTCGTCGGCGAGGTTCATCGTGCGCGTGTGAATCTGGAAGATCTGTTCGCGGCCGGTTTCGTCGGGTTTTGGCACCTCGATGAGGCGGTCGAACCGACCCGGACGGAGAATCGCCCGGTCGAGCATGTCGAAGC
>CAZHPM010000057.1:0-14362 GCA_964534485.1 uncultured Halobacteriales archaeon
GCCCGTTCCCGGCGGTCCGTGGAGGAGAACACCCGAGGGCGGGTCGATGCCGACGTCGTCGAACATCCCGGGGTTGCGAAGCGGCATCTCGACGGTTTCCCGGACCTCCTCGACCTGTTCTTCGATACCGCCGATGTCGCCGTAGGTGACCTCGGGGCTGTGGTCGACCTGCATCACGCGCGCCCGGACGTCTGTCTCGTCGTCGAGCGTCTTGACCACCGACAGCGAGTTGTTGACCGCGACACGGGCGTCTGGCTCCAGTTCCGTGCGCATCTCGTCGGTAACCTCCGTCAGCGCCTCCTGGTTGTTGCCGTGTTGTTTGATGATGACCCCCTCGCTCGTGAGTTCCTGCACCGTCGCGACAAAGAGCGGTGACTGCTTGAGTTTCTTGTTCTCGTGGGTCAACCGCTCGAGTTTCTGCTGGTACTTGTTGTTCTCGGCGTTTGCGTCCAGCAACTTGTCGCGCATCTCCTCGTTCTGTGACTCGAGAACTTCGAGACGCTCCTCCAGTGATTCGACCTTCTCCTGTTTCGATGCCTCCTCCTCGTAAGGCATCTCGACATCGTCCACCGTATCTGTCATTACAATACCTTGGGCTTCTGTGCAATAATAGGTTTCGGGTCCACACGAAAGCCCGGAGAATCCGGTGGGGCGAGTCGACAACCGGCGGACCGGTCTGGCCCTCGCGGGAGACCGGCCGCCGCGATACATACGAACTGTAGTCGGGAACGAAAAATAGTATCAGTTCGTACCATAGAGAGACCGTACAGTGAGTGCACCAGAGCCAGTGCAGACCGAGAGCGAACCGGGAGACCAGTGGGAGGCGGTGCGTGACCTGCCCCCGAGCGCGAAACTCGTCGCGAAGGTACTCGAGTACAACGGCACGCTGACACAGAACCAGTTGGCGGCGGAGACACTGTTACCGCCCCGGACAGTCCGCTACGCGCTGGGGCGTCTCGACGACGCGGGTGTCGTCGACTCGCGGCTCTCGCTTACCGACGCGCGCAAGCGTCTCTACACGCTCGGTATCGAGTGAGTGGTCTCGGCTTCGTTGCCTGCCGGGGCAGAGTCTGTCCGGACTGTCTCCTCACTCGAGACGGTCCCTGACCACACCCCACCACCGGGGTCGGACGTCGAAGTCGAATCGGTCGATTCTGACGAGCGCCACCGCGAACAGGACCGCCAGCGCCACCGGAACCAGCGCGGCAAAGAAGGCGTTGATGACACCCCACAACAGCACGAAACTGACCATATCGTCGAGGATGTACGGACAGTGTTCGACGCGGTCGAGGAGGGCGTCGTGGTCGAGCGCGACGTCTATCAGCAGTGTGGCGACGACGGCACTGAGCACCCACCCGGCGTAGTTCAGCGGCGGCACACCGTAGTAGCCACCGCCGGCGTAGGTCCAGAAGCCAACCGCGACCGCCGCGGGGTCGAGCACGAGGTCGATTGCGACGACTGTCGCCGCCACGGCGGCCAGTCGGACCAGCCGTGACCGGGCGCGGTCGCCGAGCACGAGCACCGTCAACAGGTAACTGTTGAGCACCAGCGGGAGGAAAAACACCGGGAGCGCGTAGGGAATCGTCCCCAGAAACATCGGGCCAAGCGACACCTGGTAGCTGAACTCTCCGTACGGGAGACCGGTCGTCACACCGACGAACTCGACGGCGTAGGTGTAACAGAGCAAGGCGAGCAGTGCCACACCGCCGCGACGGTCGAGCAGCGGCGCGAGTCCAGAGACCAGCGGGAGGCGCATCACGAACACGCCAAACAGCACGAAGTAGGGGTTGAACGCGAGCGGGTCGGGCAACAACCCCTCGGCGCTGGCGAGCAGTGTCACCGCACCGATAACCGGAAAGACAACGGCGATTGCGAACCGGTTGTTCGCGACGACGCGGTCGAGTGTCGTCTCGACGCGCTGGCGGCCGGGAGAGACCCTGTCGGCGAGTCGGCGGGCGTCGGCACGGGTGTTCCTGAACCAGTCGCCGTCAGCCATAGGTGACCACCCAGATGCCAGTCATCGTCAGCACCGCTCCGGCGACGGTGTTCAGCACCGGGAACCACCAGTACGCCCGGTGTACGTCGATATCGGCGGCCGCGACGACACCGACAAAGGCCGGATAGCCGGCGAAGATGACGCCGAGTGCCGGGTGGACCGCGCCCATCAACACGGCGGCACCGACCCAGCAGGCGGCACAGTAGACCAGTGTTCGGCCCTCGCCAAGGACCGTCGCCGTCGTCTGGATGCCGGCCGTGCGGTCGGGTTCGATGTCGGGAATCGCGGAGAAGGTGTGCATCCCCATCGCCCAGACCCAACCGCCAGCGAGGGCGAGCAACGGCGGAAACGACCCCGCGACGGCGGTGTATGCCGCCACCGCGGGCAGGATGTACAGACCGTTCGAGACGGAGTCCAGCAGTGGCACCGTCTTCAGTCGTGCCGGCGGCGCACTGTACGCCGCGCCGAGCACGAGAAAGCCGGCAACGGCACCGAACGCCTGTGGCGACAACACGAGGGCAAAGGCGAGCGCCAGCACCGCCGAGACGGCGACTGCGGCGACGACACCACGCCCACCGGTGTACCGGACCTCCCTGCCCTCCGCGGATTTTTTCGGGTTCTGACGGTCGATGTCGGCGTCGAAAATGTCGTTGACGCCGTACAGAAAGACGTTCCCGGGGAGCAGGAAGTACAGAAAGAGCCCAACGGCAACCGGCTGGAAGAACTCGACGGGAGTCGTCGCGCCGTAGACGTCTCCAACAACGACCGGACCGGCGAGATACAGCCAGAACCGCGGGCGCGACAGCCAGAACAGATAGCCCGACAGCGACCGTTTCGAGGGCGCCAGTCGCGCCAGTCGTCCCGAGACGTCGGTCATCTAGCCACAACATATGTGCGCTCGCTTCTTAGATTGCTCGCTTCGCTGGTTCGTGTTCGCCACCCGGCACTGCCGGTTCAGGCCCAGAAACAGTGCTCCCGGTTTTATACTGACACGTCCGTAACAACCCGGCACGATGGCGGCAATCGAGACAGACAATCTGACAAAACAGTTCGGCAACATTACGGCGGTCAGGAATCTCGACCTGACCGTCGAGGAGGGCGAGATATACGGCTTTCTGGGGCCAAACGGCGCGGGAAAGACGACGACCATCAACATGTTACTCTCGCTAGTACATCCCACGAGCGGGAGCGCGCGCATCTTCGACATAGAGGTGGGGAGGGAGAATCGTGACATCCACGACAGAATCGGCGTACTGCCGGCTCACACCGACCTCTACGAGCGCTTGACCGCGCGCAAACACCTGGAGTTTGTCACCGGTGTAAAGCAGACAGACGACCGTCCGGAGGCGTTGCTCGAGCGGGTCGGGATTCCCGACGCGGCAGACCGGCCGGCCGGCGAGTTCTCGAGTGGGATGGCCCAGCGGCTCAAACTCGCGATGGCGCTGGTCGGCGACCCCGACCTGTTGATTCTCGACGAACCGACGACGGGACTCGACCCGAACGGGGCCCGCGAGATGCGCCAGATAATCAGAGAGGAAAACGAGCGCGGCGCGACGGTGTTTTTCTCGAGTCACATCATGGAGCAAGTCGAGGCGGTCTGTGACCGGATCGGCATCCTCAACCAGGGACAACTCGACGCCGTCGGCACCATCGAGTCACTCCGGGAGTCAACGGGCGGCGCCGCACAGATGTCGGTCACACTCGACCAGGTGACCGACCGACTGGTCGAGGGACTCGGAGGGCTGGACGTGGTGACCGGTCTCTCCGTCGACGGGCAGACGGTGCACACCTCACTGGCAGCCACCGAGGGGAAAACCGCGGTGATGAACGAGATTATGCGGGCCGGAGTGCCCATCGTGGACTTCCAGGTGACAGAGGAGAGTCTGGAGGACCTCTTCGCGGATGTCACCTCCAAACAGACGTACCGCGAGCGAACGGGGCAGGCCCAGCCCGCGAGACAGCCGGGGGTGGGTCGCTGATGTACTGGACACACGTCGCCCGGAAGGATTTCGCCGACGCCATCCGGTCGAAACTGTTCTGGGCGCTGTCGGTGTTCATGGTCGTACTCGCATTCATCGGACTGTACGTCCCACAGGCAATCGACTCCGGGGTGACTGCCGCCGACGGAATCGCCACGCTCAGCAGTCCGATGTTCTTCCTGCTCCCGATTATCGCGCTCGTCGTGGGCTACATGTCTATCGTCGGCGAGCGCGAAACCGGCAGCATCCGGATGGTGCTCAGTCTGCCACTCCGGCGTGGAGAGGTGTTGCTCGGCAAGTTCGTCGGCCGCGCTGGCGTCCTCGTGATTCCGATTCTGGTCGCCTTCTCGCTCGCAATCCCGTTTGTCTTTCTCCTGTATGGCTCGTTCCCGGCCGGCGAGTACGGCGAGTTCGTCACGCAGGTGGTGTTGCTCGGCGTGGTGTTCACGGCGTTCTCGGTCGGAATCTCCGGCAGTGTCGACAGTCGCGGCAAGGCACTCGGACTGGTCGTCGGCCTGTTCTTGCTGTTCCAGTGGTTCTGGGGGTTCGTCTCGGCCGGACTGTACTTTCTGGTCAACGGAGAACTGCCCGAAGCCGGTGAGCTCCCCGCGTGGATCGAGTTCGTCAGCAACCTCTCACCGGGGACCGCCATCAGTTCGGTCACCGACGCGCTGTTCTCGCTGAGCATCTCCACCGACGAACCGCTCGTCCTCCAGGAGTGGGTGTCGGGTCTCGTGGTCGTGCTCTGGATACTGGTCCCGCTGGCCGTCGGCTACCTGCGGTTCCAGCGCGCCGATATCGGCTGAGGTGGTGTCTCTACCTCCGCCCCCGATGGTCCCGTCAGTGGTGGTCGCCAAAACGGGTGACGTGTTCGACTTCCTCGGGGTGGAGTTCGCTCTCGTCGAACGTGCGCTTGGCAATCGAGCGCAGGTGGACCTCGTCGGCGCCGTCGACGATGCGAAAGGCCCGGACGTTCTCGTAGAAATCCGCCAACGGCAGGTCCTTTCCGATGCCGTTGCCGCCACAGGCCTGCACGCAGGTGTCGACCACGTTCTGGACAGTCTCGGCGGTGAAAACCTTGGACATCCCCACCTCGACGCGGGCCTCGCCGCGCTCGGTCAGCGTCCGGGCGGCGTGGCGCACCATCGTCCGGGCGGCGTGCAGGCGCATCTCCGCGTCGGCAATCTCGAAGCGCTGTGACTGCTTCTCGGTCAGTTTCTCGCCAAAGGCGCTGCGCTCGTCCATGTACGCGCGGGCGATATCGAGCGCCCGGTCTGCCATCCCGATAAAGCGCATACAGTGGGTCAATCGTGCCGGGCCGAGTCGCTGCTGTGCGACCATCAGACCGGCGTTCTCCGACCCGAGCAGGTTCTCCTCGGGAACGCGCACGCCGTCGTAAACGATTTCGGAGTGGGCCATCCCCGACTCGCCCATGTGGGGCACGTCCCGGACGAGTTCGACGCCGTCGGCATCGGCCGGCACGACGAACAGCGACGTGCCGGCGTAGGGGTGGGCCTCCTCGTCGGTGCGGGCGACGACGATGAGGAAGTCGGCGTCACTGCCCTGTGTCGTCCACCACTTGTGGCCGTCGATGACGTACTCCTCGCCCTCCTTTCGGGCGGTGGTCTGTATCTGCTTGGGGTCGGAACCCGCCCCACTCATCGGTTCGGTCATCGAGAACCCGGAGGTTATCTCGCCCTGTGCCAGCGGGCGCAGCCACCGTTCTTTCTGTTCCTCGGTGCCGGCCATCTCGAGGACGTGGATGTTGCCCTCGTCGGGCGCGGCGACGTGCATCGCGCGCATCGCCAGAATGGACCGCCCGGCCTGCTCGAAAACCGGCAACATGTCCTCGAAGTCCATCCCGAGACCGCCGTACTCCTCGGGAATCTGTGGGCCAAACAGGTCCCACTCGCGGGCCTGTTCGCGCAGTTCTGCGACGAGTTGTTCGCCCTCGGCCGCTCTGTCGGCGGCCGTTCGCACGTCCCGGCCGGCGAACCACTCCCGCTCGCGGGGGAGGACAACCGCGTCGAGAAACTCCCGGGTGCGCTCGGCGACGGCCTGCCCGCGCTCTGAGTCTCGGTAGTCGAGATCCATGTAACGGTACAAGACGCCATCTGGAATTAACCGTGGCGGTTCGGGGCGACCACCACCTATTTACTCCGCTCGGGCCAATCAGAGACCGTGATAACAGAGGATGACCTCCTCGACCGGGAACCGCTGAGAGAGTTTCTCCGCGACCACCTCGGCGTGGCCGACACCTTCGCCGTCGAGCGCCACGACCAGGGATTCTCCAACGAGACACTCTTCATCACGTGGGGCGAGCGCGACCTCGTGCTCCGGCGGCCACCGCCGGGTGAGACCGCCGAGACCGCACACGACGTGCTCCGGGAGTACGAGGTCATCGACGCGCTGCAGGAGACCGACGTGCCCGTGCCGGCGACGGTCGCGGCAACCGACGACGCCGGGGTCATCGGCTGTCCGTTCTACGTGATGGAGCGGGTCGCGGGCGACGTGCTCCGGTACAGCGAACCGGACCGCTTCGCCGCGCCCGAGCGACGGCGGGCCATCGGCGAGGAGATGGTCGACACGCTGGCAACGGTCCACGCCGTCGACCACGAGGCCATCGGACTGGGTGAGTTTGGCCGGCCCGAGGGGTTCACCCGCCGGCAGGTCGAGCGCTGGACCGAGCAGTTCGAGTGGGCCTTCCAGGAGACGACTGCCGAGCGCGAGGTGCCCGAAATCGGGGAGATGGGCGACTGGCTGGCGGCGAACTGTCCCGACGAGCACGCCCACACGCTCGTCCACGGCGATTACAAACTCGACAACGTCGTCTTCGGACCGGCGACCCCACCCGAGATTGCGGGCGTCCTCGACTGGGAGATGAGCACACTCGGGGACCCGCTCTGTGACCTGGGGTGGATGCTGTTTTTCTGGTTCGACGACGCCGACGACGTGCCGCCACTGTTGCAGATGATGGGGCCGGAGTTTCTCACCGGCGAGGACTACTTCTCGCGGGCCGAGGTCGTCGACCGGTACGAGCAACGGACCGGCATCGCCGTCGACAACCTGACGTTCTACCGCGTGCTCGCGGTGTACAAGATGGCCGCACTCGGCGAGATGTTCTACGCCCGGTTCCTGATGGGCAACAGCGACAGCACGTTCTACGAGATGATGAAAGACGGCGTCCCGATGCTCGCCCGGCGTGGACTCGACATAATCGAGGGCGAGCGCCGACTGCAGTGACCGTCTGTGTGCGTTTCTGACCGTCGGACAGTATAAGTAACACCCGGTCGAACACCCGCGTGTATGGAACTCACCTGGCACGGCCACTCGACGTGGCACGTCGAGCACGGCGAGACCAGCCTGCTCATCGACCCGTTTTTCCACAATCCAAAGACCGAGCTGTCGGCGGAGGCACTCGACCCGGACGTGGTGCTCGTCACACACGGTCACGACGACCACGTGGCCGACGTCGGCGGATTCTCAGACGCGACACTCGCCGGAACGCCAGAGGTCACGAACTACCTCGTCGACGACCACGGCTTCGACGGGGACGTCGTGGGGTTCAACCACGGCGGCACCGTCGAACTCGGCGAGACGTTCGTGACGATGCACCGCTCTGACCACACGAACGGCGTCGCTGACGAGTTCAAGACCCCGGGTGCCGGGCCGCCCGCGGGGTACGTCATCTCCGACACGGACCCGACAGAACTGCCAGACGACGACGCGACGACGTTCTACCACGCCGGCGACACGGCGCTGATGGTCTCGATGCGCGAGATAATCGGTCCGTTTCTCGGCCCCGACGCGGCGGCACTGCCCGCCGGCGACCACTTCACCATGGGACCACAGCAGGCCTCGATTGCCGCCGACTGGCTCGGTGTCGACTACGCGTTTCCGATGCACTACGACACGTTCCCGCCAATCGAGATCGACACCACCGAGTTCGAGCGCGAAATCGCGAACAACGCGCCCGAGACCGAACCGGTCGTCCTCGACGGCGACGAGTCCTTCGACCTGTGACTGGCCCGCTGTCGGGTCCCGGTGAGGGATGACTGTCACGCTCGACGCGCTCGTGTTACCGGCGTTCGACGACCTCGATGGACTGCCCGGCGAGGCCCGTCCCTGGCGCGAGCGCTACGACCTCGGACACAGCCTCGATGTCGAGGGTGTGCCCAAACCGGTCCGGCACGGTGGTGGTCTCGGTGTCGTCCCGACCGGCATCGGAAAAGTCGCGGCGGCGACGACGACGACGGCACTGCTCGCCACGGACAGACTCGAACTCGACGAGACACTCCTGTTGTCGGTCGGCGTCGCCGGCGGGCCACCCACAGTGGGTGTCGGCTCTGTCGTTCTCGGTGAGACGATTCTCGACTGGGACGACAAGTGTCGGTTCGACCCCGGAACGGAGGGGGTGCCACTCGCCCGCAACCCCTACACCGAGGGTCAGGGCGTGTTCCACCTCGAGGAGGCGCTCGTCGAACGCGCACGCGAGAGCGCAGCGGGAGTCGAACTGGACGCCCCCGGCGACAGTCGACCGTCGGTGGTCACCGGGACGAACGTCTGTGGTGACGAACTCTGGCACGGCCACGAGGTCGTAGAGCAGGTCACGTGGCTCGTCGAGGAGTACGGACTCGGACCCTACCGCGCGACGGAGATGGAAGACGCCGGCACTGCCGCCACGCTCGAGCGGTTCGGCCGACTCGGAGACTACCTCAGCGTCCGTGCGATTTCGAATCACGACCGCCCCGGACCGGAGACGACACCCCGCGAGAGCGTCTCCTCTGTGGCGTTCGAGGCGGGGTTCGGAGCCGCGGTCGAGAACGCCGTCGCCGTCGCGCAGGCAGTCGTCGACGACCGACTGGAGTAACGGGACCGCTCGGGCGGTCGAGGACTCGAATCTGGTCGCCACGGACCGTCAGGAAAGTCGGAGCCACAGACAACTCGGAGCGCAGTTATCGCCGCCGCTCGCTGTGGCGAGTCGCCGTTGCTCGCAGGAACTAAACCAGACCGCCGGCGTTACCGTTCCTCGGAGTCGAGAACTCGAATCTGGTCGCCACGGACCGTCACGGGAATCGGGACCGTCGCCTCGTACAGTTCGACGGTCACCTGGTCTTTGCTCTCGTCGATGCGCTGGACCTGTGCCTTCTCGCCTTTGAACGGGCCGGCAATCAACTCGACGATGTCGCTCTCTGCGATACCCTCGACGTCGGGTGTCGGCGAGAGAAAGTGCTCGACCTCGGCCATCGAGGTCTGCCCCTCGACGACGCCGTTCGCGTGTGGAATCTCGTCGAGGATACGGTCGAACACCGCGATATCCTCGGCCTCGACCATCACGTACGACGTGACCGAATCCGGCGCGAGCGCGGCGTGGACCGACGATTCCTCGCGGCTGATTATCATGTCGGCGACGGTCTGTTCCTGGCTGGCGGTCGTCTTTACCGCGAAGATACCCATCGGTTGTTCACCCCAGCAGTGTTGCAGTCGAGTTTGGCACGCCCGGTCCCCCGGGGACGAGAGTCATGAAAACGAAGATGACGAAACCGATAAACCCCACGAGCAGGATTCCGATACCGGCGATTTTGGCGACCTGACTGAACTCCTCCCACGAGGGGGTGCTCGCGAGTTTGAGCACGCGAACGTAAGAGCTGAGGTCGGTTGGTGTGTTCATAGACGACTGTTGATGACACGTGGTCTTTTATCTATTGGTCGATGGACACGCCGGAGTAACCACTCTAAAGAAGGTCACGCCGGGTGTTCTTCGACGCGTTCGGCGATGAGGTCCCGGAAGTCGTCCTGTTTTTCGATGTTCTCCATCTCCTCGCGCTCGATAATCGCGGTGCCGTCGACGGAGTCACGCGGTGCACGGTCGACGACGTACACCGACTGTGTCCGGGTGACACGCCCGACAGAGGACATGATACGGGCGCGTTTCTCCGCGGTCCGGGTGAACTCGGAGTGGCCGGTGAGCACCTGCCGGTCGGCGTCGTCCTCGCTGACGGTCTTGAACGGGGCGCGGTCGGTGAGGTGTACCTCGTACCCCACGCGGGTCAGCACCGTCACCACCGGTTCGTCGCCGCGGTCTGTCTCCGGTTCCGTCGGCGACTCGTCGGGTTCGCGAACCGCCTCCTCTTCGAGTACCTCGACCGGCGACGTCAGCGCCTTGTCGAACAGTTCGTCCAACTGTGCCGCGACCTCGACACTCGCGTCCATACCGTCCTCGTACTTCGAGACGGTCCGGCGGGAGACACCCAACTCCTGTGCGAGTTTGCCCAGTGACCAGCCCCGCTGTTCGCGGGCGTCTGCGAGCACTTCGCCGTCGATGTTGACGTACAGACCACCCGGCGCGGCGTAAATCAGCGGCGGAACCTCCTCGACAAAGAGGTTCAGTGCCGTATCCGGCGAGAGCACCGGAACGCCGTGTCTGAAATACACCACACCCGGGTCCAGATCCTCGTCGCGGGTCCGGAGCCCGATGACGACCGGTGTCGCGCCCAGGTACTCCCCGAGACGGCGCATCGCCAACCCCGTCCGGGCGTCGAACGCGTCGATGTTGCTCAGTATCTTCACCAACACGGTATCCTCACCCCGGCGGGCCGCGATATCGAAGCTCTTTGGCCGGATCGCACAGCGGTCACTCACGACGAAGCCGGCGTCCTCGAGCATCGACGTGACGTTGCCGACCAGTGCGCTCCGTGTCATTATCAGTACGTAGGTCGCTCCCCCTTTATATTCGTTGTGTCGGCGTCCAGACTGGAGCCGCTCTCGGCCGGTGTTTTCCGCCCGGAGGGCCCGCGCTCACCCGGCGCTCGGGCGGGCGGCACTCGGTCACGTTCGACAGGATAATACCGCAGATACCCGTACAGTAGAGTATATATACCGGCTGGCGTCCGTCCGGCACACCCGGTCCAGACGAACGGGACCGGCCGGACGGACTGGCGGTCGGAACTGGACACAGAGTATGGAAGACAAAGACGCGATAGCCGGACTGAAACGACTGGGGCTGACAACCTACGAGGCACGGGTCTTTCTCGCCTTGCAGAAACTGGGGAGTGGCACCGCCAGCGAGGTCAGCGACGTCGCCGACGTCCCCCGGTCACAGGTGTACGGGGCCGCCGAGGGACTGGAGGAACGGGGCCTGATCGAGACACAGCAGTCGACACCGACGGTGTACCGGCCGATGCCACTGGAGCAGGCCCGGACGCAGTTGCTCGACCAACTCGCAGAGACCGGCGCGGAGACGTTCGACTACCTCGGTGCGGTCCAGAGCACCGAGGGACAGGAGGAGCGCACCGAGTCCATCTGGATGGTCCGGGGGCACGAGTCGGTCACCTCCCGGACGGTCGAACTCGCCACGCGGGCCGAGCGGGAACTGCTGTACGCGGCCAACGACCCCGGTCTCGTCACGCCAGAACTCGTCGCCACGTTCCGGGAGGTCGCCGAGCGGGGCGTGACCGTCGCGCTGGCGAGCGCGAACGAGGCCACACTCGAGCGGGTCGCCGACGAGTCGGCGGTCCTGACCTACCGGGTTCCCGACGACCGTGACCTGAACGTGAGCACGGCGCGCCTGTTGATCGCCGACAGCCGGACGGTCCTGCTGAGCACGCGCTCGGCCGACTCTCCGGGAGACGGCGACGAGGTGGCTTTCTGGGCCAGCGACAACGACTTCGCGGTCGTCCTCGCGGAGCTGTCGGAGGCGTGGCTCGAGGAACCCCTCGAGTGAACCGTCTCCGGCGGTCTACGACTCCCCGTCGGTTCGAAAGGAGAGGTCGAGCGACGACGTCGAGTGTGTCAGCGACCCCATAGAGACGATATCGACACCCGTTCGGGCGTACTCGGGGACGGTCTCGGCGGTGATGCCGCCGCTTGCCTCTGCGAGTGTGTCTGCCGGAAGCGAGTCGACACCACGCGCGACGGCCGCCGGCGAGAGATTGTCGAACAAGACGATATCCGCGCCGGCGGCCGCCGCTCGCGGGCCGTCCTCGGGGGTTTCGACCTCCACCTCGACCTGTGTCGCAAAGGAGGCACGCTCGCGGAACCGCTCGATTGCTCCCTCGAGACCGAGTTCCGCGACGTGGTTCTCCTTTATCAACACCATCTGCGAGAGGTCCAGTCGGTGGGTGTCGCCGCCGCCCGCGTCGATTGCGCGTTTCTCGATGCCACGCAGTCCCGGCGTCGTCTTTCGCGTGCCGGCGACCCGGACGTCCTCGGCGACGGAGTGTGCGGCCTCGACCGCTCTACTGGTCCGGGTCGCGACACCCGAGGCGTGTCCGGCGATGTTGACCGCGACGCGCTCGCCACGCAACACCGCACGCGCCGACCCCTCGACGGTCAGCACCGTCTCCCCGCTCTCGACGGTGGCACCACGCTCGACGGACGTCTCGACAGCCACGTCGAGGTAGTCAAACACCGCGCGCGCGGCGTCGAGTCCGGCGACGGTGCCAGACTCCTTTGCGACCAGTCGCCCGGTCGTCTCGCCGGGCACCTCGTTTGTCACGTCGTGGTGGCCAAGGTCCTCGCGCAGCCACCGTTCGACCTGGCTGTCGGTGACGAGCGTCATTGCTTGGCGGCCGCACCCGCCTCCACGAGGTAGTGACAGCCAACCGACTGGCTGTTCTCGGCCGCGGCGCGAGTAATCAACAGCGCGACGACCGTCGCCGACCGGAGTTCGTACAGCGACCGCGAGGTTCGCGTCCGGACGTAGGCGTCGACCTCGCCCTTTAGTCGTCGCAGGACCGACTGCGCGCGCCCGAGTCCGTCGGGCGTGCGCTGGATACCCACCTGTTCGTCCATCACCCTGCGGAGTCGGCGGAACTTCTCGCGGGCGAAGTTGTCCGGCAGTTCGGGGTCGCGCTCGAGCAGCTCCGGCGGTTCGATGCGGTCGACGCTGTGCCCGGTCGCGTCCTCGCCGGCGCGCAGTCCCCACACCAGTCCCTCCAGCAGCGACGTACTCGCGAGTCGGTTCGCCCCGTGGACACCCGTCCGGGCACACTCGCCGACGGCGTACAGGCGGTCCAGCGACGACCGGCCACGGTCGTCGACGGCGACACCGCCACAGAGAAAGTGCTGAGCGGGCGCAATCGGGATACCCGTCTCCGGGTCGACGCCGTGTTCTGCGCACTTCTCGGCGAGGTCGGGAAACGTCTCCGCAAACGCCAGTTCCGAGACGTCGAGCACCACGTCGCCGGTGGCCTCGCGCTCGGTTTTGACGGCGCGGGCGACCACGTCGCGGGGCGCGAGTTCGGCGTCGGCGTGGTAGTCGGGCATGAACCGCTCGCCCTCGGCGTTACGGAGCAGGCCGCCCTCGCCGCGGACGGCCTCGCTAATCAGGAACGTCCCCGACTCGGTGTGACAGGCCGTCGGGTGGAACTGGACGTACTCCATGTCCGCGACGTCGGCGCCGGCGAGTGCGGCTATCCCGACACCGTCGCCGGTCGCGTTGCTCGGATTCGTCGAGCGCGGGTAGAGTGCGCCGATACCGCCGGTCGCGAGTACCGTCGCGCCGGCGAACGTCGGGGCCCACTCGCCGTCGCGTTCGAGAATCGCGCCGTACACCCGGCCCTCGTGGCGGACGAGTTCCAGTGCCGCCGTGTCCTCGTGAATCGTTATCTCCGTCTCGTCTGCGACGTAGTTCAGAAAGGGAACGTGGATGTGTCTGCCCGTCGCGGCGTCGACGTGCAGGATGCGTGGTTCGTCGTGGGCCGCCTCCTGCCCGAAGTCGTACTCGTTGCCGTTGGAGTCGAACTCGATGCCCAGCGTCTCCACGAGCACCTCCTCGACGGCGTCGTCGGCGTTCTCGACGAGCACCTCCACGGCCTCGGGGTCGGCCGTGTCGTCGGAGGCGGTTATCACGTCCTGTTTGAACTGCTCGGGGTCGTCACGACTCACCGCGATACCGCCCTGTGCCCACCAGGTCGAGGCCTGTTCCGGGCGTTTTGCCTTTGTCGCAACCGTCACGTCTGCCCCCGCGCGGTCGGCCGCAAGCGCCGCCGACAGGCCGGCGATACCAGCACCGACGACGAGGACGTCTGTCTCCTGGGACTGCATACTTAGATTTCCATCATCCGGTCGAGGGCGACCTGCGCGAGGTCTTTCTCCTCGGGGGCCACCTCGATGACGTTTCGCTCGCGGCCCTCGATGAGTTCCTCGAGCACCCACACCAGGTAGTTGGGGTCGATCTGGCGCATCGCGTTACAGTCCATACAGGCGTCGCCACACAGCGGCAGTACGTTCACCTCGGGATGCCACCGCGAGAGGTGGTTCGCCAGGTGAATCTCGGTGCCGATTGCCCACGTGTCACCGGGGTCGGCCTCGGCGACGACCTCGCAGATTGTCGAGGTGCTCCCGACGACGTCGGCGGCCTCGACGACCTCGCGGCGACACTCCG
>CAZHPM010000058.1:0-14277 GCA_964534485.1 uncultured Halobacteriales archaeon
CCCGCGACATCTTGGTCCGAAGCCAAGTGCTCTGTCCAAGCTGAGCTAAGCGCCCCGCAGCCGCACAAAACCGGTTTCGAGATAAAAACTCCCCGGTTCGAAGCGGGCACAGCCGATAAGTGTCTGGTAGTCGTATATGTATCTATGCAGACGTTGCTTCTCGACGCCGATGCCGTTACTGCGAGTGCCCAGCTCCCGGAGATAATCGACGCTGTCGAGGGTGCGTTCGCGGCCGACGCCCGCGGGGACACACAGATGCCGGCCAAGTCGTACATCGACCTCCCACACCACGACGGGGACTTTCGCTCGATGCCGGCCTACATCGAGGCAGAGGACTGGGAGGCGGCAGGTCTCAAGTGGGTCAACTCACACAGCGAGAATCCAGACCGGCACGGACTGCCGACGGTCATCGGGACGATGGTCTACTCGGACCCGGCGACGGCGTTGCCTCTCGCGTTGCTCGACGGGACGACACTGACACGCCTGCGCACCGGGGCGGCGGCGGCAGTCGCAACTCGGTATCTCGCCCGCGAGGACGCCACCTCGCTCGGTCTCGTCGGCGCGGGTATCCAGTCGTACACACAGTTGGAGGGCATCGCAACAGTCCGCGACATCGAGACGGTCGTTCTCAGTGACGTCGACAGCGAGGCAATCGCGGCGTTCACCCGGCGTTACGGCGAGGAGTTCGACGTTCGCGAGGGTCCGATTGCGGAGGCTGCGGCCTGTGATATCGTCTCGACGACCACACCCGTCAGGGAGCCGGTCGTCGAACAGGTCGGCGACCGGACACACGTCAACGCGATGGGCGCAGACGCCGAGGGCAAACACGAACTCACAGACGAGGTTCTCCAGTCGGCGAAAATCGTCATCGACGACCACGAGCAGTGTATCCACTCGGGCGAGATCAACGTCCCCTGGAACGCGGGCCTCCTCGGTGAGGAGGACCTCCACGCAGAACTGGGCGATATCGTGACCGGCCGTGCGGTCGGCCGGACCAGCAGCGACGGCGTGACTGTGTTCGACTCGACTGGATTGGCGATTCAGGACGTCGCAGCGTCGCACGTCATCTACGAACACGCGAGCGAACACGGTATCGGGACGCCGTTCGAACTCGTCGGAACCGACACCTGAGAGCGCGGACCCGACATCCGGTGTCGGGAAATCGAAGCGGCGGGTCGTCTAGTCGTCGGCAACAACGGGGTCGTCGGCACTGACGAGACGGTCCATGGCGTCGACCATCGCAGTCACCGACGCGGAGGTGATATCGGAGTCACTGGCCGAGACGGCCACCGTCTCGTCGTCGCGTGACATCTCCACCTCGACGGTGACGACGGCGTCGGTGCCACCGGTAATCGCGTCGACGTGGTAGGATTCGAGCGCGGCGTCGACGTTGTGGCTGAGCGCTTCGACGGCGGCGTTCATCGCCGCATCGACCGGTCCGGAACCGGTCGCGGCGTTCTCGCGCTCCTCGTCGTCGACGGAGAGTCGGACGCTCGCAGTCGGCGGTGTGACACCGCTGACCGCCGTGAGGTCGAGCAGTTCGACACGCCGGTCGCGCTGTTCGCCCCGCACCTCCTCGGCGACGGTCATCAGGTCGGCGTCGGTGACACGTTTGCCTCGGTCGCCGAGTTCCTTTACACGGGCGACGATTTCGTCGACCTGTGCGTCGGTCACCTCGACACCGCGCTCGTCGAGTGCGGCCGCGACACCGGCGCGGCCGGCGTGTTTGCCAAGCGTCAGCCGGCGCTGACGGCCCACCTTCTCGGGTGGGTACGGCTCGTACATCGCGTCGTCTTTGAGCGTGCCGTCGGTGTGGATGCCCGACTCGTGGGTGAAGGCGTTCTGACCGACCACGGCCTTGTTCGGCGGGAGCGCCATCCCGGTCTTGTTCGCCACGGTCTGTGCGAGGTCGTACACCCGTTCGAGGTGCATCGTCTCGACGTCGTAACCGTGGTCGAGCGCGATGGCGACCTCCTCCAGTGCGACGTTACCGGCGCGTTCGCCGATACCGTTGATTGTCCCGTGGACCATATCCGCGCCGGCGGCCACCGAGACGAGCGCGTTTGTCACCGCCAACCCGAGGTCGTCGTGGGTGTGCGTGCTCGTCGGCCCGAGGTCTGCGAGCCGCGAGACACACGCGAGCGTGTGGTCCGGCGTCGCGTGGCCGACGGTGTCGGCGTAACAGACCCGGTCGGCACCGGCGTCGAGCGAGGCCGTCATCAACTCCTCGAGATAGTCGATATCGGCCCTGGAGCCGTCCTCGCCGATCACCTCGACCCAGAGGCCGTGGTCTTTCGCGTACGCGACCAGTTCGGCCGTCGTGTTGGTGTTCTCCTCGCGGGAGATGCCGACCTTGTCCGTGATGTGTCTGTCGCTGGCCGGCACGACGAGGTCGATGCCGTCGACACCACAGTCGAGCGCCAGGTCGATATCGCGCTGGAGTCCGCGGGCGAAACTCGTCACCGTCGCCGACAGGTCGAGGTCGGCAACGCGCTGGATAGTCTCGCGCTCGCCGGGCCCGGTGCAGGCGCTACCGGCCTCGATGGCGTCGATTCCCGCGTCGTCGAGTTTTCGGGCGATGTGTGCCTTCTCTTCGGGCGTCAGCGAGGCACCTGGCGCTTGCTCGCCGTCACGTAGCGTGGTATCGAGGAACTGTACGTCGCCAGCGTCGGTGAGTGGGCTAGTGTCGGGGTGGCCCCCGAATAAATCGATCACGGGTCATGAGAACCTCACCCTACTCTCTGTCGACGGACGTATAAAAGGTTGCGCCTTCTGACGGCAGCAAAACGCCCGAGCGGGTATCGGCCGGTAGCCGACCCGGAAACCTATATACAATCACGAACAACCGGGCGTATGCCGAACTATCCGACACACGCGCGCTGGGGGCGTGTCGGGAGCGTCGGGACGGGGCTTCTCATCGGGGTCGGGTTGTGGTGGCTGTTCGGGTCACCCGGTCTCTCTGTCGTCGGCGCACTCGGCACTGCCACGGCAGTGTTCGTCGGTGCCGTCTTCCCGGATATCGACCACCACAGGTCGGTGCCCCGGCAGAAGGCGGTGCGTGGACTCCGTCTGGTGGTGGTGCTTGGAACCGTGTCGCTGGTCGCGCTGAACTCCGGACCGGCAGTCGGGTTCGTCGAGACGACTGCTCCGGGTCTGGTCGACAGCCACCCGGCGTTGACACCGGAGAGTGTGGTCGGTGTCGTGACCGCACTGGTCGCGGCAGTCGCCGCGTGGGCGGTCGACCCGGCAATCGGGGCCGTGACCCGCAAGCACCGCGGGTGGACACACAGCGTCCCGGTCACGTTCGTCCTGACTGTCGCGCTCGTCGCCGGCGTCTGGTTGGTCACCGCAGGACTCGCCACACCCCGCCGGGCGACCGCTGTCGTCGCCGTTGGGGCGTTCTTTCCGGGCGTGCTCATCCATCTCGGACTGGACGGCGAGATTCGGTAGGGGGAACACTGATAACCGGGCCACCCGAGTGGTTCCGGTATGGTCACAGGATTCGTCCGCAGGCATCCACTCCTGGCCGGCAGTCTCCTCGCGGGCGCAGTCGTCGGCGCAGCGACCGACTCGCGACTCGACCCCGCGGAGTGGCACCCGCCCGCTCCGCCCGAACTCACGGGCGCGCTCGCGCCGAATCTGGAGTTGGTCGACTGCGAGACCGTCGTCACCTGCGACGGACCCGAAGACGTCGCCTTCGACGACGACGGGCGTCTGTACACCGGGACCGAGGACGGCACCGTCCGGCGCACGGTCGACCCGGTCGACAGCGAGACCACGAACGCCGACCTCGAACCGTTCGCACACGTCGGCGGCCGGCCGCTCGGACTGGCAGTCGTCGGCGAGGACCTGCTGGTCTGTGTCGCGGGCGTCGGACTCGTCCGGGTCGGACCGGACCAGAACGCTGGCGTCGTCGCCGCTCGCGCCGGCGGCGACCCGATTGCCTTCGCCGACGACCTCCACGTCACCGACGACACGGTCTACCTGACCGACGCCACCGTCCACGACCGGTACGAGGACGAACTGCTCGAACTCCGGGACACGGGCCGGGTGCTCGCGTACGACCGCGAGAGCGGAGAGACCACGGTCGAACTGTCGGGACTGGGCTTCGCGAACGGTATCGTCCCCGGACCGGAGGGCGAGTCTCTGCTCGTGACCGAAACCTCGCGGTACCGGGTGACGAGATACTGGTACCGTGGTGACCGGGCCGGCGAACACGAGCAGATTGCGACGAATCTGCCGGGCTTTCCCGACAACATCGACGCCGCCGGCGACGGCAGTTACTGGGTGGCGGTTCCCAATCTTCGCGATTCGACGGTCGACCGCCTCCACGAACGGCCGTGGCTGGCCCGCCAACTCGGCAAACTGCCGCCGGCGGCGATGGGCGCGCTCGATATCGACCCCTACGGACTGGTGCTCCGGATAACCGCCGACGGCGAACTCGTCGAGACTCTGCACGACCCGACTGGCGGCGTCTTCGGGGTTACGTCCGCGACCCGCCACGAGGGCGCGCTGTATCTCGGCACTCTCTTTGGCGAGCGCGTCGTCCGGTACTCGTCTTGAACCCGGCTATCGACGGGTCGGGACGTGACCGCGCGAACCGGGCACTCCAGACCGTGGGCGACTCTCGTCGGACGCCTCGGCCGGTCACGGGTCAGACGCAGTCGTCACTCGCTCTCGCGCACGACCCCCTCCTCGCCGGCGTGCCAGTCGTCGAGAACGGCCGCCGTTCGCGGGGGGAGGAGGCGGCCGGCACGCCGCCGGGCAGCCAGCACCGGGAGTGCCGTGTCGAGGTCGGCCAGGCGCTCGATAACGGGTGTCATCGGCAGGAAATCGGCGTCGAGACCGGCCTCGTCGGCGCGCGTCACGAGCGTCTCGACGGCCGGTGGCGCGTACGCGTCGGCGAAATCGACCTGTTCGCAGAAACCCGCAAACGCCACCCGGCCATTCGGCGCGGGGCCGAGCACGACGTCGTTCGTCCGGAGTTTCATCGCCGCGGTGCCGACGTGCTCACGGCGGAGAAAGGGCGCGGTCGGCGCGACGGCGGCGACGGTCTCCTCCTGTTCGGTCTCCAGGAGGTGTGTGAGCGCGTTCCCGATGCGGCCGGCGTCGGTCTCGCCGACCTGTGGCTCGTAGCGCACCGCGTCGGGGTCGGGTACCTCCGCGTCGAGTACCGCCCGGAGCCTCGACTCGGGGTCGTCGACCGGAGCGCTGTCGGCGGGTGTGTAGTTCACCAGCACGTCCGCCTCGCCGCGCTGGAGTGTCTCGCAGACGTCGGCGAGCATCGCGCGGTACAACTCCACGGCCTCGGCCGCCGACAGCGGGTCGACGAGGCCGGCGAGTGTGGTCCCCTCGACCGGTGGTTCGGCCAGCACGACAGTGGTCGTCATAACGACACTCCACGCGGCAGAGTCTTGTCGTTTTATGTTCGTCGCGCACGATACCCAAGTATGGACGTGAAGAAAGCCACCAGCGGACTCGTTCTGGCGTCGCTCGTCGTCTCGGTGGTCGTCATCGCGGCGACGACTGTCGGGGTGACGATGGACCAGCAGTTACTCGGCTCGGACCTGCAGACTGCCGCCGTGGCGACGGCAGCACTGTTTTTCGGGTCGCTCGTGCTCTTTGCGGCGTTTGGCAGACCCTGGACGGAGTGGAGTCGCACGCCCTACTGGTGAACGGAGGGAGTGAAACAAGACTCTCGACGACACTCCCGGCCCCTCACGCCGGCAGGAGGTACAACCCATCCCGACTCCGCACGACGGGCACCGTTCCGGCCTCGGGGTCGAAGTACGAGGGTCTCGGGACGGTCACCGTCTCGTAGCTGTCGGGGTCTAACACCTGTACCGCGTGCGTGTCGACGACGGCGACGACAGTCGCCTCCCGGCTGTCTCCGCGCTCGCCGACACGACGCGCGTCGGGGGCGTCCCCGACGGCCCTCTGGTAGGGTTCGCCACTCGCCAGCCGTACCCCAGAGAGCGTTCCCTTCGCGCTCTGGACCAGCACCGGCCCGTCGTCGTCCTCGGGGTCGATTATCTCGCCGGCGCGGTACGGCGGCAGATGGACCGCGTAGGTCACCCGGTAGACCTCGTTACCGTCCTCGTCCTCGGTGACGAGCGTCCCGTACTCCTCGACGGTGCCGCCAAACTCCGCGACGAGACGGCGCGCGACCTGTTCGCCCAGGCCGCTCGTCGACAGTCTGACGTCGAGACCGCCAGCGACCCGGGTTATCTCGCTGACGAACGCCTCGCGGTCGCCCGCTGCCTCGCGCTCGGTGACGAGTTCGTGGGCGAGTTCCCCCGCCCGGTCGCGCTCCTCGCTGCTCGGGTCGCGGGCGCGCGCCCGAACCTGCACGACTGCTCCGTAGGAACCACCGGCGATGCGGCCACACCGCGTGCAGGTCTCCCGACTGAGTTTCACCGGGACGACCACCTCCTCGGTCAGCGGTGTCGTCCGGAGGACACCGGTGAACGTGCAGTGCATCCGGATTGTCGTCTCGTCGACCTGTTCCGGCGCTACCTCCCAGGAGACACTCGTGGCGTCGACGTGGACGCCGAGTGTCTCCCCCACCTCCTCGATTGCGATGTCGGTGTAATCTTCCGCACCGACGTCGACCCAGCGGTTGCCCCGGTGGACCGCGCCACACTGCGCACAGACCCGGACCTCGATGCGGTCGGGCGCGTCGACGAAGTCGTACTCCTCGACGTAACAGCTGTCACACAGCGCGCGGTCCCGGGCCGTTCGGCCCCCTCGCGCGCCAGCGCGCTCGCTGTCCGGGGTGTGCTCTGGACTCTCGACCGCGTCGCCACACCGGGGACAGAACTCGCCGCTACTCATACCTCCGTGTAGTCGGTGCCTGTTTGTAAGGAGTCTGTTCCGGCCGCGACAGTCCACTCGTCGGGAGGTGTGTCACTCTCCGGGGCTGACGTCGGTGACGGTGCCGACACCCTTGCTCTGCCCCTCGCGGAAGACGAACCGCTGGCCCGCCTCGACGAGGTATGGTCGGAACTTGAACCGGACGAGTGCGCGGCCGCTGTCGCCGGGGAGCAGTCGGCCCTCGCGGGGGTAGAACGCCGCCGCCTCGCTGACAGTTTCCAGGTGGACGACCGGTTCGTAGCCGTCACCGATTCGCGTGGGGTGGTTGAGCACGACCACCTCGGTTTCGAACTCTCGAACCGGGTCCGGGTCGGCGTCGCGTGGGAGCAGTGCCATTCCGCGCTCGATATCTGGCTCGCGGACGCCTTTTAGCGCGATACCGACGATACGGCCCGCGCTGGCCCTGTCGACGCGGTGGTAGTGCATCTCGATGCTCCGAACCTCGACCTCGCGGAATCGCCCGTCGGGCATCGGCCCGAGCAGGAGTTCGTCGCCCGGTTCGACCGTGCCGGACTTGATCGTTCCCGACGCGACGGCACCGACACCGGTGACGCTGTAGGTTCGGTCGACGTACATCTGGAACCGCTCGTCGGCGTCGGTCTCGGCGCGAGTGCCCGGCAGACGCTCGAACAGTCTGTCCAGTGTCGGCAGTCCGCGTCCGGTGACGGCACTGGTCGTCACCACCGGGACGACCGTCTCGTCGATCTCCTCGATTGCGGCGTCGATACCGTGGCGTTCCACCCGGAGCGGTGTCTTGTCGACGTTTCTGAGGAGGCGTTCGACGTCGCGTTCGACCTCTGCGAGGCGGTCGTCACCCACGATATCGGCTTTCGTAATCGCGACCATCGTCGGCAGTTCCGTCGCCAGCAGGATACCGAGATGCTCGCGTGTCGTCTTCGTGGGACCGTCGTCGGCGGCGACGGTCAACAGTCCGTAGTCGAGTTTCTGCCCGACCAGCCCGCGGATGGTGGTGCGCAGCCAGGGCTCGTGGCCGACCGTGTCGACAAAGGAGACGAGTCTGTCGGATTCCTCGACGACACGCGCCCGGTCGCTCTTCCGGTGGGGGTTGTCCATCCGCACGGCACCCTCGCTGTCGAAGCCGTAGACCCCATACGAGAGGTCCGCCGACAGTCCGCGCTCGATTTCGTGGGGCTGGAGGTCGAGATAGCCACGGGTGCCGCCCTCGCCGTCGTCTGCCTGGCCGGTGACCAGCGAGCCAACGAGTGTCGACTTGCCGTGGTCGACGTGGCCGGCAGTTCCGACGACGATGTGGTGGTCGTCCTCGGTGACACGGCCCTCGCGAATCGTCGCGAGACCGACCAGTCCGGTCTCGGTGCCGTTTCGCTCGGGGTCGGGTCTGTCGTCTGCGCTCCAGGTCTGGACGTTGGCGATGTGGACGTCGGCCTCGTCGGCGAGCAAGGAGAGTACGTCCATCGATTCGGAGAACGCCTCGGGAGAGATGCCGGTGATACCGCCGTCGTCGGTGACACCGACGACGTAGGTGGCCTCGCCGTCGCCAGAGAGCACGCGGTGGCGCAGTTGTGCCGCGAGACTGTCACGGCGGCCGTCGGCGAGGTGGATGTCCCGCGTGAGCCGCTCTTTGAACTCGACGCTACCACCCTCGCGCTCGCCCCGTTCGACGGCGCGTTCGAGCGTGGCCCGGTCGGGGCTCATAAATCCAGTTACGGCCTGTGGAACAAAAGCCTTCCCCGGTGTCGACCGCCCTCCGTGCCACGGGAGTCACCCGACCGGACAGGACGGGACAATGAAACGCTTATGAGAGTATTTACCTTACTGTACTCTCATGTTCGGCGGGTGCCACCGGGACACGCGACCCGCTCTCGTCGCGGTCCCTGTCGGTCGGTTCGGTGACGCCGCCCGGGGCGACACGGGACAGTGTCGACCGGCGCGTGCGCAGTCGGACGTGCTCGGTGTCGTCGCGCTCGCCGCGGTTGCAATCGTACTTGCGGCCGGTATCGGCGTGTTCCTGTTCTCTGAGACCACCGGCGACGACGAGCGCGAGTCGGTCATCGTCGACGTCGACAGCAGTGTGACAGACGACCGACTGACCGTCAGCCACGACAGCGGGAACGTCCTCGACCCGGAAGCGGTGTCGGTGCTCGTGGACGGCAACAGGACCCGCGGGACGTTCGAACTCGCGTCCTCGCCTGCGGCCGGCGAGGAGTTCGCCGCCGGCGACCGCTGGGTCGTCGGACCCGGGCTGAATCTCACCGGCCAGTTCCGCGTGGTCGTCGTCCACGACCCCACGAACGCGGTGCTCCACGAGGCGAGCTACACCGTCGACGGTGGCCCGGTTCCCGCCGAGTCACTGCTCTCTGGACTGGACGTGGCCGGACAGGGCCCCGACGCGACAGTCACGGAGGGTGACGCCGGCGGTGTGACAGTCGACGTGACCAACGTCGGCACGGAGAACGATTCCTTCGATGTCACGCTGACGGTCGACTCCGCGCTGACCCGGAGCGAGTCGACTGCCGACCTCGCCGGCGGCGACAGCGAGACGGTGACCTTCGCTGGCGTCACGGGCGGACTCGACCCGGCGACCTACGACGTGTCCCTGAGTACCGACAACGACACCACAACCGGAACGCTGACTGTCACCGACCCACCGGAGACACTCGACAGCGGAGTCGCGTACGGACTGCAAAACCAGAGCGTGCTCGTGCGCGACCGCAGTCAGAGCGACCGGCCGGTCGTTGCCGACCTCGACAGCGCCAGCGGCGAGGTACGCGCGCTCGCGTGGTCGCCAGATGGCTCCCGACTCGCATACGGCTCCTTCGACAGCAGCGGCACCGTCTACGTCGTCAACGGAACCGACTGGACGGTCGAACGGACACTCGACGCCGCGTCGGACAGTGTGCTCTCACTCGCGTGGTCGCCCGACGGCTCCCGACTCGCCTACGGCTCCTTCGACGGGAACGTCTACGTCCACGAGACGACCGGCTGGAGTCGCGAGACGACACTCACCGGTGCGGGCATCTGGTCGCTCGCGTGGTCGCCCGACAGCACGCGACTCGTCTCCGGCGGCCTGTCGGACGCGTTCGTCCACGAAACCGGCACCTGGTCGACCACGAACCTCGGCGGGTCGTCACAGATAGACTCCGTCGCGTGGTCTCCTGGCGGCGACTCGCTGGCGGTTGGCCGCGAGGGGAGCGTCGAAATCTACCGGGACCAGTCGGGCACCTGGACGCGGACACGGACCCTGACGGAGACGAGTTCGCTCGTGCGCTCGGTGGCCTGGTCGTCGGACGGGTCACGGCTGGCCGCCGGGACGGACGATGCTGTCTACGTCTACGAGGCGAACGCCTGGGCGCTCTCGCAGACACTCACAGAACCCGGAGACAACGTGCAGGCGGTCGCGTGGTCGGGCGACGACTCGCGGCTGTTTGCCGGCTCCGACGACGCGACCCTCTACGTCTACGACACCACCGACTACGGTGTCGCGCGAACGTTCGACGCCGACCCCGCCGGTGGTGTCCGGTCGCTCGGACTGCTCCCGGAGTGACCGCGGGACCGCTCCCCGTTCTGGCCGCGCACGGTATATACTGTATATACCCGGTGAGAGCGGTACGGTGGACCACGTGTCACAACTAGCGTCGTTTATTACTGAGGGCGGTGATGGAGTAGACGACATGTGGTACAGTCCACACAGATCCACCACTGGTGACGTATGTACGTGCTTCCTGCTCGACCAGCCCTGGACTGTGCGACGTGTCCTGACATGCGGGGGCCATGTCAGTCTCCTCTCTCCTCTCTTCTCGACCAGAGTGCGCCCGACCGAACACAGTGGTTAAGACGGTATCGGCCAAACGTACGGGATATGCAGAAGCTCATCATCCGGGGCAACCCGGAGATTGGGAAAGGCGCCGTTATCGAGTACGACGGCGAGGAGTACGTCTGTTTTGGCATCAACCGGCAGGGTGACTGGTACGGGCCAGAGCGCCCGCAACTGTGGTGTACCGTCGGCAGCGAGGACGAGCGCGAGCGCTACGAGCGCCGCGAGTACATCCCGATGCATCTCTCTGTCGAGACAGTCGACGCCGAAGAGCTCGAGATACGACAGGCAAGCGCCTGACTATCCCACTCCAAGGGCGAGACTGCGACTCACTCGCCGAACTCGTCGATGCGTTCGTGGACGTAGTCGGCCCAGGCGTCGAGGGTGTCGTGCATCAACTCGCGGGCCTCCTCGAGTGGTGTCGGGGAGTACTGGTAGACGTGTCCGCCGCCGTCGAGCAGGCGGCGCTCTCGACTCGCGAGCCCTTTCTCACGCAGTGTCGACAGCGAGCGGTTGACGTTGCTGCGGTCGCGGTCGAGTTCTGTCGCCAGCTCCTCGACGGTGCTACCCGGGTTGGTCCGGAGTGTCTCGTAGGTCCGGGCCTCGTGTTCCTGAATACCGAACACACACCGCATCACCTCGACCAAGACAGGTTCCTCGTCGAGCATCAGTTCTCGAAACTGCTGTGGCGAGGGGTCGATTTCTGCCATATCTGTTGTACTCTGTCGGCCTCAATATGCCTTTTGTCACCCGACAGTAACCGGGCCGGAACGAAGGAATATTACGCTGGGATTCGTAAGGCGAATTTGTGAGTGAAACAACTGACGAATCGGCAGACGCAGTCGTAACGGAGATTGACAGAAGCGGCGCGGGTCCACTCACCCTGGCGGCGATTGGCTCTGTCGCACTGGCGCTGTACTACTACTACGTCCGTGGTGACAAACAGCGCGGACAGTTTGTCGGTCTGTGGCCTGCGACTATTCTCGGACTCGGTGCCTATCTCAAACTCGAGGAGATAAAACAAATCGTCCAGCAACGGGAGTAATCGGCCTCGGCGCGGTTCAGACGGGGTCGGCGTCGAGCAGTTCGTGGACACCAAACTCCAGTGCGTTCACGAGGTAGTGTGCGACGACGACCACCAGCAGACTCCCGGTGAGTATGTAACCTGCGGCGAGTGCGAACCCGAGCAGACCGGTGACGACGACACCGACCCGGCCCTGTGCGCCGTGACCCAGCGCGAACGCGAACGACGCGACGACGGCCAACAGCCAGGGTGAGACACCGATTCCCGCGGCGTCTGGAACACCGATCAAGGCGGCGCGAAAGAGCAACTCTTCTGAGAGTGCGATCAACGGCAACACGAACGCGAACAGTACCACCCACCCCAACCCGGTCGCCGGCGCGAGCAACTGCCGGACACTCTCGTCGTAGGTCGCACCGACCGCGTCGGCGACGACAGTCGAGGACTCGTTTGCCAGCCAGAGCGCGATACCGAAACCCACCCCCACGGCGACCCCGAACGCACCGGCACCGACCGACCCGGCTGTGACACCGAACGCAGACGCCGGAATCGAGAAGTACCAGCCCGCGGCCACCACCACCGCCGCGACGGCTCCCTGTGTGAACGCGACGTTCGCGAGCAACGCGCCCGGTGAGAACGCCACCGTCTCGGCGGAACTGTCCGACTCGACGGCCCCGGCACTCGCGTCGCCCGGACGCTCGTCTCTACCGGCGACTTCCTCTGTCGGTTTGTCTACCGACTCGTCTCCGGCGCTCGCGTTGCCGGTTGCACCCGCCTGTTCTGCCCGCTCGTGGACTGTGGCCTGTTCGTCGAGTACCTGCTGTGATTGTCGCGCGAGAACGAGTAACCCAGCCGTCAACAGGGCGGCGACAGACAGAAACCCCGCCCACTGTGGCACGGATTACTGCGGACTGGGAGTGCCGCTGCTCCCGACGTCGGGTTCGAGTGCCTGTCCGGTAATCGACTTCAGGCGGTCGACCAGCGAATCCTTCTCCGGTTCGCCGGCGAGCGCGACTTCGAGCACCTCCGAGATGTGCGTCACCGGAACGATATCGACTTTCTCCTCGTACTCGTCTTCGATCATCACGTCCTGTTCGTTCGCCTTCGGGATGATTATCGTGTCGATATCGGACTTCGCGGCGGCCTCGATCTTGTGTGTGACACCGCCGACCGGCAGGACGTCGCCACGAACCGACAGTGAACCGGTCATCGCGAGGTTTTGCTTGACCGGAATATCCTCCAGAGCAGAGATGACTGCCGTCGCGACGGTGACCGACGCGGAGTCGCCGTCGACACCCTGCTGGCCGGCCTGCACGAACTGGATGTGGATGTCTTTCTCCTGGATGTCCTCGTCGGAGAACTTCTTGATGATTGCGCTCACGTTCTCGACGGCCTCCTCGGCCATCTCTTGGAGCTTTCCGGTGGCGATTACCCGGCCGGGACCCTGCGAGGGCGCGATTTCTGCCATCACCGGGAGCACGATACCCGAATCTTGGCCCATCACCGCGAGACCGTTGACACGGCCGGTGACACCGCCCTCGGCGACGGTCAGTTCGTAATCCTTCCGGCGCTCGATGTACTCGTCTGCGAGTTGTTGTTCGATAGACTTCGAGCGGTCCTTTGCCTCGAGGACGTCCTCGCGCTCGGTGAGGTCTTTGTCTGCGGCGCGGGCGATGTCACCCGCGACACGGACGAGTCCGCCGAGATTCCGCAGTTCCAGCGTCAGGTGGTCTTTCCGGCCCGCCCGGCGCTGTGCCTCGAGGATGAGTTCCTCCATCGCCTCGCGGGTGAAATGCGGGAGACGGCCGTCTTTCTCGACTTCCTGCGCGACGAAGCGGGCGTACTTGCGTCGCATCTCCGCCGTGTCGTCGATGGTGTCGTCCATGTACACCTCGTAGCCGTACCCCTTTATCCGGGAGCGCAGCGCCGGGTGCATGTTCTCCATGGCGTCCATGTTGCCCGAGGCGACCATGATGAAATCACAGGGCACGGGTTCGGTCTGGACCATCGCACCGGAGGAGCGCTCGCTCTGGCCGGTAATCGAGAACTCACCCTCCTGGATTGCGGTCATCAGTTTCTGCTGAGACCGGATATCGAGGGTGTTGATCTCGTCGACGTACAGCACGCCCTTGTTGGCCTTGTGAATCGCCCCGGGTTCGACGCGGTCGTGACTCGGCGTCTCCATCCCGCCGGACTGGAACGGGTCGTGGCGGACGTCGCCCAGCAGCGCGCCGGCGTGGGCACCGGTGGCGTCTTCGAAGGGTGCCGTCTGCTGGTCGGCGTTGTCGACGACCATGTTCGGGATCATCGCGTCGGAACTACGCTGGGTGTACCGGAACAGGAAGTACACCACCACGGCTGCGATGATGCCAAGGAGGATGTTCGTCGCCGTCAGCAGGGTGTACCCGAGGATGATCGCGACGACGATCAGCATCAGGAACATCCGCATCTGGTTGCGCTTGTTGGCTTCTTCCTTGTGGGCTTCGACGATCTGGCTCCCCTTGCCGGCGGGGACGGTCCGAACCTTCGGCTCGTTCCCGTCGTCGGGGTTGTGATAGACCAGAACGTCCTGGAGCTCCTCCTTCGGGAG
>CAZHPM010000059.1:0-13607 GCA_964534485.1 uncultured Halobacteriales archaeon
CCTCCATCCCCGTCGAACCGAGTGTGGTGTACTCCATACTCCGGTCTCGGTCGCCCGAACAGAAAACCTTCTGTCCGCCGTGTCACCCGCCTGCAGATTTTTGTTCGACCGGCGCATAGTCCCCGGTATGACGTTGCTTTCTTTCGACGAGCAGGGTGTCGACGTCGTCTACGAGGGGACCGAGTTCCGCCTCGAAAAGGAGCTAATCGAGGAGGCAATCGACAAGCAGTACCCGGACGTGACCGACCACGAGGTTCTCCAGATGGTCGACAAGAACCCGTCACTGTCGGGTGAACCACAGCGTATCGCCGACCTGCTGGCCTGACGAGCGCCGACCCCCGAGCAGTCATCGGCAGTGAGACCGACCACGGACACGGTCGGAACCGCGAGAGCCATCGAGGGCGTACGTGGGCGACACGCCCGCAGAACTGGTATCCAAACCGGGTCCCCGCCCGGCAGGACCGGCGGCTACCGGTCGATTCGCTCGACGACCTCGCGGATGTTGGCGGCGTCCTCGACGCGTCTCTTGATGCTCTCGCGGCGGCGGACGTCGGCGGCGTCGGCGTCGTAGGCCCGGACGTACTCCGCCCGGGAGTGCTCGTCGAAGGCGTGGCGAATCGCGAAGTAGCCGTCCGGGACGACCGCGCCACAGACCCGACACTCGATGCGCTCGTGTTCGGTCGCCTGGTGGACCATCAACTCCTCGACCTCGTCGAAGGTTGCCCCGTCGTCGCCGATTGCACACGTCCAGTGCGCCATTGAGCGTGTGGAGGCGTGCCCGGGTCAAAACTGTTGTCCCGTGGCCCGAACCGTTCGAGAGCACCGGCGAGCGGTGAGAGGGTATATATCCCCGGCGGTCGTGAGTCAGTGCCATGGAGTACGCAGTGACCGCGACCGAGGACGTACCGATAACAGACCTCTCCGAGGTCGAGGAGATTCCGCCAGAGCTTGAGATGCGGGGCATCGGCAGCGTACTCGACTGCCAGAACATGAGTGTCAACGTCTGGCAGTTCGAGGAGGGTGACGAGATTCAGTACCACGCTCACGCCACACAGGAGGAGTTGTACTACGCGCTGGAGGGCAGATTCTCGCTGAAACTCGGGCGCTCGGGCGAGACGGAGTACCGGGAGGTCGAAGAGGGAGCGTTCTGGGTCGCAACACCGAAGATCGGCCACGGTCACCGGTGTCTCAGCGAGGACGGCGGCAGGGTGCTGGCGGTGGGTGCGCCGAGTGCACACGACCCGGGTCTCGACCCACACTCACTCGACGAGGAGCCAACAGACGGGGCGTAACTCGCGGGTTCCTCAGGTGTATGCGGTTTCGAGGAACTCGATGATGCGCTCTGATTCGGCCATCGTGACGTTGTAGCTCTCGTCGACGAGCACCGGGACGACCCGCTGGCCGGAGACGCGCCGGACCGCGTCACGGTTCGAGTGTCGGCCCTCGACCCAGACGCTCTCGTAGTCGAGGTCGAGTCTCTCGAGTTCGTCGACGACCAGTTCGCAGAACGGACACCCCTCCAGACGGTACAGTGTACGGCTCATACCCGAATTCGGGCCGGCACCAACTTAAATCGCGCCCCCCGTTACTCCAGGAGTGCGCCGGGGTTCATGATACCGTCGGGGTCGAGTGTCCGCTTCATCGACCGGAGCGAGTCGAGATACAACTCCGGCGTCTCCGCGGCGTGCCAGTCGCGGTGGACTCTGCCGACGGCGTGGTGGTGGGTGATCGTCGCGTCGTGCTCTGCGAGGACGTCCGAGGCGGTGCGTTTTATCTCGCGCCACTGGTCGAGTTCCGCGCCGCGCTGGGCGGGCGCGAGCAGTGTGTAGTACGGTGCGGGTCCGTCGGGGTAGACGTGCGTGAACCGACAGGAGAGCACGCCCGTGCCACAGACCTCGCCCATTGTTTCGACCATCTCTCGCTGAAGTGCGCGGTGCAGGTCGGGAAACCGGTCCCACGTGACCGCCGTCTCGAAGGTGTCGACGAGCACGCCCATACTGACCAGTTGGTTGTAGAGGTACGGCCCCTCGAAAAACGAGCCCCGCCAGTCGTCGGCACTGTCGCCCTCGCCCGCGCTGCCTGCGCCGCCCTCGTCGCTCCCGTCGCCCGAGTTCTCGGGCGTGCCGCCGTGTTCCCGGCAGAGTGCGAGCGCCCGGTCGAGGTCGTCCTCGACGGGGTGGTCGATGGACTCGAAGCCCAGCACGAGCACCGAGGACCCGTCGAGGGCGACCTCGTTTATCATCGCCTCCGTGGGGTCGAGCAGGCGGCAGTTCGCCGGTGCGAGACGCGCCTGGACGATATCGCGGGTCGCGGCCACACCGTCCCAGAAGTCGTCGAACCGGACGGCAGTGCCCGCGCGGTGGGTCGGCCGGGGCTGGACCCGGAGCCACCCCTCGGTGATGACGCCGAAGGCTCCCTCCGAACCCAGCAGGAACCTGTTCGGGTCCGGCCCCGCGCCGGAGGCGGGCGCGTCGAGCGTCTCGAGCGTTCCCGACGGCGTCACCGCGCGGACGTTCTCGACGAAGTCGTCGATGTGGGTGTACTGTGTCGCGAAGTGGCCGCCGGCCCGGGTCGCAATCCACCCGCCCAGTGTCGAGAACTCGTAGGACTGTGGGTAGTGTCTGAGTTGCAGGTCGTGGTCGGCGAGTGCGTCGTTGATAGCCGGCCCGAGCATCCCGGCCTCGATGCGCGCGCGGCGGGACTCCCCGTCGACCGCGAGCAGTTGGTCGAACTCGCGCATCGACAGCGAGACGACACCGGCGTAGTCGCCGGTCGACCGACTGCTGCCGTCGCTGTCGAGTGCGCCCCGGCCAGTGAGGTCGGGTTCGACGCCGCCGACGACGCTCGTGCCACCACCGAAGGGGACGACTGCGACCCGCCGGTCACTCGCCCACGCGAGCAACGCCGCGACGGCGTCCTCGTCGGGGGGGCGGGCGACGATATCCGGCGCCGGCCCGAACGCGCCGCGAAAGCCCCGCAGGAGGTCCGGGTACGACTGGCCGTATGTGTGTCGAATCCGGGCCTCCCGGTCGGTCGTACACCAGTCGGCCAGCGCGTCGGGTGGCGTGACCGCGGGTTCTGGTAGCCTGCAGTCGGCAACCGTCGGCGGTTCACGGAGCGAGAGCGAGGGAAACCCCAGTTCGTTCTCGAGACGGGCGGCGAGTGTGCGTCGTGTCTCGGCGTCGGGGAACCGGTCGGCGTACCCCCACCCCCAGAAACTCTCCGTGCGCGTCATCGTCTGTGTAACTCCACGTCGAGTGCTCCGTTCTCGACGGTCGCGGTGAGCATCGTCGGGAGGTCGGCGGGGCTCGCGCCGGTGGCACTGCCGGGGTTGAGCAGGCGGACACCCTCGTGGGTCCGGTCGAGTGTCTCGTGGGTGTGGCCCGCGACGCCGACGGCGCTCTCGCTGGTGGCGTTGTCCACAACCGCGTTCGCGACACGGCCCTCGTACCCCCGTTTGGAGCCGGTTCCGTGGGTGACGACGAACTCGACACCGCCGAGTTCGACCGTCGTCACGAGCGGCAGGCCGAGTCTGCGGTCCATGTTCCCCGACACCGCGGTGAGTTCGGTCGCCATCGTCCGGACCTCCCCGAGCGCCTCCTCGGAGTCGAAGTCGCCGGCGTGGATAACGTGGTCCGTGGCGCGGATGCGCTCGGCGAACGCCTCTGGAATCGACCGGGCACGCGAGGGGATGTGCGTGTCCGAGATGAGTGCAACCTCCATACCTCCTCTTGTGTGCGCCCGGAGTATGAATGTCCGGGCCGGGAGAGTCGGCCGGCGAGGTCACACCCCGGCGGCGTCTCCGTGGCGCATCCGACCCCGTTACTCGCTCGCGTCGCGTTCGAGCACCGTATCGACGTACCGCGAGCGGAGGTCACCCTCGGAGCCGAGCGCCTCACCCGACTCGTCGCGCACGACGTCGCCGTCGTGCATGACGGTCATACGGTCGAGATACGGCTCGAAGGAGGGGACGTAGTGCGTCGAGACGACCACGGTGCGGTCCTCGCCGGCGTAGCGCTCGAGCAGGTCGAGAAACCGCTCCTCCGAGACGTCGTCGAGTGTGTCGAGTGCCTCGTCCAAGAAGAGGAAATCCGGCTCTTTCATCAACGCGAGCATGAGGTCCAACTTGCGCGCGTAGCCACTGGAGAGGTCGCCCGCGGGCCGGTCGAGCACTGGCGCCAGTCCGAGTTCCTCCGACAGTGTCTGGCTCCAGTCGTCGTCGGCCCCGACCATATCCGCGAAGATGTCGATGTTCTCGTACACCGAGAGGTCGTCGAAGAAGTTCGGGGACTCGAAGCCACAGCCGACGACCCCGTCTGGCGTGGTGACAGAGCCCTCGTCGGGTCGTGTCAGGCCCAGCGCCAGGCGGATGAGTGTCGACTTGCCCGACCCGTTCGGCCCGAGCACACAGTGGTACGTGCCGGGTTCGATCGAGAACGACACGTCGTGGACGGCGACGACACCGCCGTAGGTCTTCGTGACGCCGTCGAATCTGATTCCACTCATCAACTCACCCTCCTGTAGTAGTTGAGCGACCCCACGAGCAGTATCACCGCGACGGCGAGCATCGCGACGACCGTCCCGACCCGGCCGAGATACGGCCCTATTGACACGTCCCGCAACAGGAGACTGCGCACCGTCACGGCGGCGTGGTGTGTCGGCAAGAACTGTGCGAAATCCGCGCGTGTCGAGGAGACGGCCCCCCGCGGGAACGCGACTGTCGACACCGCCACGAACCCGAGCAACACGAGCAGGTTCAGCGACTGGCCGGCGTCACTGAACCGCGTGAGCAGCATAATCGACGCCGCAATCGTCGCAGTCGCGAGAAACGTCACAAGCAACACCAGCGTCGAAACCACGAGCGACACCGGCGAGAGGGTCCCGACGTCGTAACCCAGTGCCAGCCCCGTCGCGTGGAAGGAGAGCAACGGCACGAGCATCGCGCCCGTCAGGAACAGTAGTTTCGACGCGACCAGCGAACCGAGCGACGAGTCCAGTCGCACCCGGTCTAACACACTCGCGTCCCGGCGCAGCGTGTACGGAACGTACGTGAACGCGAGAAAGAGGAGCAGTCCCAGCATGTACGCCGGAAAGAGGAACTCGCCCAGTCCCTTTTCTTCGCCGTGGATTTCCGAGGTGACAGTGACGTTACCGTCCTCGATATCGGGGTCGACCTCGCGGGCGCTGTTGAACTCGTCTCTGGCGATTGCCTTTATTTCGCTGTCGGCCTGGTGCAACGGCGCGGTTGCGCCGTCGAAGACGAGGTTTATCTCGACACTCCCCGGGTCGAGCAGTCCCGGCGGAATCTCGGCCACCAGATACACCTCCTCGCGTTCGAGGCGCTCGATAGCACGCTCCCTGTTGGCCGCCGGCGACCCCTGGTCGTTGATGCGCTCTGGACTCGTGAAGATGCTGAGTCCGGACTCCGCACGACTGAGTGAGTTCTCGGAGACGTTCTCGCTTTGCGGGACCACCGCAACCGGAATCTCCTCCGGCACCGTCTCCTGTAACGACGCCGTCGACGCCCCGAGCGCGACGGGGACCAGCACCAACAGGAAGGCGACGATGACGGCGTTGCGTTTGCTCCAGTACCACTCCTTTCGGACGAGTGGGATGAACGACATCACTGTCAACCCTGATTGGATGCCGCGACGCCACGGTAGATATCGATGCTACGCTCGACGGCCGCCTCGGTGCCAAAGACCGCGAAGTTGCCGCCAATCGGGGCGACCAACTCGGTGTTCGCGGCCGCCTCCCCCGACAGCGACTCTGTGAGTGCCGGTTGGGACCCGCTCAGTTCGTACACCGGCACGAGTCGGTACTCGTCGGCGCGCTTGCTCAGACTGGTGGTTTTGTTGAGTTCGTCGAGCAGACTCCCGCTGTTGTCCAGTCTGACGACGGTGCCGACGGAGTCGTCCCCACCCTGGAACGTGGTCGCGGCGTCGACACTGAGATTCGCTGCCTGCGGGTCGTCGACCGGTTGTACCTGGTCTGCAGTCCGTGGAACGAGTGCCGATGTGTCGTGGTCGGCGAACTCGGGGCCAAACTGGTCGACGATGTCGGCGACGTAACCGACGACGCGCCCGGGCATCTCGGGAATCTCGAGGTCGACGTACCGGCCCTCCTGGCTGGCCTTCGCCCGCTCGGAGGGGGGTAGTTCCATTATCGACTCGGGGTCGTCCTTTACGGTATTGAGCGCTTCTTTGCCGACACGCGTCTCGAACAGGCCGATGAGGTCCTCCGCGACGGACTGGCTGTCGGCCATCGCCTGTGCGTGCAGTGTCGCGGTGCCGGCCTCGCGGTCACGCGGGTTGTACGCCCCGGAGAGGTACGTGATCGCCTCGCCTCTGTTCGCCGCGAGGTCCAGTCCCGCGCCGATGTCCTCGTCGATGACAAAGGCGAGTTCGGCCAGCGAGGCCGCCTCCGGGAGTAGACTCACGTCGACGGTCAACTTTATCTGGCCGTCCGGGGCCCGGTCGTGTGCGGTTCGGAACTCGCTGTCGGGGCTGACCGGGTCCGACTCGTTCTGGCTGATGTCTATCACGTCCTCGAGGGCGGTCCTGCTCCCGAGTACCGCCGTCTCGTCGCCGAGTGTTGCGACACCCGCCCGCGTGTCGTTCCCGATGAACTGCGTGAGCAGTCCCGTCAGGTCGTACTCGTCGGTCACGTTCGCCTGCTGGGCGGCCTGCTGTGCGTTTATCTGGTTGATCGTCACGCCGTTGTACTCGGTCTCGTTGAGCGACCCGACCTCCTCCTCGACGAGACCGACCAGTGCCGAGGCGTTCTCCTCGACCTCGACGGTCGCGCCGGCGTAGGCAGTCTCGGTGTCGCCTTTGAAGAAGACGGTCGTCTTCTCGTACCCGATGCGGTCGTCACCGATCAGACCCAGTATCTCGTCGAGTGACGGCGACTGGCCCTCGTCGACGACCCACCACGCCGCATTGAGTGCGCCGACCTCCTCGCCGTTGTTCCCGCCGTCGAGCGTCTCCAGTATCAGTTCGTCCTCGGTCACGCTCCCGTTGATCTGGACGACGCCGTCGACACCCTGCGGGACGAGATTGAGTCCTTTACCCGCGGGCCCGGTACTCCCGCTGTCACCGTCCCCACCACCCAACACGAGCACCGCCGCCCCGCCCACTGCGACCACCGCAACCACGACGACGATACCCACCGTCCTCCCGTCTACTCTGTCGAGGAGACTCTGCTCTCTGCGGTCCTTGAGCGAATCCGATGACATCTCTATCGCCCGCAAAGAGAAGCACTCACATATAAGTTGTCGTTTCTGTTGTTCAACCAACGTCCGGAAGTCGGCGGGAAAATTGGACAGTGTGTGGGTCGTCGACGACTCTCGGAGTCGTGCTACGACCCGGCGGGGTCGGCGCGGGCGTCTCGGCCGACACCCGCCCGTCTGTTGCGCGCGCGCCGCCGGACGGAGTCGTGGAAACTGTCGTGAATCTGCTCGCGGAGTGCGCGTGCGACGTCGATGTCGATATCCAGGACGACGGCGTCACCCCCCCAGAAACCGCCGGACGTAGCCGTATCGACCGTCAGCGTGCCGAGATTGCGGCGGCGCTGGAAGACCGTCTGTGACTCCGAGACTGTCTGTACCCGGTAGTACGGGACGATGGTCGTGCGCCGCGTCCAGAACCCCGAGCGCGTGACGACGTGCCGGTCGTCACAGTAGTAGCCAAGGTGTGTCCACTTCAGGTGGGCCGCCGGCGGCACCAGCACCCACAGTGTTGCCGCGAGATACCAGACGGGGAGATTGCCCGAGACCAGGTCGTAGAGGCCGAGCACGGCGACGACGGCGACGACGACGATGCTGTACCGCGCGACGTAGCGGGTGCGGGCGCGTTTCGGCGGGCGTGTGAACGAGACGTCACCGACATCCTCGATGGTGTTTGCGAGTTCGAACACACGTCCACGCTTGGCGATAGGAACGGCGGATTCGACGCTGTCACTGCCCTGACCGGGCGCGTAGCCGGCCGTCTCGACGACGAGACTCGCGTAGCCAAGCGCCCGTGCGAGGACGTTCTCCCGGACCATCACCGTCTGGACCTTCGAGAGTGGAATCGTGCCGTTGTACCGCTGGAGGAGTCCCCGCTCGTAGCGGAGTTCGTCGGCGTGGCGCAACAGCCGGAAGCCGTAGTAACGCAACACCGCCTGCAGGCCACTCAGCAGCCACAACGCGACCAGTCCCGCGACCGCCAGCGCCGGCCCGAGCAGGAGGAGGACACTCGCCCGTGGCGAGGCGGCCTCGGTCTGTTGTGCCGCGCTCGGGCCGAGCACCGAGAGTCCGACGACGACCAGCGCAAAGAGCCGGAAGTTCGCCGACGTGACCCCGAGGATGGTCAGTTCCTCGCGGTCGAGTTCGAACAGGATGTCGTCGGTCGCGCCGGGGTCGCGCTCGGTGCCCTCCTGTTTGCGGTCGCTGACCAGTTCCTGCAGGCGGGTCGCCTCCCCGCGGGTGACATACCGCAGTCGCGCCTCCGTATCGCCGCCGCCGGCGGTTTCGAGGCGCACCTCGGCGATGCCGAGCGGTTTCTGGACCACGTTCTGTGCGATATCGACGTTCTGGATGCGCTCGAAGGGTATCTCGCGCTCGCGCCGGGAGATAACGCCCGACTGGATGTCGAACGTGTCGGGGGTAATGGTGTACTCGTACCGGCGGACGTAGGCGAGTTCCCAGACGCCGACAGCGACGGCTCCGAGCAGGACGAAAGCCAGTGTCGAGACCAGCGCAGAACCGCCGTTGCTCCCACCGGGTGCCAGGAGCGAGAAGACGAAGATACCGACGACCCGTGACCCGTTCTCGACGACGCGGTAGGGAACCGACCGGGGCGCGAGGTTCATAGCGCGTCGTCGCCCTCCGCCTCGATTGCGAGTTCCTTTACCCGGCTCTGCAGGTCGCTGGCCTCCTCGGGTGGCAGACCCGGAATCGAGATGTCGGCCCCGCGAGAGCCCGCCGTGTAGACGACCAGTGTCGACAGTCCAAGCGCCCGCTCCAGCGGTCCACGACTCGTGTCGACGTGCTGGATGCGGACGTACGGAACCAGCGTCCGCCGGTGGACGGCCACGCCACGCTCCAGGTAGATTGCCTCCTCGCGAATCTGGTACACCCACCGGCGGTAGCGCAGGCGCACCCACGCCACGCCGAGTCCGAACAGGACGAGAAAGGCCGGCAGAGCGAGCCACGTCGGCACGGTCGTCGCGGCGAGCACGCCCGCAACCAACAGCGTGAGCACCGCGACGCTGAGAGCGGTCGATGCGCCCCACTGGAACTGGACATCCGCGGCCAGCGAGCGCCTGTCTGTGGTGTACTCCCGGAGCAGTCCGGGGTCGATGCGGTGGTCGCCCCGCTCGATGGCCGCTCTGGCGTACTCGACGCGGTCTGTGAACGTCGTCTCGCGCGTCTCGGCGTCCGGGTCGTGGCGGCCGTCGCGCTCCTGGGCCGCCTGCTCCTCGGGCACTGTCGACCCGGGTCCGGCGCTGTCGACTGTCGACTCCGGGGGGGTGCGCGACGTGTCGGCCCCCGGGTCGGCGGGACCGTCGCTCATTACTGTTGTTCGGGGCGGTGGCCTGTTAAGCCAACCGCTCTCGGGCACGACGGGAGCACAGAGACGTCGAGACGACCCACCCGTCGGCAACGGATAGAAAACGCTGCGCTACGTCTCCGGCGTGTTGCTCGTCAGGTCCGTATCCGGGCGTGGCGCAGTCGTCGGCACAGTCTGGTCGCGGCGGGGACAGAGCCAAGACCACGGGGTCCGTCGTGCACAGTCGCCTCGCGCTACCGGCGTCTCTGTGGCGGTCTACCGGTCCGACCCGGCGCTGTTGTCAGGCGCCGTCGGCGAGGCCCGCCCGTGGGGTGTGCCAGAGACCGTCTCAGTTCAGGACACGATAAGCGGCACGAGCAAGACACCCATACAGTTCATCCGGCGCGCGCCAAACTGGGCCGGCACCAGTCCGACGGCGGTGCTGACGACGAAGACGCCGAGTCCGACGAGTCCTGCGAAGGCCGTCACGAGCACGCAGAGGAATGCGAGAACGCCCACCGAGAGCACGGCGTTGTCGACGGCACCGGCGAGCGCGAGATACCGGTCACCGACCGCCAGCACGAGCAGGAAGCCACAGACGGCCGCGATTGCGACACTCCCGAGCAACACCGGCAGGTTGTGTGGAACGCCGGTGTCCTCGAGCGCGACCAACACGCCGGTCCGGGGGTTGCCCAGCGCGATGAGTGCAAACAGCGCGAAGACGGTGTTGGCGGTGTTGACACCACTGGTCGCGACGACAAAGGCGCGGGGGCCACGGCCGGGGATGAGCACCAGCGCGGCGGCGGCGGCGATGGCACTGGAGATGGCGGGAATGTAGCCCACGAGCGCGCCCGCGAGCGTGCCAACGGCGCCCACCGCGACGACGAACCCCCGGGTGGTCGTCACCTGCGGGTCGTCCTGCGGTGGGACGCCCTCGCCGTCCAGCGCCTCGATGAGAATCGGCGCGCCAAAGAGGCCGGCAAACAGCGGCGCGAGCATCCCGCCCACCGGGAGGACGCCGCCAGCCGGCACGTCCAGTGTCAGTACGCCCAACAGACCGCTGGCCAGCAGCGCAACCGCGGCCCCGAACGTCCCGGCCAGCGTCCGCTCGGTGACCACCATCAGGAAGCCCACGGTGCCGAGCACGAGCGACAGATGTGCAGAGAGTGTCGGGTAGACACGGGTCATCGCCACGGTAATCGGAATCGCAAGCGGTACCGCGAGCGCAACGGCGAGTGCGCTCCCGAGCGCAGAGAGTCGCAACGCCTCCCGGCCCCGGCCCTGCAAGACGAGTCGGTGTCCCGGCAGTGCGGTCGGTGCGTGGGCCGGGTCGGGGACACCGAGCGCCAGCGCCGGCACGATATCCAGAAAGGTGTGTGTGACACCCGCGGCGAGCATCGCCGCGCCGACGTACAGCGGCGGCGCGGGAACTGCAGGGGCGAACCCGGCGAGCAACAGCGCGAAGTTGTTTGCGTGCAGTCCCGGCACCAGCCCGCTGGCGGTGCCCAGCGCAACACCACAGAAGACAAAGGCGAGTGTCGCGACTGTCGTCTCCGGCGTGACACCGACAGTGAGAGCCGCCAGAGCCATCCGGGTTACTCTGGCGCACAATCGGGTTTAAGTGTCGGGAACGAGTCGGCCGGCAGTGCTCGTCGAGAGAGCCCCCAGAGGCCGTCAGTCGTCGGCGAACTCGACGTCCTCTCCGGACAGTTCCCGCGCCGACAGTGCTGAATCCGTGAGTGCCACGGCTCTCACAGACCTGTAGGCAAGAGACCGACCCCGCGGCGTGGACGACCTGACACCTGTGGTGGCTGTGGAGGTATATTTCGGGTGCCGTGCCAGCCAGAGCGAAATCGTATGCAGGTGATCGTCGACGAGACAACATACCGTCGGGGTACACGGAAGACAGACGGTAACACGGCACACAGAAACCCCGGGTCTGTTGCCCCGCGAGTCGGTGGACTCTTGTCGGGTGCTGTCGTGTTTCGAGGTGTGATTGGAGACCTGCTCGGTTTCCTCTACAGGCTGGTCGTGCTTCCGGTCAAACTGGTACTGCTCCCGTTGAAGATACTGTCGTTCGTCCTCAGTCTCGTCGTCTACGGGACGATTCTCCTGCTGGTCGGGGCAGTGGTGTTCGTGTTCGTCCTCTGAGAGCACGTGGCCGGCGCTGGCAGCGTGGACACTCAGCCGATATACCGGAGGTCCTCGTCGGACGGCGTCGGTGTCCCCTGTTCCATCTCCTGAATCTTCCGGACGACCTCCTCCATCTCGTCGGCGCGGTCCTCGAGGGAACTGAAATCGACCTCGAAGTTCAGCGTCTCCTGGAGCGTTTCGAGGACCGCCTGTGCGCTTTTGGGGTCGACGAGGTAGCCGCTGGTCTCGCCCATCAGGCAGGCCGCCGGCAGGTCGCGGCGCTCGCCAAGCCCCAACAGGAGGCCGCTCACGCCGACGATACCGCCGGCTGGCTCGTCGTCACGAAACTCGACACCGGCGTCTTCGAGTGGTTCGCGCCGGTCCTCGGTGTTTGTCGCGCCGACGACGCTGTACTCCTCGATGAGTTCGCCCGTCGGGACACCGCCGAGCGCGTACGCCGCCCGCGTGTCCAGTTTCTCTGCCAGGTCAAGCACCGTCGTCGCCAGCCCGTAGTGGCCGGTGGTGTCTTGGGCCTGGTGGTCGCCAGTCAACACGAGCACGTCCTCGCCGTCGGTTTCCAGCGCGTGGAGTTGTACGCAGGCGAGTTGGGCCACCCCCTCCTCGACGTTGACCTGCGGGGGGAGATGCGTCGAGTACACCCGGTATATCAGCTCTCCGTCGAGTTCCTCGATGAGGTGTTCCGCAACGAGTTTGCCGACGTGGCCAACGCCGGGCAACCCCTCGACCAGTATCGGCTCCTCGGTTTCCGGTTGGGCAACCCGTTCGATTTCGAACTCGTCCATGCCCTTACTCCCGGTTGCGCCGCTTAAGTGCGCGTCGATACTCCCCGTACCGGTCCGCCGGCGAGAACGGAGCGGGCGCGCTGTTGACTGCCCGACCGGCACACTCCGGACAGGTGTCTCCGAGCGTGTAGACCGGCCGGTCGTGTTCGTCGGCAGTACAGACCCGGATGTCGGAGGTCACTCGTCGTCCCGGCTACGGTCGCGGTGGTAGCGTGCGGTGCCGTTGTGGTCCTCGACGACGGCACTCGCGCGGTCGGCACTCTCTTGTAGGTGGGCCTCGGCGGTTGTGTAGTCGGGGGCCTGGACCTCGATACGGTACTCGGGCGCGCCGACGTAGGTCACATCGAGGTCTGCCTCCTCGAGGGTCTCGCCGTTGCCCTCGGCGGCCTGGAGTGCCTCGCGCACCACGTCGACACCGTCCCGTGCCGGACACTCGAGGTCGACGTAGCCGGTGACGGTGACGTACGGAACCGAGACGTTCTGTCTGGCGGTCTCGACGAGCGCGTCGGTGCGCTCCTCGGAGAGAGCGGTGTCGTCGAGCGCCTCGGCGCCGTGGATGGCGGCCTGTTCGAACGCCTCGTACAGCGAGGCGAACTCCGCGAGCAGGGCGTTCGCGACGTCTTCGTACTCCTCGTCGGTACTCTCGTCGAACGCCAGTTCCATCCAGTTGTCCGCCTTCTGCTTGTTTTTCCACTCCTGTATCTTGTCCTTTCGCTGGTGGTCGTTGACGTCCTTTAGCGAGAGGTCGATCTGCTGTGCGCTCCGGTCGATATCGAGCACCTTCGCGACGACGCGCTGGTCCGTGTTGACATGATCCCGGACGTTCTTTATCCAACCCGCGGCAACCTCGCTAACGTGACAGAGCCCGCGCTTGTTCTCGTACTCCAGCAGATCGACGAACACGCCGAAATCTTCGATCTCGTCGACCCGACCGACAACGAGTTCACCGGTTTCGGGCCAGCCACTGAACTTCATCGTCCCTCGACGGTTTCGATGTGTTCGCCCTCGAACGCGGCCTTTCCGCCGGTGGGATAGACGAGTGTGTGCCCGCAGACTACACACGACACCGACGAGGCGGCCTTTTCGAAGACGACCTGTTCGTTCTCGCAGTCCGGACAGCCAAGCAGGTGGAAGCTTC
>CAZHPM010000060.1:0-10376 GCA_964534485.1 uncultured Halobacteriales archaeon
CGTCCGCGAGGTGGTCGAGGAGATTGCGACGGCACTCGACACCGTGGGACTGCTGAACGTCCAACTCGCGGTCAGAGACGGCGAGGTGTACGTGCTGGAGGCCAACCCACGCTCCTCGCGAACAGTGCCGTTCGTCTCGAAGACGACCGGCGTGCCAATCGCCCGCATCGCGGCAAAGGTGATGGCCGGCGCGTCGCTCGCGGACCTCGACTACGAGGAACAGATTCCAGAGCAGGTCAGCGTCAAGGAGGTCGTTCTCCCCTTCGACCGTCTGCCGGGCAGTGACCCGCGCCTGGGACCGGAGATGAAATCAACCGGTGAGGTGATGAGCACCGCCGACACGTTCGGCAAGGCCTACCAGAAAGCCCAGATGTGTGTCGGCAAGCCGATTCCACTGGCGGGAACGGCCATCGTGGATATGCCCGTGGCGGGTTTCAGCGAGTTCTTCGACGTGCTCGACCTCGACGACTTCGAGGGTCTCGACGCCGCGAAACGGGCCGTCAGGAGCGGTGACATCGACCTCGTGCTCTCTCGGGAGCGCGACCTGCTCGAGGTCTGTGTCGAGGAGACGGTCACCTACTTCTCGACGGTCGAGAGCGCACAGGCCGCCCTGGAGGCGGTGCGTCACTCCGAGGAGCCACTCGACGTGGCAGCCGTCGACGACCGCCCGAAACTCCGGGAGTACTGGGGCAAACCGGAGAGCCGCGAGGACCTCCGGACACAGCTCGAGACGCTCCAGTCGGTCGCCGAGGCCGGGTATCTCGACACACTCGGTGCCGACGACGCGGGGTTCGCCGACGCGCTGGAGACGGTCGTCGAGACTGTCGACCGGTCGGTGTTGCTGGTCGACCCGGCGGGCGCGGCCGACGAGGCCGCGTCGGTCCGGGAGAGACTCGAGGAGTACGGCTACGACGCCCGCGTCGCCACGGACCTCCCCGGTGTCGAGGGGCACACCGACCAACAGGACGCCGCCACCTACATGATGCTCTCGAAGTTCTCCATCCTGCTGGACCGCGACCCCTCGCGTCCGCTCACGGCCTACGAGACCGCCGAGGCACAGAACAACGTACTCGTCCACCTGGTTCCGGCCGACCACGACCGCCGGGCGACACACCTGGTCGGCGGCTACGAGAGCGACGACGTCGGTCACATCCGCGAGTTCGAGTTCGAGAACGACCCCGGTGAGGTGCTCGACGAGGCCGTCAGTTGGGCCGAGGCGGTCGTCGAGCGCCGCCGCGAGGCGGCCCGGGAGCGTCTGCCCTGGCGGTGAGTGACGGGGCGGCTCCGACAGTGTTAGGCCACCCCGGAGCGTAGGTAGCGCGGGCAGAGGGAGTCCGGCTCCCGTGGCGACTCCAGTCACACGAGGAAAGTCCCCCCACCGTTCGGGCAGGTGACCGGGCGCAAGTCCGGGGCGGGAGACCGTCGGCACTGGAACAGAAACGCGACCCCTCTCTGCGACCGATGAGGTGTGCGACCCCCGGGCGAAACCGGCTCCGGGAAGCGCGGGGCAGTGAACCCACCGAGGGTCGACCGGAGAGAACGGCTGGAACGGCGAATCCTCACCGGTGCAAGTCCGAACCGACACGGTAGCCCGAACACCGGGTCGGACGCTCAGCCGAATGCCGGACCGAACAGAAGGGGGCTTACTCCCCTCAGCCCTGCCAGGAGACGAGCAGTGACCTCACCACCGGGCCCGAAAGCCATCCTCACCCTGTGGCTGCTCGCTGTTCACCTCGACGCCCTCGACAGTCGCGGCAGCACTCCCCTCGTGGCAGAACTCGACCATCTGTTCGACGTCGTCCGCCGGTCCCTCGAAGACGGCCTCGACGCGTCCGTCGTCGAGATTCTGGACCCAGCCGTCGACACCGTACTCGCGGGCCGTCTCGCGGGTCGTCGCCCGGAACTGTACCCCCTGGACTGTGCCCGAGACGTAGACGTGTACGCGTGTTCGCTCCGACATAGTCGGCTGTTGGGGCGCCATCCTGAAAGGCTTCCCGCGTGAGAGCGACAGACTCTTTTGGCGGGCCTAAAAACTAACAAAGAGAACGAGCAGTAACCGGTGACGGCGCCAGCAGTCGGCCAGTGCGCACGGCAACTCGACGCGAGCACTATGTCACGAAACAGCACAACGGAACCACCCGAGTCGGCAGTCGAGGGCAGCGAGCGCATCGGAGCGACAACAGCAGTCGACGTGACCGAGACGGGGTACAGAGAGTCCGTCGAGGACAGAGAGACAGTTCTCGAGTTACGCGACATCGAGCGGGCCTACGAGATAGAGAGCGCGGTGACGAACTGCTCGCTGTCGGTCCAGGACGGCGAACTGCTAACCCTGCTCGGTCCGTCGGGGTGTGGGAAGACGACGACGTTGCGGCTCGTCGCCGGACTCGAACGGCCCTCTGCCGGCGAGGTTCACATCGCCGGCGAGCGGGTCGCCGACGGCGAGACGTTCGTTCCGGCGGAGGAGCGCGACGTCGGACTCGTCTTCCAGGATTTCGCACTCTTTCCACACCTGACCGTCGAGGAGAACATCGCCTTCGGTCTGCAGGACCGGTCGAGCAGCGAGCGCGAGGCGCGCGTCGAGGAGATGCTCGAACTGGTCGGACTGACCGCCCACAGCGAGAAGCAACCGGACGACCTCTCGGGCGGGCAGCAACAGCGCGTGGCGCTTGCTCGCTCGCTCGCGCCAGAACCAGACGTGCTCTTGCTCGACGAACCGTTCTCGAATCTGGACGTGCGGCTTCGCGTCGAGATGCGCGAGGAGGTCCGGGCCATCCTGAAAGAGGCCGGTGTGACGACAATCTCGGTCACCCACGACCAGGAGGAGGCGCTGTCGATCTCGGACCGGGTCGCCATCATGAACAACGGGCGGGTCGAACAGGTGGGCAAACCAGAGACCGTCTTCGAGAACCCCGAATCGCGGTTTGTCGCCAGCTTTCTCGGTCGGGCGAGTTTCCTCACTGGCCGTGTTCGCGGGAGCACCGTCGAGACCGTGCTTGGCTGTCTCGACGCAGACCAGCTCAACGGCCCGGTCGACGCATACGACGGCGCGAGAATCGACGTGCTCGTGCGCCCCGACGACCTGGCGGCGGTGCCAGCCAGCGAGGCCACCGCCGACGGACAGGTCGTCCACCGACAGTACAACGGTCCGACGTTCGTCTACCAGATCGAACTCGAGGACGGCACGACCGTCCGGAGCCTCCACAACCACGCCGAAACGTTCGAGCACAACCAGCCGGTCGCGGTCTCGATTGCCGCCGACCACCCGCTCGCGTGGTACCCGCCCGCCGAGTGAGTGTGACTCTCCTCTGCAGAGAAGCAGGCAGAGTGTCTCGGGGTCGTTCGGAAATCGAAGATTTCCGTGATGACGAGACGCGACAGCGTCTCGAACCACTTGACCCCGAGGTAGTTCACCTTTAACAGTCGTCAGACCGTACGAGTGGTATGCGAGTCGTCTCGTTACTGCCCTCGGCCACGGAGATGTGTTACGCGCTCGGTGTCGAACCGGTTGGCGTCTCCCACGAGTGTGACCATCCGCCCGCGGCCCGGGAGCAGCCGGCGGTTATCCGGTCACGAATCGACGCCAGCGCGAGCAGCGACGACATCGACCAGCAGGTCCGGGCCGCCGTCGCCGAGGAGGGGGTTTACGAAATCGACCGCGAGCAACTCGCCGCCCTCGACCCCGACGTGGTGCTCTCGCAGGGTATCTGTGACGTCTGTGCGGTCGACGACTCCCGCGTCCGCCAGACCGTCACCGAGCTCGGTCTCGACGCCGAGGTCGTCACGACCGACCCACACACGCTCGGAGACGTGTTCGCGGACCTCGAACGACTCGGAGAGCGATTCGACCGCGCGCAACGGGCCAGCGAGGTCGTCGCGGCCCTGCGCGAGCGCGTGGCGCGTGTCCAGCGGGCGACACCCGAGGACGGCCCGCGCGTCGCGGTGCTCGACTGGCTCGACCCCGTGATGGTCGCCGGCCACTGGATTCCGGGTATCGTCGAGCGCGCCGGCGGCAGATACGACCTGTCCGCGTCCGGTGACCCCTCGCGGCCCCGCGAGTGGCGCGAGATTCGCGCCCACGACCCGGACGTGCTCGTCGCCGCGCCCTGTGGGTTCGGTCTCGAACAGACACTCGACAACGCGACAGACCTCTCGAACCGCGAGGAGTGGGCGGAACTGTCGGCGGTCCAGTCGGGCCGTGTCTACGCCGTCGACGGCCACGAATACGTGAACCGACCGGGGCCGCGACTCGTCGACACGCTCGAACTGCTGGCCGGACTCCTCCACCCGGAGGCTGTCGACGCCGCCGCCGGCCTCGACCGCACGGAGCCGGCGGACCCGGCCGACGCGCGCGACGCGGCCCTCGCCCGGTGGCCGACTGGACCAGATACCGCCGCCACTCCGGCCGACCGGTCGTAGTGCCGGTCGACGACACAGCTCTACCCAGGCGACCACGCAGACCCGATGTCGATACCCAACGGGCGCACGCGTTTCTGGAACGGCTCCGGTGGTACCGTTGCCTGTCGGCGGCCCGGCAGGTCACACCCGACACAACACCGCACGCAAACGCGCCGGCGCCGTCTATAGAGAGTTGGTTCTCCCAACGAGGGCAACAGTATGACTAGTTAGGGGTCAGTTTCTTTCCGATAGCCGTCTCAGTATGTATCGTATGTCAGCGATAGGTAACGCGGCGGTCGTGCTACAGAGCAGCACAGAAAACGTCGGGAGTCAAGAAGCCCTGTTTGAACACGCGCTCAACGACGCGCTGTTGGGCAGTTCACTGTACGTGAACATCGCAGTCGCCGGACTGACACTGTTGTTTTTCGCGTTCCTCGCGCGGAACGTGAAAGACCCACGGGCGCAGTTGATCGTCGTCTCGGCGCTGTTCGTGTCGGCTGTCTCGGTGGTCAGTTACACCGGACTCGCCTCGGGGCTGACGATGAGTCTCCTCGAGGTGCCGGACGGACACGCGATGTCCGACGTCGTGACGACGCTGGAACTGGACAGCGGTGAGGTCGACCTCGCGGAGGGGACGACCATCAGCCTCTTTGGTCGATACCTGACGTGGGCGTTCTCGACACCGTTTATCCTGCTGGCGCTCGGTCTGCTGGCAGGGTCGAACATCACGAAGATCTTCACCGCCATCGTGTTCGACGTTGGAATCATGATCACCGGACTCGGTGCGGCGCTGACGACCTCGAACCACCTCATGCGGTGGTTCTGGTACGCGATTAGTTGCACGTTCCTCGCAGTCGTGTTCTACATCCTGCTGGTCGAGTGGCCGGACGACGCGAAGGCCGCTGGCACGACGGAGATATTCAGCCTGCTGCGGAACCTGACAGTGGTGCTGTGGATCGGCTACACCATCTGGTGGGCCGTCGGAAACGAGGGGCTGGCACTCATCGAGTCCGTTGCCGTCACCTCGTGGGGATACAGCGCGTTCGACCTCGTCGCCAAGTACCTGTTCTCCTTCCTGGTGATCCGGTACACGGTGCAGAACGTCGACACGGTCAGTGCCGGGCAGAGCTACGGCGCGACGTCTGACGCGATTCCGGCAGACGACTGACGACGCCAGACGACCCCTCTTCTGGGGTGCGGCGCTTTCACTGCGTGTTGCGCCGTTGATACTGACTCGGCAGAGTTCACTCCATGTTCGAAATCAGGACAAACGACCCGGCACGACTCAAGCGCATCGCCGCAGCGGGCGGCGGTGGTATCATCGCGGGACTCGTGCTGGTCGGTCTCAACCTGCTCGCGCCCCTCGCGACCGCTGCCAGTTACGACACTGGTAGCTTCGTGTTCGGTCTCTTTGGCGTGTTCGTCGTGGTTTTGGCGACCCATCCGACCTACCAGGCCGCACAGAAACTCGACGACAGCACCGAACAGTCGTGAGCGGGTCTTTTTACTCCCGAGGGCAAACACGGACACGTGCCTGAAGACGAACCGCCAGCAGAGGAACGGTCAGACGGAGACGAACCGCCAGCCGAGGACCCGTCAGACGGAGACGAACCGCCAGACGGGGACCCGTCAGACAGCCCGTCGTCAGTTGCGTTCCGCGGTATCCTCATTGTTGCCTTTGGCTTCGGTGCGCTCGCCGTCGTCGTCGGAGTAGCCGGGTTGTTCGTGATTTTCACCGGCGGGACGGGCGGGGGCGAGAGTACGGACGTGCTCGGTGAGCTCAGGTGTGAGGAGTTCGGAGGCGACCCGGCGGTGGGTCACGAGGCGTCGTACTCTATTGGCTCGACAATCCGGAGTGGACAGGCCATCGACTCTCTCAACAGCAGTGTGAACGAGAGCTCCGTCACGGTCGAACTCCGTGTCAACGGCGAGCTTCTCAACGCCTCCGCGCGCACTGCCGACGGCAGACCCGTCTCGGTCGAACAGGAAAACAGCAGTGTCGTCCGTGTCACGCGGTCAGAGACGACGCCGTTCCGGCTCTGGGTCGACACGCTCTCGACGAGGACGACCCGCACGGTGTTCGATATCTGCCCGTCGGAGTGACTCACGCCGGGCTGTCGGAGTCGATATTCGGCTCGGAAAGCACTCACATCAGCACAGTTAGCAACGGCTTATAAGTTCTCGGAGGAATATTGCCTGTGTGTATGAAGCAGATAGAAGACGGCCGGCGGAACATCATGGTCCACGGAAACGCAGAGCCAGACGAAGTCCCGGTCACCGAGTTTCCCGACTCGGCCCGTATCGGGGGGGAAACAGATTTCCTGCCGATGAACATGGACGAGCCGAGAATCTACACCGGAGACGTGGTCGTCGGGGTCTACGACGGCGAAATCGAGTTCGCAGAACTCATCTACGACAAACTCGAGGACGCGGTTCTCGTCGACTCACTCGTCACGAGCACCGTCACGACCGTCGACGACTCGGAGTTCAGCAGACGCTTCTTCCAGGCCGACGAGATTCACATCTACGACGACGTGGTCCGTGACGTCGCCGAGCGGAACGTCGAATTCGACGAGTCGAAAATAGAGCGGCCAGAGACGACCAGGGCACGGTAGCCCACACTGCCGGGCCGCGCACTCCGCAGGACGTCGAGTCCCGACTACGAACGTCTCACTCGCACAGTCTCGCCAGCTGCCGGTGTCGCCGCGTGTCAGGAGCGAGGTGACTGCGGTTCACCCCGCGGCGGTCACCTGAACACGTCGAACACCGAACCGCTCTCGGTCTCCACGCTGTCGAAAGACCTGAGCGTGTTGTTCAGGTTCCGGAACAGCCGTCCGAACTGCCGCTGTGAGGCCTTGTCGAGTTCGTCCGCGAGTTCGTCGCGGTTTTTCTGCAGGTGCAGTGCCGGTCTGTCGCGGTCGAACGAGACCCCGAGGTCGTTCGCGTCGAAGTACGCCCTCAGCCGTTCGACGACCGGGCCCTTTGACTCGACCTCGGAGAGTTCTGACTCGGTGATACGGTCGGGAACCCCGGCGGTTTCGCTCAGCTCCGTCGCGTAGGCCCGACTGACGAGTTCGAGATAAAACTCCGGCTCGAAGACGTCCTCGATGGTGCTATCGCCGTCGACGTCCGTGTGTTTCGAGAGCAGCGTGACCGGAATATCGGACAGTGGCAACTCCTCTTTGCTGCGCTCTGTGGTCTGTCCCGTCTGGCGCCCTCCAGACCCCCGTGACTGTCTGTCCGCTGACAGCCCCCGCTCGTCTCGCTGGCCGGTTGCCCGCAGCGTGATCGTCTCCATACTCGGTTCTTCGCTCAACAGCGCGGCGACGTCGAGTCGGTCCGCGCCAAACAGTCTGACGAAGGTGACGATGTTCTCGGTGGCCTTTATTGGAACAACAGTCCACCGGCTGTCGAGGCCGTCTATCCCCTCTGTCTCGACCAGTTTCGAGAGCACCGACAGGTAGACGTGGTCGGCTTTCTGCTCGACGACTAAGGTCTGTGGGCTGACCAGCACCGTCTCCATCAGGTCGAACTCGAAGGCGCTCCGGAGCGGGAAACTGGTGTAGTCGTCGGCCAGCGAGACGTCGGAGAAGACGTTCTCCGGGCCGATGGGGTCGGCCATCACCATCTTCGTCCGGTGTATCGACTCGGGGTCGATCATAAACGGCGAGTGTGTCGTGTACACGAGCGTGTGTGTCGAGGCGAGTTCGTTCTTCAGGAACTGCCGGAACTCCTGTTTCGCCCGGGCGTGGAGATTCGACCCCGGTTCGTCTATCATCACGACGAGATTCTCGCTGTAGTTCGTGAGCGCCGACAGCTGGCAGAACGTCGAGAAAAAGTGCCGGAACCCACGGGAACGCTGGTCGAACTCGACGGTGACGTCGTGTTTGCGGTTCTCGACACGCAGTTCCAGAAGGTCGTCGTCGTCGGTCGTCGTGTGCTGGATGTCGATTTTGATATCGCCGCTCTGACTCCAGTACTGCATCGCCTCGTCGCTGACCGCCGCCGAGGCGGTCTCGAGTTCTGTCAGCCGTGTCCGCCAGTCGTCGACATCGCGGAAGTCCTCCAGGGTGAGTCCCGCGGCCGAGAGCAACGCGAGAAAGGCCCTGTCACCCGCGGTCAGCGTCTCGTTGTCGCGCCTGTCGAGCAACCTGTCTATCTCGATGGTGCCGTCGATTGTCGCGTACTCGCTGATGTACCGGAACTCCGGCAGTGCCGGTTCGAGCAGGTCCGAACTGACCCTCTCTGTCACCACCGAGAGGGGGTCGCCGTCGAGTTCGGAGCGGACTGCCTCGTACCCCCCTTCGGAGTCGCCCGGCGACCTGCTTTCGAGCTCTGTGAACGACGTGGCGCCTCTGAGTGCCGACTCGGCGGCGTCGGACAGGTCGTGTTCCTGTCTGATGTACTCGATACAGGCAGTCTCGTCGAACTCGAGCTCCCAGTGACGGTCGTTCGCGTAGTCGCGTCTGACCACCACCGTCGGCTCTGCGAGCAGGTCACGACCGTACTCGTCTGCGAGTTGCTCTTGCTCTGAGTCGGTCAACTCCAGTCGCGCACTGACCACGACGTCCGGGTCGTCCTCGTGGCGCTGGTTGTACTCGGGCCACTCCTGGCGTGGATAATCCCTGTACGGGTCGAACGCCTCGTTCTGTGAGACGGGGTTGAGCATCTCCAGTGCCTTCAGAAACGCTGTTTTTCCCGACTCGTTTCTCCCGATGAGACAGGTGAGGCTGTCGATATCCACCCAACCCGAGTCACTGATACTTCTGTAGTTCTCTACGCGGACGGCATCAACTTCCATTACCCGCTCTTGGACCCCTCCCAATAAAAAAGCTAGAAGTCGACCGCGTCACAGAACATCGTAAATGGGGCATACCTGATTATGAAGGTACCTGCGACACCACGAGCGGGGAGCGATAGTTTGAATTGCCTCGGAATCGATTTACAGGTAGTCACACGGCCACGACGACTCTACCACGGTCTGTGGCGGCCACGAACGGCGGGCGTGTGTCTGCTCCCGCGCCCCGCACGCCTCGTGGTGGGATGGCAGAGCGGCCTATTGCGCCTGCCTTGAGAGCAGGTGTCCGAGAGGACTCCTGGGTTCAAATCCCAGTCCCACCGCCTGTGCGGGGACGTCCGCCGGAGGAGTGACTGTCGAACACTCAAACGGTGGCGGGTCCGTGTCACACACGGTGACGAGCTATCGCGCGCGAGACCAATGTCTGACGCACGTTTATATGACCGGAGAGAGAGGGTTGTAGGTATGTGTGCCAACAGGGTCGACGACCTCGAATCGCGCGTGCAGGAACTGGAAGCGTCGGTCGAGGGACTGACAGACGAACTCGTCGAGTGCAAACTCCGCTTGCAGGAACTCGAGGCCGCAGTCGACGGCGACCTCGGCGTCGCCGCCCCCGCACCGACCGACGAGAGCGAGTCGGCCGAGAAACAGGCCGAATCCGCCGACACAGAGGACGAAGTACCTAAATCCGAGGACACCGAGGATACAGACAACACGGAGGAGCAGGAGAGCGACATCATCGTAGCCTGAGGCAGAGACTCCTCCACGAGCACCCAGATGTACATCAAAGAGCTCGTCCTCGACAACTTCAAGAGCTTCGGGCGGAAGACTCGCATCCCGTTTTACGAGGACTTCACGACGGTCACCGGCCCGAACGGGTCGGGCAAGTCGAACGTTATCGACTCGGTGCTGTTCGCACTCGGACTCGCCCGCACCTCGGGTATCCGCGCAGAGAAACTGACGGACCTCATCTACAACCCCGGTCACCAGGAGGGCGAGTCCTTCGAGGGGGAACGCGAGGCCAGTGTCGAGGTCATCTTCGACAACAGCGACCGCACGCTCGAGCGCGCGCAGGTCGTCAACGCCGCCGGTACCGAAGACGTCGGCAGTGTCGACGAACTCACGGTCAAACGCCGCGTCAAGGAGACCGCGGAGAACTACTACTCCTACTACTACATCAACG
>CAZHPM010000060.1:10386-13433 GCA_964534485.1 uncultured Halobacteriales archaeon
CTCGGACATCACGGACCTGCTCGCACAGGCCGGTATCGCTCCCGAGGGGTACAACGTGGTCATGCAGGGTGACGTCACCGAACTCATCAACATGACCCCCCGGGCACGCCGGGAGATAATCGACGAGATTGCCGGTGTCGCGCAGTTCGACGCAAAGAAGGCAGACGCCTTCGAGGAACTGGAGGTCGTCGAGGAGCAGATCGACGAGGCGGACCTCCACATCGAGGAGAAGCAGGACCGACTCGACCAGCTCGAGGACGAGCGCGAGACGGCACTCCGGTACCAGGACCTGGGCGAGGAGAAAGAGACCTACGAGAGCTACCGGAAGGCCGCCGAACTGGAGGACAAGCGCGCGGACCTCGCCGAAATCGAGGCCAAACTCGCCGAGCAAGAGGAGCGACTCGAAAAACACCAGACGACCCTCGACGAGCGCCAGCAGACGGTGACAGAACTCGCAGACGACCTGGAGGAGCTCAACGCCGAAATCGAGCGCAAGGGCGAGGACGAACAGCTGGCGATAAAGCGCGAAATCGAGGAGATAAAAGGCGACATCACGCGCATCGAGGAGAGCGTCGAGAGCGAGCGCGAGCGCATCGAGTCGGCAGAGGACGAGCGCCGGCAGGCGTTCGTGAAAATCGACCACAAACAGGAGGAGATCGACGACCTCGAATCCGAGATTCGGGAGCGGAAAGTCGAGAAATCCTCGATTGCCGCCGACGTGCAGGAACACGAACAGCGCCTCGCGGAGGTCGAGGCCCGCATCGACGAGGTCGGCGAGGAGTTCGAGGCGGTCAAAGAACAACTCCAGAACCACAAAGAGCAACTGGAGACGGCAAAGTCGGAAAAAAACGACCTCCAGCGCGAGCAGGACCGACTGCTCGACGAGGCCCGCAGGCGCTCGAGCGAGAAACGCGAGACACGGCAGGCAATCGAGGACGCGAAGGAGCGACTGCCCGAGATCGACGACGAGATCGACGACCTCGAACTCGAACTGGAGAAAGCAGAGCAAAACGAGGAGACGATGGCTGCCGTCGTCGACGACCTGCGCGCGGAGCGCACGGAACTCAAAGCGCGCATCGACGACCTCGAGGACGAGGTCAGCGCCGCCCAGCAGGAGTACGCCGAACTGGAGGCAAAGGCCGGCCAGTCGGGTGACTCATCCTACGGTCGGGCGGTGACGGCGGTGCTGAACGGCGGTCTCGATGGCGTCCACGGGACGGTCGCACAGCTGGGTGCCGTCTCCGGTAGGTACGCGACGGCCTGTGAAACCGCGGCCGGCGGCCGTCTCGCGAACGTCGTCGTCGACGACGACCGCGTCGGTCAGCGCTGTATCGACTACCTGAAATCACGCAACGCCGGGCGAGCGACCTTCCTGCCGCTGACGGAGATGCGACAGCGCTCGCTGTCCTCGCTGCCCGACCACGATGGTGTGGTCGATTTCGCCTACGAACTGGTCGATTTCGACAGCCAGTACGCCGGCGTGTTCTCCTACGTCCTCGGGGATACGGTCGTCGTCGAGGACATCGAGACGGCCCGGGACCTGATGGGGAACTGCCGGTTGGTCACCCTCGATGGCGACCTCGTGGAGACGTCGGGCGCGATGACCGGCGGGTCGAAAGGCGGGTCGCGGTACTCATTCGAGGGGAGCGAGGGGAAACTCGAACGCGTCGCGGCGCGGATTCAGGACCTCGAAGAGGAGCGCCAGTCGGTCCGCGAGGAGTTGCGCGACGTGGAGGACCGCCTGGAGGACGCCCGCGACAAGGAGTCCGATGCCGCCGACACGGTCCGGGCGGTCGAGACGAAAATCGAGAACCGGCGGAGCGAACGCGAGGAGACGGAGACGAAAATCGAGAACCTGGAGGAGGAACTCGAAGAAATCGAGCGCGAGCGCGAGGATGTCTCCGAGGAGATGGACCAACTGGAGGCGGCAATCGCCGAGAAGAACGAGACAATCGCCGACATCGAGTCGACGATCGGGGACCTGGAGGCGGAGGTCGAGGACTCGGAACTGCCCGAACTGACCGCGGAGGCCGAGTCGGTCCGCGAGAGTATCGACGACCTCCAGCGGCGGAAGAACGACCTCGACGCAGAACTCGGGGAACTCGAGGTCGAGCGCGAGTACGCCGAGGAGGCAATCGAGGACCTGCGCGCTGATATCGAGAGCGCCGAGCAACAAAAAGAGGAGGCCCAGCAGCGCATCGAGGACCTCGAAGACGAGATAGAGCGCAAGGAGAGCGAACTCGAGGGCAAACGCGCGGAGGTCGAGGAACTCGAATCGGAACTCGCCGACCTCAAAGAGGAGCGCGAGGCCCTCCGCGAGGAGGTCACGGCGGCCCGGGCGGCCCGCGACGACGCCAAAGACGCGGTCGCGGAGGCCGAGAACGTGCTCGCGGAGTTGCGCGAGGACCGCGAGCGCCTCGATTGGGAGGTCGAGGAACTCGAGGCGGAGGTCGGCGACTACGACCCCGAGGAGATTCCCGACCACGAGACCGTCGAGGCAGAGATACGGCGCCTCGAGGGCGAGATGGAGGCGCTCGAACCGGTCAACATGCTCGCAATCGAGGAGTACGACCGGGTCGAGGAGGAACTGGCGGAGTTGCGCGAGCAACGCGAGACGCTGGTCGAGGAGGCCGACGCCATCCGCGAGCGCATCGAGACCTACGAGGCGCGCAAGAAGGAGACGTTCATGGAGTCCTTCGAGGCGATCGACGAGCAGTTCCGGGACATCTTCGAGCGCCTCTCGAACGGGACTGGCCGCCTCCACCTGGAGAACGAGGAGGACCCCTTCGACGGCGGGCTGACGATGAAGGCCCAACCCGGCGACAAGCCAATCCAGCGACTCAACGCGATGAGCGGCGGCGAGAAATCGCTGACCGCGCTCGCCTTTATTTTCGCGCTCCAGCGGCACAACCCCGCGCCGTTCTACGCGCTCGACGAGGTGGACGCCTTTCTGGACGCGGCAAACGCCGACCTCGTCGGGGAACTGGTCGACGAACTCGCCGGCGAGGCACAGTTCGTCGTCGTCTCCCACCGCTCGGCGATGCTCG
>CAZHPM010000061.1:0-13042 GCA_964534485.1 uncultured Halobacteriales archaeon
GGCCATCGTGTGCCGGCCGGTCTTGCCGACGTTGTCGATATCCTGCATCCGGATGCAGGGCTGGCTGATGGTCAGCGGGTTGGCCGGCGGCGGCGTCTCGCCAGAGGTCACGAGTGGCTGGAAGTCGTAAATCGAGGCCTGTGTCAACAGGACGTCGTCGCGCCAGCGGTTGGCCGCGACGGGGTAGGGGTCGACACGCTCGTGGTCACGGTCCTCGAAAAAGGAGAGAAAGGCCTCGCGCATCTCCTCGAGAGTGTGACGCTTGGCAAAGCCCGGGTCGCCGATGAAACTGTACGTCTCACACGGCGGTTCGCCACAGGTCTCTCGGTTCCCGTCCCGTGTCCAGAACGCCGTTCCACAGTTCGAACACTCGCGTCGGTGGAAGTCGTTCTCCTCGAAGTAGTCGAGACGGTACTCCGCTTCGAGTTCACTCATCTCGTTGGTTTGTCCGAATCTGCGCGTATAACTGTTCCGGACACGCCGATTCCGGTCGCTGTGTCCGGGTCAGTCACTCGCGCCGCGGTCGGAGCGCGACGGCGGCGGGATGGGGTCCTCGCTCGTGGCGGTCTGTGGGCGGACACACCGGTCCGGTTCGTCGTTGACGTGGGCGTACTGTTCCGGTGCGTTCGCGAGCGGGTGTGCGGGGTTGCGGTCGCTCGGGATGCGCGCTGCGCGAACCTCGCCGAACTCACTCAGACAGCTCCGAATCTCCCGCCAGTGGCGGTCGGACATGCCCGGAACAGACACCTCGTGGTGCGTGTCGAACGTCGACCCGGCGGCGAGTACCGAGGCGTTTACTTTCGCGGCGAGTTGGTCGTGGTCGAGTAACACGCCGACACGAACGCCGGGCGGTGAGCGTGTCGCCAGCGCGTTCAACCCGAGTCGTAACGCGCGACACTCCGCGACGTTGTTGTCCGGGGAGTCCCGGGGAACAGAGAGGCGTGTGACACGCGTGCCGTCCCGTGTCTCGACGAGTACACCGAGTCCGCCACCCGACTCCCGGAACGACCCATCTGTCGCCAGGTAGAACTCGCGGTGGTGGGTTTCCGGTGGGTGGGCGATATGCGGCGTCGGTGCTTGGTCGAACAGGTCTCGCAACGACGGCCGGCCATATGCGGCCATACTACTGTATCGTTCCGGGATAATTTAAATATACTGGACGTGGCGAAACTGGCAGCGGGTCGCCTCCGGTGGGTTCGCCACGGGAGCGTACCGACGCCCGACACGGGTCGGTGGACACGGAACACGGCAGTGTGTGAAGCGAACACACCCTGGCGGTCTCTCGGAAGATATTAGTACGTGTCTGCAGATAGACGGTGGTATGAGGCGGACTATCGTGGCTGGCGCGAGTGCGGTCCTCAGCCGCGGGTCCGGAGCGAGGCTCGTTTTCCCGCCACGGCGGCCGGGCCGGTAGGCCCGTTACTACACCCTCTTCCCGAATCGGTCACAGATACCGCCCACCGTCGGGTTCTGGGGCGGAGACCACACACCCGACACACCACCGACCAATGCCAGCACACGACCGCGTCGCGCTCGCCTTCTCTGGAGGGCTCGACACGACAGTCTGCGTACCGCTACTCGAAGAAGAGTACGACTACGACGAGGTTATCGGCGTCACCGTCGACGTCGGCCAACCCGCGGCCGAGTTCGAGGAGGCCAGCGAGACCGCCGAGGCACTCGACGTCGAACACCACGTCGTCGACGCCCGCGAGGCGTTCGCCGGACTCTGCCTGCGCTCGGTGAGGGCCAACGCCACCTACCAGGGCTACCCGCTGGGAACGGCACTGGCCCGGCCGGTCATCGCCAACGCGATTCTCGACGTCGCGCTCGAACGCGACTGTGTGGCGCTGGCCCACGGCTGTACCGGCAAAGGTAACGACCAGCTCCGGTTCGAGGCCGTCTGGCGAGAGTCGCCACTGGAGGTGGTGGCACCGGTGCGCGAACTCGGACTCACCCGCGAGTGGGAGAACGAGTACGCCAGCGAGCGCGGTCTCCCGGTCGAGGGTGGCTCCGAGGGCCGGTACAGCGTCGACACGAACCTGTGGAGTCGCTCCATCGAGGGCTCCGAACTCGAGGACCCCGCAACGGTTCCCGAGGACGACATCTACAACTGGACCGACAGTCCCGGGCGAGAGCCAGAGGTGGTCGAAATCACCTTCGAGAACGGCGACCCCGTTGCCGTCGACGGCGACCACGTCGACGCGGTGGAACTGGTCGAGTCACTGAACGACCGCGCCGGCGCACACGGCGTCGGTCGTACCGACATGATGGAAGACAGGATGCTCGGTCTGAAAGTGCGAGAGAACTACGAGCACCCGGCGGCGACGGTACTGTTGACCGCCCACGAGGGACTCGAACAGCTCGTGCTCACGCAGGAACAGCGCGCGTTCAAGAAACAGGTCGAACAGCAGTGGGCACAGAAGGCCTACCAGGGCCTCATCGACGCACCGCTGGTCGGTGCCCTGGAGGCTTTTATCGACGCGACACAGGAGCGCGTGACCGGGACGGTGACGGTCAAACTCGAGGGCGGCAACTGTCGTCCGGTCGCACGCGAGAGCGCACACGCCGTCTACAGCGAGAGCGCCGCCTCGTTCAACGAGGAGGACGTCACCGGCGCAATCACACAGGAGGACGCAACCGGCGTCGCGAAGTACCACGGCTTCCAGTCCCGCCTCGCGAACCGTACCACGGAGAACGCACGCGCCAGCGAGGACGGCGAGAGCAGAGACTGACTCGACACGACGTGACCAATGACAGACGAGAGTGAGGACACGACGCGCACGAGCGAGGACACCACGAGCAACGGGAACGGCGGAGAGGGCGTCGTGCGCCGGGAGCGGTTCAGCGGCGGACCGGCACGGGAGTTTCTCTCGTCGCTGGCCGCCGACGAGCGCATCTTCGCGGCGGACCTGGCCGTCGACCGCGCGCACGTCGTGATGCTCGCGGAGCAGGCGATTCTCGACGAGGGAGACGCGGCGGCGATTCTCGGCGCGCTGGCCGACGTCGAGGCGGCCGGACACGGCGCGTTACCCGACGGCGAGGACGTCCACGAGGCAATCGAGACGGCTGTCATCGACGGAATCGAGCGCAACGGCGAGCAGGTCGTCGCGGGCGTCGGTCCCGCCGGTGGTCGGATGCACACCGCCCGCTCGCGCAACGACGAGGTGGCGGCCTGTCTCCGCTACCGTCTCCGCGGGGACGTTCTCGACACCGTCGAGACGCTCGTCGAGGGCCGCGCGAACCTGCTCGAAACGGCGGCCCGACACACCGGGACCGTGATGGCGGGGTACACGCACCTCCAGCCGGCACAGCCGACGACGGTCGCCCACTGGCTGTGTTCTCACGAGGCCGCGCTGTCGCGGGACACCGCTCGTTTCCTCGACGCCTACGGGCGGGTCAACCGGTCGCCGCTGGGAGCGGCGGCGTTCGCCGGCACACCGTTCGAAATCGACCGCCAGCGGGTCGCCGGTCTGCTGGGGTTCGACGGCCTCGTCGAGAACGCCACCGACGCCGTCTCCGCGCGAGACTTTCTCGTGGAGACCACCGCGGCGGCCGCGGGACTGGGAACGACACTGTCGGGACTCGCCGAGGACGTGGTCGTGTTCGCACACCGTGGAGACGTCGAACTGGCCGACGACTACGCCTCCACGTCGAGTATCATGCCACAGAAAAAAAACCCCGACACGCTCGAACTCGTCCGCGGGCGCGCGGGCGACGCGACGGCCGGCCTGAACGGCCTCCTGACGACACTGAAAGGACTGCCCCGGGCGTACAACCGCGACCTGCAGCGCGCGGGCCGACACGCCTGGGACGCCATCGACTCGGTGACCGAGGCCACGGAGGTGGCCGTCGGAGCCGTGACGACCGCCGACTGGAACGAGGACGACCTCGCGGCGCGGGCGGGCGAGGGGTTCACCACCGCCACGGGTGTCGCCGACCTGCTCGCGCGGTCGGGACTCCCCTTTCGCACCGCCCACGAGGTCATCGCACGCGCCAGCGAACTGGCCGACAAACCGGACCCGGACCCGGAGACGGTCGACACGGCGATGCGGTCCGTGCTCGGCGAACCGGTCGAGGCGTACCTCGACCGGGCGACACTGGAGGAGGTGCTCGACCCCCGCGAGAGTGTCGGAACGCGGGATTCACGCGGCGGACCCGCACCCGCGGCCGTCGAGAGCCACCTCGAGCGCGCCCGCGAGCGCGTCGCCACCGACCGCCAGGCGGTCACTAAACGCCGCGGTGCGCTCGCAGACGCGAGCGAGCGACTGGAGACGGAGGTGGAGGGATATGCCTGAGCCACGGCCCGTCCGGGCCATCACAGATATCTGATACGACTTCGAGAATCGCCGCGCTGGTCGGAGACGCGAACGGTGAGAGGCGTCTCCAGACGTTATTCCTCTATGATAGTTCGACGGATTTAAGCCGGTCGGCAGGCTACCCGCGAGTACGATGTCAGACAACACAATCCTCGCGGAAGACCCCATCACGGGGGAGGAGATCGAACTGCCCGCAAACGTCGAGATCGGCGAGATCGTCGACAGTCCCATCACGGGCGAGGAGCTCGAGGTGATCTCCGTCGACCCCGTGACGCTCGAGAAAGCGCCCGAAATCGAGGAAGACTGGGGTGAGTAACGTGTCCGGCGGCGCAGAGGCGAGACAGGACAGAGCGGTCCGGAGTCGGCGATGAACGTCGGGATTCTCTACTCGCGAATCCGCCAGGACGAGAAGCTTCTGCTCTCGGAGTTGCGCGAGCGCGACCACGAGGTGACGAAAATCGACGTGCGCCGCCAGCAGTTTGGCCTCGCAGAGCCACCCGCGGCGTTTGCCGGCGTCGACGTGCTGGTCGACCGCTGTCTGGCGACCAGTCGGAGTCTCTACGCGACGCAGTTCGCCGCCGCCTACGGGATTCCGGTCGTAAACGGAGCCGAGACGGCACAGGTCTGTGCGAACAAGATAAAAAACAGCCTCGCACTGGAGCGAGCGGGGGTTCCGACACCAGCGACGGAGGTCGCTTTCACCACCGACGCGGCGCTCGAAATCGTCGAGCAGTTCGGTTACCCCTGCGTTCTCAAGCCGATTATCGGGTCGTGGGGCCGACTGATGGCGAAAATCGACAGTCGGTCGGCCGCCGAAGCGGTCTTCGAGCACAAGGAGACACTGGGTCACTACGAGCACAAGGTGTTCTACCTGCAGGAGTTCGTCGACAAACCCGGGCGCGATATCCGCGTCGTCGCCGTCGACGGCGAACCGGTGGCGGCGATGACCCGGCAGTCAGACCACTGGCTGACAAACGCCGCGAAAGGCGCAGAAACCGCCGAATTCGAACTCGACGAGCGGGCACGCGGCCTGGTCGCACGGGCCAGCGAGGCCGTCGGCGGCGGACTGCTCGGTGTCGACCTGATGGAGGCCGGCGACGACGGCTACACCGTCCACGAGGTCAACCACAACGTCGAGTTCAAGGCGCTGAACTCCGTCACAGAGGTGGACGTCCCCGCTCGTGTCGTCGACTGGCTCGAAGGTCGTGTCGAACAGGCAGAGCTGTGACCCTCGGAGCCGTCGGGGGGTGGTGTGGCCCGGCACGAACAGACGGAAACAAGAGTCTGAGGACCAAAACGGTCGAACAGAGAGAAGAAGACGTATGAGAGCCAACACGAGTGCGGAACAGACGGAGGGAGATGTGACCTACACCGCGAGTGTCGTCGGCGCGAGCGGGTTCACCGGCGGTGAACTGCTGCGCCTGCTCGACGGCCACCCCGAGTTCGAACCGGTACAGGCGACGAGTCGCTCGAAGACGAGAAAGACGGTCGGCCACGCACACCCGAATCTGCGGCATCTCGATTTGCGGTTCTCGAGTCCAGCGGAGTTAGAGAGCGTGGACGTTCTGTTCGCGGCCACACCACACGGGGTTTCGATGGCGCAGATCGACCGCTTCCGTGAGGCAGCCGGAACGGTCGTCGACCTCTCTGCGGATTTCCGGCTCTCGACGGCGGCACAGTACGAGGAGTACTACGACGGTCACGAGCGCCCGGAGTTGCTCGCGGAGTCGGTGTACGCGCTACCGGAACTGGGCCGCGACCGACTGGAGGGCGCGGACCTGGTCGCCGCCGGTGGCTGTAACGCCACCGCGACCATCCTGGGACTGCTTCCGCTGTTCGAGGCCGACGTGCTCTCGGGCGACGAGCGGGTCGTCGTCGACGTGAAAGTCGGTTCGAGCGAGGGCGGCGCGGGCGGTGGCGAGGCCTCCTCGCACCCGGAACGCTCGGGTGTCGTTCGACCGTACGCGCCGACGGGCCACCGCCACGAGGCCGAAATCGCGGAGTTTCTGGGTATCGACGTCTCCTTTACCGTCCACGCCGTCGGGATGGTCCGTGGCGCGTCGGCGACGGCACACGTCTTTCCCGAGGAATCGGTCTCGACGAGCGAACTCTGGCAGGCCTACCGCGGGAGTTACGCCGAGGAACCGTTTGTCGAGGTGGTGGCGGGCGGCGGCGGTGTCTACCGGTATCCCGAACCAAAGGCCGTCGCTGGCACGAATCGCGCGGAGGTCGGGTTCGAACTCGACCCCGACAACGAGCGCATCGTGACGTTCGCTGCCATCGACAACATGCTGAAAGGCTCTGCCGGGCAGGCGGTCCACGCCGCCAACGTGGCGCTCGGTATCGAAGAAACCGCAGGACTGGAGTTCACCGGACTGCACCCGGTTGGCGCACCCTGAGAGCGCAGTGATACAATGACAGTAGTACTCAAAGTTGGCGGCGCGCGCGCGGTCGACCCCGCGGGCGCGCTCACGGATGTTGCACGGTTGGAGCAGGACGTCGTCGTCACCCACGGCGGGTCGACAGCAATCGACGAGACGCTCGAACAGTTGGGTATCGACCCCGAGTACGTCGAGACACCCGCCGGCGTCGTCGGACGGTTCACCGACGCGGAGACGATGGAAGTGTTCGAGATGGTGATGCCCGGTCTGCTCAACACGGAGATGGTCGCCGGCCTCCAGTCGGCGGGTGTCGACGCGGTCGGACTCTCCGGTGTCGACGGCAAACTGCTGCACGGCCCGCGGAAATCTGCCGTGCGGGTCGTCGAGAACGGAACGGAGAAGATTCGCCGGGGTGACCACGCCGGCACGCCGAAAAAAGTGAACGCAGAGCTTCTGGAGACGCTGCTGGCAGACGGCTACACGCCGGTTGTCAGTCCGCCGATGGCCGGCGCAGACGACGGGCAGGTGACGCCGGTCAACACCGACGCCGACCGGTCGGCAGCGGTGCTGTCGGGCGCGCTCGGGGCGACGCTGGTGGTGTTGACCGACGTTCCCGGTATCCTCGCGGACCCCGGCGACGAGGCGACGCTCATCGAGCGCGTCGAAACGCCGGGCGAGTTCGACCGACTGGAGGACGCCGCCGAGGGGTTCATGGGCCGGAAGGTGATGGCGATTCGGGAGGCACTCGAGTCGGGCGCGAGTCGGGCCATCGTCGCGGACGCCAACGCCGAGAACCCGGTCGAAACGGCGCTGGACGGCGCCGGGACACACGTTCTCGCCGACGCACTGGGCGAGAGCCCGGGAACAGACGGCGGCAGTTCCGACGGCGGGGGTGACCGGTCGTGAGTGGATTCGTCTTCTCGGAGAAGCCAATAGAGATCGTCGAGGGCGACGGGGCCTACGTCTACGACGACAACGGGACCGAATACCTCGATATGGGCGCGAGTTACGCCTGTGTGCCGCTGGGACACGGCCACGAGGCGGTGCAGTCGGCGGTGGCCGACCAGCTCTCGCGGCTGACCTACGTGCAGGCCTCCTACCCCGTCGAGATTCGAACAGAGCTCTACGAGCGCCTCGCCGAAACCGCGCCGGGCGACGTTGACAACGTCTGGCTCTGTAACTCCGGCACCGAGGCCAACGAGGCGGCACTGAAATTCGCCCGCTCGGCAACGGGCAACTCGAAGATTATCGCCACGAAGCGTGGCTTCCACGGCCGGACGATGGGCGCGCTGGCGACGACCTGGAAGGACAAGTACAAGAAAGCATACGAACCGCTCATCGGCGACGTCGAGTTCGTCCCCTACGACGACCCGGCGGCGATGGCGGCGGCCATCGACGACGAGACGGCGGCGGTCATCGTCGAACCGGTCCAAGGCGAAGGTGGTATCAACCCCAGCACGAAGGAGTTCCTCCAGACCGCGCGCGTCGAGACCGCGACGAGTGGCGCGGCGCTCATCTTCGACGAGGTCCAGACCGGAATGGGCCGGACGGGAGCGCTGTGGGCCGCCGAGTGGGCCGACGCCCTACCCGATATGATAACGAGCGCGAAGGGACTGGGCAACGGCCTCCCTATCGGTGCGACGCTCTGTCGTGACTGGATTGCCGAGAACTACGGCTCTCACGCCTCGACGTTCAGCGGCGGTCCGGTCATCTCGGCGGCCGCCGAGGCGACGGTGTCGACTATCGTCGAGGAGGAAATACCAGCACACGCAGACGAAATTGGGGGGTACCTCCGCGACGAGTTGGCCTCGCGGCTCGGTGATGGGGTCCGGGAGGTGCGCGGCGAGGGGCTGATGGTCGGCATCGAGGTCAAACGCGGCGCGAACCGTATCCTGCGGGACCTGGCGCTGAACCACGGTGTGTTGGCGCTGCCGGCCGGCCGGACCGTCGTTCGGTTGCTGCCGCCGCTGACTGTCGAGCGCGAACACGCCGACGAAGTGGTCGACGCGCTCGCGGAGGTTCTGTGATGTGCTGTCGTGTGTGCTCTCCGGGTCGTGTAACCGGAACCGGGCCGACCGCGCCGGAAGCCACCCCCGAGGTGGGGGCGAGACCAGTCCCGAGACGGCTCCCGTGTCCACAGAGGGCTGTCGACAGAGCGCGAACCGCGGGTGAGAGACGATGAGCATCCAGACGAGCGAAGCACGGGAGTTGCTGGTCAAACTCGTCAGAATCCCCTCGGTGACGGGGAACGAGAGGCCCTGTGCGCGCCAACTCGCAGACTTCTTCGAGCGCCACGACCGCGAAGTCTGGCTCGACGAGAGGGGGAACGTCCGCGCACCGGCAGACGACGGCGTGTTGCTCACCTCCCACATCGACACCGTCCCGGGTGATATTCCGGTACGGGTCGAACAGAACGACCAGGGCCAGGACGTGCTCTGGGGGCGGGGGAGTGTCGACGCGACGGGACCACTGGCGGCGATGGCCGTCGCCGCCGTCCGGACCGGGGCGAGTTTCGTCGGCGTCGTCGGCGAGGAGGTGGACTCGCGGGGGAGTCGACACGTCGTCGAAGACCGCGAGCAGGCACCGGAGGTTGTCATCAACGGCGAACCCTCCGGTTGGGACGGAATCACGCTGGGGTATCGTGGTATCCTCGGTGGGACCTACCTCGCCACCTCGGAGTCTGGTCACACCTCCCGGCCGGAGAACAACGCGATTCAGGACGCGATGGAGTGGTGGCAGCGCGTCGAAGACGAGTTCGAACACGACGAGTTCGTCCCGGTTTTCGAGCGTGTCACCTGCAAGCCAATCGGCTTCGAGGGTGGTCTCAGCGGTGACGGCCTCTCTGTCGAGGCGACGATGGACGTCCAGTTGCGCGTCCCGCCGGAGTACACCGCCGCGGAGGTCCGCGAGATTGCCGACGGCTGTCTCGACCCCGCTGTCGAGGAGCGCGTCGACTGGCACGACGTGGTCGAACCGGTGATGGAGAGTCCCCGAACGTCGCTCGCGCGGGCGTTCCGGGTGGCAATCAGACAACAGGACGGCGACCCACGGCTCCTGCGCAAGACCGGCACCAGCGATATGAACGTCTTCGCCCAGCACTGGGACTGCGAGACGGTCAGTTACGGCCCCGGCGACTCGGATCTGGACCACGCACCGGACGAGCATCTCGTGTTGTCGGAGTACGACAGGGCCGTCGCAGTCCTCGAAGACGTGGCGGCAAAACTCCTCGGGTAAGAGTTTAACACCGACCGTGAGAAACCTACAGAAACCGAGAGTGAGAGTACACACATGAATCTGGTGGATATCGACGACCTCGCCCGAGACGAACTGCACGCCGTTCTCGACCTCGCCGAGGAGTTACGCGTGGCCCACGAGGCAGGCGAGTCCAACCGGCCACTCGCCGACCAGACACTGGCGATGGTCTTCGAGAAACCCTCGACACGGACCCGGGTCTCCTTCGAGACCGGAATGACACAACTCGGGGGACACGCAATCTTTCTCGGTCCCGACGACATCCACCTCGGACACGGCGAACCGGTCAGAGACACCGCGCGGGCAATCTCGCGGTACGCCGACGCGATTATGGCGCGGGTGTTCGACCACGCCGATATCGTCGAACTCGCCGAGTACGCGACCGTCCCCGTTATAAACGGGTTGACCGACGACGCCCACCCCTGTCAGACGCTGGCCGACCTGTTGACCATCCGTCAGGAGTTTGGCGGGTTCGACACGACCGTCGCGTGGGTCGGTGACGGAAACAACGTCTGCCAGTCGCTCGTGCTCGGCGCGGCGATGACCGGTCTCGACCTGACGGTTGCGACACCCGAGGGGTACGGTATCGACGACGGTGTCCGCAAGCGCGCCGCGGGACTCGGGAGCGTCCCCGAGGAGACGACCGACCCCGAGGCCGCGGTCGCAGATGCCGACGTTGTCTACACCGACGTCTGGGTCAGTATGGGCGAAGAGGACAGGCGCGCGGAGAAACTGGCAGCGTTCGAGGGGTTTCAACTGACTCGCTCGCTCGTCGGGGAGCGTCCGGTGATGCACTGTCTGCCCGCACACCGGGGCGAGGAACTCACCGACGACCTGCTCGAGAGCGACCAGACCATCGTCTGGGACCAGGCGGAGAACCGGATGCACGCCCAGAAGGGACTGCTCGCGTGGCTAGTACAACAGACGGGGGTCTGAGTGGCGCAGTCGACCCCGCGTGTACTGTTCCCCCAGAAACAAAAGCAGCGAGACCGTTTACCGAGTATGTTTTCCGACATCGACAACGCGCGGAAAATGATAGAGTTACTCGGCGACGAGGGGTTCGTCGAGGCACTGACAAACGCAGAGGAACTCGTCGACGAGGTCGACGAGACACTCGACCGCGTGGAGCGAGTCGAGGACGAGGCCGGAGAGGCCGTTCGCGAGGCAAACGAGGCACTGAACGCCGTCGACGCCAGACTGGAGACGTTCGACGAGACGGTCCGGTTGCTGGAGGCGAAAATCGAGGCAGGGTTCAGTGTCGGCTTCTTCTTTTTTGCGGTCAGTCAGGCGACAGCGGGAAATCTGCTCATCGGCGCTGCGCTCGCGTTTATGGGACTGCTGGGTGCGTCCTCGCTGGTGGTGAGTATCATCACGATGCCACAGGTTCGTCGTCTCCGCGAACTCATCGAGTACGCCTCGGACCGGGTCGACGAGGAAGAGCCCGAGGTGGAGGTGCGAACCAGACGAGAGGCCGAGGCCAGGCGGGAGACAGGAGCAACCGACGAGGGCGAAACGACACCCTCGGGTAGGCGGGGAGAGCACAGGGGAGCGAACCAGTCGAGACGAGAAACAGAGACCGACCAGGGGGAAACTGACCAAGAGAAGACCGACCAGGGGGAAACTGACCAGGAGAAGACCGACCAGGGGGAAACTGACCAGGAGAAGACCGACCAGGGGGAAACTGACCAGGAGAAGACCGACCAGGAGGGAGACAAGCGGAGCTGAGAGAGGGGCCGTGCACGAGGGTGGAGGAACAACGGACGCACGACGACCCTCCCACCCCCTCGTTTCAGGTGGAACTCACCGGTGAGGAGGGAACGCGACACAGAGGAGCGGGCAAAACGAGTCGGGAGACACGCAGAGTCCGCTCCACCGAGAGCATATCCTGTACGCGCGTCTAGATGAGTCGTGTTGTGTGGAGTGAAACCGGAGTCGTTACCGTCGCTCTAGCTAGGTTTCTCTAACACAGTGTTAAAACATGGAAGAGTACTCCTCGACACTTCGTCTTACTTCCCAGTACGGCTACTGTTATTCCTACACCCTATTAAAGATTTCCCAGCGTATATGACATATTCTCGGCGGTGTACCCCCTCCCTCTTTCTGGCGTTCCACACGAAACAAAGGGGTGGGGGGGTTCGGTCGTTCGCCGTGGTGACGACTCTCTCGTCGTCGGCACGGTGACACCTCTTCGAGTCTCCTCTTTACCGGTGACAGCCCTCTCTGTCCCCGGGGGCGACCGGTTGACACTCGCGTGGCGACACCCGGCCGGCGTGGTCCGAGCGAACACACACACAGCCCGGTCTCACGCCCTCTGTGCGGGGGGGAGATTCTGTCACGACAATCGAAACGTTTAATATCATATCACCCGCCGTTTCTTGTGGTTCAACTGGACACGCCACCGCTCCCCTATGCCCCGAAAACACGGTATCTCGGGGTCTGCGCGGTGGAATCGGACGCGCGCTGGGGATTTTCCAGTTGAAACAAAGGGGTCGCAGAACACCATAGACATGAGTGACGAATCTGACCGGACAGAGGCCGCCGAGACAGCGAGAGAGGACCAGTCCGAGAGCGCCGACGCCCGCGAGGACGCCGACCTCCGGGAGACCAACTGGTTTACCTCCGGGGCCGAGGCGGACGCCGCCGAAGACGACTCCACCTCTGGGGTCGACTTGCCGGACGGTCTCGTCTCTGCTGACGGCGACTCAACCGGCGACTTGCCTTCGACGAGAGGTACCGATTCGGCTGGTGGGACATCTGCCGACAGTACCGACACCTCCCCGGAGGGGGCCGAGTCGGGACTGTTCGACGACCTGCTCAGCGGGGAGCCAATCTTCGAGGACAAGGAGGTGCTACGGCCCGCGTACACGCCCCGGGAGCTCCCCCACCGTGGCGACCAGATCGACAGGATGGCGACGATTCTCGTCTCCGCGCTCCGCGGGGATACGCCCTCGAACATCCTCATCTACGGCAAGACCGGAACAGGAAAGACCGCCAGCGCGAAATACGTCAGTGACGAACTCGAGACGACCTCGGAGAGATACGACGTCCCCTGTGAGGTCGAGTACATCAACTGCGAGGTGACCGACACGCAGT
>CAZHPM010000062.1:0-12865 GCA_964534485.1 uncultured Halobacteriales archaeon
ACACATCTGCTGGTTCACGGCACGGACGACTACCGCGCCTGCGTCGCAATTCGGGACGCGATGGACGCACTGCTCGCCTACGAGTGCGACGGCGACCCGATTGGTGACGGCCAGACGCGACTGGTCGGCCCGAACATCGATTCGGCGCGCAGTGTGCGAGGCGTGCGGCGTCTCGAATGTGTTTCCCTCGATGGCAAAAGCGAAGTGCAAGGGCTCGAACCCACCTGACGACGCCCGCCCGGAACTTTTTCACTGGTACCGCTCGTCAGCGCGGGTATGGAGTACACCACACTCGGCGACACGGGACTGGAGGTCAGCCGCATCTGTCTGGGCTGTATGAGCTTCGGCGACCCGGACTGGCGTGAATGGGTGCTCGAAGAGGAGGAGAGTCAGCCCATTATCGAGCGGGCTATCGACCTCGGCATCAACTTCTTCGACACCGCGAACATATACTCGCGAGGCGAGTCAGAACGCATCCTCGGCGACGCCCTGGCCGGTCGCCGCGAGGAGATGGTCGTCGCCACGAAGTGTTACTTCCAGATGGACGCCGACGACCCGAACTCGGGTGGACTCTCGCGAAAGGCAATCGAGCAGGAGTTGACCGCGAGTCTCGACCGTCTCGGAGTCGACACCGTGGACCTCTACCAGACCCACCGCTGGGACGACGACACGCCAGTCGAGCAGACGCTACGGACACTCGACGACGCCGTCCGGCGCGGGCAGGCCAGACACGTCGGCACGAGTTCGATGTGGGCCCACCAGTTCGCACAGGCACTCCACACCAGTGACCGACTCGGAGTCGAGCAGTTCGCGACGATGCAGAACCACTACAACCTGCTGTACCGCGAGGAGGAGCGAGAGATGTTGCCGCTGTGCTCGAAGAAGGGGGTCGGTGTCGTGCCGTGGAGTCCGCTGGCACGGGGCTTTCTCGCGCGGCCCCACGAGGAGGCCAGGTCGACCGACCGTGGCGACTCCGACACGCTCGCGCACGGCCACCCCTACTTCGAGGGTAACGGCCGCGAGATAAACGAGCGCGTCCAGGAACTGGCCGACGAACGCGACGCCTCGATGGCACAGATTGCACTCGCGTGGCTGTTGCACAAGGAGTGGGTGGACGCCCCAATCGTCGGCACCACCAGCGTGGAACACCTCGAAGAGGCCGTCGAAGCCCTCGATATCTCGCTGTCGGACAGTGACATCGAGTGGCTCGAGGAGCCGTACGAACCGGTTCGTGTCAGCGGGCACACCTGAGTTGTGGCCCGCCCGACCACACGACCTATATCTCGGCGTCACCAGCCGTATGTATGACCGACGAACAGTCTCCAGACGAGACCGTCGCTCCAGTCACCGCAGACGACCCGGCGAGTCCGTTCCGGACGACCGGCACCGACCACATCACTATCTGGGGGAGCAACGCCGAGGACACGATTGCCTACTACCGTGACCTGCTCGGGATGTCGCTCGTGTTGCGCCAGCCGAATCTCGACGACCCCTCCCAGACACACCTGTTTTTCGACACCGGCGACGGGACGATACTCACCTTCTTCGTCAGCGACGACCGCCCATCCAGTCGCCAGCCACAGCGGACCGATGTCGGTGGCGTCCACCACCTCTGTTTCAACCTCGACCCGACGCGATTCACCGAGGTTCGGGCGGCACTGGAGGAGGCCGGCGAGCAGTACAATCTCTTCGACCGTGGTATCTTCCTCTCGCTGTACACCCGCGACCACGACGGGCTCATGGTCGAGTTGACCGTCGACAAGTTCGATTTCCCCAAGGAGCGAAAGGGCGAGGTGCTGGCGGCCGCCCAGCGCGTCCGCGAGCGCGAGGGGGCAGACTACGCGAAGACGACACACCTCGAACGGGCGCTCGACGAGTTGGGTATCGACGCCGAGGCACACGACCTGCCAGACGCCGACAGCGGTGTCGGCGGCGTCGAGTAGTCGCCCGGGATGTCGCGCTGTTTTTATTGTAGAGACGACTGCCTTCGAGTATGAGCGACGAGAGCGGCAACACCGACCGGACGGGAGAAACGGACGCGTCGGGAGAGACTGTGGCCGGTGTCGACGACCGAGCGGAGTCGACGACCGAACACGACGAGACAGAAGACACCACGCCGGACGACGAGCAGTTCGAGGAGGGCGGCGAGTCGGGGCAGACAGACGCCGGCGACACCGGCACGGAGGCCGAACACGGGGAGAGCGGGGACGAGGAACCCGAGACAGTGTTGGTGTCGAGTCTCGTCGGTCGACCGGAGACGGCCCACGACGACCCCGACTGGCGTGTCGACCCGGACGGGCCAGCAGTCGACGACCAGACAGCGACACAGGTCGAGGAGGCGGACCCGGCAACCGTCGCGCAGGCGATTGCCACGCTCCGCGAGGAGCGGGGTCGACTCGCCGGGGCACTCGCCGACCAGCGCGAGCGGGCCGACGACCTCGAATCCCGGCTCGCGCGCAAGCAGGCCGACTTCCAAAACTACAAGAAACGACAACAAGAGCGCCTCGAAGAGGAGACCGAGCGGGCCACCGAGAACCTCGTGACGCGTCTGCTCGACGTCAGAGACAGCCTCCAGCGCGCGCTCGACCAGGACGAGGGCGTCGACATCCGCGGCGGTGTCGAGACGACACTCGAACAGTTCGACGAGCAACTCGCCCGCGAGAGCGTCGAACAGGTCGAACCGGAGCCGGGCGACCCGGTCGACCCACAGCGTCACGAGGCACTCGCCACCGTCGAGTCCGAGCAGCCAGAGAACACGGTCGCAGACGTCCACCGACCGGGGTACGAGATGGCCGACAAACTGCTACGACCGGCGCAGGTCACCGTCAGTGACGGCTCCGGTGCCGACGACCAAAGCGAGGGCTCAGAGTAAAAAACAGACAGACCGCAGCGTCACTCCTGGATGTGGCCTTCGTCGCGGAGTTGGTCGGCGTCCTGTTTCTCGTAGCGCCACGCGATGTCGGCTTTCTCGTCTTGCCAGTCCCAGGGCTCGACCAGCACGACGTCGTCCTCACGAATCCAGATACGCTTTTGCATCTTGCCGGGAATCCGTGCCGTTCGTTCGACACCGTCCATACACCTGACGCGGACGCGGTTGGCCCCGAGCATGTTCTCGACGACGGCGAACACCTCGCTGTCGTCGGGCATACGCAGGTTCTTTCGGCCTTCGTTGTTGCTCATACCGTTATCTGAGGCGGGCACAGGTATAACTCTTGCAGACTCGGTCTGTCCGTCACCACGACGTGCTCTCGCGCTCGGACCGCGAGAGGGCTGGTCAAAAGCGTTTAGCCGACCCGAGACGAAGACCGGACAATGGCACAAGCACAGCAACGCGACCTCGCGGTCGTCATCGGGCTGGAGGTGCACGTCCAGCTCGAAACGGAGACGAAGATTTTCTGTGGTTGTTCGACAGCGCCCGCCGCGGAGCCAAACAGCCAGACCTGCCCGGTCTGTCTCGGCCTCCCGGGTGCGCTGCCGGTGGTCAACGAGGCGGCCGTCGAGGCCGCGGTGAAGGTGGGCAAAGCAATCGACGCGACGATTCCCGAGGAGACGCGGTTCCACCGGAAAAACTACTACTACCCCGACCTGCCGAAGAACTTCCAGATTACACAGTACGACGAGCCACTCTGCCAGGACGGCCACCTCGAGTGTTCGGTCGGTGACCAACGCCGCAGAATCGGCATCCGGCGCGCCCACCTGGAGGAAGACCCCGGCAGTCTCAAACACAGCGGTGGCTCTATCGACACCGCCGACTACACGCTGGTCGACTACAACCGCGCGGGCGTCCCGCTGATGGAGATCGTCACCGAACCGGACTTCCGTGGGGCCGAGGAGGTCCGGGCCTTTCTCTCGAAACTGGAAGAAGTGCTTGAGTATCTGGGTGTCTTCGACGCCTCGCGGGACGGCAGTCTGCGGGTCGACGCGAACCTCTCGGTCGTCGAGAGCGACGCCGTCGACGACGGACACGTCGACGAGGACACGCTCGCGGACGCGAACCGCACCGAAGTAAAGAACATCTCCCGCCACTGGGACGAGTCCCGCGGTATCACCGTCTCGATGCGCTCGAAAGAGGAGGAGAAAGATTACCGGTACTTCCGCGAGGGAGACCTGCCTGTTTTGCGGGTCGCAGAGTGGAAAGACTCGGTCGAGATTCCCGAGTTGCCCGACGCCCGCCGCGAGCGATTCCAGACCGAGTACGGTCTCAGCAGCGAGGCCGCGGACAAACTCACCAGCACCCGACAGGTGGCGGAGTTCTACGAGGCAGTCGCCCGCGAGTTCGACCCCGACCTGGCGGCGACGTGGGTCGCCGACGAACTGCTGGGCGAACTCAACTACCGGGATATGTCGATAACCGACATCACGGACCGACTCGACGAGGTCGAGCGGCTGGTCGAACTCGTCGCCGACGAGGAGATTACCGCGAAAAACGCCCGCGAGACGGTCCTGCGCTCGATGCTCGACGACGGCCGTGACCCCGACGCTGTCGTCACCGAGGAGAACCTGGGCAAGACGAGCGACGACGCGGTGGCCGAGGCGGTGACGGACGCGGTTGCGGACAACCCCGACGCGGTCGAGGACTACCACGACGGCGAAGACGGCGCGTTGAACTTCCTCGTCGGACAGGTGATGCAGGCCACCGGCGGCAGTGCCGACCCTGGCACGGTAAACAAACTGTTGCGCGAGGAACTGGCCGACTGAACCCGGCGACGACACCCGAACGCATCGTCGGACAAAGCGTTTTTGCGCGTCGGTGGCAGATAGGCGGGTAATGGGGCTCGAAGAGCAAATCGAGGATATCAGGGAGGAAATCCAGGAGACTCCCTACAACAAGTCGACCGAACAGCACATCGGCCGGCTGAAATCCAAACTCGCCGAGCTAAAGGAGGAACTCGCCAAGCGCCAGTCTTCCTCCGGCGGCGGCCCCGGCTACGCCGTCGAGAAACACGGCGACGCGACGGTCGCGCTCGTTGGCTTCCCGAGTGTCGGCAAATCCACACTGCTGAACGCGCTGACAAACGCCGACAGCGAGACCGGTTCCTACGAGTTCACTACCCTCGACGTCTACCCGGGGATGCTCAAGTACCGGGGTGCGAACATCCAGTTGCTCGACGTGCCGGGGCTCATCGAGGGTGCCGCGGGCGGACGGGGCGACGGTCAGGAGGTGCTCTCGGTGGTCCGCACCGCCGACCTCGTCATCTTCATGCTCTCGGTGTTCGAAATCGACCAGTACGACCGACTCCACGAGGAACTGTACAAAAACGGCATCCGCCTCGACCAGGAGCCCCCACGGATTTCGGTCCGGAAAAAGGGAAAAGACGGTATCGCCGTCAACGCCAGCGTCGACATCGACCTCGACGAGGAGACGATCACGAGCATCCTCAGACAGCACGGCTACGCGAACGCAGACGTCACAATCGGCGAAGAGGTCGACCTCGACAGACTGATCGACGGTATCCGCGACAACCGGGTGTATCTGCCCTCTATCGTCGCCGTCAACAAGGCCGACCTCATCGACCCGGAGTACGCAGAGACGGTCACCGGTGAACTGGAGGCACGCGATATCGACCCCGACGACGCGTTGTTTATCAGTGCCACAGAACAGAAAGGGCTCGACGCGCTGCGCGAGCGCATCTGGACGGAACTGGGGCTGATACGAATCTACATGGACAAGCCGGGTCGCGGTGTCGACTACGAGGAACCGCTGATTCTGTTCGAGGGTGCCACCGTCGAGGACGCCTGCGAGAAACTCGGTGGCGAGTTCGAGAAGCGCTTCCGGTTCGCGCGTGTCACCGGGCCGAGCGCGAAACACGACAACCAGCAGGTCGGCCGCGACCACGAACTCGCCGACGAGGACGTCCTCCGTATCGTCGCCCGGAAGTAGTCGACGGTTCAGTCACCAGCGACCACGGCGTCGACGAGTTCCGGGAGCGCCGTCGTGACGTCTGCACGAATGTCACAGTCGGCGACCGGGGAGACGGGTGTCGGTTCGAGATTGACGACGACGAGTGTCGCGCCGGCGCGCCGGGCCACCCGGGGGAGCGAGGCTGCGGGTTGGACCGTCAGCGACGACCCGACAGCGAGTATCACGTCGGTCTGTCGGGCGTGTTCGCGGGCACGCCCGAGCGCCCCCTCGGGGAGTTGCTCGCCAAAGAGCACCACGTCGGGTTTGAGTGTGCCACCGCAGTCTCGACACCGCGGCGGGAGTTCGCCGTCCGCGACCCGCTGCTCGATGAGTTCGGCGCCGGTTCGCCCTCCACAGTCCTCACAGACGACACGCGAGGCGTTGCCGTGGAGTTCGACGACCGTCTCAGAGCCCGCCTCCGCGTGGAGTCCGTCGACGTTCTGTGTGACGACCGCGTCGAGCACACCCCGGGTTTCCAGTGTCGCGAGCGCGTCGTGGGCCGCGTTCGGCCGGATATCCTCGCCGTACACCTCCTCGTGGAGGTCGACCCGGCGTTCCCAGAACCCCGCCGGGTCGGCCTGGAACCGCGAGTAGTGAAACTCCGCGGGGTCGTACTCGTCCCAGATACCGCCGTCGCTCCGGAAGTCGGGAATCCCCGAGGCCGTGCTGACGCCGGCGCCGGTCAACGCGACTGCGTGGTCTGCCCCCGACAGGGCGGCTGCCGTGCGTTCGATTCCGCCGGTCACACCCGACGGTTGGTCGTCGTCTCGCAAAAATCCGCTGCCTCCAGCCGTCTGACCCGACTGGGCTCCACAGCCCGCCCGGTGCTGGCGGGGCACGGACAGTCTCCGGTCGCCGTCTCGGTCGACAGACCGCGGGGTCTCCGCGCTCGTCGCTGGCGCGTGACCCGACGTCTCCGGGGGGTTACCCGGCGAGTCGCTGGCGTGCGAACCGCGCGAGCAGCGGAATATCCGAGGGGTGGATGAGTTTGCGCATCGCGAGTTTGTTGCCGCCGTTGATCTCTCTGAGCGTGTTGCGGTCGGTTTGTTTGAGGTCGGCCAACAGCGTGTCGTAGCGCTCGTTTGGCGCGGAGTACAGCAGTTCGGTCATCAGCAGTCGGGTGCGCGCCCGCGGGGCGACCTCCTCGTGCCAGAGGTCGTCGTACAGGGAGAGTGTCTCGACAGACGTGTCCGGTTCGGTCGGCGTGAGCGCCGAGTCGATGGCGACTGCCGCCGCACGCCCGGATTTCATCCCCTTGTGGATGCCCTCGCCCCACAGCGGGTCGATAGTCGGCACCGTGTCTCCGACGGGGATGAAACTGTCCGTGCACAGTTTGCCCGGCGGTTGGATGTGCGCGGACCCCCGGTGTTGGCGCCCCTCCAGTCGGGTGGCGTCGTCGAAGCGGGGGTCGCTCTCGACCCAGTGGTCGAGGTAGTCGTCGATACCCATCTCCTCGTCTGCCCGCTCGTGGTGGTAGTCGTTCTGGATGTAACAGAGTCCCACCTTCGCGGTGTCTTCCCCCGTGTGGAAAATCCACGAGTACCCACCGGGCGCGAGGTCGTGGTCCAGACGGAGCATCATCGAGTCGCGGAGGTCGGCGTAGCCGTCGTGGTCGACACCGATACCCTCGAACTCGTACTCGATACCGATTGCCTGCCGGTCCCGCTCGAGGTCGCTGACACCGACCTGGCGCGCGAGTGTCGCTGCCGGCCCCGTCGCGTCGACGACCACCTCTGCGCGGGCCTCTTTCTCGCCGCTGTACCTGACCCCGGCGAGTTCGTCACCCTCGAAAATCGGGCCCGCCACGCGTGAGTCGAAGCGATACTCCGCACCCCGGTCGCGTCCGTCGCGGACGAGAAACTGCTTGAACGCCGCGAAATCCATCACCGCACCGGGCTGTTCCTGCACGTAGTACTCGTTTTGTGACTCCAGTACGACACTGTCGGTGAAGTTCATCACCACCTCGTCTGGCACCCCGAACGAGGCCAGCATCGACGGGAACGTTCCCGCGGTCGATTTGTTGCTCTGGCTGGGAAACTCCTCCTCTGGCTCGGTCTCGAGCACCAGCACGTCGTAATCCCGGCTCGCGAGGTCACGAGCACACTGCGCGCCGGCAGGGCCTGCGCCCGCAACTATCGCGTCGAACTGGTCTGGCATATCCTATCTCTCTCACTTAGGAGTAATCAGTCTTTTTCTCGCCTGTGGGCGTGCCGGGGGCTACCCGTTTGGAAGCACATCGATAACGCTGCTCGCTGTTTCGGCGACAATCCAGATTGCGAAGACGAAATACGCCGCCAGCAGCAGGTACGATTCGCCCTCGCTGAGTGACAGTCCAGTCCGGAGTGCGGTGAACAGGAGGATAGTCGCCAGCGTCAGAACGCCGAACATCGGCACGGCTATCGAGAAGTTGATAGCCGTCGACCCGACGATGAGTACACCGACTGGAATCGCAACCAGCAGGTCGAACGTGTTCGAACCGAGCACGTTCGCAATCGCCGTGACGCCACGGTTCTCCCGCGCGGCACGGACACTGACGAGTGCGTCGGGCAGACTCGTCGCCGCGGCGGCAATCGTGGCACCCATGATGAACTCCGGAACCCCGAGGTCGGTGCCGATAACGTCGAGTGAGTGGACCAACCGCTCGACTGCGACCAGAATCACCACCAGACTCGCGAGCAACAGCCCCCACTGCCGGCGCAGGGCAACGTCTGTCCCCTGTCTCTGGTCCGCGGTGTGTTCGGCGGTATCCTGGTACTGGATGAACAGGTACAGTCCGTACAGTGCGAGCGGAATCAGCGCCAGCGGCCGAGTGAACTCTCCTCTGAGCATCTCCTCGTCGGCGACGGGGTAGTAGATAACCGCCATCGAGAAGGTGATGACCAGCACCGACACCGCCAGCATGTAGAACTGCGCCTCCTTGTAGACCAGCGCCCGGTTGGCGTCGATGTTGTTCTCGGTGGAGATACCCGCCAGTCCGGGCACCACGAGGATGTTGAAGATTGCCGACCCGACGATAGCGCCCACGCCGAGTTCCAGCGACCCGACGAAGACGGCCGCGAACACCACCGTCGCCAGTTCGGGAAAACTCGACCCGACCGCCGTGACCACCGACCCCTGCACCACTGCCGGGAGCCCATAGTACGCCGACAGCTGTTCGGCCGAATCCTCGAGCCAGCCACTGCCGACCCAGATTGCGGCCGCGGTAACGAGGATAACCGCCACTTCGAGAACGAGCGAGGCCATTGTTCACCCTCTCACCGCCGGCCCAAAAAGTGGTTTCGGTCGCCGGGACGGCCGGGAGTCATCCAAACTCGTCGGTCGTCCGGACCCGGACGCCCGTTGGCTGTTTGACGAACTCGCCGGCACCGGTGCCGATGACCTGCCCGACCCCCCGCTGGGCCGCGATGTCGAGGACGCGCTGGGTGACCGTGTCCGCGACGACGACCGAGTGTGGCGAGTGCTCGCTGTCGGCGAGCACGTCGAACGCGTCGTCTGCGTCGGTCTCGGCGAGCACGGCGAACCCGTCGTCGAGCAGTCGGACCGTTCCCGCCGCGAGAACCTGCTCGACGTGGTCCGCGAGCGTCACCGGCGCGCGCTCGTCGGCCGTCTGGTCTGTCGATGCTGGCTCGTCCGCCGCGGTGTCGTCCGGTCTGGCACCGGCGGCGTGTCCGGTCTGCTGTGTGACCGAACCCGCTGTGTTGCCCGTCTTGGCTGTCTCTGCCTCGACCGCTTGGCCGTCGCCGTCGACCCCGGCTACCGGTTCGACAGTGCCGCCGTCGGTCGGCGCGAACGCCTCCCGCGCGCTGTTTCCGTCGGCGACCTGTTCGAACGGGAGTTTCTTCTGCAGTGCCCGCTTTACCGCCGCGTGGTCCAGGTCTTCGACGGACTGTCCGGCGGGTGCGAAGGCGACGTGGTCGACCTGGCCGACCTGTTCGAGTTCCTCGACGATGAGGTCACCTCCCCGGTCGCCGTCCAGAAACGCCGTCGTGGTTCGCTCCCGGGTCAACCGCGCCACCGAGTCGGGGATATCGGTCCCCTCGACGGCGATGGCGTTCTTGACGCCGTACTCGAGGAGTCGCCGGACGTCGGCCCGGCCCTCCACGACGATGAGGGCGTCGCTGTCGCCAACACGTGGGCCGGCCGGCAACCCCTCGAACTCGGTGAGTTCCTCGACGCGGGCCTGTTGTCGGACCTCCTCGACGAGCGTGTCACCGGTGACTGTCGCCTCCTCGAACTCCGCCAGCAGGTCACTCGCGCGGTCGACGACTTCCCGGCGCTTGGCCGCGCGGGCGTCGACAATCTGGGCGACGGTACAGTCGGCGTGTGAGGGACCAACCTGGTCGATTGTCTCGAGTGACGCCGCAAGCACCGCCGTCTCGACGCGGTCGAGCGCGCTCGCGACGGTGACTGTCCCGAACGAGCGCCCGCCCTCGGAACTGATTTCGACGTCGATGCGCCCGATCTTCGAGGACTCCTGGAGTTGCCTGAGGTCCAACTCCGAACCGAGCAGGCCCTCGGTCTGCCCGAAGATGGCGCCGACGACGTCACTCCGCTCGACCACCCCGCTGGTTCTGATGTCGGCGTGGATGAGGTACTTTGCTGAGTGTTGCATTGGTGAACTGCCCCGCGAGGGGCGGTGTGTGTGATGGTGCCATGAGTCTGCCCATGGACATCTCTCTCTACGTGAACGACGAAAAAATAACTGACGGGACAGGTCGACCGCGTCGCCGTGCTGTACCGGCGCCACGACGCGTCCGTCCGGGCCCGACACACTACCCGTTACTCCGGAACTGTTCGAGAAGGACGAGCGAGTAGCCGAGGATAACCAGGATAGCTCCGCCCACCAGCGCAATCGAGGCTATCGTCGGGTCGCCGCCAGTCGGTTCGGTGCCGGCAGCCACGAGCATCAGCACCGACGCCACACTCACTGTCCCCGGGTAGCTGTACAGCGACTGGTCGCCTCCGGCGACGAACAGCCAGCCGGTCATCACGACAGAGAGCACGAACCCAACGAGGGCGACGCCGACTCCGAACCCGACGAAAACAGATGGGTTCGCGCTGTACCGGTGGCCGAGCACGAGGACCACGATTCCTGCACCGACTGTCCCGAAGAGTGCAGACCAGAACGCGCCTCGCCGTTCGAGGTTCATCTGGTGTGGTGGTTGGTGGTCGAGCGTTCTCAATCCTCTGCCCGGTCACCCGTCTGTGACCGTTCACACTGCCCACCGGCACGGGCGGCTCTGCCCGTCGACTGTCACCCCGACGACTGTGGCGAGCGCGCCGCTCCCGGAGGTGACCCCGGCCGGTGACAGACCGTCTCCGCGGCGACACTGCGGAGGGCGCAGTCGCCGCGATGCCCGGCGTCACCCAACTCGTCAACTGGGTGTCGCCATCCGCGTCTGAACTCCACACCAGCCCTTCTGCCAACTGAGCAGACCCCCCAGCGGAGCACTCTCTGCGCCCGTCGACCGCCCTCTGACCCCCGTGTTTACTTAAAACGCCACCCATGACAGTCGGCCACACACCCGCTCTGACCGACTGAGCGGCCCTCACCGGTCTCCGAACAAAGGATTTATATAGAATCACATTCAATCTTCGCGTGACTATGGCTCAGCAGATGGGTAATCAGCCCCTTATCGTACTTTCCGAGGAGAGTCAGCGGACCTCCGGAAAGGACGCACAGTCGATGAACGTCACAGCGGGGACAGCGGTCGCCGAGTCGGTGCGAACGACGCTTGGCCCAAAGGGGATGGACAAGATGCTCGTCGGGTCGACCGGCAGTGTCGTCGTGACGAACGACGGTGTCACGATTCTCGACGAGATGGACATCGAACACCCGGCCGCCAACATGGTGGTCGAGGTGGCCCAGACACAGGAAGACGAGGTCGGTGACGGGACGACGACGGCAGTCGTCATCGCCGGCGAGTTGCTCTCGGAGGCCGAGAACCTGCTCGACCAGGACATCCACGCCACGATTCTCGCACAGGGGTACCGGCAGGCCGCCGAGGAGGCCAAACGCGTCGTCGAGGAGGCCGCCGTCGACGTCGACGTCGACGACACCGAGACGCTCGAGGGTGTCGCCCGGACGGCGATGACCGGCAAGGGCGCAGAGAGCGCGAAAGACCTCCTCGCGGAACTGGTCGTACGCGCGGCCCGCTCGGTCGCAGACGACGAGGGTGTCGACACCGACAACGTCGAGGTCGAGACCGTCGTCGGCGGCTCTATCGACGAGTCCGAACTCGTCGAGGGCGTCATCGTCGACAAGGAGCGCGTCCACGACAACATGCCCCCGATTCAGGAGGACGCGAACGTCGCCCTGCTCGACACCGCGGTTGAGGTGCCCGAGACGGAGCTCGACACCGAGGTCAACGTCTCCGACCCCGACCAGCTCCAAGAGTTCCTCGACCAGGAGGAACAACAACTCCGCGAGATGGTCGACGCTGTCGCCGACGCCGGCGCGGACGTCGTCATCTGTCAGAAAGGTATCGACGACATGGCACAGCACTACCTCGCCGAGGAGAACATCCTCGCGGTGCGCCGGGCGAAGAAATCCGACATGCAGGCACTCGCTCGCTCGACCGGCGCGAAGGTCGTCTCGAACATCACCGACATCACCGAAGACGACCTCGGCTTCGCCGGGTCGGTGACGGAGAAGGCACTCGCCGGCGACGACAAAATCTTCGTCGAGGAGGTCGACGACGCACGGGCGGTCACGTTCGTCCTCCGTGGCGGCACCGAACACGTCGTCGACGAGGTCGAGCGCGCAATCGACGACGCGCTGGGCGTCGTCGCCGCAACGCTCGAAGACGGCAAGGTGCTCCCCGGCGGCGGTGCACCCGAGACGGAAGTCTCGCTGCAGTTGCGCGATTTCGCCGACAGTGTCGGCGGCCGCGAACAGCTCGCAGTCGAGGCCTTTGCCGACGCAATCGACGTGATTCCGCGCACGCTCGCGGAGAACGCCGG
>CAZHPM010000063.1:0-12735 GCA_964534485.1 uncultured Halobacteriales archaeon
CGTCACACGGGTTGACCTGTGTCGTCAGTGGTTCGTGGACCAGTCCGAGGTCGGTGACGAACCCGCGGGCGAAGGCCGGCCAGTCGACATCCGGGTATGCGGCGCGGTGGGCCGCGTAGGTTCCGCTCGCGCCGCCGAGTTTGCCCGAGAGACTCTTTACCGCGCGGTCGACCTCGCCGAGCGTGCGCCCGAGGCGCGAGGCGTACACCGCCAGTTCCTTTCCGAACGTCGTCGGTGTCGCCGGTTGGCCGTGGGTGCGCGCCAGCATCGGCACGTCGCGGTACTCCCGGGCCATCGTCACCAACTGGTCACGGACCGCCTGCAGTTGTGGGACGAGTACCTCGTCGACGGCCGGCCCGAGCAACAACCGGTAGGCGATGTTGTTGACGTCCTCGCTGGTCAGTCCAAAGTGAATCCACTGCTTCCCGACGCCGTCGGGCAGTCTGTCGCGGAGAAAGTACTCGACTGCCTTCACGTCGTGGTTGGTCGCCGGATACTCCTCGGTTCCGCTCTTTTCGAGTTGTTTCGTGAACGCTGCGTCCTCCCCGTCGAACTGCCGGTAACCGTCTCGCAGCAGTTCGCGGTCGTCGTCGTCGAGCGAGAGCGGCGTCGCGTCGAGACCGGCGAGTGCGACGAGGTACTCGGCCTCGACGCGGACACGGGCACGCATCAGCGCCCGCTCACTCGCGTAGGGAACGAGTGGTTCGGTGGTGCTGGCGTAGCGCCCGTCCAACGGCGAGACGGCGTCGAGTGGGCCGCGGTCTGGCATAACCGACAGTTCTCGGAGTCGAGTGAAAACGCTGCCGGTCGACCTCTCCCGGAGCCAAAACGCTCCGTTCGCGAGGTGCCGGGTCCGCCGGCGGGGCCGGGGTCGGGTCAGATGCCGGGCAGGACGCGGCCGGTCTCCGGGAAAAGGAACACACATTTAAGCGCTGGCGGGGAATTACACCTACAATGGGAAAGAAATCGAAGGCGAAAAAGAAGCGGCTCGCGAAACTCGACAACCAGAACTGTCGGATGCCGGCGTGGGTCATAATGAAGACAGACAGAGAGGTCCTCCGGAACCCGAAACAGCGCAACTGGCGGCGGAGTGACACCGACGAATGAGTTCGAGTGAGTTCGAAGAGCGGGTTGTGACAGTTCCGCTCCGCGACGTGCAGGCCGGTTCTCGGAGCGACCGCGCGGATAGAGCGATGACAATCGTCCGCGAGCACCTGGCACAGCACTTTTCTGTCACGACCGAAGCCGTCCGACTCGACCCCTCGATCAACGAGGCAATCTGGGCAGACGGACGGACCGACCCGCCGAGCACGGTTCGGGTCCGTGCGGCGCGCTTCGACGAAGAGGGTGAGAGCGTCGTCGAAGCAGAGACCGCCGAGTAAGCGTGCTCAGCACCGCGTTCTCCGGTTCACCGTACGTCGGTGTCTTCGCCCGTGCGACCGACGACCGCCTGCTGGTCCGGCCGGATATCGGCGAGCAACTCTGCGAGAGCTGTGGCGCCGAACTCGACGTTCGGCCAGTTGCGACCACGGTCGGTGGGTCGAGCACCGTCGGCGCCGTCGCGACGGGTAACGCCAGCGGTCTGTTGGTGACGAGTCAGGTCACCGACCGCGAGCGCGAGCGACTCACCGACGCAGTCGACCGGCCGGTCGTCGAACTACCCGGTCGCATCAACGCAGCCGGAAACGTCGTTCTCGCGAACGACACCGGCGCCTACGTCCACCCGGATCTCGGCCGTGAGGCCGTCCAGACGGTGCGGGACACACTCGACGTGTCGGTCCAGCGTGGCGACATCGCTGGCGTCCACACCGTCGGCACCGCCGCCGTCGTCACGAACCGTGGTCTGCTCTGTCACCCGAAAACAACAGACGAAACACTCGACGAACTCGCCGACCTGTTTGGTGTGCCGGCAGATATCGGCACCATCAACTACGGCGGCCCGCTGGTCGGGTCGGGACTCGTCGCGAACGACGCCGGCTACGTCGTCGGGGAGCGAACAACCGGCCCGGAGTTGGGCCGGATCGACTCGGCGCTTGGCTACGCCGTCGACTGACGACACCTCGGACGCGGGTGCGAACAGATAAGGTCGTATTTTTATGTTTGTACCGCCAAACGACAGTACGTGAACGAGGCACAGCGCGACCGCGGAAAGGAAATTCATAAACAGACCGGTCGGACGTTCTACTACGCGACCCGGCTGTTGCCCGCCTCTATTCGCGAGCAGACGTACGTCCTCTACGGCTTCTTTCGGATTGCCGACGAGGTCGTCGACGGCGAGAAGAAACTGACCACCGCCCAGCAACGCGAGCAGTTGGAGCAGATTCGTGCGGCCGCGGTCGGCCGCGCGGAGCCCGACGAACCGGTCGTGGAGGCGTTCGCACAACTCCGCGAACGCGAGGGGATTCCCGAGGCGGAGGTCGACGCGTTTATCGACGCTATGCTCGCGGATATCGACACCGAGCGGTACGAAACCTACGAGGACCTCGAGGGGTACATGCGTGGTTCGGCGGCGGCCGTCGGTAACATGATGACCACCATCATGGACGCCGACGACCAGAAGACCCGTCGCCACGCGATGGCGCTCGGCGAGGCGTTCCAGTTGACGAACTTCATCCGGGACGTCAGCGAGGACATCGAGGACCTCGACAGGGTGTATCTGCCCCTGGAGACGCTCCGAGAGCACGACGTGACCGTCGACGACCTCCGGGCCGGGCAGGTCACACCCGGGTTCAGACGCGCAGTCAGCACGGAACTGTGCCGCGCCGAACGGCGCTACCGCGAGGGTGTCGGCGGTATCGAACGGCTCCCGGACGACTGCCAGTTCGGCGTGTTGCTCGCGGCCGTGCTCTACGCGGAACACCACCGACTCATCCGGAACCAGGAGTTCGACGTGCTCTCGACGCGGCCGACACTCTCCCGGGCGCGCAAACTCTGGGTCGTCGCCCGAACCTGGTGGCACTGGCGGCGACTCGGCGACCCGGTGGCGGTGTTCCGGCGGGTGAGTGCGGTGCCCTCCGACGACCACGCCACCGAGAGCGTCACCGAGGGCCGAGAGCGCGGTGTTCCCTCGCCCGAGTAATCCCGACTGCGCGGGACGCGTCTCGAACACTCCGACCCGGCGAACCACTGGAGTCACCGCCGGCCGTTCCCGGCGTACGCGGCGTCGCTCGCCTGGCCGCGAACGGTCAGTTGCCCTGAATCGCGTCGATTACCATCGCCGCCGCGACAATCGGTTCCTTTGGGACACTGCTGGCGTCGTCGATGGTAATCTCGTAGCGGTCTTTCAGCGAGAACTGGCCGTTTATGTTGCCGACGTGCCCTCCCTGCTGGTCGGTAATCTCGTACTTGTGAGGAATCAGCGGGCCGACGTACGGGATGAGATTCCGGGCGAGTGTCACCGCCGCACCGCGCGAGTTGATTTCGGCGAGTTTCGTCTCCGTCTGTGCGTCACGAATCTTCCAGGTGTCTTGCAGGATAGAGTAGTCGTTGTCGAGGATGACCAACTCCTCGCCGGTTGCCGAGTCAGAGAGCATGTAATCGCCCGCGACATCCAGTATCCCGCCGGCCTTTACTTTGAAAATCTCGTTTCCGTTCGGGTCGGTGAACGGAAACTCCTCTTTCATCTTGAGGAGTTTCTGTTTGCTCTTCAGTAACGTGTTGCCGCTGGCGTCCATTGCCTTGTACTTGTTTCTGATGAGTGCCTGTTCGACCGTGTACTGGTTGTCGGTGAGATTCAACCCCTGTATCTGGTAATCGCCAGTGGCTCCCATATCGCATCTGGCAGTCTCCCGCCAGTTAAACGTTTGTGTGGGTGGCACGCGAGTCGTTCTGACAGTCTCGTTCGAGCGCGTCACCGGCCGGCGTCGGGGACTGGCACCGTTCGCGTGGCGCTGGCGGGTCTGTCCCCGGCACGCGGTGTCGGGGTAAAATTATTTACTGTGGCAAAAACACTTTCTCGTGTGGACGATGCCCTCCTGGTTCTGTACGCGGGCACACACCTCGTCTCGGCGGTCAGTGCCGGGGCTCTTGGCTACTGGGTGCTGTTTCGGACCGAGATACGGTCGAGACGCTGTTTCAGCGTGCTCGTGTTCACACTCGGAGTCTGGTCACTCGTTGCGACGGCCGGCGTCGTGCTCTCCGGTCGGAACAGCCAGCTGTTGATGCAGTACCTGTCACTGGTGATAGGGGGCAGTATTCCGTTGATGTGGGTCGTGTTCGCCGCCTCCTACACCCACCGCTCGGTGCGCACGAACCCGCTCGTTCGTCTGCTCGTGGCCGTCTATCTGGTGCTCGTGGCGGCGATGGTGACGAATCCGCTGTACGGACTCTACGCCCCGGTTACGGTCCGCGAGACGCCGTTTCCACACGTCGACGTCGGCGTCGGGGCGGGGCGCGCTCTCGGGGTAGTGTACGTGTTGGTCAGTCTGGCGTGTGGTATCTACTACCTGGCGAGTCTCTTCGAGCGCGGCCGCTCGCAGGTGAGCGAACAGACAACGGCTATCGCCGGCGTGGTTCTGGTCAGTGTCGTGCCGTTTCTGGGTTCGATACTCGAACTGACTCCCGTCCAGACGTACGACCACACCCCGTTCGGTATCTCGGTTTTCGTGCTCGGCGTGGGGTACGTGGTGTTCCGGTACGGTTTCTACGAGCTCTCGCCGATTGCCCGCGATGTCGTTCTCGACGAGACAGAGGACGCGATGTTCGTACTCGACGGGCAGTCCCGGCTCGTCGACTACAACACTGCCGCGACACGAATCGTGACCGGACTGACAGCGGCGGACATCGGCCGACCGTTTCGACAACTCCACCCGGAGTTGGCTGGCTACGTCGACGGGGTCGTGGACGAACGGGAGCGGGAACTGGAACTCACTGTCGACAGCGGAACGCGGTACGTCTCGGTCCGACTCTCGGAGATAACCAGAGGGTCCGAGTCGGTCGGCACGGTCGTCTTTCTCCGGGACATCACCGAACGCCGTCGGCGCGAGCAACGGCTGAGACGGCAGAACGAACGTCTCGACCAGTTCGCGTCGATGGTCTCGCACGACCTCCGCAACCCACTCGGCGTCGCGCGCGGCCGGGCAGAGTTGATCGACAGCGACGACGAAAACGTCGAGTACATACGGGACGCTCTCGACCGGATGGAGACGATGATCGACGACATGCTGGAACTGGCCCGGGCCGGACGGGACATCGAGGAGACGACGGAGTGTTCGCTCGCGGACGTCGTGGTGGAGGCCTGGGGATACGTCGATACCGGTGACAGCGAACTGGACGTTCGCGTCGAGAACGCGACCGTCGAGGCAGACTCGACCCGTCTGGTGCAGGTCTTCGAGAACCTGTTCCGGAACGCGCTCGAGCACAACGAGTGTCCGCTGACCGTCCGTGTCGGCCCGTTCGACTCCGAGGCCGGGTTCTACGTCGAAGACAGTGGTGCCGGCATTCCCGACGAGGAGCGGGGAGAGGTGTTCGACCACGGCTACACCACGGGCGAGGATGGGAACGGCCTCGGTCTCGCGCTGGTCAGAGATATCGTCGAGGCACACGACTGGACAATCGTCGCCACCGAGAGTGCCGAGGGCGGCGCGCGCTTCGAGGTCCGAACCGGCACCTGACCGACGGGACCGGCGGCTATCGACTCGACCGCGCGAGCACGACGACCGCAGACAGCGCGAGAACCACCGCGAGCACCCCGAACCCGGCACCGTCTCCGTCTGCCCCGGAACCGTTCTCCGTGCTGTTGTTCGACCCCGAGTCGTCACCGTCCGGTCCGTCGTCAGGGGTGTCGTCGTCCGGTCGGTCGTCCGGGTCGTCGTCGGGAGTGTCGTCGTCCAAGTCGTCGTCGGGAGTGTCGCCGGAGTCGTTCGCCGCTCCGACGGCGTACAGCGTGGTTTCGGCGTCGGCGTAGACGGTGTCGCCGACGACAGTCGGCGTGAGACCGGCCAGGCCATCCGCGAGGAACGACCACCGTCTGTCGCCGGTCGTCGCGTCGAGCGCGGACAGGACACCGCCCTCGTCACCGACGTACAGTGTCTCGCCCGCGACCACGGGCGGCGAAGTGACCGCGTCGGCGAGACTGTCACTCCAGCGGCGGTCGCCGGTGGCCGCCGCCACGGCGTTGAGTTCGCCGGTCGAGGTGCCCGCGTAGACGGTCCCGTTCGACACCACGGGAGCGGTGTTGACCGACCCGTTCAGTTCGAGACGCCACTGCTGTTGGCCGCTCGCCCCGTCGATGGCACTCAGTACCGTGGTCGGCGGAGCACCGCCGACGCCGCCAGACGGGCGCTCGACCGTCGCCGCGTACACCGTCTCGTCTGCCACGGTGAGCGAGGGGCGCCCCGTCCCGGCAGTCTCGCGTGTCCACTGGCGGTCGCCGGTGGCCGTGTCGAGCGCGTGGATGCGCACGGTCGGTCCGGCCGGACTGAGCGCCGGGACGTACGCCGTCTCCCCGGCGACAGTTGGCCGGAAAAAGACCGTGTCGTCCGGTTCGGTGCGCCAGGCCTGCTCGCCGGTGGCGGCGTCGAGCGCGACGACTCCGGTGCTGGTCCCGACGATGACGGTGTCGTTCGTGACGACCGGGCGAGGGACGGCGCGCTCACTCACGGCGGTGGCCCACTCCTGTGTGCCGGTCGCGGCGTCGAACGCGTGGACCGTGCCGGTCGTATCGCCGGCGTAGACGGTGCCACTGTCGACGACCAGCCTGTTGATGATCGGGTCAGTGGCCCCCTGTCGCCACCGCCGGTCGCCGGTCGCGGCGTCGAACGCGAGCAGAGTCGGGCTCCCGGTCGCGGCGTCGGTCACGGCGTAGAGAGTCCCGTTCGAGACGACCGGCGCGGACAGGAGCCGCTGGTCGAGCGCCCGCTGCCACTGCCGGTCGCCGGTGGTCCGGTCGACTGCCGACAGATTGCTGTTCCCGTTCTGGAGGTAGATGGTGCCGTTCGAGAGCTGTGCCACCGAAACCGACTGTTCGGTGTCCAGTTCCCACCGTCTCTCCGAGCGCTCCCACGGGACGGTCGGCTCGGAGGCAGCCGCGGAGAGTGTCCCCCGGCGGAGCTCGGCCAGAGCGTCGACCGACGGTGCGTGCACGATTCGCAGACGGTCGCCGGTCCGGTTGAGGTGGATGCCGCCGCCGAACCCGCTACGCTCGGGGAGACGGTAGGTGTTGTTCGCCCCGGCAACCGGCTCTGCCCCGTGGTAGGCCAGCAGCGTGCGGTACCCCGCGTGGAACTCCAGGGCGTCGGTCGGTCCGTCCCAGGCCGTCTCGTAGACGTAGCCGGTGGCGTTGCCGTCGGTCGCGACGTATGGCAGGAGTCTGTCACCGTCCCATCCCTCGGTTATCGGGTGGTCGAACTGCCGGTTCGGGGGACCGGGTTCGGTGTCGATGTGTGAACTGGCGGGGATGATTTCGGCGTCGCGCGTCTCCAGTGCCGGGGACAAAAGCGCCGCGTACAGTCCCGGTTCGCCGACCGACTGGGTGGCGCGTTCGTCGTCGACCCGCAGCGGTCGGAACGCCCCACTGCTCTGGTCGTCTATCCGCAGGTCCGTCGGTTCGTCCACGCCGTACTTTTCGGGATGGATGACCTGTTCGGTGCTGGCGGGTGGGTTCTCGTAGAGTTCGTCGACGGCCTCCCACCCCGACTCCTCGTGGCGGTCGCGGACGAACGCGAGCCCGGAGTTGTACGGCTGCTGGAACAGTCGCGAGACGTCCTCGTTGAGCGCGCTGGTGTCCGAGAACGGCACACGACCCGGCCGGTAGCAGGTGCCCGCCCACTCGCTCTCGCAGCGCTGTTCGTACAGCGCCTGCACGTAGTTCGCGTCACCCTCGATGTAGCTGTTGTTCGTGTTGCGCCCCTCGATTGTGCCTCCCTGCGCGAGACCGGCCGTCTCTGGCAGGTCGAACTGGCTGTCCTGCTGTGCGTGGAACAACTCCTGTGCGAGGGTGCCCTCCCGAATCTGTCGCACCGTGTTGTCCGCCGATATCATCGTCACGTTCCGACTCTCGGGGTCGTAGTAGCCGTTGACGAATCTGGTGAGATTGCTGCGGGCCTCGAGGGCGTTCTCTGACTCGTCGAGCAAGAACAGCGCCTCGTACTGCTGGTTGAGCAGTGTCGACGCGGCGTCGGAGCGCGGTGTCGAGAGCTGTGAACCGTTCTCGACGGCCGAGATGTGCTCCTGGATAAACAGAATCCGCACCGGCGGTGTCCGGTCGAACTCGATGCCTCGAATCGACTCGACACGGGCCATCGACCGCGCGACGACCGCCTCGAGTTCGGTCTCGGTGATGCCGTCGGACTGGTCGACCGACAGCGTCGCGTTCGCCCAGACGCCGTTCTCCCAGCCAAGGCGGTCCGAGGGCGGGTCCGGGGTGTCACTCTCGACGACCGAGTCGGAGACGGTGAACTCCCCGGTGGTCCGTGTCACGTTCTCGCCTGCTGCCGGGGCAGCGGCGAAACCCAGACACAGCGCGAGCACGGCGCCGACGAGCGCCGCGTGTTGTCGGTTCGGGGTGAGTCGGTGTGGCGAAGACATTCTGTTCTGTGGTCGTAACGGGTCCAGTAAAACACGGGCGTGTGTCTCTCTGGAACCGGAACCGCGCGACAGGTACAAGTGCGCGGGTACTCCCGCCCCGGTAGCACACCGTGGCTGTAGAGAGACTGTCGGCCGCGTGACTCAGTGGTCGGGACCCGCCAGGGGGTGTGGGCTCTGTTCGACGTGTTCGAGCGCCGCGTCGAAGGCCGCTGTCGCCGTCTCGTGGGTGCCAACGTGTGTCCACTCGCCGGCCGGTGTGGCGGTGTAGACGTCGAAGTCGCCGCCCCGGTACTCGTGGGTCTCGACGTACAGTTCGGTGTCGACGGTGCCGTCGTCGACCAGTAGCCAGACGCCCAGTTCCTTTCCACCCTCCAAGTCGCGCCGTCGGTGCCAGTGCATACAGACCGTTGGTGTGCCGTGTGTGTGAATCCTCCGCCGCCGGGACCGTCCCGCGAGCGTCGCGCCGGCGGCCGTCCGGACACGGGCGGCGGGAATCCTGCTGATTTAGCGTCTGGAACGGTAACAGAAAGTCGATGACCGCCACGGACAGTGACCAACGGCACGACGTCGTCGTGTGGGGCGCGACGGGCGTCGCGGGACGCCTCGTCGCCGACTATCTCACCGCAGAGTACACCGCGGACAGTCTCTCGCTGGCAGTCGGTGGCCGGGACGCGGACCGACTCGAGGAACTCGCCGGGGAACTCAGCGGCCGGAACGCCGGCTGGGAGGCGATACCGGTCGTGGTCGGTGACGCGACAGACCGGGAGAGTCTCGACGAACTCGCCCGCAGCACGCGGGTCGTCTGCACGACTGTCGGCCCCTACACGACCTACGGGACGCCGCTGGTCGAGGCCTGTATCGAGGCCGGCACCGACTACTGCGACCTGACGGGCGAGGTGAACTGGATACGGGAGATGGTCGACCGCTACCACGAGGCGGCCGTCGACGCCGGCGCGCGCATCGTCCACAGTTGTGGGTTCGACTCCGTGCCCGCGGATATCGGCACCCTGCTCGTCCAGTCGTTCGCACGCGAGGAGTACGGCGCTCCCTGCGACATCGTTCGCATCTACGTCGAGGACGGCAGCGGCGACGTCAGCGGCGGCACACTGGCCAGTTTCACCGAGTTGTTCGAGGCCGCCTCCCAGGACCCACTCGTGCGGGAGACACTCCGGAACCCCTACTCGCTGGCCCCGTCCGGCGAGCGCGACGGCGTCGACCGGGGCGAGCAACGCACGGCGCGAAAGGACCCGCTACGGTCGGTGTGGACGGCCCCGTCACCGATGGCGGCGATAAACGAGCGGGTCGTCCGGCGGAGCAACGCGTTGCTCGACTACCCGTGGAGCCGGGAGTTCCGGTGTGGCGAGGTCGTGACCACCGGTTCCGGGCCCGTCGGTGCGGCCACCGCGGGTCTCACCGCCGGCGGTATCGGCCTGTTCACCGCCGCGATGTCCGTGAGTCCGGTCCGCTCGGCCCTCCAGCAGTTCGTCTTTCCCGACCCCGGCGAGGGGCCGACGCGAGCGGAGACCGAGAGAGGGGAGTTCACGGTGTGCCTGCTCGGGCGCGGGACGGCCACGGACGGTCCCTTCGCGGTGGAGGCCGAGTTCGGCGCGGACTGGGACCCCGGTTACGGGGCGACCGCGCGGATGGTCGGCGAGTCCGCGGTCTGTCTGACCCGGGAGGACACCGACTCACCGCTCGACGGTGGTGTCCTGACGCCCGCCTCGGGAATCGGAACACCGCTCGCCGACAGACTCCGCGAAATCGGGTTCACCGCGACCGTGGGCGAGGCGGCCGAGGTGGTGGAGTGACTGCCCCGACCGACGCCCACGGACCCGCAATCTGACGGTAGTATGAGTCGAGACGAGACACCCGCTGTTCTCCTGCGCCGGGACGGGGCCGACGCGGTCCCTGCGACGTCTGGCATCGAGCGGGTTCTGACGGCGCTTGGATACACGGTCGCGGAGAGCGTGACGACCACCTGCCCGGAGCACAACCGCTTCCACGTTGGCCCGGAGACCGTCGAGGAGACGGCCACGGCGGTCGAGACCACCGGTGCAGACTGTGTCGTCGTCGACAACGACCTCCACCCCGGACAGGCGGCGGACCTGCTCGGGACACTGCCGCCGGTGACACTCCGTGACCGGCGAATGGTCGTTCTCGACGGGCTCGCGGCCGCGGGAAACACCGTGGCAGAGAACCGTGCCAAGCGGCGCAGACTCCGGGTCGAACGCCGGCGACTCGCAAACGAGAGCCGCGCCGACCGGGAGGCTGCCGACGCCCGTATCGAGGACATCGACCGCCGGTGTGACCGTCTGGACGGCGCCCTCGACGAGCGGGTCGCGGAGAGACGCCGGGCAGTGGCACAGACACACGCCGGGACCGGTGCCCGGGTCGTCCTCGCCGGACGACTCGGCGTCGACCCGGGCCTCTGGAGGACACTCACCGACCGAGAGGAAAACGGCCAGAATCCGCTGGCACCGGGCGAGGCCACCACCGACTCCGTCACGCTGGAACCGGGGCCGGTCGCGGTGACACGGGTCCCGGGACTCGTCGACGGCCTCCCGTCGTGGTACCGCGGGGCCGTGCCGGGGACGATGGCCGCGGTCGACCGTGCGGACCTCCTCGTTCTCGGAACCGACACCGTGGCCCCGGTCGCGGGGACCGTCCGGGCGCTGCGCGAGACAACGGCGGCACCGTGTCTCCTCGTCACCGGCGGCGCGGGCGGCGACCACGGCGCAGTCGGCGCGGAGGTGCGTATCCTGTCCGACCCGGCCGCCGACCGACTGCGCGAAACTGTCGTCGACTCGTTACCGACATCACGGCTCTCGGTGACGCTGCCGTACGCCGACGACGCACACGCGCTGGTGGCGTGGCTCCACGACAACGCCGCCGTCGACACCGTCGACTACGGCGACCACATCACGGTCACGGTCACCGCGCTGCCCGACACCACAGAAGAGATTCGGCGGCGGGTCGCCGCCCTCGACGGGACCGTCGACACCGCGTGACCGGTCACGGCCGGCGGGGAAACCGCGCTCGCGAGCGTCATCCACGAGACGGCCACCACCGACGACGTGGGCAGACCCGCAACCGCGAGTGTCGCGGACTGTCCGGAGTCGTCGGTGCCGGCGGCCGGTGCAGTCGGCAGACAGACCGGTCAGCGCGGCCCGACCGGGTTGACGGAACTGCTCAGTTCTGCGATGGTCCCCGCCAGCTCCTCGTCCGCGTTCGCGGCCACACCGGGAACGAAACTCCGGTACTCCGTTCCGCCACAGCCGTCACACTCGGTGATGGGCGAGTTGGTCGTCCGTCCACACTCGATGCACGTAATCTCACGTTCTTCCATACATTACCCAAACTGATTGGCACACAAAACACTTCTGCGGAAAGAATATAAGGAACGTTAATTGCTACTCGTGGGTACGCAACGGGGGGGTGTACCATCGACCGCCGCGAGAGACACTACCGGGTACGCGGTGAGTGGTTCGGAGAAGCGAGAGGCGCGGCCGCCGCGGACGGGCCGGGTACCTCGCCCGTCACCGGGTCGGCGAGGACGGCCAGCGCGGGCACGCCCGGTTTTGCGATACCGCTACACTGAGTCGTCTGCAAGACAGAGTCGGCAGGACTCTACTGCGAGCGCTCCACGTTGGCCCGGCAGGTGTTGGCTCCGATGAGGGAGTACAGACCGCACGTTCCCGTTGCTGCCGTCACGAACAACACGAGTGCGAACACGCCAAGCACTGGCGCGGCCAGTGCCGGCAGTCCGACGCCTGCGAGTGCTGCGAGCGACCCGACTCCGAGTACCGCACCGAGTCCAGTTCTGACCTGTTGGTCTGTCGCACCGACGTTCTGTTCCATACCAGTTTGAGGGGGTACTCGCTTATAATTCTTCGTATTGGGAGTATCGGACAACACCGTCGTGGCAGGGGCAACGGGGAGGCCAGGAGCGGAGGAGGTGTCGCGTCACAGTCCGGCGACGTCTTCGATAGCGTCGGTCAGTTCGCGGATGCTCTCGACGGTGTGTTCGCCCATGTGGCCGATGCGGAACGACTCCTCGCTGATGTGGCCGTAGCCACTGGAGAAAACGAAATCGTACTGCTGGGAGACCCGTTCGACCGTGTCGGCGACGTCGATACCCCGGGTGTTCTCGACACAGGTGACCGTCTGTGATTCGTACCCCGTCTCGGGAAAGAGCGCGAAGTGGTCACG
>CAZHPM010000064.1:0-12654 GCA_964534485.1 uncultured Halobacteriales archaeon
GTCGACCAGCAGTTCCTCCGCCGGGTCGTCGGTGTCGCTCCGGACGTAGTTGCGGAAGCCGTCGACCTCCGGCTTGAGCGCCTCGAAGGAGTCGGCGTCGGTCTGGTCGGCTCTGGCGTCGGTCCGACCGGGTTCGAACGGGACCTCGACGTCGTGACCGGCCTCGGCGGCGGCCTGCTCGACGGCGGCGTTGCCACCCAGCACGATTAGGTCTGCGAGTGACACCCGCACGTCGTCCGTGCGAGAGTCGTTGAACGACTCTTTGATCTCCTGCAGGGTGTCGAGAGCCGTCGACAGCTGTGCCGGTTCGTTCACCTCCCAGTTCTTCTGGGGTTCGAGGCGAATCCGGGCGCCGTTGGCGCCGCCGCGCTTGTCGCTGTCGCGGTACGTCGAGGCCGACGCCCACGCGGTTTTCACCAGTTGCGACCGCGACAGTTCCGTCTCGAGAATCTCGCGTTTGAGGTCGGCAATCTCCGTCTCACCGACCAGTTCGTGGTCGACGTCCGGAATCGGGTCCTGCCAGACCATCGTCTTGTCGGGCACCTCCGGGCCGAGGAACCGCTCGGGCGGTCCCATGTCGCGGTGGGTCAGTTTGTACCAGGCTTTCGCGAACGACATCCCGAACTTCGCGGGATTTTGCTGGAACTCCTCCATTATCTCGCGGTACTCGGGGTCGCGCTTGAGCGCGATATCCGTCGTGAGCATCATCGGCGTCACCCGCTCGTCGGGGTCCTGTGCGTCGGGTGCGCTGTTCTCCAGTGCCTCGCTCGTTGGCGTCCACTGCCACGCGCCGCCGGGGCCTTTCTCGGGTTCCCACTCGTATTCGAGCAGGTTGTTGACGTAGCCCATATCCCACTCGGTCGGTGACTGGGTCCAGGGCCCCTCGATGCCGCTGGTGGTCACGCCGTCGCGTGTGGCCTCCTCGCCGGTCTGCCAGCCAAGCCCCACGTTCTCGATTGGCGCGGCCTCCGGTTCGGGGCCGTGGGCCTCCTCGGGGTCGTCGGCACCGTGGACCTTGCCGAACGTGTGGCCGCCGGCGATGAGCGCGGCCGTCTGTGTGTCGTCCATCGCCATCCGGGAGAAGGTCTGCCGGTTGTTCTTCGCCGACGCCATCGGGTCGGGGTTGCCGTTTGGACCCTCCGGGTTGACGTAAATCAGCCCCATAACGGAGGCGCCGAGTCCGCCCTTTATCTCGCCGGGTTCTTCGAACCGCTCGTTCGCCTCGAACTCGTTTTCGGGCCCCCAGTCGACCGAGGCGTCGGGTTCGAAGGCGTCCTCGCGGCCGCCCGCGAAGCCGTAGGTCTGGAACCCCATCGACTCGACTGCGACGTTCCCCGCGAGCACGATCAGGTCCGACCAGGAGAGGTTCTTGCCGTACTTCTCCTTGACCGGCCAGAGCAGTCGCCGTGCCTTGTCGAGATTGGCGTTGTCGGGCCAACTGTTCAGCGGCGCGAACCGCTGGCGCCCGCCCGCCGCACCGCCGCGGCCGTCGCTGGCACGGTAGGTGCCGGCACTGTGCCAGGCCATCCGTATCATAAATGGACCGTAGTGGTCGTAGTCGGCTGGCCACCACTCCTGTGGGGTCGTTATCACGTCCTCGATGTCGGCCTTTACCTCCTCGAGGTCCAACTCCTGGAACGCCTCCGCGTAGTCGAACTCCTCGCCCATCGGGTCGACTGTGCGAGCGTTTTGGTCGAGGATGTCCAAACTGAGACGGTTTGGCCACCACTCCTGATTTGACTTACTCATCACCAGAAGTTGGTGGCTTTGGAGTATTAATGTTGTCGATTGGGCAAAGAAATCTCGTGGTAGACAAAGAAATCTGTACGCCGTCTGAACTCTATCCGGGCGGGGGCTACCGGCTGTCGAGGTTCTCGGCGATCTCCTGCAGCGAGGAGCGCGGTTGTTCGACGGGGTCGTAGACGACCCGTTGGCCGGGTTCTCTGAGTCCGTAGGCGTACCCCGCCGTGAGCACGTCGAGAACGAGCGTACTGCCCGGGCCGTGGTCGTGTTCGTCGAGCCACTCGCTCAGGAGGTCGACGCCGTCGCCCGTCCGGGCCCGCTGGCGGTTGTGGTAGGCACTCCTGACCGCGGCGTCACCACGGAGTGTGGTGCCGACCTCGGCGTGTGTGGCCGTCCCACCGACGACCAGGCGGACGAACTCGCCGGCGTCGGGCGACAGCGCCGCCGGGAGCGGAATCTGTGAACGGTTCGTCGACCCGACGGAGTCGAGTTCCACCCGGTGTGAGTCGACGGCCGGGTGGTCCGAGGGAACTGGGTCGCTCATACTCTCCTCTCTGTGGGCCACCGGAAAGAACGTGTCCGTTCCGCGCCGCCAGCCGACGGTCCCGCGCGAGCGGCGTTCCGAAACCCTTAGTCGGCTCTCGGGTGCAGTAGACTCTATGACGGTTCACAGCGACTGGGGTGACTGGCTGGTGCGGGCTATCGAGGAAGCAGACCCCGCCGGGGTCGCGCTCTGGTATCTGGGCTGTAACGGCTTCGTGCTGAAGAGTTCGGGCGGAACGACGCTGTTTATCGACCCCTATCTCGGCACCGGCGACCCACCCCGGACGGTGCGGATGATTCCGGTGCCGTTCGACCCGACCGACGTCGCCGAGGCCGACGCCGTGCTCGCGACCCACGAGCACTCGGACCACGTCGACGGCCCGAGTCAGGCACCGATTCTCGCGGCGACCGGCGCGACCTTCCACGCGCCGGGCGCGAGTATGGACGCCGTCGCCGAGCAGGCCTGGCGCGACCGGTGGGAGGTCGACGACGCGCAGTTCCACGAGATTGCGGTCGGCGACGAGTTCGCGGTCGGCGACCTCTCGGTGACGGTCGGCCCGGCAAACGACCCCGACGCCGAGCAACCGGTGTCGTACGTCGTCGACCACGAGGCGGGCACGTTCGCCCACGCTGGCGACGCCCGACCGGGCGGGTTCGGCAACCTCGCGGCCCACGACATCGACCTCGGGGTGCTCGCCTTCGGGTCGACTGGGATGATTCCCGACAAACAGAGCCACGACCCGAAGCGAACGACCTGGTACAACGACGAGAACACACTCGTCGAGGCGGCGGTCGAACTCGAACTCGACCGCCTGATTCCGACCCACTGGGACATGTGGAAGGGGATGAACGCCGACCCGACGGCGCTGCACCACCACGCCAACAGTTTCGACTACCCCCGGCAGTTCGAAATCGTCGAAATCGGCGACCGCGTCGACCTGTGACGTTGTCGACGGCGACCTGACGCTGTCGACGGCGAGTTCGCCGACCTCCCTGCTGGAGTCGTGTCTCTGGGTAGAAGGCCAGACCGTCCCACGCGCGTCGAGTGCTCCACAGTCGCTGTGGCAGTCGTTCGTCGCCCACTTCGGGGGTGTCAGAGAAAGACCCGGAAGATAGCCTGAAGACACAGTTATATACGGCCGAAACACACAATTTGTCGACATGGCGGAGGAGACACTGTACAATCGCCTCGGGAGACGCGAGGGAATCCGCGCGGTCGTCGACGACTTTTACGACCGACTGCTGGCCGACGACGAACTGGGGCCGTTCTTCGAGAGCGCCGACATGGAGAAACTCCGGCGGACCCAGACCGACCACCTCTGCGAGGCAGCGGGTGGTCCGGAGACCTACGACGCCGAACCCGTCCGCGAGGCCCACCTCCACGTTCCGTTTACTCCAGCGCACATCCAGCGGGCGGTAGAACTCCTCTGGGAGAGTCTCGACGCGTTCGACGTGCCCGAGGAGGACGCCAGCGCAGTCGTGCAGGCGGTCACGAGATACGAGGCAGACCTGCTGGCGCGACCCGACGAAGCAGACTGACGCGCTCGCGCGGACAGAAGATTCGAGACGACGAAGCCACCCTACTCGAACACTGCTTCGAGACGGTCGACCAGCGACGCGGTGCCGACGAACACCGGCGAGCGGGCGTGGAGTTCGTCGGGTTCCCTGTCGAGCAACGACCCCTCGCCGTCGGAGGAGGCGCCACCTGCTGCCCGGACGATCTTCGCCACCGGGTGGCCCTCGAACTGGAGGCGGAGTTTTCCGTTCGGGTGGTCCTCGAGCATCGGGTAGCCAAAGATGCCGCCGTAGGTGAGCACCTGGTTCACGTCGGCGACCATCGCGCCGCCGTACCGGAGTTTTAGCCGGTCGGCCTCGATATCGCGGACGTAGGACGCGAACTCCGCCGGCCAGTCGGGGGCGCGCCCGCCGAAACCGTAGACCACGGGGTCCGCGGGCAACGAGAGCTCCGCGTCGAGCAACTCCATCGAACCACCGTCGAGGAGGTACTCGCTGGCCGTCCCCTCGCGTGCGACCACCATCGTCGTCACGGGCCCGTAGAGCACGTACCCCGCCGCGACCAGTGCGTCACCGGGCGCGGGCAGTGGCCGGTCGTAGACCCCGACGACGGTCCCCATCCCGTTGTTGGACGTGAGATTCGACGAACCGTCCAGCGGGTCACAGGCGACGTGGTACGCGCCGTCGTCGGTGACGGGGGCCTCGCGTTCCTCGCTGGCGTAGGAACCGACCGCATCGAGCGCCAGCAGGCGCTCTTCGAGCAACTGGTCGGCGTAGACGTCGGCCGCGAGTTGGCGCTCGCCGCTGGGGTTGGTTTCGGCCTCGTACGAGCGGCGCTTGGCGAGTGCCGGGCGTATCTCGCCGGCGACGCTGGCGACGGTCTCGAAGACCCGGTCGGTCATCGCTCCGCGGCGGCCAGTGCCGCGTCGACCGAGGTTTCCTCGTAGATGAGTTTCTCGAGGGCGTCGAGAATCTGCTCGGGGTTCTCGCGCTGGAAGACGTTCCGGCCAACGGCCAGTCCGGCCCCGCCAGCGTCGATGACCGCCTCGACACTCTGGAGGAACTCGCGGTCACTGCGCTTGGAGCCACCGGACATGATGACCTTCGTCGGGCCGGCCATCTCGACGACCTGTTCCATCGCCTCGGGACTGCCGGGATACTTTACTTTCGCCACGTCGGCCCCCAGTTCCATCGCCTGCCGGGCGGCGTAGGCGATGACACCGGATTTGGTGTCGTTTTTGACACCCTGGCCCCGTGGGTAGGCCCACATGACCACCGGCAGGTCGTGGGCGCGGGCCGCCTCCTGTGCGTCACGGAACTCCTCTGCCATCTCCACCTCGTGGTTCGACCCGCCATAGAGGGTGAAACCCACAGAGGTAGCGCCGACCTCGTGGGCGTAGTCCACCGACCAGTTGACCGCAGAGTCGTACTCGCCCATCCAGAGATTCGAGGTGCCGTTGAGCTTCGCCAGCAGGTCTACCTCGTCCTCGTAGGAGGGGTAGTACGCCTCGGCGACACCTTTCTGCACCGCGAGACTCGTCACCGCAGGGTGTGTCGCCACCTCGAAGACGCGCTCGGGGTCGGCGCTCTCTGGAACGTCCTCGAAGTCGACGGGACCGTGCTCCAGTCCGTGGTCGTAGGCCAAGACCAGTATCTTGCCGTCCCGCACCAGCGGGCTGTCGTCTATCGGTCGCATACCAGTTCGTGGGTCCAGTACCGACAAAGGTCTTATCAAACACGTTCTGACAGGTTGTCACCGACGACTGCTCGAGTTGTCTGGTCGACCCGCGGTCGGAGTTCTGGCGACGACCACGGGCGGGAGACACTCGGGGTACGTGTCGGAGTCGACACCGCACTCTGCCGGGGAGTGCGAGGGCTGGGATTCGAACCCAGGAACCCCTTCGGGAGCGGGTCTTAAGCCCGCCGCCTTTGGCCGGACTCAGCCACCCTCGCCACGTCGCCCTCTGTCGGGCAGCGGAAAATCTGTTTCGACTCGCCAACTCGCCGCCGTGACGCGCGGACCGGCGGCCGTGTGGGAACCCCACACATCAGTTTAAGTTACTGGAACCACGAACTGTAAGCATGTGTTTCGAGACGTTCAGGGACTTCGACGGGAAGACGCTCCGTGACCTCCTGCGAGAGGAGTTGCCCAGTGCCATCAGGGACGGACTCATCACGTCGGTGGTGGTCGTCCTGGTGCTCGGAGTCGCCGGCGTGTCGGTGCCGCTGGTGGCCGCCGGCACGGGGGCCGCGTTCGCGCTGACGGTTCCGGTCCACCTGCTCGTGATGGTCGCCGGTGTGCTCGCCCTGCGCTGGCGACACGAGGGCCAGTTGCGGGTCCCACGGCCGTCCTGACTGGTGTGGCCGACCGCCACCCCGTCGAGTCTGCACACGCTCGGACCTGCGCCAGCTATCCCCACGGGCGACGGTGTCGCTCTACCACGGCGGCGGGCCTGTCCGGGCCAGTGCCGGCGGCGTAGCGAGTGTGTCGTCGGCCTCACGTCGTTTGATTGGCAGTCACTGTGGGTTTCGGTACTACTAACTCGGGGTCGCTCGAACCGTCGTGGTAGCACATGCGACTGCACGAGTACCAGGCAAAGGAGATTTTCGACGGGGCCGGTATCCCGACGCCAGCGGCACAGTTGGCGCGGACGGCCGAGGAGGTGGTCGACTCTGCCGAGGAGATTGGCTACCCCGTGGTAGTAAAGGCACAGGTCCAGGTCGGCGGCCGCGGCAAGGCCGGCGGTATCGAGCGCGTCGACGACGCCGACGGGGCACGCGAGGCCGCAGACAGGATTCTCGGCACGGAGCTAAAGGGGTACCACGTCGACCGCGTGCTCGTGGAGGCCGCCATCGACCCCGTCGACGAACTGTACCTCGGGGTGACGATGGACCGCGACGCCGGACGCCCGGTGGCGATGGCCTCGGCGCGTGGCGGTGTCGACATCGAGGCGGTGGCCGCCGAGAGCCCCGAGGCAATCGCGCGCGTCGAGGTCGACCCCGCGTTCGGGATGCACCCGTTTCAGGCGCGAAAGGCCGTCGACGACGCCGGTATCGACCGCGCAGTCGCCGGCGAAGTGGCCTCGGTGCTTGGCACGCTGTACAGACTCTGGGACGAGCGAGACGGCAGCGACACCGAAATCAACCCGCTGATGGTCACCGCAGACGACGAACTCGTCGCCGTCGACGCCGTTTTTAATATCGACGACGACGCGCTCTTTCGCCAGCCAGACCTCGCCGGGATGGAGGAAGACGCCGCCCAGAGCGACCTCGAAGCGAGGGCGAACGAGTACGGCTTCGACTACGTCCGTCTGGACGGGAACGTCGGCATCGTCGGAAACGGCGCCGGTCTGGTGATGGCGACACTCGACCTGGTGGACCACTACGGCGGCGACCCGGCGAACTTCCTCGATATCGGCGGCGGCGCGAAGGCCGAACGGGTCGCCAATGCGCTTGATATGGTGTTCAGCGACGAGAGCGTCGATGCTGTCGTCTTCAATATCTTCGGCGGCATCACCCGCGGCGACGAGGTGGCGGCGGGCATCAACGAGGCGCTCGAACCGTTCGACGAACTCCCGAAGCCGGTTATCGTCCGTCTCGCGGGCACGAAATCCACAGAGGGGATGGAGATTCTGAACACCGACCTCGTGCGGGTGGAGGCGACACTCGAGGAGGCCGTCCGGGCCGCCGTCGCGACCGCAGCGGAGGTGGCACAGTGAGCGTCCTCGTCGACGCGGACACCCGTGTCGTGGTGCAGGGACTCACCGGCGGCGAGGGCCGGTTCCACACCGAGCAGATGCTCGAGTACGGCACGAACGTGGTCGCGGGCGCGGTGCCCGGAAAGGGCGGGCAGACCGTCGCCGGCGTCCCGGTGTACGACACCGTCTCGGCGGCGGCCCGCGAGGAGGACGCCGACGCCTCGGTGGTGTTCGTCCCGCCGGCCTTTGCCGCCGACGCGCTGTTCGAGGCACTCGACGCACCCCTCGACGTCGTCGTCGCCATCACCGAGGGAATCCCGACACAGGACATGAGCGGCGTCTACCGCGCGCTCGGCGAGACCGACACCTACCTCGTCGGGCCGAACTGTCCCGGCGTCATCACCCCCGGCGAGACGAAACTCGGCATCCTGCCGGGCGATATCTTCGCGCCCGGCGCTGTCGGCCTCGTCTCGCGGTCGGGAACGCTCACCTACCAGATCGTAGATAACCTCACACAGCGTGGCGTGGGGCAGTCGACGGCAATCGGTATCGGCGGTGACCCCGTCATCGGGACGGATTTCGTCGACGCGCTGGAGCTGTTCGAGGCCGACCCCGACACGGACGTGGTTGTTCTCTGTGGCGAAATCGGCGGCGAAGACGAGGAACGAGCGGCGGCGTACGTCGACGAGCAGATGGAGACACCGGTGGTCGGTTTCGTCGCCGGCCGGACGGCGCCGCCGGGCAAGCGGATGGGTCACGCCGGCGCCATCGTCTCCGGGTCGGGGACCGGCACCGCACAGAGCAAGATCGACGCGCTGAGCGAGGCCGGCGTCCCGGTCGGAGACACGCCAGAGGAGGTCGCAGACAGCGCCGCAAAGTTGCTGTAGTCCGGGGTCAGTTCTGTGGCCGGGCGACCGGGTGGTCGACCCCGCCCGCGAGCGTGTACATCGTCTCGGCTTCCTCGACCAGTTGCGGGTGGAGACCGAAGACCACGATTACGTCGCCGTCGTGGGCCAGGTCGCCCAGATACAGGCGGAGCGCGACCTGGTTCTTTGTTGTTTCTGCGTCGAACTCGGTGAACGTTACCTCCGTCTCGAGGACGGTGACCGTGCGCTGGCCGGTCGGTTCGACGTTCTCGACGGGAGCGGTCTGCTGGCGACTGACCATCTCCTCGACGAGGGCGGCCTCGTCGAGTTGCTGGAGCGGGTTGACCGACTGACCGGCCAGGGAGACCGACGGTGTCGTCAGAAGCGTGAACCGCACCGCGTCGGCCTCGACACGCGGGAGCGGACGGGTGTATCTGGTTACCCAGTTGGTCAGGCTGAGGTCGGTGCTCTCGCCGCCGGCCTCGACGGTCTGTTCGAGCACCTCGTCGGTGGTTTCCTTGAGTTCGAACCCCGTGCCGTCGAGGGCACTGTCACCGACTGCCGCCGGCTCTGCCGCCTGCGAACTGGGCTCGTTCAACAGCGGACAGCCAGCCAGCGCGGCCGTCAATCCCCCGAGCGCGCCCAGCACCGCCCGTCTGGTCTGCATGGCGGTGAGGATGTCTGCCGGTGATAAATCAGTTTGGGTCGTCCCCAGAAGCCATTTGCCCGCCCGTCCCGTCCAGAGAGGCGTGCGCCGGTTCAGTGCTGAGTACCTGGAGACGACGCGAGCGGGGATGTGGGAGAACCGCGAGGCACTCGCCGACCTCGCGCTGGTGAGACGCGAGCGCGTCCTCGACGTCGGCGCTGGCTCGGGCGAACTGACGCGTGTCCTCCGCGAGGAGACCCCCGGTCGGACCGTCGCGCTCGACGTCGACGACGGGTTGCTCTCACACGTCGCCGACCCGCGGGTCCGTGGTGACGCCACGCGACTCCCCTTCCAGCGAGACGCGTTCGACCTCGTGGCCTGTCAGGCACTACTGATCAACCTGCCGGAACCGGTCCGGGCAGTGCGGGAGTTCACCCGTGTCGCCGCCGACGCCGTCGCGGCAATCGAACCCGACAACAGTTCCGTCGCGGTGGAGTCTACCGTCGACGGCGAGGCCGACCTCGCCCGGCGTGCGAGGGCGCTGTACTTGGGTAGTGTCGAGACCGACCCCACGCTCGGCCCGGCGCGGGACCTGTTCGAGCGCGCCGGTATCGAGGCGGTGACGGTCCGCCGGTACGACCACGTCCGGACCATCGAACCACCGTACAGCGAGCGCGCACTCGAGGACGCCCGGCGAAAGGCAAGCGGCGCGGGCATCGAGAGCGACCGCGAGACGATTCTCGCCGGCGACACCACGCCCGCAGAGTTCGATACACTCCGCCAGGAGTGGCGCGCGACAGGGCGAGAAGCAATCGACCAGATTCGGAGCGGAACCTACCGGCACCGCGAGACGATTCCGTTCTACGTCACCGTCGGAACGCCACCGTCGCCGGACTGACTCCCCCGCGGTGACGGGAGACTGTCGGCTCCGAGTACACCGACCGGAAGTGTCCGGAGTACCGAAACGATTAATTGCCCTTCGGGAGTCGGTCGAGGCGTGCCGGGCGAGCAAAGCAGACGGGACGTTCTCGGGGCTGCCGGCACGCTCGCCGCCGTCAGCCTCGCTGGCTGTCTCACACAGCGTCCAGACGAGGACAGCGACGTCACCTACCAGGTGTCGACCATCGACGCGCTGGCCGGTGGCGCTCTCGACGGCGTGATTTCGGTCGAGAAGCTCGAACGCAATGGTGACCTCGGTCTGGGCACTCTCTCTGGCGCGGACGGCGAGATGGTCGTTGTCGACGGCACGGCGTACGTGGTGCGTCCCGACGGCGAGGCCTCTCGGGTGCCCGACGACGAGACGACGCCGTTCGCGGTCGTCACGGAGTTTGGCACCGACCGGAGGATACCGCTCGACGGAGCCGTCGATTTCGAGGCGCTTCGCACGCGTCTCGACGAGAAACTGCCGGCCCAGGACGCGCTTTTCGCCATCAGGGTCGAGGGCGAGTTCGACTACCTCCAGACGCGGTCGGTGCCCGAACAGGAGCCTCCCTACCCGCCACTGGCGGAGGTGCTCGACGAGGAGACCGTCTTCGAGTTCGAGAGCGTCCCGGCGACGATGGTCGGCTTCCGGTTCCCGGCGTACATCTCGGATGTCAACGTGCCGGGCTATCACCTCCACGCGCTCACCGACGACCGGTCGGGTGGCGGCCACGTCTACGAGTTCGAACTGTCGGAGCCGACAGTCGAGGTCGACAGCTCCTCGGAGTTCTCGATGGTTCTTTCGGGCAGCGACGAGTAAACTACCTCGGGAACAGGTGGTTCGAGAATCGAAGATGCCCGTCGTCACGAAAGAAACCTCTTCGGTACGACCCCGAGGCACTCGGCCTGCTCCGCCTGTAGACACTGTCCTCGGTTCGAGGACTCCCAAATCGTTAACCCGACTGCGTTCGTCGGTCGAGTATGGAGCTTAGCTTTCTCGGAACGGGGAGTGCGATGCCGACCGGCGGGCGATTCCAGACCGGACTCCTGCTGGGCGGGCGACTGCTGGTCGACTGTGGCAGCGGCGCGCTCCACGGCCTCGCACGCACGGAGACGGGGTACGAGGGAATCGAGGCCGTCCTGCTCACCCACCACCACCTCGACCACGTCTCGGACCTGATGCCTCTACTGAAGGCCCGCTGGCTGGCCGGCGAGACGACACTGACCGTCGCCGGCCCGTCGGGCACGGCGGACCTCGTCGAGGGGTTGCTCGACGTCCACGAGTACATGCAAGACCGCATCGACCTCACCGTCCGCGAGGTCGACCCCGGCGAGTCGTTCGCCCTCGCTGGCTTCGACATCGAGGGCCGCGAGACGGACCACTCGATGTACTGTCTGGCCTACCGGTTCGAGACCGACGCCGACGGGCCGGCACTGGTGTTCAGCGGCGACACCGAGGCCTCGGAGGCGCTGGTCGAGTTCGCCGACGGCGCGGCAGTGCTCGCCCACGACTGCTCGTTTCCCGACGGTATCGACGTCTCGAACCACCCGACACCGACGAGTCTGGGCGAGGCACTGGCCGGAGCGGACGGCGAGGTCGGTCGGGTGTACCTGACACACCTCTACCCCCACACCGAGGCACACCACGAGGAGATGCTCGACTCGCTGGACGCGGTCTACGACGGCGACGTCCGGTTCGCACAGGACGGACTGAGCGTGGATATCGAGTCCCCGTAGCGGCGTCCGGGGCAGGAAAAACCGCGCCCGTCGCCGGGACGCCACACTCGACGCGTTTTTGCGCCCGACCCCCCTACAGTAACGTAATGACCGACCAGATGCCGACAGACGCCGCCGAGGCCTTCGACAGTCACGACGCGTACGAGCCAGCAACGGACAGTGCCACCCTGACGACGACCGCCTTCGAGGGGACGGTGACCGCGGGCGAGGCGACAGAGGAGTGGGCGAACGCGTACACGGTGACCGTGCGTGCGCCGACACTCGCGGCGGCGACGGCCGGTGACGTGCCGGAGATTATCCGCACCGACTGGTTCGAGACGCTGGAGCGACGCCTCGAGCGGGCACCGACGGCGACGCGCGCGAACGTCGACCTGACGGAGTTCGCCGTCGAGCGCGACGGCGACCGGGTGCGAGTCGAGTACGGCTTCGAGTGGGGGAGCCCCAAAAAGGCCACAGAGATAGCCAAAACCTTCGCGGAGTACGTCGAGGGAACCTACGTCGAGGGAATCGTCCCCGGTTACGACTACGAGCCACCCGTCTCCAGCCTACTCGCGAGCGCGAGTCAGTCCGGCGAGAGCGGAACACCGCTGTGAGCACGGGCCAAGAGGGTGTTCGGCCGGAGTCACGGCGAAACAGCAACTTTATCATTCGCAGAGAGCGAAAATCGGTCATATTACTCCTGAAATGACAGCGAACAACCAACCGGAGGTGAACATCGGACTCGTCGGACACGTCGACCACGGGAAGACGACGCTGGTCCAGGCGTTGAGCGGCGAGTGGACCGACCAGCACTCCGAGGAGATGAAACGCGGTATCTCGATTCGTCTGGGATACGCCGACGCGACGTTTCGCGAGTGTCCCGGTCTGGGGGAGCCAGACAGGTACACCGTCGACGAGGAGTGTCCCGACGGTTCGGAGAGCGAGGCGCTCCGGACGGTGTCGTTTGTCGACGCGCCGGGCCACGAGACGCTGATGGCGACGATGC
>CAZHPM010000065.1:0-12617 GCA_964534485.1 uncultured Halobacteriales archaeon
GACGGGTTCGCCGATGGACTCCATGCGCTGGCGGAACTGGTCGCGGTCCTCGGTCGCGTAGATTGTCTCCAGTGGGGTGCCCATCACGTCGACGTCGTACTCCGCGAGGATACCCTCCTCGGCGAGTTCGGCGGTGACGTTCAGCCCCGTCTGGCCGCCCAGTCCCGCGATGACACCGTCTGGTTGCTCCGCTGCGATTATCTCGCCGATTGCCTCGGTGGTGATTGGTTCGATGTACACCTCGTCGGCCATCTCCGGGTCGGTCATTATCGTCGCCGGATTCGAGTTGACCAGTACGACACGCGCGCCCTCCTCGCGGAGCGCACGGCAGGCCTGTGCCCCCGAGTAGTCGAACTCCGCGGCCTGCCCGATCTGTATCGGGCCGCTACCGATTAGCAGGATGGTTCTGTCTTCGCCTGTCATTGTCCGACCCGAGTTCGCACATCGCAATAAGCGCGGCGATTGGGTACGAAACTCGAAAGAGTATTGCGAATATCGTATCGGGACGGCGTGGCGCGGTCCGTGACAACACGGGGCGAACCTGTGTGGGGGTCTCTCGACGAGAGCGGTCGGTGGGCGAGAGCGTCGCCGACTCAGCGGGCGGCGGCGGCGACGCGTTCTTTCTCCTCTTTCTGGTCGATGGCGTAGGTGTTGACGTCGTTGTTCGCGGCGCCGGTCAACTGTGAGGCGAGCGCCTCCGCGGCGTCGGTGTCGGTCTTGAACGAGGCGTTGTAGACACCTTCGGCGATGAACTTCAGGGCTTGGTCGACGCGGCGCTGTGGCGAGATGTCGACAGCCTTCGGGACGGAGATACCGCCGTATTTCAGGCGGACAGTCTCCTCGCGCGGGGCCGCGTTCTCGACAGCGCGGGCGAGCACCTGTACCGGGTTCTCGTCGGTCCGGGTGTGGACGATGTCGAACGCCTCGCGGACCATCCGCGTGGTGAGTTGTTTCTTGCCGGTGTTCTCGTCGGTCTGCATCAGGCGGTTGATGAGGCGCTCGACGATGCTGATCTGGCTTTTCTTGAACTGCTTGTCGGCGTGACGACCCATCGTGTGCGCGACCGGCGTCACCGTGATGTACCGCTCGGTGGAGACGTCGCGGAACTCGATGTCGTCGACCGACCACGTCTCGAACAGGAGCGCGGCGGTGTCCTCCTCGCCGGGCGCGTCGGGGTCTGGTTGGTCCGTGGACATCTTATCGCACCGGTTTCTCCGCGTTGCCCCGCACCAGTTCGATGAGCGAGACGCCGTTTACTTTCTCGACCTTGTAGTTGACACCGGAGATATCCCCCATCGCACGGCCCTTCGCGCCGCCGATACCCGCGATTGTGACCTCGTCGTGTTCGTCGATAAACGAGATTGCGCCGTCACCGGGACAGAACGCCGAGACCTGCTTGCCGTTCTTGATGAGTTGCACCCGGACGCATTTCCGGATTGCCGAGTTTGGCTGTTTCGCCTCGATACCGATTTTCTCGAGGACGATACCACGGGCCTGCGGTGCGCCCTCCAGGGGGTCGGATTTCTCGCCGAGTCCCCGTTCGCGGCGCGCGTACTCCGAGTCGGACCACCGGTGTTGCTGGCGGTCCTTTCTGAGTTTGCGCGCAGCGTACTTGCCGTTTGCCATAGTACAAACCGGTACCCGACCGAGGTACTTAAGACTCCGCTTTCGAACCGAGGTTACTCCTCTGTGCCGGTCTGAACGGTCAACACCGGCACCTCCGAGAGGCGCACGACCTTCTGTGTGACACTCCCCAGCAGGTAGCGTCCGAGTCCAGTTCGGCCGTGTGTGCCCATCACGACGACGTCGACACCGTTTGTCTCGGTGTAGTCCAGGATCTGCTCGTGGGGTGTGCCGGTCCGGACCTCTGCGGCCGTCGAGAGTCCGGCGGCCTGGGCCTCCTCGATAACCTTCGAGACGATGCGCTCGCCCTTTCGCTGGAACGTCTCGGTCACCTCTCCGGTCTCGTCGAGGTAACTCGGTTCGATGATGTACAACCCGTGGACGGTCGCCCCGTGTTCTGTCGCTAGTTCCACTCCCGTCTCCACCGCCCCCTGTGCGGGTTCACTTCCGTCGGTCGGGATGAGCACGCTCTCGAACATACAGTTACAGTAGTGTTGCCCAGATACATATAACGACCGCCGGTCGGACAGGTCGGGCCTGGACGGTCCAGTAACTGTTTTTTTCAACTGGTCCGTAGGCCGGGGTATGGGGTCGGACGAACAACAACAGGCAGAGTCGCTGTCGTCTACCGGTCGGTCGGGTTCGGGCGGCGAGACGGCCCGGCGTCAGGTGGCCACAGTCGCGGTCGTCGTGGCTCTGTTCGCGTTCGCGTTCGCGCTCTCTGTCGCCGTCACGCGACTGGTCGGGGCGACCGTCGGCCTCGGTGAACCGGGGACGCTCTCGCGGTTGGTAACGGGTATCGCGGGCCTGCAGGTGCTTGGATTCGGCATCGGAACCGTGGTCGTCCTGCGGCGGCGCGCCGAGTCGTGGCAGTCCTACCTCCGTGTCGAGGAGTTCACGCAGTGGACCGCCGCCTACGGCGCGTTCGTCGGGATGGTGTTGATGTTTCTGACCGTCGCGGCGACACTCCTGTTCCGGGTTCTCGAAATCGAGCCCGCGGAGTCCGCCGGCGCTACGGTCACAGACCCCGGGTTCTACGTCGTCCTGTTCGTGCTCTCGACGCTCGTCGCCGTCCCGATGGAGGAGGTGTTCTTCCGCGGGATTCTCCAGCGCCGCCTCGAAGAGACCGTCCACCCCGGCGTGGCCGTCCTCGTCGCCAGCCTCCTGTTCACGCTCGTCCACGCGAGCGTGAACGTCGGTTCGGGCGGCGAACTGCTCGCGTTCGGACTGTTCTTCGCGTTCGGACTCGCCCTGGGGACCAGTTACCACCTCACGGGGAACCTGCTCGTCCCGCTGACCGGCCACGTCATCTACAACGGGGTGCAGATACTCGTCCAGATTGCCAGACTGGTCTCCTGAGAGCCACCCCACTGCCCCGGTAGTCCTGGAGAGCGAAACCGTTTGGCCGTTCCAGACTGTACACGCACCGATGGCAGTGTTCACGCTCCACCTCAGACTCGACGCCGAGCAGGCCGACGCCGGCGACGGCGAGAAACTCCTCGCGCCCTACGTCGAATCACACGACAGCGTCGAGTACGGCTCCGACCGGGTGGCCGTTCCCGACGACCCCGGTGTCGTCGTCCCCGAGCGGTCGACGCTCGAAATCGACGACATCGAGAGCTTCGCGGATATCTACGACGACCTCCGGCAACGACCCGAGGTCCACGACCTCAACCTGTGGGGCCCCTCCTCCGAGCGGTTTCCAACGCCGGTTCAACACTACGCGCTCCAGCAGATACAACAACCCGACCTCTACGAGTTCCACGCTATCGACGAACAGGTCACACTCGTCGTCGCCGAGAGCGAACTCGAGGCAGAACAGGTCCAGCGGGAGGTTCCCGCCGCCGCGCTCGGTTACAGCCAGTCGCCGTTCTGAGACGGTCTGTCGCGTCGTCGCCTACATGTAGCCGAGGTCGCGCAGGCGCTCCATCAGGTCCTCCTTGTCCTGGGCACGCCCGGCGCGTTCGGTGGTCGATTCGAGGTCCTGGAGCCAGGCCGGTTGTTCGTCGCTGCGTTCGGTGCTGATTTCGCTGCCCAGCGAACGGTACCCCGCGAAGTACTTTGGCGAGACGGGAACGTCCTCGGCCGTGACACCGTCGGGCAGGTCCGCGGCGCTCTCGGGGACGTAGCCGTCCTCGGGGTAGTTCTCGACGGTGTCGGGGACGACGACGTTCCAGAACGCCTCCCAGACGGCGGCCTCGTCGAACTGGAGAATCGGCTGCACCCGGTCGTGTGGCGGGTAGATGTCGGGGTCGTGGCGCGGCGAGAAGAACGTCTCGTCGGCGCGGGCCTCCTGTTCGTCCCAGCGCACCCCCGAGAGCACGCCGTCGGCGCCCTGCTCTTCGAGCGCGCCGTTCAGCGCGACCGTCTTCAGCAGGTGGTTCCCGACGTAGGTGTCGAGCAGGAACTCGAACTCGTCGTCCTCGTACTCGAGGATATTCCGGACGTGGTGCTGGTTGTGGTCGCTGAGTGCGTCGACCGGAATCGGGTCACCCGGGTCGAGACCGTTCTCGTCGACGTAGTCCCCGATGTCGTCGTTCGAGGCGTAGGTGACCTCGATACCCCACTCGTCGGCCCAGCGGTCGACGAAGCCGTGGATGTCGTCGAAGTGCTGGAAGTGGTCGATGAACACCGCCGTCGGCAGGTCGAGGTCGAACTCGCGGGCGACCTCGGTGACGAAATACAGCGTCAGCGTCGAGTCCTTTCCGCCGGTCCACATCACGACCGGGTTGTCGTACTCCTCGAGACCGCGCCGGGTGACCTCGACGGCCTTCTCGATTCTGCTCTCTACCGTCGGGTAGTCCTCGGGGTCTTCGCCCTCTCCGTCGGTGTAGTCGACGTCGACGTACGCCGGGAACTCCTCTCGATTCGACATGGCGGGACCTAACGACGAGTCTGCCTAAGTGGCTTTCGAACACGAAAACGGTAACCGTTGCCGACAGCAGATGCGCCCGGCCCGCACAGCCAGAAAACGTTTATACCCGTCTGTGCCATACGTTGGCATACGGGAGTTCTCCCGAACGAGACGAAATGACTACAGACCCCGACACAAAACCGGAGACGGACGAGCGATACGCAGCACTGGAGACCGACAGCGGCGACGTTGTTATCTACGACCGCGAGGAACCGAGCGCGTGGCTCCAGTCAGACTGGACGGTCGAACTCTCGTCCTGACCCGACGTCCGAACAGTTTCTCCCACTCGAAGAGCATATAGACGGCGTTCTCCACAGCACGTGTATGGCGTGGCACGTCGCCGACTCCGTCGAGAGTTACGAGCGCGCGCGAGAACAGTTCGCGTGGGAGCTTCCCGAGCAGTACAACCCGGCGGTCGACATGCTGAGAAAGCACGACGACACGGAGCAGACGGCACTGGAGTACGACCCTGCCGACGAACACGAGGCCGAGACCTGGACGTTCGCAGAACTCGACGAGCGCTCGGACCGTCTGGCCGCGGCGCTGGTCGCTCTCGGTGTCGAACCCGGCGACCGGGTCGGTGTCGTCGTCCCACAGCGGGCGGCGAACCCGATAACACACCTCGCAAACTGGAAGTGTGGCGCGGTGTCGGTGCCGCTGACGGTGCTTTTCGGTCCCGACGCGCTCCAGTACCGGCTGGCCGACAGCGAGGCCGTCGCCGTCGTCGTCGACCCCACCGTCCGGGAGGCCGTCGACGAGATTCGTGACGACTGTCCGGCACTCGACCACGTGGTCGAACTCGGGACCAGCACACAGGGTGACGCCCACGCCTTCGACTCGCTGGTCGACGAGCAGGAACCCGGCTTCGACGTCCACGAGTCGACGCCGTCGACCTCGACGGCCATCATGTACACGAGCGGGAGCACCGGGCCGCCAAAGGGCGTGTTGCACAGTCACGCGCTCTGGCTTGGCCGTGCGGCGGCGGCACACAGTTACTTCGACCACCTCACGGAGGGAACGCTGTGGACACCCGCGGACTGGGCGTGGGGGGCGGCGCTCGGGGGGACGCTGTTCGCGGCGTGGCACTACGGCTGTCCGGTCGTGGGCCACCCCCGCGAGGGGTTCGACCCCGAGGCGGCCTTCTCGTTGCTCGCTCGCCACGACGTGACACACGCCTTTATGCCCCCGACCGCGCTCCGGATGTTGATGGGTGTCGACGAACCGCCGGCGCGGTTCGACCTCTCGCTCGAGGTGTTCGCGTCCGCGGGCGAACCGCTGACGCCGGAGGTTGTCGACTGGGTCGAGGAGACGTTCACCGGCGTGTCGATAAACGAGTTCTACGGGCAGACGGAGTTGAATCTCGTCGTCGGCAACTGCTCCGAGTGGTTCGAGACCCGCGCCGGGAGTATGGGTCGGCCGCTGCCGGGGTACGAGGTGGCGATTCTGGACCCCGAAACCCGCGAGCGACTCCCGCCGGGCGAAACCGGCGAAATCGCAGTCAAACCCGACGACCGGCGTGTCTTTTTCGACCAGTACTGGGGGCTGCCCGAGAAAACCGCCGCGAAACGCGACGGCGAGTGGTTCCTGACCGGTGACCTCGCCGAGCGCGACGAGGACGGCTTCGTCTGGTTCGTCTCCCGGACGGACGACATCATCCTGACACGGGGCTACCGCGTCGGTCCGATGGAGGTTGAGTCTGCGATTCTCGACCACGACGCGGTCGAACAGGTGGGTGTCGTCGGACTCCCCGACGAGACGGTTGGCGAGGCGATTACGGCCTTTGTCGAACCGGCCGGCGGCGTCGACGACCCCGAGCGGGTGCGGACGGAGATTCGAGAGATGGTGCGCGAGCGCCTGGCCGCCTACGAGTACCCGGAGACGATACGGTTCGTCGACGAACTGCCGACGACCTCGACGGGCAAGATTCGGCGGGCGTCACTCAGGAACCGCGAGTAACGGGCCGCGACTGCCGGCGGCAGGTGCTCTCACTGTGGTGGTCAGAGGCGTGTCGAGACGGCTGTCGGGGCGACACCATAGAGATAAGAGGCTCGTCCACGAACAGGAGATATGGTCGACATAACACTCGTCGAACTCCACGTCGAGGACGCATCGCTCTCGCCGGCCGCGCCGTTTTCCGGGCTGACAGACGACAGTCCAGACGAAGACACGGGGTCCTGGCTGTTTGGCAGTGACACAGAGGAGGAGACAGAAGAGGAGACGACAGATACCGACGAGACGGAGCGTCGAGACGACGACCCGAAGGCGAGAGCGGGAGAGCCCTCGCGCGAGGTTCCGACGAGGGCACTCGCTGCGGTCGGCGGGTTGGTGGCGCTGGTTTCGGTCGTCGCACTCGTGCGGTATCTGCTCGGTGGCGACCAGCCGGATGTCGATATCGAAACCGCAGACGACGACAGGCCCGTCGGCGTGACAGTCGACGACGAGTGACCTGGAAAGGGCTTTTACTCGTCTGACTCTATATTCGGATATGAGTCTGTACCGGAGTGTTCGCGCGGTGACCGGCGCGACGGGTGACGGCCACATCGACTGGGCGGCCACCACCGAGGCCGCGAGGGCGGCGACTGCCGCCGGCGACATGGATATCACACCAGAGGAGGAGCGGGCGTACGCCGACGACGTGGGGGACGCCCGCGACCGGGTCCGTGCCGTGACGACACTCGAGTTCGACCTGCCAGAGCGTGTCGAAATCCAGAGCCGACACCACTGGCTCGACGCCAACGCCGCCACCTTCGAGCGCGTGATGGCGCCCATCAGCGAGCAGGCCGACTCTATCCCCGGTGTCGCGCGTGTCATCAACACCGGAACAATGGCGTTCACACTCTCCTTTCTCGCCGACAACGTCCTCGGTCAGTACGACCCACTCCTGCTCGCCGACGACGAGTCCCACGCGCTGTACTTCCTCCGGCCGAACATCCGGAACGTGGCCCGCAGACTCGACGTCGAGTACGACCGCTTTCGCCGCTGGATTGCCTTTCACGAGGTGACCCACGCCGCCGAGTTCGGGGCCGCACCGTGGCTCTCGACACACCTCGAGACGACGATGGAGGAGGCCATCGAGAACCTCTCGACGGGCAGTATCGACCGCGACTCGCTGGGCGACCTCGACACCACGATGACCGCCGTCGAGGGGTACGCGGAACTCGCGATGGACCGGGCCTTCGACGAGGAGTACGCCGACCTGCGCGAGAAAATCGAGCGCCGCCGACAGGGCCGGAATCCGGCGGAGAAACTCATCCGGCGGGTGCTCGGACTGAGCGTCAAACGCCGCCAGTACGAGCGCGGCAAGGAGTTTTTCGACGCCGTCGTCGACGCCGAGGGGATGGAGGTGGCGGCCCGCGCCTGGGACTCCCCCGAGACACTGCCGACCGAGGACGAACTCGACGACCCCGAATCGTGGGTCCGGCGCGTCGCGTGAGGACCGGTTACTCCCCGAGTTCGTCGACGACGCGGGCGGGATTTTTCGAGAACACCCGCCGCATCGCGTCTTCGGGCACGTCGAGCGTGAGAATCTCCATGACGGCGACGTTGGGGTGTGTCGCCGGCGCGCCGCTCCCGAACAACACCCGGTCGGGGTGTTCCATCACTGCCCGTTCGAGCGGGTCGCGGAAGCAAACGAAACTCGTGTCGACGAAACAGTTCTCGTAGCTGTCGAGCAGGTCGATGGTCTGGTGGGTCAGTTCCTCGTCGAGAGGGTAGCCGCCACAGTGTGCGACGACGAGCGGGAACCCGTAGTTCAGAAACGTCTGTTCGAGCACCGCCGGCGGGCAGTCGCGCCCGCCGTGGGTGAGCACGGGCAGTCCGACGTCGTCGAGCGCGGCGAGCACGTCCTCGTCGGGGAGACCGTCCACCGCCGGGTCGACGACGAACGCCGCGAACCGGTTCTTGTAGGCGTACTGCTCGATCTCCTCGGGCGAGGTGTGCTCGCCCGTTCGCGACCGGGCGGCGTTTCGCAGTCGCGTCGTCGGACCGGTGCCGGGCGCTCGACTGCCGGTCACCCTGGCGGCGGCGACGAACGGGCGCTCGACGGCCAGTCGGGCGACGGCGTTGTTCGCGCTGACGTAGTCGCCGTCGTGGGTCGTCGGAAACGCCAGCGCCTGGACGATACCGGCCTGTTGCATCTCCCGTCTGACCTGCTCCGGGTCGCCGATATCCCGTGGCCGCTGGCTCTCGTCTGGCTCTATCTCGAGGTGACAGTCCACGATGGGGAACCTGTGCTCTAACTCGAGCATCTACCGGGCTAATCGGTCCGGGTCGACTTATACTGTCGGACACTGCCGGGGAGTTCGTCCCCGGCCCGCGCCACTCCGACCCGGGTGGGTTCGGCGTGGGGACAGGGTGCAACGCTGGCCAGTGGGCCGACCACCCGGCGAACCGGACCCGGGAGCGGTGCCAGCGTCGGTGTCTCCCGACGACAGTGGTGTGGTCGGCGGGGAGTCACCGGAGACTGCGGAGTCTGTCGAGCAGTCGGCCGGGGGCTGCCACCGCCGCTGAGGTGAGTCCGACCAGCACCATCAGCGCGTACAGTCCGAGTGTCGACAGCCAGATGACGAGCATAGCGAGAATCGCGAAGATACCACCGAGAAAGAAAAACGCCCCGAGCGTCATGACCGTCCCGTACAGCAAGACCAGATAGGGGCCCCAACCGCGCGCGTGGCCACGGCGGACGCGCTGGCGGACGTACCGGCGGAGGTCGGCCTCTACCTCGTCGCGGTGGACGGTACGGTCCTCGAGGTCCTCCGCGAAGTCGTCGAGTTCGTCCCGCTCGACGGTCCGGTCTTCGAGGTGGTCCTCGAGACGGTCCAACTCTGCCCGGAGTTCGTCGAGTTCCGCACGACTCACCCTGTCGGTGCCGCGGGGAGTGTCGCCGTTTCCCCCCGTTCCCGGTCTGTCGGCGTCTCCGCCGTCGTCGGCGTCGCCCCTCTCGCGGTTGGTCACTCCATCGTCACTCATAGTCGCTTGTTGGCTACTCTCTCGTATCCCCACGTGTTGTAGTTGCCGGTCTTGGAAGCGGTCCGCGACGACAGCGCCGACCAGAGTCCTCGCCTCCCGGTAACTATCCCGGAACACGCCCGTAGTCGGTCCTACGGGGAGAGAGACGGTGCTGGTTTCGCCGGTCGTCACGGGCGCTGTCGGGGCAGACGGCCCCGGAGCGGTGGTGAGTCGCTCTCGAAAGCCATTAGCCACCCCGCCCCGTCGGGGTTGATGATGGAAAACTGGAAGGAGCGAACGCTGAGCGTGACAGTCGTGCTCCTGTTTACCAGTGCCGTCCTCATGCTCCCTGCACTCGCCGGCGTCGGCGCGTCGCTGCCGTTTCTCGGGGCGCTGGTCGTGCTGGCCGGGACACTCGCCGCCGGTCGGGGAGCGCTCGGAGAGCTACCGGTCGTACTCGAGTACGACCTCGGTCGGTTCGCGCGTGACCTCTGGGTCGGCCCGCTCGTCGGTGTTCTGATGGTGTTGCTGATTGCACCAACCGCCACACCGGTCGAGTTACAGGTAATCGGCGGCGTGGCCGGTCTCGTCGGGATGACCAACTACTTTCTCCGGCCGCTGTACCTGTATCTGTACGGTGTGGTGCGTGGTCTCGTCGCCAGCGGCCGGGACTCCTCGGCGTGAACGGACGAGTTCGCCGTCGGCAGTCTGTCGGCCCGTCTATCGGCGCACTCCCGGGGTTACGGAGTCGACGACCGACCCCGAGTGACACTCTCTGGAAACAACTGACTATCCGAACCACTCGAATCCGTTGAGTGGTTCGAGACGAAATCCTCATTATTATTCACGACTTTTTTTCCGGTAGATGCAAAAAGAGACGGGGCGCGTTCTGGCAGTTCTGACAGCTCTCTGGCAGGGTGTCGGCACGGCGTCTGCACACGTGGAGTACGTCACCGACGGTGACCGCTCGGAGGTCGGAGTCGAGGAGTTTCTCACTGCCACGCTGGGCGAGCCGCTGAATCTCGCGCTGCTCGCGGTCGGGGGAGTCGGGGCGGCGGTCGTCGCCGTCGGCTACCTTCGGTACGCGACCCGTCTGACCGACGTGCAGGTCGGTATCCGGACGTTGCGGTCGTACCGGCCGTATCTGGGCTGGATGCTCCGGCTCGGTATCGGTCTTCCGCTCGTCGGGGCCGGCTTCTCGGGGTACTACTTCTCGCCGAGCGTGCCCGCCGAGGCGCGACTCCTGCAGGTGGTGTTGGGGTTCGCGCTCCTGTTCGGGCTGGCGACGCGGCTGGTGGCCGCCGCCGGACTGGTCGCGTACGTCGCTGGACTGCCAGCGAACTTCCCGGACCTGTTGCTCGCGAGCGAGTTCGTCGGTGGCTTTCTCGGGATTCTCGTCGTCGGTCCGGGACAGCCCTCGGCAGATATGCTCCTGCGTCGGCTGGTCGTCACCGACGGAACCCTGCTGAGCCGGTTTCGTGGTGTTCCGACGCCGAGCGCACTGCTGAACCGCGCCGGTCTGGGGCGCGAACTCGGGCCGGTGTTCGTCCGGACGGGGCTGGGAGTGAACTTCGTCTACCTCGGAATCTCACAGAAGTGGTTCCAGCCCGCAGACGGGCTGGCCGTCGTCGCACAGTACGACCTGACGGCCGTGGTGCCGGTCAGTCCGGAGCTGTGGGTGTTCGGTGCCGGTCTCGTCGAGGTCGGAATCGGTGTACTCCTTCTCACCGGCTGTTTCACGCGCGGTGCTGCCGTTGCGGGGTTCGTCGTCCTGACGCTGACGCTGTTCGGTCTCTCCGACGACCCGGTGCTCGCACACATCACCCTGTTCGGTCTCACTTCGGCGCTACTGATTACGGGCAGTGGCAGGTACAGTCTCGACGAGACGCTCGTTCCCTGGCTCCACCGGCGACTCACCACGGACCCCGAGCCGGCGGACCCGGCGGCCGCTGCGGACTGAGTCCGAGACAGAAAGGGGACCGCGAGGGCTCCGCGTCGGTCGCCCTCTGCTCTCACCTGCTGTCACTCACGCGTTTCGCGGCAAACCGGACCCGGAGGGTGTGTCCGACCAACCCGAACCAGTACGGAGAGAGCAGCCAGAACGGCCGGAGTTCGTGGAGCGGTCTCCGACAGCCCCACCGGCCCCCCCTGATGTCGACAGCCAACGGTTCGATATTTATTAGTTACCGAGGCACGAAGTAGTGCTGTGCACGACGACGAGATGGCCTCGGACCCATCCGAGTACTGGGCCCGTCGCCGGACCCTCTCACCGTCGCCGGTACAACAGGCCGTAGCCGACGGTGACCGTCGCCTCTCTGTGCTGGTCGACGTCTCCGAGTCGGCGGTCCAGACACACTCTCGCTCCCTGCTCGAACGACTCGACGACTTTTCGTGTCTCCGTGCCACACCACCCGACGACCTCCACCTGACGGCGAAACTGTTCAACGCCGGCCGGGGCAACGCGGAACAGATTGACACGGACCGCGTTCGTCAACTCATCAGTCACGTTGTCACCGATACCGCCCCGTTCGAGGTCGAGTTTCCACGACTGAATCTCTTTCCGGACGCTGTGTACGCCGAGGCCGACGGCGACGGCGCACTCACCGAACTCAACCGGTCGTTCTGCCAGGTGGCCGAGACAACCGACACCGACCGGGACTGTGAGGCGTTTATTCCACACCTCACGCTCGGATACTTTACCGACGACGACGATTATCACGAACTCCTCGACTACATGGAGTCGAACCGTGACCCCGGACTGCCGACCCTGACTGTCGACGAACTCGCCCTCGTCTCCTTCGACACGACAAACGACCAACATACCGTCGCCGATACAATCGCCACGTACACGCTCTGACTGCGTCGGCGGACCGCGACGGTCTCACTCCGACAGGTGCCACGTCCAGACAGCGATGTCCACCGTACCCCCGAAGGTGAGAACGCACTCGCCGCTGGGTCGTGTGACACCCGGGTCATAGAACGTGAGGACAAAAACGGGACCGCGCGGATTTGAACCGCGAGGACTCCACGCCGGTCGTCCTCTGGGCACAAATCCACGACTGTACACCTGTCGCTCATGGGTTGTTCGCGACAGGATGGGACCGCGCGGATTTGAACCGCGGTTGCGGGCACC
>CAZHPM010000066.1:0-12449 GCA_964534485.1 uncultured Halobacteriales archaeon
GCGCTGGAGCAGATGGACGCGCTCGAACACGAGGGCGTCCCGACGTACATCGTGCCGGGCGTGACCTCGGCGTTCGCGGCCAGTGCGACACTCCGGACACAGCTCACGCTGAACGGCGTCGCGAACCACATCGCGTTCACCCGTCCGCAGGGAAAGACACTCGACCCGGAGGAGGACCACATCAGCGAGTTCGTCGAGATGGGTGACGTGACGACCTGCATCTACCTCGGCACCCACGCGGTCGGCGAGACGATGGACCGACTCCTCGAAGACGGCCACGACCCGGAGACGCCGGTGACGGTGGTCTACCACGCCTCCTGGCCCGACGAGGAGGTAATCGAGGGAACTATCGGGACGATCGGCCAGCGTCTGGAGGCGGCCGGCTACCGTGCCTCCGCGCTGGTTCTCATCGGTGACGCGGCACGAAAGGCCGGGTACGAGCGCTCGTACCTGTACGACGGCTGGGCGAACCGCGGTTCGACTGAGAGCGGCGCAGACGACTGAACAATGAGTACAGACTCAAACAACGGCGACTCGGAGGAATCGGGCGGCCACTGTTCGACGCCGGACTCGGACGGCGAGGTGGCCGAAGAGATCGCAATCATCAGTTTCGAGCGCAAACTCGACACCGCCCACGAGATAGAGGCCGGCATCGGCGACGGCTACGAGCAGGTAGACATCATCGAGTACCACGGCGACGTGTTCGCACAGCACTGGGGCGAGTACGACTGTTTCGTCGGGCTGATGGCCTCGGGAATCGCGATGCGAAAGACCGCCCCACTGCTCGACGACAAGTGGGACGACCCGGCCATCGTGGTGGTCGACGAGGAACTGACGTGGGCCATCCCCATCACGGGTGGTCACCACGGCGCGAACCAGGTAGCCGGTGACCTCGCGGAACTGGGCGCTGTGCCGGCGACGACCACCGCCAGCGAGGCCGCCGGCAAGCAGGGCGTCGAGAGCAAGGCAAAGGCACTCGACACGCACGTGGTCAACGGCGACTCCACGGTGGCGACGAATCTCGCCGTGCTGAACGAGGAACTCGGGCCGGTCGCCCGTCTGGACGGCCCCCGGGCGGTTCTGGTCGGCGACGACGTGACCGTTCTCAAGCGCAACTCCGAGGACGGTGTCGTCCTCGGGACCGGCACCGTCTCGGGGGTGGACAAGACGCAGGTGCTCGATGCCTGGGAGCGGGCTCTGGAGGACCTGGGACTGGGGTTCTCGGACGTGGAGTTCGTCGCGACCGGCACCAGAAAGGAGGGCGAAGAGGGGCTCTACGAGGCCGCCCAGGAGGTCGGCGCGGGGGTGGTCCTCTTCGAGAAAGAGACCCTCGAGGAGTTCGAGGGGCCCTCGCCCTCGCGGTCGAAAGAACTGATCGGGTGGCCGGGCATCGCAGAGTCGTCGGCGGCCGCCGGCGGCCGCAGACACGAACTCGCCCGGGAGAAAGAACGGTTCGACGACGCCGTTACCGTCGCGGTGGGGCGGTAGTATGGACGAGAGACAACCCACGACCGACGGAATGGGGACGGTCTACGTCGTCGGTATCGGTCCCGGACTGCCCCACGCGATGACACAGCGGGCGAAAAACGTCATCGAGACCGCCGACTGCGTCATCGCGTCGAACCTCTACCAGGAGTTTCTCCGCCGGGACGGCACACTCCCCCCCGAGAGCGCCGCGGTGGAGGCGGCGTCGGACGGAGGAACGACCGCGGGAGAGGAGTCCGGGACGGTCCTCGAACGGCCGGGCGGGAGCCGACAGACACTGGTTCGCTCGACGATGGGGCGGCAGGTCGAACTGGCCCGCGAGGCGTTCCAGCGGGTCCGGGCGGGCGAGGACGTCGCCCACGTCTCCGGGGGTGACCCGAACGTCTACGGAAAGAGCGATCTCCTGTACACGATGGCCGAGGAGGACGGGGCCTACGACGTTCCAATCGAGGTCGTCCCCGGCGTGACGGCGGCACTCGGCGGTGCGGCGGCACTCGGCGCGCCGCTGTCGAACGACTTCTGTACGGTCTCGCTGTCCGACAAGTGGCGCGGCTGGGCGGAGATAGCGGAGAAACTCCGGGCCGCGGCTATCAGCGGGTTCGTCATCGTCCTCTACAACTGCTGGCGGGACTACCAGCGGGCTCTCGACGTGATTCGCGAGGAGCGAGCCGACGACGTGCCCGTCGGTATCTTCAACGACGCCGGCCGCGGCGAGGCGGGCCGGAACCTGGACGACGAGACACACACCATCACCACACTCGGCGAGGCAGACAGACACAGCGACGAGGTCGGCGGAATGGGGACCTCCATTCTGGTCGGCAACCACGAGACGGCGGTCTGGGAAAACGACCACGGCAGACACCTCGTCACCCCGCGTGGCGGGCGTGACGTCGACGACTTCTGACAATGAGCACTGACGATACCACCACCGAGAGGAGTACAGACACCGAACGTAACTGTGGGGCGAGCGAGCGCTCGGCCACCACCGACGCCGACACCGGTTCGAACTGCGGGGCCTCGACCACGGAGGCCGACAGCGGTGTCACGAGCGCGTCCGGGACGACGACAGACACCGAGGGCGAGGGCACGTCGGCCTGTGGCGGCTCCACCTCGTCCAGTTCTGGCTGCGGTGGCGGAGAGTCGACGACCGAGGAGACGGTCGGCTCCACCGTCGAGGACTTCGAGGCGACTCCCGGACGACTCACCGCAGTCGGCCTGGGTCCGGGGCAGCCAGAGGGGATGACCCAGCGTGCCCGCGGGGCGTTGCTGGACGCGGCGCACATCGTCGGCTACACCACCTACGTCGACCTGTTGCCAGACGAGGTCACGGAGTCGGCAGACGAACTGTACGACACGCCGATGTGTGGCGAGGTGTCCCGCACCGAGGAGGCAATCGACCGCGCGCTGGCCGGCAACGACGTCGCGATCATCGGGAGCGGCGACCCGAACGTCTACGCGCTGGCCGGGCTGGCACTCGAGATTCTGGAGTCGAAAGGCGCAACGGCGGAGATGGTCGATTTCGAGGTCGTCCCCGGTGTTCCCGCGGCACAGTCCTGTGGCGCGCGCCTGGGCGCACCGCTGGTCAACGACACGGTCAGTATCTCGCTGTCGGACCACCTGACCTCGATGCCGACAATCGAGTCACGGCTCCACGCGGCGGCAAAGGAGGGGTTCACCATCGCAATCTACAACCCCTGGAGCCGCAAGCGCCGCGAGAACTTCGAGAAGTGCTGTGAGATTCTCATGGAACACCGCCCGCCCGAGACACCTGTCGGGGTCGTCCACGGCGCGGGACGGGACGACGAGGAGGTCGAGATAGTCCAACTCCAGGAACTGGCGGAACTGGGCGAGACAGACCTCGTCGACATGACGACGACCGTGCTCGTCGGAAACGAACAGACCTACGTCTGGGACGACCGGATGGTGACGCCGCGGGGGTACGAGTCGAAGTATGACTACTGAGTACCAGATACGGCTCGACCGCGACGCCTGTGACGGTGTGTTCGCCTGTCTCGTCCGGGACGACCGCTTCGTCGAGGCCCCGGACGGGTTGGCGGCAATCGACGACGACGGTAGCCCGGACCACACCGAGGAGGACCAGGTCGTGACGTTCACCGACGAACGGGTGGGGGCGGCCAGACAGGCGGCCAGCGCCTGCCCGGTCGACGCAATCGAGGTCGTGACGGAGGCAGACGATGAGTGACACGAACCCCCAGTCCACGACGCCGGCCCCGGTCGAGAACCTGCTCGCCGCGACACCCGCAACGGCGTACTTCTGGGGGCGCGTGGCCGGTGACGGCGAACTGAGCCGGGAGTGTGTGACCGTCTGGACGGAAGACGAGACGGCCGCCGACGCGCTCGCGGCGGTCGCCGGCACCAGCCGAACGGACCACGACCACCGGGTCGCCGCCCACGAGTCGGCACACGACGCCTCTCTCGTCCGGTTCGAGGACGAGTACGAACTGCAGGTGTTCGGGTCGCTCGCCGACCGCGCGAGCGCCGCGCTCGGACTGCCAGTCGACGGCGAACCCGGCGGCTACCGGCTCGACACGTTCTCAGAGCACCGTCCGCAACTCCTCCGCGGTCTGCTCGAGGCCTGTGGCACCGTCTGTTTCCGCGAGTCCTCGGGTTCGGTGGGTGTCTCGTTCGTCCACGACGACGAGGCGCTGCTCCGGACGGTCCAGTCGCTTCTCGACGCCGCCGACCCGCGCGTTCCGGCCGACGACCTCTCCGAGTCCTCCTCGGGCGGTTACTGGTTCGGTCTGGCCGACGACGCGGAGATGGCGGCGTTCGCGCGGTGGGTGTACGACGGGAGCACCGGGTCGGGACTGTACTCCACGGAGCGGCGACAGAAACTCCGCCGGAGTGTCGAGCGCGCGACGGGGAGTGAGGTGGGTGAACTCTCCCGATGACCACGAACGCAGAGGCGACCCCCGCCGGACTCGACGACGAGGCCGTCGTCCTGGTCGGACACGGCTCCCGCCGCGAGAAGTCGAACGAGCAGGTCCGGACACTCGCTGCCGACCTGGAGGAACGGCTCGGTGTCCCGGTCGATGCCGGCTATCTCGAACTCGCGACGCCGTCGATTCCCGACGCTATCGCGGCTCTCGCCCCGAGTGTGTCGCGACTGACGGTCGTCCAGCTGTCGCTGTTTGCGGCCAGTCACGTGAAAAACGACGTACCACTGGCCGTCCAGAACGCCCGCACGGCCCACCCCGAACTCACGGTCCACAACGGCGCACACCTCGGAGTGCACCCCGCACTGGTCGACCTTCTCGACGACCGGGCCGCGGCCGTCGAGGCACAACTGGGAGTCGACCGCGACGAGGCCGACGTCGCGGTCGTTCTCTGTGCCCGTGGCTCCAGTGACCCGGACGCCAACAGCGACGCGCACAAACTCGCCCGACTCCTGTACGAGGGCCGCGCGTTCGACCGTGTCGAAACCTCGTTTGTCGGCGTGACCGAACCACGCCTCGAGGAGACACTCCACGCGGTGGCGAAAACCCGTCCGGACGCCGTCGTGGTGCTCCCATACATGCTCGGTGACGGGGTGCTCACCGGGCGCATCCGGGACGGTGCCGCCGAATTCGACGACGACTACCCGTACGTCGACGCCGCGGCCGGCGACCCGCTCGGGACCGACAGCCGGCTTCTGGACGTGCTCGGCGACCGGTGGCAGGAGGCCCGGACCGACAGCGTGGATATGTCCTGTGACACCTGCAAGTACAAGGTGGAACTCGACGGCTACGAGGAGGACACCGGCGGCGCCCGGGCGATGTTACGGGCGCTGACACACCAGGAGTCACACGCCGACCGCGAGGACGTTGACGCCGACCCACACGCACACGACACACCGGAGAAACACGTCGCGGTCTGCACGAACCAGAGCTGTGCCGCCGACGGCTCACCGGCCGTTCTGGAGCGGTTACGGCAGGCGGCCCGTGATTCGGAGGCCTGTGACGCCCGAATCACGCGGTCGTCGTGTCTCGGCCGGTGTGGCGACGGCCCCATGGTCGCGGTCTACCCCGACGGCGTCTGGTACGGGGATATCGACCAGACCGACGCGGACCGAATCGTCTCGTCCCACCTCGACCGGGACCGCATCGTCTCGGAACTCGTCGACCAAACCCTCTAATAACAATGAGCTGTTACGAAATCGAAGCCCTACGACTCGGACTGATGAACGTACTCGGCACCGAAGACCGGAGTGCACGCCAACACGCCGAAACCGAACTCGAGGGCCACCTCGACGGCCCAATCGAGGCCCTCGCAGAGGCCGAGACGCTCTCGGAGATCGAGCGCCACCTCGACGCGGCACTCGTCGACCTCGAGGAAGAGATCGCCGCCGCCGACCCGGACGCCCCGGAGTACGACTACATGCGGGGACGGCTTGTGGCCGTTCGTGACGCAGAGCGTGCCGTCCACCGACTGACCGACCAGGGCGAGAGCGTCCTCGGCGGACTCGGTGAGGCACACGACGTTCTCCACGAGGCCTTTCCCGTCGATGAGTGACAGCCGGCGACTGCGGGCGGTCGGTCTCGGTGACGTCTCGCCGGCCCGGTCCCGGCACGCGGGCCGACGGTCGGCGGTGGCGGTGCTCGATGGAGTGGTCGTAACCGGGACGGCCACCGGAGAGGTGGTCGCCCACGACAGACCCACACTCGGAGAGCGGTGGCGTGACGCGGCCACGGAGACGGGTGCTGTCGTCGCGGCGGTGCCGTTTGGAGACGGCGTCGCCGTCGGCGAGCGCAGTCCCGAGGGCCAGGTCCGGTTCTACGACCGCCAGACCGGCGACTGCCGGTGGCAGTACGCCACGGCGACGGACCTCGGGGCACCACAGAAGCGCTCCCGCTTTTTTCTCCCCTTCGTCGTCGACACGGCGACGGCCGGTGACCGACTGTACGTCGCCGCCCGTCGGTACGAGCGCGCCGGTGACCGTCGGTTCTTTACCAGTGCCGTCTACGCGTTCGACGAAACCGGCGGCGTTGTCTGGCGGTACGAGACCGACGCCTCTCTAATCGGTCTCGACGCCGACGACCGCCGGGTGGCCGTCGCGCACAACCGCTGTCCCGGCACCCACCAGCAGGGACTGGTCGTCCTCGACGCCGAGACCGGTGCCCTGTGGTACGAGTGGGACCCCGGGACAGACGGCCAGCGACGTGTCGGTGACGTCTCGCTCGTCCCCGACGGTGTGGTGGTCACCAGCCACGGCGACTACTGTGGCTACCGGCTCCGGGATGGCGGTGCAAAACAGTGGCGCGTGGGCCTCGGAACGCCGACCGACGTCGACGGGGAGACGCTGTACGCGTACCCGAACCACGTACACGCGAGCGCGAGCGGCGTGGTCTTCGTCACGGGGAACACGTACTCGAGTGAGGGCCGCGAGACGGCCGCGTTACACCCACGCGAACACACTGCCTTTGGCTACACGCCCGACGGCGAGCGTATCTGGACGGCCTCGGTCGGTGGCTTCGCGAACGAACTCGGTGTCACGGCGGACCGCGTGGCCGTTCCCGGGGCACAGCACTTCCGCACGCGAGACGCCGAGGTCCACGGTCTGCGGACGTTCGACACGGAGACGGGTCCCGAGACGACCCTCGAAACCGACGGCATCGTGACGGCCGTCTCGCTGGCGGGTGCGTCGCTTGCTGCGGTGGAGGAACCTGTTGTCTACCACGACGAGGGAGAGAGCCGGGGCAGTTACCGGCTGGTGGTCGGGCCAGTTTCCGCCGAGTAACCCGCCCGACCGTACTGCGACGCTCAGACACAGATAGCGGTGGCCCGACTCGACCGACACCGGCCTAAGAGAAGATTCCGGGTTTCCCGGACACCCCGACGGTCTCTCACGCGTCCGTGCCGTCTCCGTGACCCACTCCCAGACGCGACGCGTCGTCACCGAACTCGCCTTCGAGCAACTCCGGCACGTCCTCCGGGAGCACGTCCGAGTACCACCGGTTTCGGGGGTGGATTGCGACCGCGGTGCCACCGGCACTGCACAGGCCGAGACAGCTCGTCTCGGCGACGTGGACGCGTGACCAGAAAACCCCCCGTTCGCGCAGCCACGACTTCACCGCCTCGTACACCGCCTCGCCGTGTGCCTCCGCACAGCACGCGTACTCGGACGTTCGCGTGTTCGTGCAGACCAGCACGTGGTCCGAGAACCCCTCCTCCTGGACGTCTGTTGTTCGTTGTTTCATCAGTCTGTGGTGAGTGTTCTGTCGGCGTAGTCTGTTCCGACCTCTCCCGTGTCTGTCTCTCCCGACCGACCGCAGAGCCGGGCGTGTGTGCCGGCGAGCAACAGCCAGAGCAACACCTGTCCGAACACAGTCAGCCCCGTCAGTCCGGCAGCCAGTCGGGACGGGAGCGCGTTGGCGGTGCTGGCCGGCGAGAGAACGGCCGGAACCGCGAGCAGGGCGAACGTGGACGTCGCGGCGACGGCGGCGGTGGTCCGTCCGTGAGAGCCCCGGAGTCGGCGGTAGACGACCCCGGCGAGCAGGCAGACGAGTCCACCGGCCACCATCATCCCGCCGTACAGCGCGATTCGCGTCTCCGTCGGGAGTGCCTGCTCGACGCCCGGTGACTGGGGCGGGAGCACGAGCCACGGCGCTCCCGAGACGGTGACGAAACCGGCACCCCCGAGCAGGTAGCTCTGTGCCCCACCGGTTCCCGGCACAACGGGTTCGAGCAGGTAGTACGCGATACCGAACACCACACCACCCAGGAGCACACCCCAGAGAACACCGGAGACGACACTCACGCCGTCTGCGAGTGTCGTCGAGACGCTGCTCTCGTGGGCGCCGTGGCTGTGGTCGCCGCCAGCGTGGTCACCGTGGCCGAGTTCGTCGGCGAACGCGACAAACGGATTCGCGACCAGCGCCACGAAGAGACCGAACACGAGGCCGGCGACCACCCCCGCTTTCACCCCCCGCTTCAGGTAGAGCGTGAACATCGTCAGTGACAGGTGATTCCCGCGGCGTGTCGGAAGTTGTGCATCGAATCGTGCACCAGTGGCTCCTGGAGAAAGAGGAGTGTGAACCCGAGTGCCGCGAGGAAAGCGAACCCGACGGCTAACTGCGTCGGTGTTAGTTCTGTCCGTGCCTGTTCGAGTCGACCGTGAACGGTGTTGTTGGCAGCCGCCATTCTAAACCACACTTGCACAAAATCAAGCAAGCTTGTAAAACTTCCGAACGAGCCAAACCTAACTTTGGTGTGCGGTGTCGACGGCCGACTCGACTCGGTCGGCAGACAGCGCAGAGAGCGGGACACGTTCGCCGTCTGTCTCCTCGACGACCAGGTCCGTTACTCCCGACCGGTCGTTCTCGCCCGCGTCGACGACGACGACGTGGGGGTCGAACTCGGACAGTCGTCTGGCGGCCGCGCGCGTCTCGCCGACCGGACTCCCGTCTGCGACGTTCGCCCGGCCGTCGGTGACCAGCACGACGACGCTGGCGCCCGGTTGTGCCCGGTCGAGCACGTCGCCGGCCGTCCGGAGACCAGAGGGGAGCGGCGTCCGGTCGCCCGTCGGCAGGTTCTTCAGGTGCCGGGCGGCGAGGGTGACGCTGTCGGTCGGCGGGAGGAGCACGGTCGCCTCCTCGCCGGCGAAGGCGACGAAGGCGACCTCGTCGCGTTTCTGGTAGGCGTCTTTCAGGAGTTCGAGGACAGTCCCTTTTGCGGCGCGCATCGCCGACACCATCGACGCGCTCGCGTCCACGACGAACACCACCAGCGCGGAGGCGTCGCTCTGGCGGACGGACTGGCGGAGGTCGCGCGACTCGACGGACGACGCGCCGCGGGTCGACGCCGCTCGCACCGACGCCGCGACGTCGATGCGCCGGTTCGAGTCCACGCGCTCACTCCGCACCCGTGCCCCCTCGCTGTCGGCGTGTGGCCGTGTCCGTGACCGGGAGCCGGCGCCCGTTCTCCCGGTCTCGACGGCCTCTGGTGCGGTCAGTTCGGGCGCGTCTCCCGCCCCGACGTCGGCGCGTGACTGTCCGGGGACGACCGGTGTCCCCTCTGTCACGTCGTCGCTCTCCCCGGGTGGCTCTGCCTCGGTGTCGCCGGCCCCCTCCCCCCCGTCCTGTTCCGGGGGCGACGTGTCGGACTCACCGCCCGAGGACCCGGTGTCGGCCGCCCCGCCCGACGGTCCCCCCTCGGTGTCGTCGGCTTCCGATGGCTCCTCGCCGGTGTCGTCGGCTTCCGATGGCTCCTCGTCGGTGTCGTCCGCTCCTTCGGAGTCCTCGCCGGTGTCGTCGGCTTCCGGTGGTTCCCCGTCGGTGTCGTCGGCTCCTGTGGAGTCCTCGGAGGGGTCGGTGTCGTTCTCCTGCTCGTCCCCGGGTTCGTCGTCGTCGAACTGGTCGTCGATGAGTTCACCCGGGTCGGGCGCGTCCTCGAAGGGCCGCGAGCGGAGCCGGTGTGGGAGCGCGAGTTCCGCTGCCCGCTGGACGTCGGCCTCGATGACCTTCGAGCGGCCGTCGAGGGCGGCGAGTGTCCGCGCGGTCCGGGCCGTCGCGATGTCTCCGCGGTGTCCGTCGATGTCGGCGTCGCGGCACAGCTCCGCGATATCCCGGGTGAACTGTGTCGGGAGCGTGACCTCCGGGAGTCGACTGCGGGCCTCCTGCAGACGGTCCCGGACCTCCCCGTCGGCTGCGCGCTCGCCGGTCGTCTGCTCTGTCCCGTCTCTGCCCGTAATCGCCCGGTCGATGATACTGACCCGCTCGTCGACGTCCTCGCAGGCGGTGACTGTCGCCTGGAGCGCGAACCGGTCCCGGAGCTGTGGCCTGAGCTCTCCCTCCTCGGGGTTCATCGTCCCCACGAGCGTGAATCTGGCCGGGTGGGAGACACTCATCCCGTCGCGCTCGACCCTGTTGACCCCGCCGGCCGCCGCGTCGAGCAACACGTCGACGAGGTGGTCGTCGAGGAGGTTCACCTCGTCGACGTAGAGAATACCGCGGTTCGCGCGGGCGAGCAGTCCGGGGTCGAACTCGTAGTCGCCCTCGAGTGCGTCAGCGACCGAGAGCGTCCCGACGACCCGCTCGCGGGTCGCCCCCAGCGGGAGTGTCACGAGCGGCACCGACCGCTCTGCTGTCGGCGGGTCACTCCGCTCGCGACAGTCCTCACACTGGTGCCCGGAGGCGTCTGGCGGACAGCCGTACGGGCAGTTCTTTACTCTTTGTTGCTCGGGGAGCAGGTCGGCCAGCGCCCGCACCGCGGTGGATTTGGCCGTCCCCTTCTCGCCTTGCACCAGCAAACCGTCTATCTCGTCGTCTGTCACGGCTGCCAGTAACGCTCTCTTTAGCTCCTCCTGGCCGACGATCTCCGAGAAGGACAGCGACGTCTCCCGACTGTGCGAAGGGTTTTTGTCTCCGGCGAATTCAACCATAGTTGTATTACCACAACGGAGGTTTAACAACGTTATGCCAACAATCGGCCTGTACACAGCAACCGAAAACGAGCTCGGAGCCGTCCAGCAGGCGGCCACACGAACCGACATCGACCTGGTCGTTCGCTCGGAGAGCACTCTCGACGAACAGGCAGACGTCGACGCCTTTCTCGACGAACTCGAGGACGCAGCGGCGGCAGTCTTCTGGCTGCACGGCGCCGAGGAGAGTATGCCGGGGTACGACCACGCGGTCAGTCGGCTGGCGGCGGCCGGCGTCCCGCTGGTGGTCAAATCGACCGGCGACGCCTACGCCGTCGAGGACACCTCGGTCGCCAGTCCGGACCGCGAGACGGTCTACGAGTACCTGGAGAGAGGCGGGACCAGCAACGTCACGAACTGCGTTCGGTTTCTCGCCGACGAGTACAGTTCCGCCGACTACGAGTACGACGACCCGGTGACACTCCCGACAGAGGGTGTCTACCACCCAGACCACCCGGGGGCGTCCTACGAGCAGTTGCGGAGTCGACTCGACCCCGACACTCCGACCGTTGCGCTCTGGTTCTACGAGTCCCACTGGACCCACGAGAACACGCGGTACGTCGACGGTCAGATACGCGCTGTCGAGCAACAGGGTGCAGACGTCCTCCCGATTTTCTGCAACCCCGCGACAGACAGCGACGAGCAGTGGGACGCCGAACGGGTGACCGAAGCGTGGCTCCTGGAGGACGGAGAGCCGGTCGTCGACGCCGTGCTCTCGTCGTTTATGTTCTCGCTGTCGATGGACGAGCGGGGACGGGCGGCCGACGACGAGGGCGAGGGTGCGGAGGGTGTCTTTCTGGACCGACTCGGTGTGCCGGTCATCCAGACCGTGACGACGATGCGGTCTCGCTCGCGCTACCAGAGCAGTGACACGGGCGTTATGGGGTTCGAACTCGCGCTGTCGGTCGCACTGCCCGAGTTCGACGGCAACGTCATCACCCACCCCATCAGCGGCAAGGAACGGACCGACGACGAGGCCGGCATCGGGAGCGCGCCGAAACAGCACTTCCCAATCGACGACCGGGTCGACCACGCCGCCCGCCTCGCGGTCAACTGGGCCTCTCTCCGGCACACCCGAAACGAGGAGAAAAACGTCGCGGTCGTCTTGCACAACTACCCGCCAAGCGACGACGGCATCGGCACCGCCTTCGGACTCGACAGCCCCGAGAGCACGGTCAACCTGCTCGCGGAACTCGACGAGCGCGGCTACGACCTCGGTAGTCGCCCGGTTCCGGGCGGCCCGCAGGACGGTGGACCGACACCGACAGACGGGCAGGCGTTGATAGACCGACTGACCGCACAGTTGACACTCGACGACCGGTGGGTCGCCCCCGAGGACGTGCGCGAACTGAGCGTCGACGTCGTCTCCCCGGCGCAGTACCGGGAGTGGTTCGGGGCCACCGACGAGCGGTTCCAGTCGAACGTCCGCGAGGAGTGGGGCGACGTCCCCGAGCGCCCGTTTGCCATCCCCGGCGTCGAGTTCGGGAACGTCCTCGTCACCGTCCAGCCACCGCGCGGGTTCGGGATGGACCCCTCGAAGGTGTAC
>CAZHPM010000067.1:0-11779 GCA_964534485.1 uncultured Halobacteriales archaeon
ACGGTGTCGTTTGTCGACGCGCCGGGTCACGAGACACTGATGGCGACGATGCTCTCCGGGGCGGCGCTGATGGACGGCGCGGTGCTCGTGGTCTCCGCCAGCGAGCCCGTCCCGCAGGCCCAGACCGAGGAACACCTGATGGCCCTCGACATCGTCGGCATCGACAACATCGTCATCGCGCAGAACAAAATCGACCTCGTCGGGGCCGAACAGGCCCGCGAGAACTACGAGCAAATCGAGTCGTTCGTCGAGGGGACCGTCGCCGAGGACGCGCCGGTCGTCCCGGTCAGCGCACAGCAAGACGTCAACATGGACCTGCTCATCCAGACAATCCAGGCGGAGATTCCCACGCCCGAGCGCGACCCCGGGGCGGAGGCGCGGATGCAGGTTGCCCGGAGTTTCGACATCAACCGGCCGGGGACCACCTGGGAGTCACTGCTGGGGGGCGTCCTCGGCGGGTCGCTCTCACAGGGGAGTCTCACCGAGGGTGACAGCATCGAACTCCACCCCGGCCGCGAGGTCGAGGAGGGTGGACAGAGCGAGTGGCAACCCGTCGAGACCACCGTCCGCTCGCTCCAGGCCGGCGGCGAGGACGTCGACGAGGCGACACCGGGTGGACTGCTCGGCGTCGGGACGGGACTGGACCCGGCGGTCACGAAAGGCGACGCGCTGGCGGGCCAGGTCGCCGGTCCACCCGGAGCACTGCCGCCGGTCCACGACGGGTTCACGATGGCGGTCACACTGCTCGACCGTGTCGTCGGCAGCGAGGGCGACGGCGAGACGATATCCGAGATATCGACCGGCGAACCGCTGATGCTCACCGTCGGTACCGCGACGACGGTCGGGTCGGTGACGAGCGCGCGCGGCGGCGAGTGTGAGGTGCAACTCAAGCGACCGGTGTGTGCCCAACCGGGCGTCCAGATCGCCATCAATCGACGCGTCGGCGCACGGTGGCGGCTCATCGGTTTCGGCACGTTACAGTGACTGTCGTCCTCGACACCAGCGCGCTGATGATGCCCGTCGAGTGTGACATTCGACTGTTCGACGAACTCGACAGACTGCTCGCCGAGCCGTCGTGTGTCGTCCCCCGACCCGTCGAGACAGAACTCGAGGGGCTCGCAAACGGCACCGGGCGGGAGGCAACGGCGGCCGGGGTCGGTCTGGACCTGCTCGACCGGTGTGAGACGCGCGCGACAGCGGCCACTTACGCCGACGACGCGGTGGTCGAACTCGCGCGAACCGACGAGGCGACACACGCCGTCACCAACGACGGACCGTTACAAAAGCGCCTGCTCGAACGGGGCGTTTCAGTAATTGGTTTACGCGGGAAGAACAAACTGGCGACTACTCAACCATAACATGTACAAACGGGTCACACTACGCGACACGGTCGAGGTACCGCCCGAGCACCTGGCAGACGTCACGCCCGACCGAGTAAAGGCGCTGCTCCAGGACAAACTCGAAGGACAGGTCGACGAGGACGTCGGTTCCGTGGTCTCGGTCATCGACGTCCACGAGATCGGCGAAGGTGCGGTCATCCCGAACGAACCGGGTGTCTACTACGAGGCCGAGTTCGACGCACTCACGTTCGACCCGCAGATGCAGGAGGTCGTCGACGGCGAAATCGTCGAGGTGGTCAGCTTCGGTGCCTTCGTCGGTATCGGCCCCGTCGACGGACTGCTCCACGTCTCGCAGATATCAGACGAATATCTCGCCTTCGACGGCGAGAACCAGCAGCTGGCATCTCGCGAGTCGAACAGGACGATGGGAACCGGCGACTCGGTGAGGGCGCGCATCGTCACGAAGAGCATCGACGAGCGGAATCCACGGGATTCGAAGATCGGGCTGACGGCGAAACAGGTCGCGCTTGGCAAACACGGCTGGCTGGAGACAGAGCGCGAGGAGCGCGCGGTGCAGGCCGAAGCGGGTGAGAGCTGATGGGCGACCGGTTGGTCTGTCGGGAGTGTCACCGGGTCCAGGACAGCGAGGAAATCGAGGCCTGTGTCGCCTGTGGGTCGACGTCGCTGACGGAGGACTGGGCCGGTTACGTCGTCATCTCGCACCCGGAGGAAAGCGAGATTGCAGAGGAGATGGAGGTCGCCGAACCCGGCACGTACGCGCTGAAAGTCCGATGACCGATGTGGTCGCCAGACTCCCCGAGCGCCTCCGGGCGGAGTTAAAGACACCCGCGGGCGCGCTCCACACGGACGCCGAGACACTGCTCGGGGCCGCCGGCGGGCCGCTGTTTACCGTCGGCGACGTCGTCACCCACCACGTTATCCGGGCCGGCGAGACGCCGGACGTGGCGCTGGTTGACGACCGAACGGAACGCTCGGAGGTGGACGCGACAGTTGCGCGCACGATAGCCGAGTTCGACGGCTTCGACCGCGAGCAGTCGGCACCGAACCCGGCGGGGGCGCTGTCGGCGGAGTTGCTCTCGGCGCTCGTCGCGGCGGTCGAGCGGGCGCCGGAGGAGTCTGCACTGCTGGTCGTCGACGGCGAGGAGGACCTGGCGGCGCTGCCGGCCATCGCCGTTGCACCCGCGGGCGCGAGTGTCGTCTACGGCCAACCCGGCGAGGGGATGGTGCTGGTCACCGTCGACGGAGAGGTTCGCGCGGAGATGACCGACCTGCTCTCGCGGATGGACGGCGACACGGAACGACTGCGGGCGATACTCGAAGGGGGGTGAGTCGTGGGTTCTCCCGTCGCCACGACCGACGACACCTGGCGCCACGTCGGTGTCGACTGGGACTCGGGGGAGTGGATTGCGGTCGGGTATCCGGCCGGTGGCGGTGCGAGCGCCGGCACCTTCGACACCATCGGCGAACTCTGGGCGACCCACGGAGAGAGTGCCGACCGAATCGTCGTCGACGTGCCGGTGGGACTCTGCCAGTCCCGCGAGACACAGACGGGGTGTCCGGAGACGGACGGCGAACTCTCCCGGCCCTGTGACGACCTCGCGCGGCAGGTGCTGGGTTCGCGGTCGTCGTCGGTGTTCACCCCGCCGTGTCGTGCTGCCGCGAAGAAGGTCGTCGACGACGCGGCCTACAGCGAGGTGAACGAGACCAACAGGGACCGGACGGGAAAGGGACTGATGCGGCAGGCGGCGAACATCGCGCCGGGAATCGTCGAGGTCGAGACCCTGCTCTTGGGCGAGGGTGACCCGACGGTGGTCGTGGAGGGCCACCCCGAGGTGTGCTTCCGGGCGTTTGCCGGCGCCCCCCTCGAGTACAGCAAACGGACCGCGCCCGGGATGGTCGAGCGACTCGCGGCACTCGAGGACAACACGGAGTACGAGGCGGGCACCTGGCGCCGTCTCGCAGAGACGCTCGGCCAGCGGGGTCACGACACGGGCGCAGACGACCTTCTGGACGCGCTCGCGCTCGCGATTACTGCCAGCGCGCCCGAAAGCGAGTTCCAGCGACTGCCACGGGACCCGCCCACCGACGCCGCCGGACTCCCGATGCAGATGGTCTACAGGCGACAGACCCCCTTCGCCGTCGGGTGAGCCAGCGGTGTGCGGGCGTCGTGTTCAGTCCCCGAGTCGGCCGATATCGGCGAAGATAGCCGACGCGGTCTCGGGACCGCCGGCCCCACGGCCGGAGGTGTACAGCGACCCGGCGTGGGTCGTCTCGAACTGGACGATATTGCGTGTTCCGGAGACGGCCATCGCGCTGTCGTCGGGAACGAGTCGCGGTCCGACACGGGCCGACCCGTTCTCTACCTCGCCGATGAGCCGGATCGTGCGCCCCTCCTCCTGTGCGAGGTCGAGCGCGCTCGTGGGCAGTTTGTGAATCCCCTCGACGACCGCGTCCTCGAGGCTGAGTTCGCGGCCGTTGGCGAGAACGTTCGCCACGATGACACACTTCAGTGCGGCGTCGGTACCCTCGACGTCGAAGGTCGGGTCTGCCTCCGCGACACCGAGGTCCTGTGCCTCCGCGAGCACGTGGTCGTAGCCCAGTCCCTCGCTGGCCATCCGGGAGAGGATGAAATTCGCCGTGCCGTTGAGCACACCACGGACCGCCGTCACCTGGTCGGGACCGAACTCCTCGATTGTCGAGAGCACCGGAATCGCGCCGCCGACGGTGGCCTCGAAGCGAATCGAGCCCTCGCTGTCGGCCGCGAGGTCGCGCACCTCGCCGTAGCGTTCCGCGACCGGACCCTTGTTCGCGAGAACGACGTGACGGTCCCGTTCGAGCGCGGCGCGCAGGTGCCCGAACCCGGGTTCTGCGTCACCCAGCGTCGTCGGTGTCACCTCCACGAGCGCGTCGTAACTCCCGTCGACGGCGTGTTCGGGGTCGCCGTCGCCGACGACCCCCTCCTCGCGCTTGCGGTCGAGGGCGCGCTCGGTGTCGATACCCTCCGGGTCGACTGCCGCGCTCTGTGAGTCGGCCAGTGCCGTGACCGTGTGGCCGTACTCTCCGGCCAGTTCTGCGACGGCGGAACCGACCGCGCCGGCCCCGAGGACTGCGAGTCTCATCGCTCGTCCCCCACGGCGAGCGGTTCGACGACGCGCAGATTCTTCTCCTCGACAATCTCCCGGACGGCGGCGAGTACGCTCTCGGTCCGGCCGCTCTCGGCCGCGAGTCGCAGGCGCGCACTCGACTCGCCACCGCCCGGCGCGGAGAGCGCGAAATCCTGCACCGACGCGCCCGAGGCCTCCTGCACCCGCGAGAGCGTGTTCGAGAGGTCGGTGTCGACGAGTTCCCCGACCAGTACGACCGTAATCTCCTCGCTGTACTGTTGGGCACCGGCCTCGATGACGTTGATATCGGCACCGCGGAGTCCGTCGACGATGGTGTCGAACTGCTCGGGCGTGGCCTCGAGGTCTACCTCGACGGGAATCTGACCACGCGGCGTGAGGTTGCCGCGTTCGTGGAAGATAGAGCGGAGATTGCCGTTGTTGTCCGCAATCGGTGCGAGCGCACGGAGCAACTCGCCGGGTCTGTCGACCAGTTCGAGTCGAACCGTGTACGCCCGGACGTCGTCTGTCGAATCGCTCATCGGTACCTCACTCCGGGCTGTGGCGTGTGTGGGTCCATTGGAGTCCTCTCGGGTGGCCGGCCATATGAATCCCGGCGTTCGTGGACCGTGACTGGCGGCGTCGGCCGCGCCGTGTGGCGGCTCAACTGGGGTCGGAACTGACGGACCCACCCGCGTCCTCGGGTGTGGTGTCGGTCATCTCTGCCGGGTCCGGTCCGTCAGCCTCTGCCGTCGGTTCGGTCCCGTCGGCGGCGCTGTCGTCAGTTTCCCCCCCATCCGTGGTCGCCTCGTCCGACGCCACGGCCTCAGACAGTGCAACCTCCTCCGGTCCGCCGGGGGAGTTGCGCCGGCCAAACAGCTCCGAGTCGTCGTCCTGGCTCCCGAACCCGGCACTGAGCACGCGCGTGAGGGCGTCCTCGACGTCCTCCTCGACCTCGGTGTAGCGGTCCTCGTCGACCTCGACGATGAATCCGGTGGTGATGTTCGGGGCAGTCGGGAGAAACAGGATGTCACGGCCGTCGTCGGTCTGGTTGCCGGTCTTGAACGCCGTCATCCGCAGGCCGTCCCAGACCTCGAGTCTGACCGGCCGGCGGAACTCGCTGGTGCCCGACAGCGCGGTTTCGACGGCCATCTTCGAGGCGTTGTAGATGACTCGCAGTCCCGGCAGGTGGTTCATCGCGTCGTCGAGACTCCGCTCCAGAACGGCCCCGACGGCGGTCCGCATCAGGTACCCCACCGAGAACACCAGCAGAACAAAGATGACGAGTGTCAGTGCCACCCGAACCGGTCCCGACTCGACGGGAATCGGTACACTGGCGAGATAGCTGTAAATCCAGGCGAGAAAGATAACGGTGACGAGAAGCGGCGCGAGAACAACGAGTCCGCTCCCGAAATCACGCTTCCACGTTGCCATAGGTGATGTATGTCTGGCGTTGTAATGAGTCCTTTTGTTGTCTAGTACACTCTGACACCGTATCTGTCGCGCCCGGGCCGTCGACACGCCCGACTGACGCTGCCGGGTTTCGAGAGTGGGTGTGAAAACAGCGCGCCAGAGTGTGGAGTGTGGCACGCTGAAGCATGGGAACGGGGAGTGCCGTGGCGTCGCCGGCCGGTCGACGCCACAGCGCGCTGCCTGAGACGCGGTGCCAATGACCGAACCGTTCGACGGTCCTTCCCGCCGGAAGCCTCACTCATCGAGACTCCATGTGAGTGTTATTGACTCACACACTTTACTCTTTCCCCGGTGTCGGTGTCGCCGGGTCGACTCTCGGCCGCGCTCGCACCGGGAGTCGCCCCGGCCGAGACGCGCACGGTCCGGGTGTACCGAGACGACGGCTACTGTCGGTCACGGCCGGCAGCTGTTGCGGGCGGGCAGTCACCTCCTACCGCCGGTACACGAACGGTCACTACAGCGTTCACTACCTCGAAACGCACGCAGATTGAAATCGCTAACACTGTCGGTGGGACAGACACCCGAACCCGAAACGTCGCAGACGCAGTGCCGCCGCCGGACGCCCAGTCCGGTGACGCTTCCCGGCAGTCCCGATGAGACACGTCCTGATAGCAGATTCAACAAAACGCTGGCGCCCGTCCGCGAAGGGATTGCCGACTGCTGGGGTGAGGGCGCGCCGTGCAGAGAGATGCCGTGGTCCGGTAACTTAATCTGTGGCCTGGTGTATTCTCCTGTATGATTGCCGGTCGAACCGTGTTACTGACGGGGGGTGTGGGGTCGGTCGGACGTGCACTCGCCCGGCGGATTCTCGACGAGGGGCCCCAGGTGTTGCGCATCTTCGACAGCGACGAGGCGGGACTGGCCGACACGAAAGCGGCCTTCGACGACGACCGCTGTCGGTTTCTCGCTGGTGACGTGCGAGACGCCGACCGCCTCGCACGGGCGATGGAGGATGTCGACATCGTTGTCCACACCGCGGCGATGAAACACGTCGACATCTGCGAGTACAACCCCTTCGAGGCCGTCAAGACAAACGCCGTTGGCCTGCAAAACGTCGTCGACACCGCCATCGACGCCGGTGTCGAGCGCGTCGTCTTCACCAGCAGTGACAAAGCCGTCAACCCGGCGAACACGATGGGCACGACGAAACTGCTGGGCGAGAAACTCATTACCGCCGGCAACAAACACAGCGGCCGACCGGACCTCCGGCTCACATCGGTCCGGTTTGGCAACATCATCAACTCCTCGCAGTCGGTCGTACCGCGGTTCACAGACCAGATTCGCAGGGGCGGACCGGTCGAGCTCACCGACGAGCGGATGACGCGGTTTTTCCTCACCTACGACGACGTGTTCGACCTGGTCAAACAGGCCATCGACCTGACCGAGGGCGGCGAGGTGTTCGTCCACAAGATGGCAGCGATTCGCATCGAGGAGTTGGCGGCAGCGATGGTCGACCGCCTCGCACCGGAGTTCGGCCACGACCCCGGAGAGATCGATATCGAACTCGTCGGTCGACGGCCCGGCGAGACGTTCCACGAGCACATCATGACCGAGCGCGAGGCCCGCCGGGCCTGCGAAACCGACTCGCTGTACGCCATCCCACCCGACGAGACACGCTATCTGAGCTACGAGCCACCCGAGGAGTTCACCGGGACCGACGACATCGTGCGCTCCTCCGAGAACGCCGAGACGCTGTCGAGAGCCGAGATACAGTCGTTGCTCGACGGAGTCGTGAGGGCACGATGAGCGAGACTGTCGCCGTCACCGGCGGTGCCGGCTTCATCGGCCGCTGGGTCGTTCGGGAGTTGCTCGACCGCGGCCACGCGGTTCGGGCACTCGACGACCTCTCGAATGGCTCGCGCCGGAATATCGAGAGCTTCCGCGACCACGACCGCTTCGAGTTCGTCAAGGGCGACGTGCGCGACGACGCGGCAGTTGCGGACTGTTTCGGGGCTGACCCCGACCGCTGTCTCCACCTCGCGGCCGAAATCGACGTTCAGGAGAGCCTCGACGACCCCGACGCGCACTTCGAGACGAACGTCGTCGGCACAAAAACGGTACTCGAGGCCTGCCGGCAGACCGACACGCCGCTGGGACTGGTCGGCACCTGCATGGTGTACGACGTGGCCGGGACAGAGACCGGCATCGACGAGAACCATCCGGTCAGGCCTGCCTCACCCTATGCCGGGTCGAAACTCGCCGGCGAACGCCTCGCAGAGAGTTACTATCGTGGCTACGACCTGCCGGTGACGACGCTGCGCCCGTTCAACACGTACGGCCCCTACCAGAAGACCGGCATGGCCGGCGGTGTCGTCTCGATTTTCACGAGTCGCGACCGCCAGGGCGAACCGCTGAAAATATACGGTGACGGCACCCAGAGCCGGGATTTCCTCTACGCGACCGACTGCGCGCGCTTCGTCGTCGAGGGCGCGCTCGCAGAGGCGACGACCGGCGAGGTGCTCAACGCTGGCACCGGCGAGGATGTCACAATCAACGAACTCGCCGAACTGGTCGCCAGCGAGGGCACCGAGGTCAGACACGTCGAACACCACCACCCACAGAGCGAGGTCCAGACGCTCCGGTGTGACCCGAGCAAGGCAGAGCAGTTACTCGACTGGGAACCAGAGGTCTCGCTCCGGGAGGGTGTCGCCCGACTCCGGTCGTGGCTCGCCGAGCGCGAGGTGGCCTGAGATGTCGGACACGCCCGCGCTGTACGGCGGCGACCCGGTTCGTGAGGAGGTGCTTGGCTACGGCAGCCAGAGCATCACCGACCACGAGCGCGAGGCCGTCGTCGAGGCACTCGACGGCGACTACATCACTCGTGGGCCGACCGTCGAGGCCTTCGAAGGGCGGGTCGCGGACCTCGTCGGCGTCGAACACGCCATCGCCACCACGTCGGGGACGACGGCGCTCCACCTGGCAGGCGAAGCGGCAGGCTTCGGGCCCGGCGACGAGGTAATCACGACGCCACTGACCTTCGTCTCGACGGCTCACGTCGCGACCTACACCGGGGCGCGACCGGTCTTTGCCGATATCGATCCGGAGCGGCGGACACTCGACCCCGCGGCGGTCCGCGAGCAGGTGACCGAGGACACCGAAGGACTGGTGCCGATGCATTACGCCGGCCGGCCCGCGGATATCGAGGGCCTGCTCGCCGTGGCCGACGAGCACGACCTGACGGTCGTCTGGGACGCCTGTCACGCCTTCGGCGGCCGCTGGCGCGAGGAGTGGATTGGCGCACAGCGCGACGTCGTGATGTTCAGCTTCCACCCCGTCAAGAACATCACGACGGGCGAGGGCGGAATGCTGGTGACCGACGACGACGAAATCGCAGAGCGCGCGCGCCGACTGCGCTCGTTCGACATGAACTACGACCCGGCGGACCACGAGAACGAACCTTGGTACCAGGTCACCGAGGGCGTCGGCTACAACTACAACGTCACCGACATCCAGGCCGCGCTGGGACTCGCACAACTCGACCGCCTCGACGAGTTCAAGCGGCGACGCGACGAGATTATCGCCCGCTACGACGAGGCCTTCGAGGGCATCGACGGGTTAGAGACGCCACCCGACCCCGTCGACGCGGACCCGATGTATCATCTGTACGCCGTGGAGATCGAGGAGAAGTTTGGCTGTGACCGCGGGGAGTTCGTGAACGCGATGCACGCCGAGAACATCGGCGTGCAGGTCCACTACGTTCCGCTACACTACCACCCCCACTTCCAGGAGCAGTTCGGCTACGCGGAGGGTGACTTCCCGGAGACGGAACGGGTCTACGAGAGACTGGTGAGTCTCCCGTTGCACGCCGAGATGGACGGCGAGGACGTGAGAGATGTGATTCGTGCAGTGCGTCGACTGCGAGCACACCACTCCTGAGTGCTGTTATCTGGTGCGTGAGGTCTCCTCGACTCGCTCCAGTGTCCCGTCGCTCGACCGCCCGATTGCGTCGGTGACCTCCTCACAGGCTTCGGGGTCGAGAACCTGCTGGCCAGTGGCGTCTGCGAATTGCCCGTCGCTGTCGAACTTCGCTACAGTCAGGAAACACGACTGCGGTCGACGAGAGTCCGGAGGTCGATGTCGGCGAAGCGTGGTGTCTCCTTGAGCACCTCGACTGCAATTTCCGTGTCAATGTGAAGCTGGTACTCCCAGGCCGGCCCTCCGATTGAACCGGCAGTTGTCTTCTGTCCGTCGGCGATTCCCTGCATATCGAGTTCGCGCATGTGGTCTTTGAACCGACGCTGACCGAGTGTCTCGCTACCAACGTCTGACGCGACGCGTCCGTAGACCCTGTAGGTAGGCTTGGAACGAACCGGTGCCTCGCCTGCGAGCTCCAGCGCAGTCAGGGCTGCGAGGGCGAGATGGGATTGCACGGTCATCTCCCGCATCGCTTCGACGACTGCCTCTCGCTTGACCAGTGCCCGCGCATCGCGGACGTGTTCGGTCGTCACCTGTTCGTCCTGCTGTTTGTCGGCTAGTTCGCCAGCCTTTCGCAGATATTTGATAGCCTGCCGCGCATCGCCCGTGTCCTGAGCAGAGAGCGCAGCAATTAGCGGAATAACGTCGTCGGCCAGCGTTTCAGTCCGGAACTGGTACTCCTGCCCGGTGTTGTCTACCTCAATTACCGTCGACCCCTGTCCTGATTGGTCGGCGGTATTTGCTACGGGGGCGAGAGCTGTATCGTCAAATGCCTTGGCCGCCCGCCGGTAGAGTATCTGCTGGAGTTGGCTCGCATCGTACGGAGGAAAGAGGACCGCGTCGTCGTAGAGGGAGCTTTTGACTTTCGGGCTGAGGTTGTCTCGCCACTGCAGGTCATTGCTAATGCCGATGACGCTCGGGAATACGTGGTCCTCGACGTATCCCTGCGCCCGGGCGCGAGGGAGACTGTACAGAATCCGGTCGTCGTCGTCCAGCGTGTCAATCTCGTCCAGAACGATGACTATCGTCCCACCGATGTCGTTCATCGCCTCGAACATCATATCCATAACCACGTCTGTCGCGTGCCCCGTGGGACGGCTGTCGCCAGTGAGCACCTGATAGATTCGTGACGCTGCCTTGTACGATGTCGAGAGGTCGTGTGATTCACAGGAGATGTACGCGGTGGTGAGATCCAACCGGTCAGACTCCTCCTCGGCGTGAACCTGCAACTCGGAGAGTTTTGTTTTTGCCGCGGCCGTCTTTCCCTGTCCGGCTTTTCCGTGGAGGAAGACGTTGTTCGCGCCGACGCCGCGTGCTGCTGGAGCCAGCGACATATGCAGATCTTCCATCTCCTCTTCCCGCTCCGGGAGTTCGTCCGGTCGGTACTCCTCACGGAGTACGTCCTCGCTCCGGAAGATTGGTGAGGTCGTCGAGAACCGGGTCATATCTGGAGGTGTCTCTCCCCTTGCTAATAAAACCCCTGTTTCGAGAATGTCCGTAACGTCCATAACGTCAGAAAAAGGTGGGCTGCGGGTAGCGACGGCAGTCCGCAAAAGACGGGACCGCACACTTGTGTCGACGGAGAAGAGCAGACCCCACCCCCACCACCGTTTCGTCAATTCCAGACGAACGAGGGTCTCCCTATCTTTGACAGCGAGAGAATCCCGCCGTTCACGGCGCGGAGGATGTCATCAACAGCTGCTCGCGTATCGTTGCATTCCAACACAGCGGAGTGTACACTGCTCGACATCGAATTGCTGAAACGGTGGTGTGTCCCCACCCCCTCAGCAGTTTTTGGCTCGGGATTGCTGACCGAATTGCTGAAACGGTGGTGTGTCCTCCCGCTCTCTCGCCAGTTTTTGGCTCGGGATTGCTGACCGAATTGCTGAAACGGTGGTGTGTCCCCCACCCCCTCGGCAGTTTTTGGCT
>CAZHPM010000068.1:0-11135 GCA_964534485.1 uncultured Halobacteriales archaeon
AGGCCTTTGCCGACGCAATCGACGTGATTCCGCGCACGCTCGCGGAGAACGCCGGACTCGACCCAATCGACTCGCTGGTCGAACTCCGGAGTCAACACGACTCTGGTAACGACGACGTCGGTCTCAACGCGTACACCGGCGACGTCGAGTCGATGGAAGACAACGCCGTCGAACCCCTCCGTGTGAAGACGCAGGCAATCGAGAGCGCGACCGAGGCCGCGGTTATGCTGCTTCGCATCGACGACGTCATCGCCGCCGGCGACATGAAAGGCGGTGGCGGCGACGACGACGACGACGACATGCCGGGCGGACCCGGCGGTCCGGGCGGCGGCATGGGCGGCGGTATGGGTGGCGGCATGGGCGGCATGGGCGGCATGGGCGGCGCGATGTAAGCCCTGCCGACAGACACCGACACCCGCCTCGTCGACGACACACTGGCTACCACGACTCCGGGGTGTTCCCGTGAGTCGGCCTTTCTTTCTTTCAGTTACCTTTTCGCTCTAGGTTCGGTGACGGTGTCGAGGTGGTAGCGCACAACACTTATTTTGGCCCGCCACGAGCGGCGTAGTATGCCGACTGACTGGTCTGATTCGGGAGAGACCCGGTTCGACCGGCGGACGGTGCTGAAATCACTCGGCGCGACGGGTGCGGTCGGCGCCGGTCTCGGGAGTGCGCGGGCAGACCACACCGACCCGAACCCCGGGGACGTCGCCCCCTGGATTCGCGGGAGCACCAGACAGGTGATGGTCAAAGACGCCGCCGCACAGTCGACGATTACGCTGTACGGGCCCGACGGCAGTCAGGTCACACAGGCCACCGCAGACGATTTTGGGTCGTACGTCTTCCGTGAGGTCACACCGGGCGAGGGGTACCGGGTGAGCCAGACCGTCGACGGGGCCGAGTCACCACGCTCCGAGACGGTGCGGGTCTTCTCGGTCGATTACACGCCCCCACAGGAGTTGTACGACCGGCAGACACTCGACGACACGACCCTCGACGACGCCGGCTTTGGCTACTTCGAGGTCAGGGACGGGACGAAACTCGCGCTCCAGGTGCAGGTGCCGGGCGACGACTTCGAGGGGGGACCGTACCCCGTGCTCGTCATGTACTCGGGGTACGCGCCGTCGACGAACCTGCTGTTGCCGCCGAACCTGGTCAACGCGCTTGGCTACGCTCTCGTCGGGGTGAACAAGCGGGGCACCCAGTGTTCGGGCGGCAAGTTCGACCTCTGGGAGCGGTTGCAGTGGCTCGACGGTTACGACATGGTCGAGACGATTGCGGCACAGGAGTGGGCCGACGGTGTCGGACTCGTGGGGGCCTCGTACCCGGGGTACTCGCAGTTTTACGTTGCGGCAACACAACCCCCGTCGCTGGACGCAATCTCGCCCGGCCACCCGGTCGGGGACCTCTACCGCGACGTCGGTTGGCCCGGCGGCGCGTTGAACGACACCTTCGCAACCAGGTGGGCCGCGAACCGCGACAGCGAGACGAAACCGTACACCGACGACGGTGGCTTTGGCGACGTCGACGAGCGCGTCGACACCGACCCGGTCTGTCACGAGAACCACAAACTCCGCCTGCAGAACAACTCTACCGTCGGACGACTGCGGAACACGGCGTACGCGGAGGGGTTCTACGAGAGCCGGTCACCGTGGAGTTTCGTCGACCAGATAGAGGTGCCGACGCTACTCGCGGCCTCCTGGCAGGACGAACAGGTCGGTTCGCGGTCGACACGACTGTTGGAGCGGTTCTCGGAGGAGACGGAGGTCCGGTTTATCGGTCTCAACGGCGACCACACGGCGTATCTGGCGGCGCTCGAGGACCTGATACAGTTTTTCGAACTGTACGTCGCAGAGGCGGCACCCGGCGACCAGTCCCACGAGGAGGCCCTCGCGGAGTACGAGTCCTCGGACCCGGTGAAGATATACTGGGAACTCGACCAGGACGACTCGCCGCGGTTCTCGACGACCTACGCCGAGTGGCCGCCGGGTGAGACGTGGGAACTGTACTGCCAGCCCGACGGCACGCTCGCGCCCGACCCGCCGGCGGCCAGCAACAGCACCTCGACGTACGAGTACGAGGCCCCCGACACCGAACGGCAGCGACTCGACCGCGACAACGGCCGCCTCCAGTGGGAGCACCGGCCCGAGGACACCGCCGTCTCGTTTGTCTCGGAACGACTCGCACAGGACCACGTCTGTGTCGGGTCGGGACTGGTCGACCTCTGGCTCCGGTCGACGGCCGACGACACCGACCTGCAGGTGAATCTCTCGGAGATTCGCCCCGGCGGAGACGAGATTCACGTCCAGGAGGGGTGGCTCCGCGCGAGTCACCGCGCCGAGGACCCCGACCAGAACAAACCCCGTCGCCCCTACCACACACACCGTCTCGCGGACCGTGAGCCGTTGCCCGACGGCGAGTTCGCACGACTGCGCGTCGAACTGTTCCCGTTTGGCCACGTCTTCCGCGAGACCTCCCGGGTGAAGGTTTCGGTCTCGAACCCCGGCGGTAACCGCGACCTCTGGGCGTTCGACGTGGTCGAGGAGACTGCCACGAACGAGATTGCCCACTCGGAGACGATGCCCACGAAGGTCGAACTGCCGCTGGTTCCCGGAGAGAGCGCCAAACTCGACCAGCGCCCGGCCTGTGGAGCAGTCCGCAACCAGCCCTGTCGCCCGGTCGACCTGCCGACGCTCGCGGAGGGGCCGCCACGACCGCTGAACGACGACGGACTGTACCACGACGTGCGCGGCGACGGCGAGGTTACGCTCACCGACGTCCAGACACTGTACGAGAACCTCGACAACCCGGCCCTGCAGGACAACGCCTGGGCGTACAACTTCTCCGGGGTCGACCCCGGCGAGGTGAGTATCCTCGACGTGCAGGCGCTGTTCAACGACATGCAGAACGGTCTCGACCAGTAGTGTGTACACACGCCGTCTCCAGTGTCGCCGGTCACGGCTCTGCCGGTCGGCCACGGAAGTCGGCGGGGTTAAGATGGACGGTCCACTTACACAAGGTATGGTGACGGTTCTCGCTGGCGGGACCGGGACGCCGAAACTGCTGTCGGGAAGCGAGGCAGTGTTTCCGCCGTCGTCGGTGACCGTGGTGGCAAACACTGGTGACGATATCGAACTCGGTGGGTTACTGGTCTGTCCGGACCTGGATACGGTCCTCTTTCTGGGTGGTGGTGTCCTCGACCGCGAGACGTGGTGGGGAATCGAGGACGACACTGCCGAGACGAACACCGAACTCAAGCGCCTCGCGACGGCGGCCGGACTCTCTGCCGGTCCGCGGTACCTCGAGGAGAGGGCACAGACCGCCGGTCGGGAGCTGGCGCGGTGGCGACGGTTCTCCGCCGTCGCCGAGTTCATGCACATCGGTGACCGCGACCGGGCGGTCCATCTCACGCGAACCAGTCTGCTGGACGAGGGCGAGACACTCACTGCGGTGACAGAACACCTCGCCACAGCACTCGACGTGCCCTGGCGAGTGCTCCCGATGAGTGACGACCCCGTCGCGACGCTGGTGCACACGCCCGAGGAGACGATGCACTTCCAGGAGTTCTGGGTGGCGCACGACGGTGAACCGACCGTCGACGCCGTCGAGTTCCGGGGCAGTGAGGACGCGACGGCCACCGACGAGGTGCTCGACGCGCTCGCGGACCCGGTGGTAATCGGTCCATCGAACCCAATCACGAGTATCGGTCCGATGCTCGCTCTCGACGGTATCCGGGAGGCGCTCGCGGAGACGCCGGTGGTCGTCGTCTCGCCGTTTGTCGAGGACCGGGTCTTCTCGGGTCCGGCCGCACAGCTGATGGCCGCCGACGGGTACGAACCCTCGACGGCCGGGGTCGCGGCCGCCTACCCCTTTGCCGACGCGTTCGTCCTCGACGAGGCCGACGAGACGACTCTCGACCGACCGGTCGTCCGGACGGAGACGGCGATTGCAGACGAGGCAGACGCCCAGCGGGTTGCCCGTGCGAGCGCAGAGGCCCTGGAGGTGGTGCGGTGACGGTATTCGAACCACGCGTGGCGCTCGCGAGTCTCAGCGGGCGCTCCGACGCCCTGTGGGCGCGGGCCGGCAGCGGTCACGCCGGCGCGGCGTTTCTGGGCGGTATCGCACTCGACGAGGCGACGCGTGCCGGCGCTCGCGAGCTGGTCGACCGGGGGCGCAACGAGTTCCTCCCGCCGGACCCGGTCGCGTTCGTCGACGGCCAACTGGCCACGCTCGCGGCGGCCCCGGTCCGTGGCGGTGTCAACGTCCGGACGACGACGCTCGACCCGCTCGCCCGTGTCGCCGCGGTCTGTGCGAGGTACGACGCCCTCGTGGAGATAAACGCCCACTGCCGGCAGGACGAAATCTGCCGTGCCGGCGCCGGCGAGACGTTGCTCGCGGACCCGGAGCGCCTCTGCGAGCAGGTCCGTGTCGCCAGCGACCAGGGCGCGGTCGTCGGTGTCAAAGTTCGGGCTGAGGTGGCGGGTGTCGACCTGCCGGCCCTCGCCCGCCGACTCGAGCGCGCCGGTGCGGCGCTCGTCCACGTCGACGCGATGGATTCGGAGCCGGTGGTTGGACGTGTCGCCGACGCGACGGGGCTGTTCGTCGTCGCGAACAACGGCGTCCGCGACCGGCAGACGGTCCGTGAGTATCTCGCCGCCGGCGCGGACGCCGTCAGCGTCGGCCGCCCGAGCGACGACCCGGCGGTGCTCTCGCGTGTACACGCCGCGGTCGAGGACTGGTTCGGCGCGGCGGGTGACCGGGAACTCGAGGACCAACCCGACGCCGTGGGGTCACACTCGTGACCGTGACGCGCTCGACGGCGGCGAACGCACAGCTCGCGCTCCTGCTCGAGGTGTCTGGAACACCGAAACCCGGCAACGTCGACCGCGAGCGGGAGTACCCAGACCTGCGGTTCGAGCAGTTTCTCGCGGGCGCGGTCGGTGCCCGTCCGGGACTCGAACGGGCGGCAGACGGTGCCCCACTGGGCGAGAGTTTCGAGCGTGCTATCGCCGGGATGAGCACACAGACGGGCGGTAACACACAGTTCGGGGCGGTGCTGTTGCTCGCGCCGCTGGTCGGTGCCGCGGCCCGAGAGGAGCTGACCCCCGAAACCGCAGACGCGCTCGTCGGGCAGACGACCGTCGAGGACGCCGTCTGTTTCTACCGCGCGTTCGACCACGTCGACGTGGCCGTCGATGACCCGCCAGAGGGGATGGAACGGCTCGACGTCCGGCGGGGGAGCGACGCGGCGGCGGCGGTTCGCGAGCGCGGTGTCACGCTGGCCGACGTGATGACCCGGAGCGCACAGCGCGACGGCATCGCGGCCGAGTGGACCGGCGGCTTTCCCCGCACCTTCGAGACGGCCCGCGCAATCGAGACCGGGTCGGGGCCGGTCACGGACCGCGCGGCGGCGGCCTTTCTGGCGCTTCTGTCCGCAGAGTTGGACACGTTCGTGGTCACACAGCACGACCGCGAGACGGCCTACGAGGTCCGGAAGCGGGCCAACGCCGTTCTCGACGGCGAGGAGAGCGTCCACGCGTTCGCGGAGGAGTTGGTCTCGCGGGAGATAAACCCCGGCACGACCGCAGATATCGTCGCCGGCGGTCTCTTTGTCGCACTCGAACGGGGGCTGGAGGTCTGACCGTGACAGAGGGGTGGCCGGTCGCGCTGCGTGGTGTCACCGAGTCGGTCGTCACGACCGAGGGGCCGAACGGACGGTTCAACGTCGCCGCGCTCGGGATTCACGCGCCTGCTGGCGACCCAGACGGCGCGGACGGAGACACGGTGGCGACGGCCCGCACCTGGGGGCGGACGCGGACGTGGCGGAACTTCAGGGAGCGTGGCGAGGGGTACGTCCAGTTCGTCCGTGACCCGCTGGTGTTCGTCGACGCCACACTCGACGTCCGCGAGGTCGAGGAGCCGGTGCTCGGGGGCGCACACGCCTGGGTCCGGGTCCGAGTCGAGCGGGTGGACGCCGGGAGCAGGGGAGGCACGGAGTGGGTCGACTGGCGACTCCACCCGGTCGAACAGGCCGTCGACCGGCGCGTGGTGCCGGCGTTCAACCGGGGGTACGCCGCGGTCGTCGAGGCGACGGTTGCGGCCTCCCGGCTCGACGTCCCGGCGTACGACACCGACCGACTCAGGAAACGCATCGACTACTTCGAGGAGGTCGCGAACCGGTGTGGCGGGGCGGCCGAGCGCGAGGCCATCGAGCGCGTCCGGGAGATCGTCGGCGAGACGACCGACGACACCGCGACCGGAACTGACGGCGAGTGAATCGTAGCGCGGCTCCGGGTCGAGCGAGCAGGTGCTGTCGGCAACACCCCGTCCGGACAGTCAATCGCAGAGGCTACAACACGCCGGCCACAGAGCCACGCATATGGGCGACAGCGAACGCGTCTGGCTGGTCGAGCGCGAGTACAGCGACAAGGGGATGGTCAACCTCGTCTACGCGAGCACCGACGGCGAGCGCTACCTCCGCAAGCAGTTCTCAGAGCGGATGGTGGTCCGGAAGGATATCACCGCCGCGCGCGACGTCGAACCCGACAGACTCGAACCCACGTCCGAGGAGAACGGCGATCGGTACGCCACCGAGGCGAGTCGGATGGCCGAGAGACACGACCCCGACGACAGTATCTGACCCGGACGCTGCCCGCGACATCCACGACGTTCCCGGCGGGTGCAGAACGCGGTCGACGGCCGTTTCGCCGCCGTCGTTCGCGCGCAGGCGTCTCTGTTCGTCCGCTCGCTGGCGCGTGTCTGGTGGTGTTCGAGAGACGGCCCCGGTCCCCGCCCGGCTACTGGCCGGTGAAGTAGTCGAACGCCTGGTTCTCCGGACCGAGTTCCTCGAACGGGCCGCCGTCACAGCGGTGACAGCCCGGCGGTTCCTCGACGTCCGCGTACACCGTACCACAGCCGTTACAGAGGAACACTCGAAGAGCGGGCACGACAGTTGTTCGGTGCCGACGGGTGAAACCTGCATCGAACTCGGACGTGTCCGTGCCCGCCGACCGTCGCGGGGCGACCCGGTGGCGCACGCGCCCGCCGGGAGCCGAACCGTTTTTGCCCGGTCCAGACACAGAGCAGGTATGACAGCGACGCCAATCCTGGACAATCACCTCCACCTCGACCCGGTCAACGGGCGCGGTGTGGCGGCCGCGAAGGAGTTCGCCCGCGCCGGCGGCACACACCTGCTCGTGCTCAACAAACCCTCGTGGGCTCTCACCGACTCCCCCGGTGAGGCCGGGGCGTTCCGAGAGACCTTCGAGATAACCTGCGAGGTGACCCGGAGCGCCTCCGACCAGCTCGATGGACGCGCGTGGCCGGTGCTTGGCGTCCATCCGGGGCTGATTTCCCGACTCGTCGACGATGGATACAGCCCCGGTGAGGCCCGCGAGTCGATGCAGGCGGGACTGGATATCGCCGCCGACTTCGTCGCCGACGGCGAGGCGCTGGCGCTCAAGTCCGGTCGGCCACACTACGAGGTGAGCGACGCCGTCTGGACGGCCTCGAACGAGGTAATGAAACACGCGTTCGAACTCGGGGCAGAACTCGACGTCCCGGTCCAGTTGCACACCGAGAGCGGCGAGGAGTTCGAGCAACTGACCGCCTGGGCGACAGAGCGGGGACTCGACCCCCACCAGGTCGTCAAACACTTTGCGGGCGGGCGCACCGAGGGACCGGTGCCGAGCGTGGTCGGGCACAAGGAGAAACTCGAACTCGCCGCAAAGCGGGGCGAGCCGTTTCTGATGGAGACTGACTTCATCGACGACCCCGACCGTCCGGGGGCCGTCCTCGGTCCCAAAACCGTCCCCAAGCGCGTCAGGTGGCTCCGCGAGACAGGGTACGAGGAGGCAATGGAGTTGGCACACGTCGAAACCCCCGCCCGTGTCTACGGAATCGACACCGAGGCGACACTCTCGGAGTGAGTCACCGACGTGTCTCACAGCCGGTAGAGTCGTACTGCACCACAGAGTCTAAATGAGTAACACACTTCTGTACGTCTAATGCATGGGAGACGACTGTCGACGACGGAGAAGATAATCGCGCTCGCCAGTCCAGACAGCGACGAGACACTCGAACGAGTCCAAGCGTGGGCCAGCGAGAAACGGGTCGAGGTCGACACAGTCGAACTCGGGGAGAGCGTCGACGAGGTGTACGAACCGGCCAAACCCACGCTGGGCGTGACACTGGGTGGCGACGGCACGTTTCTCGAGGGGATAAAACAGTTCACCCCTCGTGGTATCCCGCAACTGGGTGTGAACGCGGGCACGATGGCGTTTCTCGCCCGCGTCGAACTCGAGGAACTGGAGACGGCCCTCGACGAGGTGCTCCACGGTCGGGCGACCGTCGACAGCCGCCAGAAACTCCACGTCGACGCGAACGGTGTCGACGCCACCGGTATCAACGACGTGATGGTCGAGCACGTCCCGCCGGAGAACCCCTTCGACCGGAAGGTGACTCGACTCGAAGTGTTTGCCGACGGCGAGTACATCGGTCAGTACGAGGGCACCGGTATCGCTATCGCGACACCGACCGGGTCGACCGGGGTTTCGCTCTCCTCGCAGGGGCCGATTCACATGCCGGGCGACAACCACACGCTACAGATTGTTCCGCTCCAGACACACAGTCTCGGTGTCCGGCCGATGGTCGTCTCCGCGGAGACCGAAATCGAGGTGTGCACCCGCGAACAGGCCAGTCTGCTGGTCGACGGCGGCCGGGCACAGAAGATACTGAGCGGTGACTCGGTGGTCACTGTCACCGGCGCAGACGAGGAGGCACAGGTCGTCCGGACCAGTTGCGACGACGAGTTCATGGCCGCGATGACGAAGAAACTCGGCTGGGGGATTCGTGGCGAGGGCGACGGTCCGCGGGAACTACTCGAGTCGGATATCCCGGAGCGCGAACCGACGACCCCAGAACGTGCTCGAACGGTCGCAAAGGAGGCCGCACGGAGTGTCGGTGACTCGCTCCGGGAACTCCACGGCCGCGTCGAGGACGTCACGTACAAAACAGACAAATCCGACATCGTTACCGAGGCCGACCACCAGGCGAACAGCATCATCACGACGATTATCGAAAACGAGTTTCCCGACCACAGCATCTTCTCGGAGGAGAGCGCCTTCCAGGAGGGCGAGAGCGACTACAAGTGGGTTATCGACCCGCTCGATGGCACGGGCAACTTCGCACACGGTAACCCACAGTACTCGGTTTCGATTGGACTGCTTGACGACGGTGAACCGGTTATGGGTGTCGTCTACGTCCCCGAAACCGACGAGATGTTCCACGCGGTCAAGGGTGGCGACGCCTACAAGGGTGACACCCGCATCCACACCACAGACCGCGACTCGCTGGACGAGAGTATGCTCCTCTCCGGGTGGGACCCCGACGGCGACTTCCTGACACACTTCTACCAGGAGACACAGGGCGTTCGCGCGCTCGGGTCCGCGGCACTCAGTCTCTGCTATCTCGCAAACGGCAGCGCAGACGGCACCTGGGAGTACGGCACATACCCGTGGGACGTGGCGGCAGGTGTCGTCATCGCGCGTGCGGCCGGTGCGACACTCACCGACTGCACCGGAGAGGCGTACACCACCGAGTTCGACTCCGACGAGCGAAAGGAGTTGCTCGGGTCGAACGGCCCGCTGCACTCGGAACTGCTCGAACACCTCCAGCACAACGACGACCTGGTCTGACCACGCGACGGGACGGACCACTGCCACACTCAACGAGCGATCCCCTCGCGGGTGGGCGAAGCAGGGGTGGGGTAGGGTTACTTCTCGCTGACTGCACTCCGCCAGCGGGGCCACTCCGAGACGACGACGGCCGCGAGTGCCGCCCAGATGAGAAACTCGAGAAAGAACGACGGGCTCCAGAGGTAGTGGATGAAAAACTCCCCGGGTGGAATGCCGAGTGGATTCGGCGGAGCCGTGACTGGCCAGAACAGAAACAGGGCGTCACCTGGCCGGCCGTTGACCACGATGTGTACCGCGTCGAGCAGGAGATGCAACCCCCACCCGACCAGCACGGCGACGGCCTTTACTCCGTACCACACCACCGGCAAGAACAGGGCCAACACCAGCGCCGAGTGACCGACGCTGTGGAACAGTTCGACGACCCCGATTGTCGCGAGTGGCTTGTCGACGACATCCGGCAGTGCCGCGCCGCCGACCAACCACAGCACCGGGAGTCTGCTCCGCGTTCCAACGAGCGCGGCCGCGACCAGGTGTGTCGGAAAAAGCACTACGGCCACCTACTCGCCCGGTGGATAACTCAGTTACGAACGGCCGTCGACACTCTCCGACACCTGTCGACTATCTCCACTACGTGTCACCCGATTCCACTACGTGTCACCCGATTCCATCACCTGTCAACTGACTTTCGCGTACGCGTGCGCGCGTGTTAAGTACCCAGAGGCACTTCTGTGCGTATGGACGAGCCAGATAGTGTTGGCGACGCCCGCTCGACCGATTACGACCGCATCGACGTTTCGGTGCTGGTCGTCGGTGCTGGTGCTGCTGGCGCACGAACTGCAATCGAACTCGCAGAGCGCGGCGTCGAGGACGTACTCGTACTCGGCAAGCGCAACCACGGTGACGCCCACACAACTTGGGCCCGTGGCGGTATCAACGGCGCGCTCGGGACACACGACCCCGAGGACAGTTGGGCGATTCACGCCGCAGACACGCTCAACGAGGGTCACTTCCTCAACGACCCGGAGAAAGTCGAGACGGTGACGAAACAGATGCCCGCTCGCCTGCGCGAACTCGACGACTGGGGGATGGATTTCTCCCGCACCGAAGACGGCGGCATCGACCAGCGATACTTCGGCGCACAGTCGTTTCGCCGCACCGCGTTTGCCGGCGACCACACCGGCGAGTCGATACTGAACACGCTCGTCGAGCGCGCACAGGAACTCGACGTTCCCTACCGCGAGAACGTGATGATAACGAAACTCGTCTCCGACGGCGACCAGGTGTACGGTGCCGTCGGTTTCGACATGGACGAGGGCCAGTTCCTGTTGTTCAACGCCGGCGATGTCGTGCTCGCGACCGGCGGGTACGCCGCGGTGTACAACCGCCACACCTCCCGGGACGACGAGAACAACGGCGACGGCCCGGCACTGGCCTACGACG
>CAZHPM010000069.1:0-10419 GCA_964534485.1 uncultured Halobacteriales archaeon
CTCAAGATCCGCTCCCGTAGGGGTCCATGCGTTCAAATCGCATCCCTCGCACTGGTGCCAACAGGGCAGACGGTGCGGAAGACCAACGGAGCGGTCTTCCCTCGCATCACTCTCGAAAACCCCCGGAGCAACTGCTAACGCGCCCGGTCGTCGTGGAGGACAGGGAGCCGACACGTCGGCGCGTGGAGCCGAACACCACGGCGACGTGGGGGACTCGTCGGTCGAGTGGAGTCGGACAGAGAGCGAGACTGCCGGGCAGTCAGGGTGAGGCGTCGCCGCTCAGTTGGCGCTGCCACTCCCGCACCTGGTCGGCAGAGACCCCCTGGACGCGGTCGGCGAGCGCACCGGGGTCGGTGTCGTCGAGGTCGGCCGGCGAGTCGACACCGGCGTCGTGCAGCTTCTGGGCCGTGCGCTCGCCGACACCGTCTATATCCTCGAGGTTCTCGACGGCCTGTTGGGCCTGGTACTCCCGGTAGTTGCAGATTGGACAGCCCAGTTCCCACGGGTCGTCGCCGTCGTGGACGACCAGTTCCGGCAGGTCGTGCTCTTCGCAGCGCTCGTCGGTGACCGCCACCTCGCCCCTGCGGGGGAGTGGCAGCGAGTACTCGCAGTCGGGGTACCGGGTGCAGCCGACCAGCCGCGAGCCAGACCGGAGCTGTTTGATCGCGAGTTCGCCACCCTCGCGCCGGCCACAGTCGGGACAGTGGCCGATGACCCGGTCCTCGGTGCCGTCGGCCTCGTCGGCGGCACACCGGGGACAGCCGTGGACGAACGTGTCACGGCCGGCGAGCATCTTCACGTGGTTGGTGTCGTGTTCGTCGCAGGTCTCCTCCAGCACGAGTGGTTCGCCGGTGTTTGGCAACGGGAGCGTGAACCGACAGTCCGGGAAGCCGTCACAGCCGACGAAGTAGGAGCCGTCGCCGCTCTGTCGCACCAGCAGTGTCTCGCTACACTCCGGACAGGGGCCGAGTTGACGGTCGGCCTTCAGTGACTCGCGCAGGTGCTCGCCGATCTCCTCGCGGGAGTCTCGCAGTTCCGCAAAGACCGTCCTGAGTATCTCGCGTGACTCCTCGGTCACCCCCTCGAGCGTGGCCTCGCCCTCGGCGATTGCGGTCATATCCGCCTCGAGTTGTGCGGTCATCTCGTCGCTGACGACGCGGTCGGCAAAGGACTCGCCGGCCTCGACGACGGCTTCGGCCAGCGCCGTCGGGCGTGGCGGGTCGTTCTCGATGTATCCCCTGTCGTACAGCTTCTCGATGGTGTGGTGTCTGGTGGATTTCGTCCCCAGCCCGAGTTCCTCCATCTTCCGGACGAGCCGCGACTGGCCGTACCGGCGCGGGGGCTGGGTCTCTTTGTCCTCGATGCGTGTCTCGACGAGCGACAGCGACGCGCCCTCCTTGACGTCTGGCACGTGGTTCTCGCTCGTGCTGGCGTAGGGGTAGACCGCGTGATACCCCTCTTCGAGGAGGCGCTTGCCGTTTGCCTTCAGGCGGTGGTCGCCGGTCCGTGCGACGACCCGGAGATGCTCCCACTCGGCGGGGTCGGCGACGGTTGCGAAAAACCGCCGGACGACGAGTTCGTACACCCGCGATTCGTCTTCGCCCAGGTCACCCCACGCGGGCAGTTCGCCAGTGGGATGAATCGGCGGGTGGTCTGTCGTCTCCTCGTCGCCAGACGTGGGGTCGAGGTTCTCAACGGAGAGAAGATGACGCGCGTCGTCGGCGAACTCGTTGCTGTCGAGAAACGCCTCGACGAGGTCCGTCGGCTCCAGGTCATCGGGATAGACCGTGTTGTCGGTCCGGGGGTAGGTGATGTAGCCAGCAGTGTAGAGGTCCTCGGCGATGGACATCGCGCGCTCGGCGGAGAATCCGAGCGAGCCAGCAGCACTGATGAACGCCGTCGTGTCGAACGGCGCTGGCGGACTGTCGGTCCGGGTTCGCCGGCGGACCGAGGTGACCGCGACGCTCTCGGCCCCGCGCAGGTCGTCGTGGACCTGCTGGGCAGTTGATTCGTCCCAGACGCGTTCGGCCTCGGTGCCGTCGTCGGCCTCGTAGAAGTACTGTGCCTCGAAGCGCTCGCCGTTTGTTCCGAGCGTCCCGAACAGCTCCCAGTACTGCTCGGGGTCGAACGCCTGAATCTCGCGCTCGCGGTCGACGATGAGCTTGAGTGTCGGCGACTGGACCCGCCCAACGGAAATAAAATCACTCCCGAGCTGGCCGGCCGACAGCGAGAGAAAGCGCGTCAGCGCCGCCCCCCACATCAGGTCGATTATCTGCCGGGCCTCGCCGGCGGCCGCGAGGTCGAAATCCAGGTCGTCGGGGTTGGCGAAGGCCTCCCGCACCTCGCCCTCGGTAATCGAGGAGAAGCGCACGCGCTCGATAGGGCCCTCGACCCTGTCCTCGATGAGTTCGTACGCCTCCTTGCCGATGAGTTCGCCCTCGCGGTCGTAGTCGGTGGCGATGACGGCCTCGTCGGCCCGCGTGGCGAGGTCTTCGAGTGTGTCGACGATGCTCTCCTGTGTCGGTTCGGTGACCAGTGGTGCGTCGACCAACTCGACGGGTTCGGCGTCCCGCCAGTTCTCGTACTCGGCGGGAAAGTCGAGTCCGACGACGTGGCCCGACAGTCCGACGACCCGCCGCCCACCCCAGCGGTAGACGTTGACGCCGTTCTGTCGGTCGAGTGTGGCACTGCCGTCGCTGAGAATCTCCGCGATACGCCGCGCGGCGTTGTCCTTCTCGGTGATGATGAGTTCCACGCTGCTGGGTCACCCTCTGTGGGTGATAGGCTCGCAATCGGTCTAAACCCTTTCGAGAGACCACCAGACAGCGCACGAGCGGGCAGGTGACCCGGGGGCGCGGGAGTCTGTGTGTAGTGCCGTTCGGGGTGTCGTCGCCGGCCCGGGCAGTGCGAGGGCCGTGGTGGCGGGGACTTGCCACGGCGTGCCGGTCTCGCCCTCCCGGGCTGTCTACTTAAACAAGCCACACATAGTTTGCAGTAACAATAGAACGGTCCGTGCCGACACTGGAAGTATGACACAGATAGAAGACGAGAGCAGAGAGATGCGCCTCGACCCGGACTCGTTCGCACAGGGCTATTTCAAGAACGCGGTCTACCGCCACTGGGACCCCTACGCGGTCGAGGGGTTGGAGACAGACCGCCAGCGGGCGCTGGAGGCCGAGTTGACCGAGGAGGAGTTCAACGCCTTCTGTGCCGGCATCTCGCGGTTCGGGGCCGGCGAGGAGGCCGTCACCGAGGACCTGATGCCACTCGCGCACGTGCTGGAGGACATCAACGACCAGATGTTCATCTCCAGCCAGATCTACGAGGAGGCCAAACACACCCAGTTTTTCGACCGCTACTGGCGGGAGGTGATCGACCCCGTCGCAGAGGAGTACGGCTTCCAGAAGCGCGCCCCGACCGACCAGCGGTTTTTCAACGACGAGTACGTCGCGTTGTTCGACAAGACCGAGACGGCGATGCAGCGCCTACTCGAGGCAGACACCCCAGAGAACCGCGTGCTCGCGTACACACACTACCACCTGGCCGTCGAGTCGGTGCTCGCACAGACGGGCTACTACGGCTTCCAGTCGGCGTTCTCGGAGAAGGGCAGCGACGAGGTGGCGGCCGAGGAGTTTCCGGAGATGCCGGGGTTGGTCAACGGTATCACGAAGATTCGCAGCGACGAGGGCCGGCACGTCGGGTTCGGTATGCAGAAGGTTCGGGGGTACATCCAGCGTGGCGAGGTCGAGGAGACGCTCGTCCAGACTAAACTCCAGGAACTGCTCCCGCATATCGCCGGAACGGTAAACGACCTGAACGCGTCGATAAACCCGACACCACTGGTGGAGTACGCCAGCGACAAACTCGGCCGTCGTATCGATATAATGACCGAGACAGAGGCCGACATCCCGCCCGTCGACGAACTCGTCGATATCGACGACACCGCCGACGCCGCCGCCGACTGAAACGGTCGAACAAAAGGACTTAATTTCACCCTTCTACTACGCCTGGTCGGGCCAGGATGGCCGAATCTGGTAAGGCGCACGCCTGGAAAGCGTGTTCCCGTATGGGATTCTGGGTTCAAATCCCAGTCCTGGCGGTGGGTCGGTGTCGCGCAGGCGGTTTCGACGGGAGACAGAGATGGAGAGTGATGAAACCCTCGACCCCGAACGGGTCGGTCGGGTGACCACACGGAGTCGGGCCGGTCGGGGCCGGCAACTCCTCAGACGGAGTGTGTGTCGACGGCACTGTCGATACGGACGAACCCGTAGTCACAGCCGGTACAGTGCCACTTCACCTTCTGACCGAGCTGTGTCTGTGTGCTCGCCGACCGGTAGAACGTGCTCGCATCACAGTGTGGACAGTCCCGCTCGATTTCCAGTGTCATACTCGACGGTACCGAGGTGCACCGACATAAATGGGTCGACCGCAACACATTTTCACCGCCGCGACGAACCGGTATCGATGGCCGTCTCGGTCCCGCTTGGCGAAGAGCAACGCACCCTCTCGCTTCCAGACTGTACGGTCGCCAGTCCGGCAGGCGGCGACCCCGTCGACCCGCGGGAGGCGGCCCAGGCGGCGGTTCGTGCTCCCCACGGCCCGCGACTCTCGGCACAGGTCGACTCCGGTGACAGCGTCGGCATCGTCGTCACGGACGTGACACGGGCGACGCCCGACGACGTCCTGCTCGACGTGTTGCTCGCGGAGCTGGAGCGCGGTGGTGTCGGGCGCGAGCAGGTGACTGTCGTGGTCGGACTCGGCCTCCACCGGCCGTTGACTGACGCGGAACTCGCCGCGGCGCTTGGCGAGTACGCCGACCTCGCGGTCAACCACGACCCCGACCGGGTCGTCGAGGTGGGAGCGGTCGAGGACTGCCCGGTGGAACTGTTCGAACCGCTTGCCGAGGTGGACCTGCTCTGTTCGACTGGGATGGTCGAACCCCACCAGTACGCCGGCTTCTCCGGCGGCGCGAAAACCGCCGTCATCGGTGCTGGCGGCGAGTCACAGCTCCGACACACCCACGGGCCGGCGATGCTGGCCCGCGAGGGGGTCCGACTCGGCCGGGTCGAGGAGAATCCGTTTCGTGGGTTTCTCGACCGCGCCGGCGACCTCGTGGGTGTGGCCTTCTGTCTCAACGTCACCCACGGCCCCTCGGGGATTCTCGGCGCGAGCGCGGGCCGACCGCGGGCGGTCGTCGACGAACTCGCCGGGCAGGCCCGCGAGGCGCTCGCGGTGCCCGTGACAGAGAGCTACGACGCCGTCGTCGCCGGTGTCGGCGCACCGAAAGACGCGAATCTCTACCAGGCCACGCGTGGGGCCACCTACGTCGCGCTTGGCGCGCACAACCCGCTTCGTGAGGGTGGACGGCTCGTCGTCCCGGCACGACTGCCCGAGGGAGCCGGCACGGGCACCGGCGAACAGCGGTTTCACGACTGGCTCTCCAGTGCCACGGACGCCGACTCGTTGTTCGAGGAGATGCGCGAGGGGTACGACCCCGGCGCACAGCGGGCGTTCGTCCTCGCGCGCGTGCTCCGCGAACACCACGTTACGATTGCCGGCAGTGACTGTCCCGGACTCGTCGAGGACTGCCTGCTCGGTGCCACAGACACTGTCGCGGACGCGCTCGAGTCCGACGCCGACGTGCTGGTCGTCCCCGACGCGCTCGATACACTGCTGGTCGAGGGGTGAGAGACGGCGAGCCAACAACGGACTCTGGTGTGGCCCCGCGATAGTGTGCCCTCCCGAGCGTGCGAAGGGCCTTTCAGCACGCCAGTTGAGTCTCGAACCAGGCAGTTACTCTCCGAGAGCAGACAGAGACCCACACACGTCACCGCACACCCAGACCCGCGTAGACGTCGCCCTCGAGTGCGATTGCCGCGCCGGCGAGCAGCGCGTACCCGATACCGACGCCGAGCACGACCAACTCGCCGTCCAGCGCCAGCGAACCGACCCCGACTCCGTAGCCGGTACCGAGCAGGAATCCCGTGGCCGTCCGGACGGGGTTGTATCCCTCTGTCTCCCGGACGTGAGTCACGAGCCAGTCGGCCAGCGCCGGGAGCGGAGAGAGCGCGACGACGAGCAGGTGTAGAGACCCAAACACTCCGGCGAGAAACAGCGCGAGACCGGCGGCGATACCCGGGTAGACACCCGAACAACGCGCACAGAGACGGACCGTCCGGCCACGGATGCGGAGCGCGTAACAGCGGTGGTACCGGTGTGGCTCGTGGTGGGCGAGCAGGTGACGGCGTGTCTCCGCGAGCGCGGCCCGCAGTCCCGAGTAGTCCACACCCCGATTCGGGCCGGAAGCGACAAAAGTTATCTGCCACCCTCTCCAGTGCCCGGTATGGACGTGAAATCGCGCCACCACCTGCGCTCGGACGAGATTCGCGACATCCGCGAGGCGCTGGCGTCGACCCTCGGCGTCGAGGTCGGCGCCGACTCCTTCGAGACCGTCGAGTTGACCACCGACGAGTGGGACGTCGTGTTGGTCGACGGTGACCCGCTCGTGCTCTACATCGAGGGGGACCCGTTTCTGACCGTCCAGGGCGCAAACGAGTACCCGCCAACCGAGCGCATCGTCACCGTCGACAACGGGGCCGTCCAGTTCGTCTCCGACGGTGCCGACGTGATGCGTCCGGGGGTCGTCACTGCCGACGAGGGAATCGCAGCCGGCGACCTCGTCGTGGTAAACGAGGAGAGCCACGGGAAGTTTCTCGCGGTGGGGCGCGCGCTGGTCGCGGGGCCGGAGATGGTCGGCGAGGAGGGCCGGGTCGTCGACTCGCTCCACCACGTCGGCGACGACCTGTTCGAACTGGTCGTCTGACGTAAAGCCTAAGCGCCCGGCGACCGGTTGGCGTGGTATGGGCCTGATGAGCACGATTCTGGGCGAGACAGACGGGAGCCGGCAGACCGACGACTACGTCGAACTCGACGCGAACCAGTTGACCGTCGACGAGACCAGCGTCGACACGAGTCTACACATCGCGAAAATCGGCGAGAAAAACGACGTGATAGATATAAAAGACGCAGTGTACGACGGCGACATCGTCATCGCGGATATCACGCGCCACAGCACACAGGACAGCGAGATGGAGCACATCATCGACGAACTGCGGCAGGTCACAAAGGAAGTCGACGGCGATATCGTCCAGAAGGACGACGACCAGTTGTTCATCACTCCAACGGGTATCCACATCAGTCGTGAGCGCCTGTAAAGAGACGGTCCCGCCGGAGACGACGCTCTTAATCAGCGCAGTGCCGTAGATAGTGTATGGCGGCTATTTCGATACGGAATCTGGAGAAGTCCTACGGGGACGTGCAGGCACTCGACGGGCTGTCGCTGACAGTCGAGGAGGGGGCGTTTTTCGGTCTGCTCGGTCCGAACGGCGCCGGCAAGACGACCTTTATCAACACGCTGGTCGGACTCGTCCGTGCCGACAGCGGCACCGCAGAGGTGTTTGGGTACGACGTGGAAGACGACTACCGCGAGGTCCGCGACCGTGTCGGACTCGCGCCACAGGAGTTCAACGTCGACCGGTTTTTTCCGATTCGGGAGGTGCTCGAACACAAGGCCGGCTACCACGGATACGAGCCGGCGACCGCTCGCCGGCGCGCAGAGCAGGCCCTCGAGACGGTCGGCATCGCGGAGAAGGCCGAGTCACGGTTTCACCACCTCTCTGGCGGGATGAAACGCCGGTTCGTGCTCGCCCGTGCGCTCGTCTCCGGTCCCGAACTGCTCATCCTGGACGAACCGACTGCCGGGGTGGACGTGCAACTGCGCCGGGACCTCTGGTCGATAATCGAGCGGTTGAACGCCGCCGGAACGACCATTCTGCTGACCACCCACTACATCGAGGAGGCCGAACGACTCTGTGACCGCGTGGCCATCGTCGACCAGGGCCGGAAGGTCGAGGTGGCGACACCCGACGACCTGACCGACCGCGGCACCGACACAATCGATATCGGGTTGGTCGACCCGCCGGCGGTCGCGCCCGCACTCGACGTCGAGGGTGTCGTCGACACGACGATGGAGAGTGACCGACTGCTGGTGACCGCCCGCGGCGGGAGTCGAGCGGTGCCCGCACTCGTGCGCGCACTCGACGGTGCCGGCCACGAGGTGACCGACCTCGACATCCGCCGCGCGTCGCTCGAAGAGGTCTTTGTCGACCTGACGCGAACCGACGCCGCCATCGATTCGACAGGTGACACGGACCATCAAAACGGCCAGCAGGGTGACGACAGCCGGTCACCGGAGGTGTCTGCAAAACGATGACCGGAACGGGCGAGGAGAGCCACGAGGAGAGACAAAGGGACACGGCCAGGGCGGACGGCGGAACGCTGCTCGACAGCGAGCCGGCGACAGAGCGTGGTCCGCGCGGATTGACGGGCTTTCGCGCGCTGTTGCGCCGCGAAATCCTGCGGTTCGTTCGCCGGCCGCGCAACACCTTCCTCCCGCCGGCGATTACGAACGTGCTGTACTTCGCGGTGTTCGGGGTCGTCCTCGGCGGGCGTATCGACGAGATCGTGGGTTTCGACTACATCGTCTTCCTGATTCCGGGGTTGATCGTGCTCGGGACAATCTCGAATGCCTTCGAGAACGCGTCGTTCTCGCTGTTTCACGGGCGCTGGAACGAGTACATCGACGCCGTAGTGACGTCGCCGCTGTCGAACTGGATGTTCGTCGCGGCCTACATCGTCGCCTCGGCGCTCCGGGGGTTGCTCGTTGGCGCCATCATCGCCGTTATCGGCGCTGTCTTCGTCCTCGTGACCGATATCCCGCTGTCGGTGGCCGACCCACAGCCGTTCTACCTGGTCGCGTTCATGCTCGTCATCTCGGTGCTGTTCGCCGCGCTGGGGATTATCGGCGGCCTCTGGGCACGGGATTTCGACTATCTGACCGTGATGAACCAGTTTATCCTGCGCCCGCTGGTGTTTTTCGGCGGCGTCTTCTACTCGCTCGAGGTGCTTGGCCCACTCGCCCGGACGGTGTCGCTGTTCAACCCGATGGTGTACATGGTCAACGGCGTCCGGTTCGGGTTTCTCTCTTACTCCGACGTCGAACCGAACGTCGCGCTGGCGGTGCTGACGGGTTTTACGCTCCTCGTGGTCGTGTTCGACGTCTGGCTGTTCGAGCGTGGCTACGGGCTGGTCGAGTGACGGAGTCTCTGCCGTCTGTCCCGCTAGAGTGGTCTCGGGTGGTCAGTCCAGTCGGTCCGAGTCGATGTCGACACCGGATGGAGTGACGACGAGAAACCCCCGGAAGTGCACCAGTCCGCCACCGGCGTCTCTGACCTCGCGGGCGAACCCGGCGGCGAGTTCGTTCAGGTCACCGGTGACGTTCAACACGAGCACCGCACCCGACGCGACTAGTTCCGTCCACTCCTCTGACGGTGTCGTCCCGTCGAGAACGCCCAGCACGACGCGGTCGCTGGTCCCCTGGTCGTCGGTGTCGTCGAGTTGGTCCTCGACCGCGTGGAGGTCCAGACCCTCGAAATCACTCATATCGGAGTCTCGGACGGCCACGACAAAAATCCTCGCCTGCGCCCGACGACACGCCACGTCGAGCAACGGCGTTCGAACGGGTCGACAGGCGGGAGGGGGTCGTTCGCCGTCGAACGACCTGTCTCCGGACCGCGAGCAGGCACCGCACCTGACCGGTTTCGACGGACTCTCGGGACCGGTCTCTGCTGTCCGACGAGGGTCGTCTCCGGCGTTTCGAGGCAACACGAGGGTGTGGCAGAAGCCTTTTGCTCTCGCCCGGGGTAGCCTCCGATAGTATGCCCGACGACCTGAACTGGGCCATCGGCGGCGAAGCCGGCGACGGAATCGACTCCACGGGCAAGATATTCGCGCAGGCGCTCTCCCGTGCGGGCCGACACGTCTACACGTCGAAGGATTTCGCGTCGCGCATCCGTGGTGGCTACACCGCCTACAAGATTCGCACGTCTGTCGACCGCATCGAGAGCGTGGTCGACCGACTCGATATCCTGATCGCGCTCACCGAGCGGACCATCGACGAGAACACCGACGAACTCCACGACGGGAGTGTTATCATCTACGACGGCGAGCGCACGTCGATGCAGGACGTCGAGATTCCCGACAACATGGTCGGTCTCGACGTGCCGCTCAAGCGCCTCGCCGAGGAGGCCGGCGGCGCCATCATGCGCAACGTCGTCGCGCTCGGCGCGGCCTGTGAGGTTGCAGAGTTCCCCATCGAGAACCTCGACGCCGCACTCGAGAAGCGCTTCAAGAACAAGGGCCAGGCCATCATCGAGAACAACCAGCAGGCCGCCCGACTCGGACAGGAGTACGCCGACGAGAACTACGACCACGACTACGGGTACGGCGTTGAGACCACCGACAGCGACTACGTCCTGTTGAACGGCGACGAGGCGATCGGGATGGGCGCTATCGCCGCCG
>CAZHPM010000070.1:0-10408 GCA_964534485.1 uncultured Halobacteriales archaeon
AGATAGAGATACGAGTTGGCGTCGAACCGGTCGACGAACGTCTCGGCCTGGTAGTCGAGATACGATTCGACGTCGCGGTACGGAAAGAACCCGGCAGCGGGGTCTGCCGGGAACGAGCGGACTGCGTCCCGGCCCGCGGCGCGGCGGCCGAACTTCTGTCTCATCGACGACTTCGAGAGGTACATCACGTGGCCGATCTGACGCGCGAGCGCGAGTCCCTCGTCGGGGTGGTCGTCGTCGTAGTACCGGCCGTCCTGCCAGTCGTCGTCGGTCGTGATGGCGCGACGAGCAATAGCGTCGAGTGCGAGACACTGCGGGTCGAGGCGCGCGGCGGCCGCGATGGGCGCGATTTTCTCGACGTGGTCGGGGTGGCGCTTCGCCCAGTCCAGTACGTTCATTCCGCCGACGCTACCGCCGGTGACCAACTGCAGGTGGGGAATCCCGAGTTCGTCCAGCAGGCGGCGCTGTACCTCTGTCCAGTCACCGACCGTCACCGCCGGGAACTCCGTTCCGTACGGGTCGCCGGTTTCGGGGTCGACCGAGGAGGGACCCGTGGTGCCGTAACACGACCCCGGTACGTTCGCGCAGATAACGTAGTACTGGGTGGTGTCGATGGCCTTGCCCGGCCCGACGATGTCGTCCCACCACGCGCGGGCCTGTCCCGCCGTCTCGCTGCCCCGGTCGGCGCCGGTGACGTGTTGACTGCCCGTCAGGGCGTGACAGACCAGCACCGCATTGTCGCCGGTGAACTCTCCGTACGCCTCGTAGGCCACCTCTAACTCCGGGAGAGACCTGCCACACTCGAACTCGACGTGCCCCAGTGAGACGCTGTCTCGCTCGACGTTCATCCTTCTATCCGGCCGATAGCGTGGTCCAGGTCCGCGATGATATCTGCAGCGTCCTCGATACCGACAGAGAGGCGCAACATGTCGGGCAGAACCCCCGAGGCGCGCTGTTGCTCCTCCTCGAGTTGTGCGTGTGTCGTGCTCGCCGGGTGGATGACGAGTGTCTTCGCGTCACCGATATTCGCCAGGAACTGTGCGAGTTCGGTCTCCTCACAGAGCGTCACGGCGGCGTCGTAACCGCCCGTCAGGCCGAACGTGACCATCCCGCCAAAGCCACCGTCGAGGTACTCGCGGGCGATATCGTGTGTCTCGTGACTCTCCAGACCCGGGTAGTTCACCCACGCGACTCGGGGATGTTCCGCCAGGTGGCGGGCGACCCGCGCGGCGTTCTCGCAGTGGCGCTCCATCCGCAAGGCCAGCGTCTCGGTTCCCTGCATCGTGACCCAGGCGTCGAATGGCTTCTGACCGTCGCCGATGGTCCGGAGTGCGCGCTGTCGTACGGCACTCGTGAACGCGCTGTCGCCGAAGTCCTCCGCGAAATTTATACCCTCGAAGGCTGGATTCTCCGCGCCCAGTTCGGGAAACCGCTCGGAGTATTCCCTCCAGGGAAACGAACCGTCCTCGACGAGCACGCCCCCGGTTGTCGTGCCCGACCCGTGAATCCACTTCGTCGTCGACTCCCAGATCAGGTCCGCGCCGTGTTCGAGCGGGCGGCAGAGATAGGGCGTGGCGAAGGTGTTGTCGACGAACAACGGAACGCCGTGGTCGTGGGCCACCTCGGCGACCGCTTCGATGTCGGGTGTCACCAGTTCCGGGTTGGCGACCGTCTCGCAGTGGACGTAGGCGGTGTTCTCGTCGATTGCCCCGGCGTAGGCGGCGGGGTCGAGCGTGTCCACGTAGCGAGGCTCTACCCCGCGGCGGGTCGCCATATTCGAGAAGTACGAGTGTGTTCCGCCGTAGATAGAGGCCGCAGAGACGATGTTGTCGCCCGCAGAGGCCAACACCGAGGTTGCGGCGTCGAGTGCGGCCATTCCGGACCCGGTTGCGACGGCCGCGGTTCCGCCCTCCAGACTCGCCAGTCGGCGCTCGAGCATCGACACGGTCGGGTTGTCGAACCGCGAGTAGACGTTGCCCTCTGCCGCCAGTGCGTACCGGTCGGCGGCGTTCTCCGCGTCCTCGAACACGTACGACGTCGTCTGGTAGATCGGCGGCGCGCGTGCCCCAGTCGCCGGGTCCGGGTCTTGCCCGGCGTGGACACAGCGCGTCCCGAATCGCTGTGGCTTCTCGTCTTTCATGTGTGACACTCATATATCTCTATACAGTTATAACCGCGAGTTACGGCAAAACCTGCAGGCGCTCGGCCCCGCACCGGGTGTGTGAATCTCGAACCCCCTTTGCCCGAAACATTCAATTACGAACAGCCGTACTGTACGTTGTATCATGTGTCACGGATACACACCTGACTGGAGCGAAATCGAGGCAGAAGAGGAAGAGACAGACGAAGAACCCGAGTTCCTGAACGACGAGAGCGACACCGACGTCGAACTGGTCACCGACGGCGGCGAGTAACGCACTCGCTGCACCGCGTCCGAACCTCTCGTACAATCATGAAAAACCATTATATACCACGCCCTCCAACAAACGTGTATGTCGACACAGCAGTCGACAGGCGCTCCGGCGCATCGTTGCACGTGCGGGGAAACCTTCGACAGCACGACAGAACTCGTCGAACACGCGCGAGAGGTACACGGCTTCTCGCCCGTATAGCCCGGTGGGGTCGACTGTCTGGTGTCTCTCGACTTTTTTGTTCTCTCACTACAACAAGAGGAGTCCGGCGGCCAGAACGACGTGCAGTCCCGCGAGCAGCACGATGAACACGCGGGCCAGCAGGTTCAGACTGGTTATCAGTCGCGTGTAATCCTCGCGCATGATGTCGACAGTGTCGGCGCGCTCGGCACCGACACCCGCTGTCGCGTCTGCGAGGCTGTCGGCGGCGTCGGTGATGACTGTCCGGATACGGTCGGGGCCAGCCTGTGGGTCGAACCGGTTGGCGTAGACACTCGCGTGACTGTCGGTGGTGAAAAGCAGCGTCTCGTCGTAGTCGTCGGCGAACTCGTCTCGAATCTCGGTCAGGGCGCGTGGTGTCTCGTTCCGGTCGGCACCGAGCAGGAGCGTCCGCTGGCCGTCGACCTCCTCGACGAGTGCGAACAAAGAGATGTCCTCGGTGTCGTGGTCGACGGTGTGTCCGGCCCGGTAGGGCGCGAGTGGGGCGTCCTCGAGGTCGTCGAGGAAGTCGAGAAACTGCTCGCGCAGTCTGTCGGCGGCCGGCGAGTCCAACTCGAGGTCGTCCTCGAGTTCCGCCTCGTCGAGGTGTGCGTGCTGGTCGACGACGAGCGTGGTCTCGGGGTCGATAACGTCCTGGAAGACGCCGAGTTCGATATCGTTGTACTCCTGTGAGTTGACGAAGACGAGCCGCGAGTCACCGTACCGTCTGCCGCTGAAGGTCGTCCCGTCGACGCTCCGGGTGAGCAGTCGCGAGGCCCGCCCGTCGGTCTCGGGGTCGGTGACGGCGTCGCCGACCGACTCGTGAACGGTCGGGTCGGCCGAGTCCGAGCGGTGTGTGCAGGGGACGTGGAAGAAGAAGCCGTTCTGACTCGCGTCGTTGAGGCGTTCGAGGAGGTTCCGACTGAGACGACCACCGCCGATACCTTCGACGACGCCGGGGTGAACCCACGGCGCGGCGACGGCGGTTCGCCGGTCGCCGGTTTCGACCGCGAGCGTCTGGACGGTCGGTTCCGCCGGGAACCCGAGCCCCAGGTGGAGGTGTTCGCGCTGGACCAGTTTCGAGGTGATCTCCAGTCCGCCGACCGTCTCGACGTTGGCGTCGAGCAACCACTCGATGAACAGCGCCACCAGACCGAGTCCGACCCCCACCGCGAGCACGACGGCCACCGGAGGCGCGTGGGTCGCCGGCTCCTGCGAGAGAGCCGGAACGGCCACCGACAGTCCGACCGCCATCGCCGCCGGCTGGACCGCGCTCGCGACACCGAGCAGTGGGAACCGCGAGAGACCGTCCGAGACGACGAGAATCTGGAACGAGAGGAGAAACCCGACCCCGAGCGCGAACCAGACCGCCCGGACGGAGCCTCCGGCCAGAAACGCCGCGGGAACGAGAACGGTGCTCACGAGTAACACGACGAGTGCGAGGTACTGCCCCCAACTGCGGGGGTACGAACCGACGAGCAGGTGGGTGGCCTCGCCAGCGAGCAGTGCCGAACCGACGAATACACCCGCGAGAACGGGTGCCGTCGCCGGCTCGACGCCGAACGACCCGACTGCGAGCGCGGCGTATGTGAGCACGGCAGCAACCACGCCCGCGCCGACGGTGTACCCCGCGACACGCCGGGTCCGGGGAATCGAGACGACGAACACCTCGAACGACTCCATGTTGTACGCCACTACTGACCGAGTTACGCGGAACCGGTATAAGCCTGTACGTTCGAGTTTTCCGAGCGCCAGACTGTGTCGCCGGGCTTGCCACTTCGTAAGTCCTTATACACACAAGACCCAACCGTATTACAGGGCCGGTAGCTCAGCCAGGCAGAGCGTCTGGCTTTTAACCAGATGGTCGGGGGTTCAATTCCCTCCCGGCCCGTGCAACCAGACGGTGAGCGGCGCCAACACTCGAGTGTCGACGGTACGAGACGCCGGGGCCAAACGCCCACATCTATACGCGCTGGCCCCCTAAGAGAGCGTATGACACAGCAGCCAGCGGCAGCGACCAGCGGAGTCGGACGCGACGAGGGTGGGGACGTGCCGCCGACTGTCGAGGTGGCAGACCTCGAACTGACATACGGCGACGGCACGGAGGCGCTCAGGGGTCTCGACCTCCAGATTCCACGCGGTGAGTTCTTTGGCTTTCTCGGACCGAACGGCGCGGGCAAGACGACCACAATCAAGGTGCTCGCCACGCTTCTCTCACCGACCGGCGGCAGTGTCCAGGTAAACGGCTTCGACGCGCGCAGTGACCCGGCGACGGTCCGCCAGACAATCGGCTACATGCCACAGGAGACCAGCGTCGACCCGGAGTTGACCGCAGAGGAGAACATCCGCTTTGCCTGCGAGGCCTACGGCGTCCCGCGTGGCGAGCGCGACGACCGGACCGACGAACTGCTGGATTTGGTGGACCTGGCCGAGGAGGCCGACAAGCGAGCCGACGAGTTCTCCGGCGGGATGAAAAAGCGCCTCGACGCCGCGACGGCGCTGGTTCACCAGCCGCCGCTGGTCTTTCTCGACGAGCCGACGACGGGGCTCGACCCGAAGGCCCGCAACCGGCTCTGGGAGTACTTCCAGCGCATCAACGACGCCGGGACGACCATCTTCCTGACGACACAGTACCTCGAGGAGGCCGACCAGCTCTGTGACCGGCTGGCGGTCATCCTCGACGGCGAAATCGTCGCCGACGGCTCGCCGATGGAACTCAAACGACGTGTGGGCGGTGAAATCCTCGACGTGGAGATAGACGGCGAGGCGAGCGCCCGCTCGCGCGCCGCCGACATCGCCCGCGAGTTTGACCCCTTCGCCGACGCGACGGTCGAACAGACCGAGGAGGGACTCAGCATTACCGCACGCGATGCCCGCGAGCACGGCACCGACCTGCTGGTCGCGCTCCGGGAGGCCGGGCTGACGGTCACTGGATTCAACGTCCGCGCGCCCACGCTCGACGACGTCTTTCTCGCAATCACCGACAGAGACCTCGACGACCTGCCGGGTGAACTGGAGGACTCCCGATGAGCACACCCGGAGCGGACGAGACTGGCGACACGGCAGAGAGGCGACACTCCGAGAGCGCGACGACGGCAATCGACGCCGCCAGCGAGTCCCAACCGGTCGAGCGGTCCTCGAACACGTTCCTCGGGGACGTCTGGGTCAACTTCAAACGCTGGAATCTCAAGGCCGTCCGGAACCCGTTCGTGCTGGTGGTGTCGCTGGTCCAGCCCATCATCTTTCTGGTCCTGTTCACCGAGGTGTTTGGCAACGTCGCGGGCGAGGCGGTCAACCGCGGGATTCCGGGCATCGCCTACGAGACGTACCTCGTGCCGGCCATCTGTATCCAGGTCGCGCTCGCCGCGGCGGTCACGTCGGGTATCGGACTGGTCAACGACATCGAGGAGGGGATGTTCGAGAAGATTCTCGTCTCGCCGATGAACCGGACGGCGGTGTTCGCGGGCAAAACCGCCGCGGAGGTCTTCCGGATTGCGGTGCAGGTTGCGATTATCCTCGGACTCGGCTCGCTGCTCGGCGCGAACGTCACCACCGGTGTCGTCGGCGCGCTTGGCATCATCGTGGTGAGTATCCTCTTCTCGCTGTGGTTTATCGCGTTCTCGAACACGCTCGCGGTGTTGACCCGCGACCAGGAGTCGACGATTATCGGCGCGAACCTGCTCCAGTTTCCGCTCCTCTTTCTGTCGAGTGCCTTTCTCCCGCTCGAGACGCTGCCGGGCTGGATTCGGACGTTCGCGCGACTCAACCCCGTTACCTACGGCGTCGACGCGACCCGCGCCATCATGCTCGACCGGGACGTGATGACCGTCATCGAGGTGTCGGCGTTCGACGGCGCGTTGAACTCCGTTGTTCCCGGTGTGGTCGTCCTCCTGGGGATTGGGGTCGGGTTCGGCGCGGTTGCGGTCACGTTGCTCTCCCGGGCGACCAGTTCCGACGTCCAGTGACGCTTGACTGTTAGCGCCACCGCGACAGCGGCTCACAGAGCTGCCACTCGTCGGCCTGCGGGTCGAGATTCGACGGTTCCGCGCCCCGCTCGGTGAGAACACCCGCGTGGTACAGCATCGCCTTTAACTGGAACACTGTCGGCGAGTGATAGACGTTCCCGTCGGCGAGTTGGTCCGTCCGGAGGCCGCCGTCCTCGCACAGCACACGCTCGCGCACGTCCTCGTCGCCACGGAGAAAGAGTTCGACAGTGAACGCCGAGTGGTGCCTGTGCAGCCACTCGACGAGTTCGACGAGCGACGGCGCGCCGAGGCCGTCGTCGTGCATCTGCTGGAGCTCCGTCACCAGCAGTTCCGTGGCGGGGTACGCGAAGACGACACGGCGGACGAGTTCACCCCACACCGGCGCGACGTCGGTGAACCGGCCTCGTGAGCGCTGCCACTCCGCGAACTGTTCGACCGCCCTGTCGACGCCGTCGTACTGCCGGAGCCCGAACCTGACGACCTCCCGCCCGAGCGGGGTCAGCCTCGGCCCCGTGTCGTGCTCGTCGACCAGTCCGAGAAACGTGGCTCCCCTGATGGCGTCGTCGACGGCGGCCACGACGTAGTCCTCCAGAACAGTCTCGGTGTCGTCGTCGTGGGAGACCGCCAGCGGGACCGCGAGGTAGTTTTTCGGGTGGTTGAGTCCGAAACTCCGGTCGGCGACACCCTGCGCGCTGGCCTGGAACCTGAGCGCCGTTGCCTCGTCTGCGGTCCGGTTCCCGACGACGCGTGGCCGTTCGAGCACGCGCGCGGTGCCGTCGGAGGCGACGCCGAGAACGCCGACGTTGAGTTCGCGCGCGAGCGTCCGTTCGGACTGGCTGACTGCCGCCTCTGGAGCCGACACGTAGGCGACGTTGGCCTCCTGAAGCCGGTCGTAGGCCTGCAAAACACCGCGCTCGACGTCGACACCACCCCGCTGTGTGTGGCCCTTTGCCTCGATTGCGACCAGCGGTGGCTCCTCGCCCAGTCGGTCGACCGCCAGCAGGTCGGCGTCGAGGCGTTCGACCCCGACCAGGTCCGGGTAGCCCGACCCGACCTGCACGTGGTTGAACGGGGCGAGTATCGACTTTGTCTTCCGGCCGATGGGCTGGCTGTCGAGCCAGCGGTCCTGTGCGAACTGCGTGTCCGCGACGACGTAGCCGTGCTCGGGTTCCGAGGAGAACAGGTTTCGTTTGGTCGCGGCGAGAACGGCCGGCTCTGTCAGCGCACGGGCCACGGTCATAGCGGTCGTTCTCCGGGCTGGCTAACAAGTGTTTCCCCGCAGGCGGCGCCGAGGCGCGAGCGACTCACGAGAGGTCCCGGACGGTGTAGTAGAACCGCTGGAGCGCGGTCAGGTGGCCGGCGACGGCGAACACGACCAGCAGCCAGCCAACGACAGTCAGACCGAGCGCAGTCGCCGAGACCACCGCGGCGGCCGTGGCGACCAGTCCCGTCAGCGCGAGTCGGATGGCCCGGCCCAGCAGGCCCCGGTAGACACGGTCGACCCCCACCGCCTGCGCCTGCGTCCCGAGATAGGAGGTCATCAGGACGCCGGTGACCGCCGCGAGACCGAGCGCGTACTCTCCAACACCGGCAGCGAGGCCGACGACCAGCGCGATGTCGGCGTACCTGTCGAGAACGTGGTCGAGCAGGTCGCCTGCCTGTGATGTCGTGCCGAGTTCTCGCGCGAGACTGCCGTCGAGTACGTCGAGAACGCCGTTGAGCAACACGAGTGCCGTGCCAAGCAGGTAGAGCAGCGACTCCTCGCGGGCGGCGTAGAAACTCGCGCCCGCGCCCCCCGCCGCGAGCAACGCGAGCAGACTCACCGCGTTGGGTGTCAGTCCGACCCGCTTCGCGCCCGCGACGAGCGGGTCGACCAACCTGTTCGCGAGCGGTCTGAGCGAGTCGATGCTCATAGGTAGTCGACGAAACTGACGGTTCCTGCCGTCGGTTCACGCTCGCCCGCGACGACGCGCTCTATCTCGGCGGCGACCGCCACCGGCGAGCGGTCGGTCGCGTCTATCTCGTAGACGCTGTCGGTCCCGTGTCTGTCGACGGCCTCGGAGAGAACGATATCCAGCGCCTCGCTCTCGGCGTTCTCGGAGACGGTCGGTGCCGGTTCACCACGCCCGTCGAGGCGTCGTTCCAGCGTCTCCGGGTGACACCGGAGGACGACGACGCGGTCGGCCGCGAAGTTGTGGGCGAGGTGTGACTCGAACAGCAGGTTCTCGCGGCCGGCCAGCCAGTCGGCGACGGCGTCGACGTCGGCAACCGCGGAGTCGCGTTGTTCGTCGTGGCCGGTGGTCAGTCCGCGCTCGTGGATGACGTTGTTGAGGTGGACGACCGAGAGACCGGTTTCGACGTTGTCGGTCGCGGTTGTCTTGCCAGTTCCCGGCGTGCCGGTGACCGCGACTCTCACGCCCCAGACACCCCGCTGTGGGTGAGGGTCACTCCGCGAGCACCTCGTTGAGCACGTCGACGGCCCGTTTCGTCGTCTCGCGCGTGCCACAGGTGATTCGGACGCAACCCGGCAGGCCGAAACTGCTACACTCCCGGATGATGACACCCTCGCGTTTCGTGGCCTCCGCGACGCGCTCGCCGTCACCGACGGCCGCGAGTACGAAGTTGCCGCCGCTCTCCCAGGTCCGGGCGTCGAGGTGTTCGTGCATGTACTCGCGGCCCCAGCGCGCCGTCTCGACGCTCCGGTCGACGTACTCGTCGTCGTCGAGTGCCGCCAGCGCCGCCCGGCAGGCGACCTTGTTCACCGCGAAGGGAGTGTTGATGAGTTCGTACGTCGTCGCGCCCGCGACAGTCCCATCGGCCAACTCCGCCGAGACGAGTCCGTACCCGACGCGCAGACCCGCGAGACCGTACGCCTTCGAGAACGTCCGCAGGATGCCGATGTTGTCGTGGTCGTCGAGTAACCGCCGCGCGGGCGGGTTCGTGGTGAACTCGCCGTAGGCTTCGTCGACGAGAACCACCGTCTCGTCGCCGACCGCATCGGCCAGGGCGGCCATCTCGTCGAGGGGCATCTCGGACCCCGTCGGACTGTGTGGGCTGGTGACGTAGACGACCCGGTGGCCGTCGTAACTGTCGAGAACGGTGTCGGCGGTCTGTGCGAAGTCGCGCTCGCGGTCGAGCGGGTACCGGTCGACTGTCGCGTCGCGGTAGCGCGCACTCATCGCGTAGTACGCGAATCCCGGGTCGGGAACCAGCACCCGGTCGCCGGCCTCGACGGTTGCCCGCGCGAGGTAGTCGAGGAATCCGTCGCCGCCCGGCGAGAGCCAGACCTGTTTGGGTGCGAGGTCCCAGTGGTCTGCAACCGCCTCGATGAGGTCGGTGTGGGCGGCTTTCGGGTACGTGTGGACAGTGTCGGCGGCGGCCTCGACCGCTTCGATACCCGCAGGGCTGGGGCCGAGTGGGTTCTCGTTCGAGGAGAGCGTGACGAGGCTCTCCGGGTCCAGACCGAGTTCGCGGGCGACTTCCTCTACCCCGCGCCCGGCACTGTAGGGCGTGTTCGCCGACAGGTCCCGTGGGTTCATAGCCGGAGGATACGGACCTGGCGTCTTAAGACTGCTTATCCCGGAGGGCAACCGTTTTTCCGCTCTGTGCAGAACAACCGATGGGTGGGCGTGTGGCCTAGTGGACAGGGCGAGGGGTTCCTAACCCCTCGATCGCGGGTTCGAATCCCGCCGCGCCCGTGCAGGGAGGAGCGAGCGAGGCGAGCGACGACCGAACCGGAACGGGATTCGAACCCTGCCAGTCGCGCGCAGCGAAGCGAGCACGTCTGGCTCTGGTTCGAATCCCGCCGCGCCC
>CAZHPM010000071.1:0-10334 GCA_964534485.1 uncultured Halobacteriales archaeon
GCCGGTAGGGGTGGGCGAGATGCCACGCGCCGAGGGTGTTCGTCGAGAACCGCGCGTGGACGAGCGCGAACGTCGACCGCATCCGCTCGTCGCGCAACTCCGGAAAGTAGTCGGCAACCTGTTCGGCCTTCAACAACCCCTTGTAGACGACCATCTTCCGGTCGAGCGAGACGACGTAGAACTGCTCGTGACCCGGCGGCTGTTGTTCCTCGATGGTGTTCTCGACGACCCGACGACCGACGTACAGTCGACGGTCGAACGCCTCGTCCGACTCCTCGACGGCCGACTCGACGAACACCTGCTGGATATCTGGCTCCGAATCCAGCGCCGTCTGCCCCAGACTCTCGTTGTTCGTCGGCACCGACCGCCACCCGAGCACGGTCAGGTCCTCGGCGGCCAGTTCCGTCTCGACCACCTCCTTTAGCCGTGCGCGCTCGTCGTCGTCCTGTGGCAAAAAGAGCGACCCGACGGCGTACTCGCCCGGGTCCGGCAGGTCGAATTTGACCGCATCCGAAAAGAACCCGTGTGGAATCTGGAGCATGATACCGGCACCGTCACCGGTGTTGGTCTCTGCTCCCGTCGTCCCACGGTGTTCCATACACTCGACCAGTTCGAGACCATCGCGTACAATCCGGCTACTCCGTCCGCCATCGAGGTCCATTACGACCCCGACGCCGCAGTTCGAGCGGGCGTCCGAGGGGTCTCCGAGCCCTGTCTCCTCGGCCGCCGTGCGTGGCTCTGTCATAACGAATAAATAAATGCGCTCCACGTACATCAGCGTAACCCTCAAACGTGTACTGTATGTTAAAGCCAAATAAGGCCGTATTAATAGCCTAGTACAGTTATCGGGTCACGGGCGTCGTCTCGACGCGCGTTTGATTGCCCGAGATACCGGCGACAAAACGTGGCCTTTTTACCGGCTTTCTCGAACACGCCTCCGCGGGAACGCCGTGTGGTCTGGCTCACCGGTACTGCCGGACCGCGCTGACACCGTAGAGGGCGACGACGTAGCCGACGGCAGCGCCGGCAGCAGCGACCAGCAGATTCCCCACGAGGAGTCGAACGACCACGTCCCGGCCAGCAGAGAGCGAGACGTTCTCGGGTGCGACGTCGGCGGGACCGAGAACAGTCGTTCCGAGCGTGAAACTCCCGACGTAGACGAGTCCCTTCACCACGGGGTTCAGGATGACGACTGCGGCGACCAGTGCCGACGGGTTCGCCCACTCGTACCGGTACCCGATTCCGGCGAGCAAGACCACGCTGACGCCGAGATTCGGCAACGCGACCAGGAACAGTCCAAGCGAGAAACTCGCGGCAGTCAGACGGGGCGGATGTTCACCGCCAAACGCTGTCCGAAGCGTGTCCTGCACCCGGTCGCGGTAGTCGACGAGTCGGCTCTGACCCACAGTCCCCGGTAACGGGTACACCAACGTAGTGGTTTTGAAACGGGCGAGTTCTGTCCGCGGGGGTCCGACAGCCACAACAGCCAACTGTCGCACAGTCCAACACCGTCCGATGAGCAACCCCAGCCACCGACTCTTCGCACGTCTCTACGACCCTGTGATGTCGGTGCCCGAACGAACCGTGCTCGGCCGACACCGCGAGTATCTCGCCGACGGACTCTCGGGCAGTGTACTCGATATCGGGTCGGGAACGGGCGCGATGTTCCCGTACTTCGGGGGCGACGTCTCCGTCCAGGCACTCGAACCAGACCCACATATGCGCCGGCGAGCCAGCGAACGCACGGGCGAGACCACCGCCACGATTGCGCTCACGGGCGCCAACGCCGAGACTCTCCCCTACGACGACGACACGTTCGACGCGGTTGTCGCCTCGTTCGTGTTCTGTACGATTCCCGACCACGAGCGCGCACTCGACGAGGTGGCCCGCGTCCTCCGTCCCGGCGGCGAGTTTCGCTTCGTCGAACACGTCCGGGCGCGAGACGCGCTCGGTGTCGTCCACGACGCGCTCGCGCCGGGCTGGTACCACGCCGCCGGTGGCTGCAACCTCAACCGCCAGACGGGTGACCTGTTCCGGACCGACGACCGCTTCGAGTTGCTCGCCTACGACCGCTTCGAGTCCGGTCTCACCCGTCTCCTCCCACTCGTCCGTGGCCGACTCGAACGCCGCGGCACGGTGTCGCTCCGTGAGCGCCTGCTCTGAACGCCCGCGGGAATCCACCCGGTCTCCGGTCGAGTCGTCTCGTCTCTGGACACCCCCGACACGCGACAGAAGAGTTCGGCCGCCACCCCGGTCGAGCGGGCTCAGTCGGCCGTGACCGTTTCGACGAGTTCTGTCGGCGGAACCTGTGCGTAGTTGACGATGGCGTCGAATCGCTCGACAGGGAGCCGGTTACCGCTGGTGATGCCGCGGGCCTCGCGGTCGTCGAGGTGGCGCGTGACGAAGCGCTGTGCGACCAGCGCCAGCCGGCCGTCGGCCTCGCCGCGTGGCCCCTCGCCGTCGAGTTGCTGCTGAGCTTCGTCGAGCAACAGCGCGGCCGTGAACACGTCGAAGATGTAGTGGGCCAGTCGCTTCGAGGAGAGCTGTGCGTACTCGCCGTCCTCGCCTGCGAGTGTCGCCATCGCCGTCGTCAGGTCGTGGAACTCGCTCTCGACGGTCTCGGCCACGTCGGCGAGTGCGGGGTGTGAGACGCTGTCCAGACGCTCCTGTACCGCCGTCACGAACGGCTCGTGGGCCTCCTCGCGTTCGAGCGCGCGCAACACGTCGAGCGAGAGCACGTTCTCGGTTCCCTCCCAGATGGGAAGCACCTGCGCGTCGCGGAACAGTCGCTCGGTGACGAACTCCTCGACGTAGCCGTTTCCACCCTGGACCTCCATCGCGTAGGAGGCCGTGTCGATTGCCTCCCGTGCGGTGCGGAGTTTCGCCACCGGCGTCAGCAGGCGCATCAACCGGTAGGTCTCGTCGACTGCCTCGTCGGCGTCTTCGCCCTCCTCGCTGTTGCGTCTGGCCGCCTCGCGCTCGGCGAACAGGCGGGCCGTCTCGGCGGTGAACGCCGTCGCCGCCTCGTGGTCGATGGCCATATCCACCAGGTCCTCGCGCATCAGCGGGAACTCGTCGATTGTCTGGCCAAACGCCTCGCGGTTGGCCGCGTGAATCTTGCTCTCCAGCAGCGCCCGGCCCATGATGCCACACGCGCCGATGGCGTTCGAGAGCCGTTCGAGGTTGAGCATCTCGGCCATCTGTTTGAATCCCTCCTCCTCGTTGCCGACGAGAATCGCCGGCGTGTCCTCGAGTTCGACCTCGCCGGTCGGAACGTTCGTGGTTCCGAGTTTGTTCTTCAGCCGACGGTAGTACTGGTCGTTGACCGCCTCTGGCGGTGGTGCGCCGTCGAAGGCCTCGCGCTCGCCTTTCGTGAACACGCCCTCCTCCGGGTCGCCGTGGGGGACCAGAAACATCGAGAGGCCGTCGGTTCCTTCCGGGGCGTCTGGCGTTCGCGCGAGCGCGAGTGTCCCCTCGCCGTCGATGTTCGAACAGAACCACTTCTCGCCGGTCAGGTGCCAGTAGCCGGTTTCCTCGTTGTACTCGGCGGTGGTCTCGTTCGCGCCGACGTCGCTGCCACCCTGTTCTTCGGTCAGGAACATCGCACCCTCGACCAACTCGTCGTGGTCGCGGCTGGTGAGCGCCTCGAAGTACGCATCGAGGTCGCCGTCGTCGAACTTCTCGAGTACGAGCGCCACGCCGGCGGTCATCGCGACGGGGCAGAACATCCCCGAGGTCTCGGCGTGTGCCAGCAGATACCCCATCCCGACGAAGTGGTTCAGCCCGAGCGGTTCCTCCCGGCCCGGCGGTGCCTGGAACGAGTCGGCGACGACGCCGGCCTCGTAGGTCAGGCGCTCGTTTTCTTTCAGTTCGGCGGGGTACCGGACGAAGTTCTGCACGTCCCCGCGTTTGGTGTGGGTGTGCAGTTCCGGGCCGTGTTTGTCGGCGTAGTCGGCGTTGTCGGCCATCGTCTGGCCGGCAATCTCGCCAAACTCAGAGAGGCGTGACTCGGCCCACTCGAACTCGTCGTCGTCGTAGATTCGTGCCAACTCGCGCTGGATGGTCCCGTCGAGTTCCCAGTAGTTGAGGTGTCGCCCTTCCTCGAACTGGCTGTAGTCGACCTGTCTGTCCATGGTCGTGATTCGAGAGCGACGGGCAATAACATTCCGGACGTTCCTGCCAGATGGGAGGCGGTCGACACGACTTTGCCCGCGCCCGCACAACCCCCGGTATGAATCTCACACGCCGGCCGCGTCGACTCCGGTCTGACGGCCTCCGCGAGTTGGTCAGCGAGACGTCTCTCGACGCGAGTGACCTGATTGCGCCGGTGTTCGTCGACGCGACTGCCGACGAGCGCCGTCCCATCGAGTCGATGCCGGGCCACGAGCGTGTCCCCGTCCCGGAGGCGAGTACGCGCGTCGAGGAGATACTCTCGACGGGTGTCGAGGCGATTATGCTCTTTGGCGTCCCGGAGTCGAAAGACGAGCGCGGCACCCGTGCGTGGACCGAGGACGGCGTCGTCCAGCGGGCGACCCGACAGATTACCAGTGACACCGACGCCTACGTCATCACGGACGTCTGTCTCTGTGAGTACACCGACCACGGCCACTGTGGCGTTCTCGGCGGCGACCTGACCGTCGACAACGACGCGACACTGGACCTGCTCGACCAGATTGCCGTCTCCCACGCCGAGGCCGGTGCCGAGATGGTCGCCCCCTCGGGGATGATAGACGGCATGGTCGGCACAATTCGGTCGGGGCTGGACGACGCCGGATTCGAGACCGTGCCGATTATGAGCTACGCCGCAAAGTACGACTCCGCTTTTTATGGCCCATTTCGTGACGCCACAGACGGCGCGCCGGCGTTTGGCGACCGGCGACACTACCAGATGGACCCCGCCAACGGCCGCGAGGCAAGCCGCGAGGTCAGACTCGACGCCCGGCAGGGCGCGGACGTGTTGATGATCAAGCCCGCACTCCCGTATCTCGACGTCGTCGCGCGCGTCCGCCGGGAGTTCGACCACCCGGTCGCCGCCTACAACGTCTCCGGCGAGTACGCGATGCTCCACGCGGCCGCCGACCGTGGCTGGCTCGACCTCGAAGAGACCGCCCACGAGTCGCTGCTCTCGGTCAAGCGCGCCGGTGCGGACCTCATTCTCACCTACTTCGCCGAGGAGATAGCCAGCCGGCTCTGAGCACCGCCCGCGCCGGCGACCGGTTGGCACGGCCCGGAATATAAACGCTTATTCTTTGTATCGGCGAGAGGTTGAACAATGAGTTCCGAGACAGAGGAGGGTGTCGCGGTTGCGGATATGGTCTACGACGCGGTGCGACGGTGGTACCACGTTCTGACACTGGCCGCCGTGACGGTGTTCATGTTCTGGACCCGGTTCCAGAACCGCGACGCGTTCACCCGCGGTGGCGACGGCTTCTGGCTGCAGGCCATCGACTCGTGGTACCACTGGCGGGCGACCAACTGGACGGTCGAGAACTTCCCGTGGGCGCTTGGCTACGACCCCTGGACGGGGTTTCCCCAGGGCTCGTTCGCCGGCCAGTTTGGCACGCCGTTCGACCAACTCACCGCGACGGTGGCGATGATTCTCGGACTGGGCGACCCCGGACAGCAGGACGTGCTGATGGCAGTGTTGCTCACCGTGCCCGCTCTCGCGGCACTGACGGCGATTCCGACATACTACGTCGGCAAACGCGTCGGCAACCGCATCGGCGGGGTCGTCGGTGTCGTCTTTCTCTCGCTGACGACCGGGACGTTCTTCGGGCGGACGACCGCCGGACAGTTCGACCACCCCGCCGCCGAAGTGCTCCTGATGACCGTCGCGGTGCTCGCGATGATGGCCGCACTCACCGCCGCACAGAGAGACCGACCAATCTGGGAACTGGTCGTCCAGCGCGACTGGGGTTCGCTCAGGCGGTCGGTGGTGTACAGCGTGCTCGCGGGCCTCGCGCTGACGCTGTACATCTGGACGTGGCCGCCGGGCGTGGTTCTGGTCGGTATCTTCGGGGTCTTTTTCGTGATACAGCTCACCCTGGACTACTACCGCGGCCAGTCGCCCGACCACGTCGCCTTTGTCGGTGTCGTCAGTATGGCGGTGGTGGTAATCGGGTCTGCGGCACAGCTCCAAGAGCCCGGGTTCTCTCCGGTCAGCATCACCTACTTCACGCCGATTTTCGCGTTTCTGGTGGGTGCTGGCTGCGCGTTTCTGGCGTGGCTCGCACGACAGTGGGACGCACGGGCGATTGACAGGCGGGCCTACCCCTCTGCGGTCGGGGCCTCGGTTACCGGCGTGTTGATTCTGCTGGCGATTGTCCTGCCGGGCGTGTTCGACACGCTCGTGAGTAACATCTCCGGGCGATTGGTCCCGTTCAACCGCTCCGCGAGCGCGCTGACCGTCGGAGAGGTGGAACCGCCGGCGAACCCGGTTGACTTTTTACAGCGCGAGTACGAGTACGCCTTCTTTGTCGGACTGCTCGCGCTGCCGGTGCTTGTGTTCCGGTCGGTGTTGCGCCAAGAACAGCGCGCCGAACACCTGCTGGTCGCCGTCTGGACGCTGTTTCTGATCAGTATGGGGCTGACACAGACACGGTTCAACTACTATCTGGTCGTCGGTGTCGCGGTTCTCAACGCCGCACTCGTCGGGTTCGTCCTCAACGGTGTCGAGATGCCCGACTCGCTCGACTCGCTGTCGCTGTCGGACACCTCGAGCACCCGGGCCTACCAGGTCGCCATCGCGCTCGTGTTGATACTGGTCGTGGTGGCGCCACACGCGCCGCCACTCGCCTCGACGACACCACTCGAAGCCGGCGAGAACACCGGCGCCAGCCCCGATGCGGTGACCTGGGAGGAGTCCAACGAGTGGCTCGCCAACAACACCCCGAAACCCGGGAACTACGGCGGCGCGAACAACGCCGACACGCTCGACTACGACGGGACTTACGAACTCCCCGCCGGCGATTTCGACTACACCAACGGGACGTACGGAGTTCTCTCCTGGTGGGACTACGGCCACCTGATAACGGTTCAGGGGAACCGTATCCCCCACGCCAACCCGTTCCAGCAAAACGCCCGGTCGGCGTCTGCGTTTCTGACCGCACAAAACGAGTCCGAGGCCGAACTGTATCTCGACGCGGTTGCCGCCGGCGCGAACCCGACCCACGAGTCCGACAAACAGGAACTCCGGGAGGCCGTCGAGGAGAACGGCGACCAACCCGGCATCCAGTACGTGATGATCGACGACGAGTCCGCTGCCGGCAAGTTCGCCGCAATCACCGCCTGGACTGGCCCCGACTACAGGGAGTACGTCGACAGCGAGCAGGTCCAGGTCAGCCAAAACCAGTCCCGCACAGCGCCCGTCGGCAGCGAGCAGTACTACAACACGATGCTGGCCAGACTCTACCTGCAGGACGCGAACAGCCTCGAACACTACCGCCTGATTCACGAGAACTCACGGTACTCTGCTGTTGGCTTCCTCGGCGGTTCACAGCGGGCGATAGCCGTCGACAACCTGCTCAGAGGCGCACAGAACGGTAGCTGGCAGACCGTCCAGCAGGGCGGCCTCTCGCGGTTCTACCAGACGCGTCAGCAGATACGACAGTTCGAGCAGATACGGGGAATCGACCAGTCGGTGCCGCCCATCTCGCTCGGTCGGCAGGCACTCGCAGACCCACACATCGAGTCACAGGTCAAGATTTTCGAGCGCGTCGAGGGTGCGACGCTCGCAGGCGAGACGGAACCAAACGTCACCGTCAGCGCGACACTCCCGCTCGGAACCGCGACGAACCGGAGTTTCAGTTACCGGCAACAGACCCGCTCCGACGACAGTGGCCGCTTCGAACTGACGGTACCGTACCCCACCGAGGAGACGCTCGGCCCCGAGGACGGCTACGCCGACTCCAGTGTCCTCTCCGGGGACGCCGAGTACACCGTCACCGTGCGCAACGAATCCAACGCCGTCATCGAACGCGTCGAGAACGTCACCGTCCCCGAACGGGACATCCAGAACGGCAACAGCATCGACGTCGACCCCGAAGCCGTCGACCGCGGTGACAACGAAACCGACGGAACCGACGGCAACCAAACAGATGGAACCGACGGCAACCAAACAGACGGGACAAACGGAACCGAAGCCGACAGAACAGGTGGCAACGAAACCGACAGCACTGGAGCGACGAACGGGACCGACGACACCGCGGCCCCGTCAGGAGTCGGCACGACGGCGACCCGGACTGTAGCGCCAGCGACCCGTCCTGTCGGGTGACTCCGGGTTCACAGACTCGGACCGCCATACGGCGGTGTCGGGCGGTTACGTCGTGTTTTACTCGTCGTACAGTGGGAACTCGTCTGTGAGTTCGTCGACGCGGTCGCTGACCTCGGCCCGGACAGTCTCGTCGTCGTGGTTGTCGACGACACGCGCGATGAGGTCGGCAACCTCGCGGATGGCCGCCTCGTCGAAGCCACGCGTAGTCAGTGCCGGTGTTCCGGCGCGAATCCCCGACGGGTTGAACGCCGACCGTGTCTCTCCCGGGACGGTGTTGGCGTTGAGGACGATACCGACGGCTTCGAGGGCCTCCTCGGCGTCCTTGCCGGTCGTGTCGGGGTGTGACTCGCGCAGGTCGGCCAGCACGAGGTGGTTGTCGGTGCCGCCAGAAACCAGCGAGAAGCCGTGCTCCTGCAGGCGCCTCGCGAGTGCCGTCGCGTTGTCGACGACCTGCTGGGCGTACTCCTCGTACTCGGATTCCAGCGCCTCGGCGAACCCGACGGCCTTTCCGGCGATGTTGTGCATCAGTGGACCGCCCTGAGAGCCGGGGCACACCGCCGAGTCGATGTCGTCGCCGTACTCCTCGGCGCACATGATGAGACCGCCCCGACCCGCGCGGATGGTCTTGTGTGTGCTCCCGGTGACGAAGTCGACGACACCGACCGGCGAGGAGTGGACGCCCGCGGCGACCAGTCCGGTGACGTGAGCGATATCCGCGAGGTGGTAGGCGTCGACGGCGTCGGCGGCGCGCTGAATCTCCTCCCACTCGATGTCCCGTGGATACGCGGAGTACCCCGAGACGATGATATCCGGGTCGAACGCCTCGGCCTGTTCGTGGAGTCCGTCGTAGTCGAGATAGCCCGTCTCGGTGTCGACGGTGTACTGTTCGACCTCGTAGGTCTGGCCGGTGAAATTCGCCGGATGTCCGTGCGAGAGGTGACCGCCGTGCTCGAGTTCCAGCGACAGAATCCGGTCACCGGGGTCGAGCATCGCCAGGTAGACGCTCATGTTGGCCTGCGACCCGGAGTGGGGCTGGACGTTGACGTGGTCTGCGCCCCAGAGTTTCTTTGCGCGGTCGATTGCCAACTGCTCGACCTCGTCGGCGTGCTCACAGCCGCCGTAGTAGCGCTCGCCGGGGTACCCTTCGGCGTACTTGTTCGTCAGTTCCGACCCCTGTGCCCGCATGACGGCCTCGCTGACGTGGTTCTCGCTCGCAATCATCGCCAGCGTATCGTTCTGCCGGTCGCGCTCCGCGGCCAGTGCGTCGGCGACTGCCGGGTCGTCCTCTCGCACCGTCTCGTAGCTCATACCCACACTGAGGGCTGGGGTGACAATAATCTATCTCTCCTCCGAGCGTCTGGACCGGCTGGTAACGAATCCGGTTCCCCGACCGGGCGAGTCGGCCCCGAGAGCGCTCTCGTCTCCGTCGACCACCTCCCCGTCCGGGTCGCCAACCGTCCCACTTTTGACCGCCGGGACCAACAGCAGTGTAATGGCACAACTCGAACTGAACAGGAGAACTCCTCGACAGGCCACAGACGGGGTCTGGTTGACCTGTATCGAGTGCGAGGAGACGTTCGCACCGTTCAGAGAGGTCCGGTACACCTGTGACGACTGTAACGGCCTGCTCGAGGTTCGGTACGCCGACCTGCCCACCTGGGAGGACTTCTCCGGCACCGGTGTCTGGCGCTACGACGCCGCGCTCCCGTTCGATACGGGTGTCTCGTTGCCCGAGGGGAACACGCCGCTACACGAGGTGCCACGCCTGGAGGCAGAGATTGGTGTCGAGCGCCTCCGGGTGAAACACGAGGGGATGAACCCGACGGGCAGTTTCAAAGACCGCGGGATGACAGTCGGTGTCCGCGTGGCCGAGACGGTCGGTGTCGACCGACTGGCCTGTGCCTCGACGGGAAACACGAGTGCGGCCCTCTCTGCCTACGGTGCGCGCGCCGGGATGGAGACACTGGTGCTTCTTCCGCAGGGAAAGGTCGCCGCCGGCAAGGTCGCACAGGCGAGTCTCCACGGCGCGCGCATCCTCGAGGTCGACGGCAACTTCGACACC
>CAZHPM010000072.1:0-4130 GCA_964534485.1 uncultured Halobacteriales archaeon
CGGTCTGGAAGACGTCGACCGGGAACTGGTCGTCGTGGTCGCCGGCGATGACCTCCTCGGCGGCCGCGGTAATCTGCGCTGCGGTGTCCTCTCCGAGGAGTCCCAGCTCCCGGTTGGCCTGTGCGGCGGCCTTCTTGACGATACCCAGCGCGCGGACGAACCGCCGGCCGAAGGTGGCGTTCGAGACCGGGAAGTTCTCGACGGCGCGCTGGGTCTGTGCGCCCCAGTAGGCGTCTGCCGGTACGTGTATCTCTCCGAGACTGTCGCGCTCGAGACGGTGGTCGTCTGTCATATCTCTTGGTTCGCTGGCCGCTTCCTAAAACGTGGGGAATAGTCGCCGCCGGTCTCAGTCCCAGTCGATCCAGTCCAGTTCCCACCCGCGCTTGCGCCGGGCGTCGCGCTCTGCGAACTCGCGGTCCTCGCGGCGCGTTCGGTTGCGCTCGACGGTGTCGGCCTGCTCGCCTTCGACGAGCATCGGCGCGAACGCACAGCCACCCAGGTGTTCGGTCGTCCCGTCGGCCTCGACGACGGCGAGTGACTGCTCGTGTGCGCCCAGTGGCATCACGAGACGGCCGTCGGCGGCGAGCTGTGAGAGCAACGCATCCGGCGGACGCACCGCCGCCGCTTCCAGCAGTATCCGGTCGTAGGGGGCGTACTCGGGGAGACCGTTCGCGCCGTCGCGGCGGTCGACCAGCACCGCGTCGTGGCCGGCCGCGGCGAGGTTGTCGCGGGCCTCGTGCACCACCCGTCGGGTGATATCGACCGCCTGGACGTTGCGTCCGCCGACGATCTCCGCGAGCACTGCCGCGGTGTAGCCGACGCCGGCGCCGACGACCAGTACCGTGTCGTCTGGGTCTGGCGTCAGTGGTTCCAGCAGGCGACCGACCGTGCTCGGTGCGAGCACGCGCGTCCCGAAGCGCTCGAACGCCCGGTCGGCGTAGGCGGCCTGTTCGTCCTCGACAAACGCCTGCCGGGGTACCGCCCGCATCGCCGCCGACACCGACTCGCTCTCGACACAGCCTTTGCTCTCGTGTTCCAGGCTGTTGACCATATCGTCGCGCAACACCGCGGGGTCCATACCCGCGAGTTGGTCCGCACGGTAATGAATCAACCGCAACGCCGCCCGCGGCCCGGGAGCGTCACTGCAGCGGGACGAACCGGACGCCGCCGTGGCGCTCGCGGTCGAGAGAGCCGTCGGGGGTTTTCTCCGCGCAGACGAGTTCCTGGCTGGTGTCTCCAACCGGCGCGAGCAGGAGTCCCCCCGGCCGGAGCTGGTCGACGACTGCCGGTGGCAACTCCGGCGCGGCGCAGGTCAGGTACACCCGGTCGTAGGGCGCGTGTTCGTGCCACCCCTCCCGGCCGTCGCCCGCGCGGAGGCTGACCTCCCCGTACCCCGTTCGCGCGAGCGTCTCGCGGGCCGTCCGGGCGAGACTGCGGTGGTACTCGACGGTGTAGACGGTCTCCGCGCCGACGACCTCGGCCGTGACGGCGGCGTGGTACCCCCGACCGGTGCCGATTTCGAGCACACGGTCGCCCGGCGACAGCGCGAGCAGGTCGGTCATGGTGGCGACCATGTGGGGTGCGCTGATGGTCTGTCCGTCGCCAATCGGTAACGGGACGTCCTGGTACGCCCGGTCGCGCCGGGACTCCGGGACGAACTCGTGTCGTGGCACAGCACGCATCGCCGCCGCCGTCGCCTCGCTCAGAGTCGCTCGCTCGCAGAGACGGTCGACCAACTGTACGCGGCGCTCGTCCACGCTACCACGCCGACCACGCGTCGGTCGACTCGTCTCTGACGTAGAGGCGCTTGATGTCCTTTGCGAGTGCCCCGTCGCCGTCGAAATCGAGTTTCTCGTGCTCGTAGCCCCGCGCGTCGTCGCGGAGATAGATACCTTCGACTGTGAACTCCTCGTCGCTCAGCGTCTCCGTCTCGCCGACGACGAACTCGTAGTCGCCGGGCACCTGCAGGTCGACGCTCCGTGTCTGGTCGTGCTCGCCGGATTTGGGGTGTGCCGTCACCGGCACCGTGACGTTGCCCACCGCGCGCGTCCAGATGGTGTCGACGGTCTCGGCAGTGGCCTCGTCGGTCCGGGTCTGGTCGCGTTCGAGACTGGTGATTCGCACCGTCAGTATCGCCTCGGCCGTTTCGACCAGAAACTCCTCGCCGACGGCGAGTGTCTCCGCCGCCGGCGCGTCGACGCTCGTCGAGACGGAGTCACCCGCCTGCGAGACGACGACCCTGCGCTCGACGGTGCGTTGCTCCGGGAGTGGTGTCTTGTGGACGTGACTGCAGTCGGTACACCGGACGGTTGCCTGCCCGCCGGGGCGTAACACCTCGTGGACGGTCTCGCTGTCGGGCGAACAGGCCGGACAGACCACTGCGACTCGCTCTGTTGCGTTGCTCATACCGCCGTTAGGACGGTCGGAGTGAAAAGCCGTCGGTCCGGGCGTCGGTTCGCCTGTCAGACGGTCAGATGCAGAACCTGTCGTCCACACTCGCTTGAGTGAGTCGGTCGTGCGGAACTGTCCAGTCCCCGACAGCGTCGAACGCTCCTGTCGTGCACCCGCCGGTGACCGGCGCGACAGACGCCACGCGAGAGACTGTATACCCGGGTCGTCGGCAACTCGTGGGGTTCCCGGGACCGACCGCTCGGTCGCTCTGGAGACGGTGTCTCTCTGCGCGGCGACACCGACTCGGTTGTGGTCTTCGACCCCAACCGACCCGGCCGGGTCCGGCGAACGCTGGAGGACCGCCCGTTGTGAGCGTCTGACTGTTCTGCGAGCGCCAGATATCGCTGAGGCTCTTCCCGATAGTGCACAGGCTAACTTCTATGAAGTCTGCCAGAACTGGTCGTGATGAATACAGGGCGCGTATCTTGCAGCGGAATTTCTCGGTCCCATTCTCGTCGTTCTCTCGCTCTCAGTACTTCCGTTCCGAATAGGCTTCACGGATTATCTCTTCCCGCGAATCAGTTTCATAGACGGACCGGCCAGATGCGAATCTTTCGAATAACTCGGGGCGTTCGCTGCGCGTGAGTTGGACGGTGTCAACCAAGGGGAGGGCTTTGATGAAGACGGGCCCACCTTTATTATCTGGGGCAGAACTCGCCTCAATCGGGATGGCCCGAATCGTCGCATCGGGTGGACAAATCCCGAGGACCATCGCGTCGTCAAGATTGTAAGGATCATCGTTGTCCTGATTCTCTTTACGCCGCCCGTAATACGCGGCGATTAGAGCACCAGATGCGGCATTCTCCATCGCGTTATAATCCTTAATCGCAGAGGCGTTATCAATGCCAGCGAACTCGTTTTTGTTCCAGACTGGACCGGTCTCCCAGTCGATACCGAAGACCGCCTCTGCCCGGTTGATTCCGTGACCAGCATAAAGCTGTGCTCGCCCGTAGTGAGTGGAGTTCAGAAAGTGAACTGCGCGCATGACGGTCATTGACTCCACCTCAATGTTCCGCGTGACGGTCGCTACTACGTGGCGGTTCGCGTACTCAGTTCCAAATGTCAGACGGCCTCTGTCGTCGGTTTCGCCAGTTATCTGGTCTTGCATGGGTCGTACACCGTATAGTCACGGTGTGATATACTTAAACCCTTCGCCCACAAACCCACACACCCACAAAATAGGGTATATGTATACCTATTTGATTTCAGAAACGCGGGTACAAAGCAAACGAGACCGTTCTGCTGACTACACTCTCTATATTCAGCACCGCAAACGCTCTCGTATCAGATTTCATATAACTACTTCAACAGTCCAGGCAAGCGCCCTTTCTGCTGTTCAGGGGTCGACCCGCGAGAGGCGCATCGCGTTGCCGGTGACGCCGACGGTCATGCCGGCGTCGCCGACGAGGACGGCCATCCAGATAGCGACGTAGCCAAACGGGACGAGCACCACGAGTGCGGCCTTGACAGCGAGACTCGCCCAGATGTTCTGCCGGATGACGCCGTTGGCCCGTCTGGAGAGGGCACGCAGATAGGACAGTTTCGAGATATCGTCGCTCATCAGCGCGATATCGGCGGTTTCCAGCGCCGTGTCCGTGCCGGCCGCGCCCATCGCGACGCCGACCGTCGCCGTGGCGAGTGCTGGCGCGTCGTTGATGCCGTCGCCGACCATCGCGACG
>CAZHPM010000072.1:4140-10279 GCA_964534485.1 uncultured Halobacteriales archaeon
CCAGTTCGCGGATCGTCTCGACTTTCTGCTCGGGCAGGAGTCCCGCGCGGACCTCGTCGACGCCCACTTCGTCGCCGATTGCCCGCGCGGTGTGTTCGTTGTCGCCGGTCAACATGACGACGTGCTCGACACCCAGCGCGCGCAGACGGTCGGCCAGCGAGCGCGCCCCCGGGCGAATCTCGTCTGCGACCGCGACGATGCCCTCCAGTTGTTGGTCGGTGCCGACCAGAATCACGGTCTTGCCCTCGGACTGGAGGGCGGGAATCGTCTCCTCCAGCAGGTCCAGACAGTCGGTGCGCTCGCAGCGGTCCCGCGAGCGGGTGGTCACGACACCGCCGTCGGTCGCCGCGTGGACGTGCGAGAGGTCGAACCCGCGCTCGGCGAACAGCGACGGCTTGCCGGCGTAGTGGCGGGTTCCGTCGAGTCTGGCCTGCACGCCCCGGCCGGTAAGCGCCTCGAAGGACTCGACCTCGCGCTGGTCGACCTCGCGCTCGGTGGCACGCTCGACAATCGCCTCGCCGATTGGGTGTTCGCTGCGGGCCTCCAGTCCCCGGGCACACCGCAACACGTCTGTCTCGGTGTTGTCGTTCAGCGCGACCACGTCGGTGACGGTCAGTTCGCCGCTGGTGAGCGTTCCCGTCTTGTCCAGCGCGACGGCGTCGACCTCGCCCATCGCCTCCAGATGGCTGCCGCCCTTGACGAGCACGCCGTTGCGCGCCGCGCTGGTGATGCCAGAGACCACCGAGACGGGTGTGCTGATGACGAACGCACAGGGACAGGCAAGCACCAGGAGTGTCAGTCCACGGACGAACCACGTCGCCCACGCCCCACCGAGGAGCAACGGCGGCCCGACCGCGGCGAGAACGGCGAGACCCACCACGGCGGGCGTGTAGTAGTCGGCGAAGCGGTCGACGAACTGCTCGCGGTCGGTTTTGACCGCTTCGGCGTCCTCGACGAGTTCGACGATGCGCGCGAGCGTGTGTTCGCCCGCGCCGGCAGTGGTCTCGACCTCCAGATAGCCCGACTCGTTGAGCGACCCGGCGTACACCTCGTCGCCGACGGTCTTGTCGACGGGGACGCTCTCGCCGGTGACCGGCGACTGGTCGAGCGCGCTCTCGCCGGCCAGCACCTCGCCGTCGACCGGCACCGTCTCGCCGGGCCGCACGAGAACCGTCTCTCCGACCGCGACGTCGTCGGCCGGCACGGTCACCGCCTCGCCGTCGCGGCGGACGCGGGCCTCGTCTGGCGAGAGGTCCATCAGTTCCCGCAGTGACCCCCGTGCGCGGTCCATCGAGTACGCCTCCAGCAGTTCGGCGACGTTGAACAGGACCGCGAGCGTCGCGCCCTCGAAGTACAGCGCCTCGCCAAAGAGCAGACTCGCAGCGACCGCACCGACGATGGCCCCACTCATCAGAACGTCGATATCCAGCGAGCGCCGGCGCGCCGACTCGACGCCGTGTCGCAGGATGACCCACCCGCCGACCGCCGTCCCGAGCAGAAAGAGCAGGTCTGCAATCCCGTGGGGTGTCCCCAGCACCGAGACCACCTCGCTGTCGACGCCCAGGGCCGCGACCCCCAGTCCCGCCGCGAGTGCGAGCGCACTGACCGCGGTGACGACGGCCCGCCGACTGGTCAAGATGTCGCGAGAGACGCCGTCGTCCACTCGGACCTCGTAGCCCGCGCCCTCGATGGCCCCGGCGAGAGTGTCCCGACCCACGCCCGGGTCGTGTGCCACGTCGACACGGCCCGCCGCCGGCCGCGTCTCGACGCCACTCACGCCCGCACGACCCTCGAGAGCGCCCGTCACCGTCTGAGCACACGAGGAACAGTCCATCCCCGGCACCCTGAACTGGGTGGTGACCGCCTCCGGGTCGGACCGGGAGCTGTTGCTCCTCGGACCGTCGGCATCCCCCGCTGTCCCGCCGTCTGCACTCCCCGCCGACTCGTCTCCGCCGGGACCCGTTCCTGTCATGTCTGAGGATACGTGCTCGAACGTTATTAACTCGGCTGTTATATAGCACCTGATTTAATAATCAGGGTTGGCAGGCACGGTCGAGACGTTGCTAGTCGACAGGTGATATCTCGTCGCGGGCTACGGGTTCGAGCGGGCGGCGGCGGTTCAGTTTCACTTTCACTCCGGGGATGGGACGCATTGATACGTGTCGGTCACGTATCATCGTGTATGTTAGACGAACTGGAGACGAGATGTGACGGAGACAACTGCAGTCGACAGCTCCGTGAGGAGAATCTGATGATGGTCTACCGGACCGCAGACGGCCAGCGCCGGGCCTACGAGTGTGACTGTGGTGCGGTGACCATCACCGTCTCCCGGTGAGTGCTCCGGCGTGACGAACCACGCGCGACCGTGGGCCGGCGGCCGGCCGGCGGTGGGTTTCTCGTTCCGGTCCCGGAGGGTGCCGTGAACGTTCGCGGCGTCGTCGTCGGGGTCGACGACGTTCGGACGGTCGACACACAGTACGGGGAGTCAGAGCTACTGGAGGTGAGTGTCAGGCCAGACCGCGGCCGCGGCGAACAAACGACGGTGACGCTGTGGGGCGACTGGGCCGAGTGTGCCGACTACCTGGAGGTGGGGATGGAACTGGCAGTGTACGACGCCGACGAGCGCGAGTACCGCGGCGAGACGCAGTACACGACCACCGGCGAGACGATGGTCGTCGTCGAGCCGGAGTTTCTCGTCAACGTGACCGCGGTCCGCTCGTGGGTCCAGTGCCCCCGGATGTACTATCTCGACAAACTCGGCGGGACGGACCTCGCGGAACCGGTCGTCAAGGGGACCATCGTCCACGAGGTGTTCGGTGACCTGTTGCGGGGACAGGACGTGGAGAGCGCAGTCGACCGGCGCATCGAGGAGGCGGGACTGGACCTTGGACTGCTGGGAGCGGACCGGGAGTCGATGCGCGAGCGCGTGCGCCAGCACGCCGCGGCAATCGAGGGCTGGCTCCAGCAGGGGACACTCACCGGCGGGGACGACTGGCGCTCCGAGCAGTTGCTCATCAGCGAGCGCTACGGGATACGGGGCCGGGCCGACGCTGTTCGTCGTGGGATGCCGGTGGAACTAAAAACTGGAAAGAACACCGGCCGTGACCCCCGGTTCGAGGACAAGGTGCAGGCGGCCTGTTACGCGCTCGTGCTCGGCGAGAACGGCGACGCGCCCGACACGGGAACACTACTCTACACGAAAAACGCCGCGCTGGACCGGGTCGAGGAGTCGGGTGACCTCTCGCCGGCAAAGGAGTTCTCCATCGGGTCGGGACTCCTGAAGTTCGTCCTCAGGGCACGGAACGAACTCGCGGCGATGGAACACGACGCGAGTACTCCAACGGGCTACGAGGGCGACGCGACCTGTGACTACTGCTTCGAGCAAGACACCTGCATGGCGGTTTCGGGCCGACTGGCACAGGAGTCGAAGGCCGGCCAGGTCGGAACGGCAATCCCCGAGCGCGAGCGGGCGTACTTCGACCGGTACTACACCGCTATCGAGGAGGAACGCCGCGAGGTTCACCGCGAGTACGCGAAACTCTGGGAGCAAAGCGCCAGCGAGCGCGCCGACGACGACCGCGCGCTGGTCGACCTCGAACCGACGGACGCCCGGGAACTCGACAGCGGCCGCTGGGAGTTACGCGCCGAGGGAACGGGCGCTGTCTCGAAGATTCGCGCCGGCAGTCTCGTGCTCGCCAGCGACGGCGACCCGGTCGGGGGCGACGCCGAACTCGCCCGGGTCGAGCGACTCGGCGAGGAGGTCGTCGTCACCACCGACGAGCGCGTCGACCTGCGGCGACTCGACGTCTACCCGTCCGAACTGACTACCGACCGACTGCTGACGGCGCTACACGACGCCCTGCTCACGCGGTCTGTGGAGTGGAAGGCACCGCTTTTCGGCCGGCGTGCCCCCGAGTTTGGCACCGTCTCGGAGACGTTCGTCGACAACAACGCCGCCCAGAACGAGGCCGTCCAGCGTGCTGTGGCCGCGGCGGATTTCGCACTCGTCCACGGCCCCCCGGGGACCGGCAAGACCTACACGCTCGCACAGGTCGTCCGGGCGTTACTCGACCGGGGCCAGCGGGTGCTGGTCTCTGCGTTCACGAACCGCGCGGTCGACACCGCGCTGGAGGCACTCGAAGACCAGGGTGTCACAGATATCGTCAGATACGGCACGGAGAGTGGTATCCGCGAGGACACGCAGGAGTACCGACTGGCCCGGAGCGGTGACCCGGCGGCGTGTGCCAGCAGACTCGAGCAGGCGCCGGTGGTGGCGGCGACGACGGCCTCCTGTGGGTCGCGGGCGCTCCGAACCCAGTCCTTCGACGTTGCCGTCGTCGACGAGGCCGGCCAGTTGACCGAACCGGGCACGCTGGCCGCGGTGACACTCGCCGACCGGTTCGTGCTCGTCGGCGACCACCACCAGTTGCCGCCGGTGGTCCGGGCGGAGAACGACCTCCAGGGGTCGCTGTTCGCCCGGCTCCACGACGAGCATCCCGAGGCGGCGACACTGCTCGACAGACAGTACCGGATGGCCCAGCGCATCCAGTCGTTTGCCTCACAGGAGTTCTACGACGGCCAGTTGCGGCCCGCGACCGCCGACGTCGCGGGCAGACGCATCGACGACCTCGCCGGGGTGTCGCTGTCGGACCTGCCGGAGTCACTCCGCGGGCGCGTGAGCTTTCTCGACCCCGACGGGCAGGCCGTCGGACACACCAATCCCGAGGAGGCCGTGGCGGTTGCCGGCGTCGTGGGACGGTATCTCGACGCGGGTGTTCCGGCGAGTGACGTCGGCGTCATCGCGCCCTACCGCGCACAGGTGGCGACACTCGACGAGCGGGTGCCAGAGGGTGTCGTCGTCGACACCGTCGACCGGTTCCAGGGGTCGAGCAAGGAGGTCATCGTCGTCTCCTTCGTCGCGACGGGGAGCCTGGAGGGGCCGATATTCGAGGATTACCGGCGCGTGAACGTCGCGATGACACGCGCCAAGCGGGCGCTCGTGCTCGTCGGCGACGAGCGGGCACTGTCGACCGACGAGACCTACGCCCGACTCCTCGACTGGGCGGAGTGACGAGAGTGGTCGGGTGTGCCCGCAGACGGCACTCACCTGCCACGGTCCGTCGTGGCCCCGTCGGGTACCCACCTCAGGACAGGTCGGGCCTGCCGCGGTCGTCGTCGGTGTCGTCCTCGTTCTGTTCGTCGGGCGAGTCGGTCTCGTTGCTCTCGCTCGACCGTTCGACGACACGTTCGAGCAGTCCAGCAGCCACGAGTGCCTCGAGACTCGCGGAGTCGAAGTCGTCGTCCCCGGGGTCGGCCTCGGGACGTACCGCTTCGGGGGCGAGGGCCAACTGGTCGCCGAGACAGCCCTGATACAGCGCCAGCACGGCTGCCGAGAGGTTCCCCTGTTCTGCCTCGACGGCCTCGGCCAGTTCCGACAGTTCGACCACGGTGGTGTCGAGTACGCCGATTTCGACGTGCGCGAGCAGGACGACACCGGCGGCGACGGCGTCCCGGCGGCCGCCGGTGTCGGCGGCGTCGTCGCGGGCCTCCCAGGCGGCCGCGAGCGCCCTGACCGCCTCCTCGGGTTCGTTCTCCAGCACCGACCCCAACCCGGTTTCGTACACCTCGGAGATGGTGGGCGTCTCGTTCGCGCCCAGGTCGTCGACCAGCGCGTCGGCGTACCCGGTGTAACCGGCGGGGGTCAGCGCGCGCAACTCCTCGCGGACCGACTCTGGAACGTCGAGGTCGTCGAACAGCGCCCGGAACTGTTCGAGGGTGACCTGCTGGCCGCGAGTGAGCGCTCTGACACGCTCGTAGGCGTCCTCGTGGCCCTCGCGGCGGAGAATCGTCTGGACGGCCTCGCCGAGAATCTCCGGCGTCTCCTCAAGGTCCTCGCGCATCACCTGCTCGTTTGGAACCACCGTGTCGAGACCGGTCTGGAGTTTCTCGTAGGCCAGCAGACAGTGAGCGAGCGCCGCGCCGCTGTTGCGCTTGACCGTCGAGTCCGAGAGGTCACGCTGGAGCCGCGAGCGCGTGATGTACTCTCCCAGGAAGGCAAGGTCGCTGTTTGCCTTCGAGAGATTCCCCTCGGCGTTCTCGAAGTCGATGGGGTTGACCTTGTGTGGCATCGTCGAGGAGC
>CAZHPM010000073.1:0-9573 GCA_964534485.1 uncultured Halobacteriales archaeon
GTTCCCCAGATAGAGGTCTCGTTCTCTATCGACGAGAACGGCATCGTCAACGTCTCTGCGGAGGACCGCGGGTCGGGCACAAAGGAGAACATCACCATCGAGGGTGGCGCGGGACTGGACGACGAGGACATCGAGAAGATGCAAGAAGAGGCAGAGCAACACGCGGAGGAAGACCGCAAGCGCCGCGAGCGCATCGAGGCGCGAAACGAGGCCGAGTCGACGATTCAGCGCGCGCGGACGCTTCTGGATGAAAACGAGGAGGAACTCGACGAGGAGATTACCGACCCAATCGAGGAGGCAATCGCGGACCTCGAAACGGTCGTGGAGGACGACGACGCGACAAAGGCAGAACTCGAGGAGGCAACGGAGGAACTCGCCGACGAACTGCAGGAGATCGGCAAGCAGATGTACCAGGGCGAGGCACAGCAGGCCGCCGGTGGCGCGGGCGCTGCGGGTCCGGGCGGCGTGGGTGCCGGTGGCCCGGGCGGCGCGGGTGCTGCGGGTCCGGGCGGCGCAGGCCCCGGTTCCGGTGACGCCGGCGCTGGCGGCGCGACCGGCGAGGAGTACGTCGACGCCGACTTCGAGGACGTAGACGAGGACGAGGACGAGGACACCGAGGCCTGACCCGACCGGTGCAGTCGTAGTCTCCCCGAGAGACGCGACGGAGAGAACCCCTGGTACCGCGACGGGAGTCGCCGGCCGTGGGTCGACCGACCGGCAAACGAGTCGGAAGTCACCGACGAGCCTGCTGGCGTTTGGCTCCGAATCACCCCGGAGATTCGGGAGCGCGCCGCTCGCGCCCTCGAGTGGACAGACACGACTCGGCGGGACGCCCGCGGTACCGGTTACGGTCGAACTGGTGGAGTCGACGGTCGACTCCTCGACCGCGCGACACACCGACCACGGCCACCCGCGCTTTGCGTCTACAGCCGTCTCGCCCCGAGCGACCCGACAGCCAGCAGCGGCGACGTCGACGGAGACCTCCGCGCTGTCGACCGCGAGAGGACGACCGTCGCCTCGGGACGGGGAGACGCTCTCGCACTCGCCGAGATTCGCTGTCTCTGTGGCCTACCGTCCCCTGAGAACGACGATGTAACGGGTCAGCGAGCGGTGGACACGGCGGTCGAAGACGGCCTCCGTGGTCCAGCCGGCGGAGGCGGCGGGCTGTGCCCACGGGCGGTCGCCGACGACGACACAGCGGGAGGCGACACGGCGCGCCTCCCGGAGCGTGTCGAGGACGAGCTGGCTCAGATTCCCCTCTACTTTGGACTGTCGGCCGTACGGGGTGTCGAACACCACCGCGTCGACCCCGCCGGCGACCGGGAGCGACGCCGCGTCACCGCGAACCACACTCCAGTCGCGCGGGTCGCCGTCGAGGTACTCGTCGAGATTCTCGCGCGCACCGGAGGCCATCTTCTGCTGGACGTCGACGCCGACCGTGCGCGCGCCGACGAGACCGGCCTCGACGAGGATGCCGCCGGTGCCACACATCGGGTCGAGTACCGTCGCGCCGGGACGTGCGCCGGCCATGTTCGCCAGCGCGCGCGCCAGCATCGCGCTCATACTGCCCGGCTGGACGAACGGTCGGTCGGGCGGTCGGCGCCGGGCGAACTCCCGCTCGGTCTCTGCGACCAGCCACCCCAGCGCACAGGTGTCGCCGGCGAACAGCGCGCGCAGTTCGTGGTCGGGGTCGTCGAGGTCGACCCCGAAGCCCTGGTCGACCAGTTCACCGCCGAGTTCGCGCTCGACGGCCTGCGTGTCGACACCCGTCGTCCCCCGGACGTCGACCGCACGAACCGCCACCGTTCCCGCGCGGTCGAGTCGACTGGCCCCGAGTACACTCCGGGCGTCCGCGACGGTCGGGTCGCAGGTCTCGACGAGTTCGCTCGCGCGGTGGGTGTACGCGAGCGCGTCGAACCGGTCGGTGAGTCCGCGCGCGGTCGCCAGTCCCGGCGCAGCCACCGACACGTCACTCGCCACACAGCCGGCCTCGTAGGCCGCGAACTCGTCGTCTGTCCCCGCGAGCTCGAGAACGTACACGCCGGAGGTGACACTGGTAGCCCCATCAGCGTGTCGGTCCACCTGCCCGCTGCCGGTCTGTCGCCGGACACAAACAGACGGCCCTGTTCCACGAACCTTTATAAACATTAAATACGATACTTAAAACGAGACATGGACGACCCGAAGGACACCATCAATATCGAAAACGTGGTTGCGTCGACCGGAATCGGGCAGGAACTGGACCTCCAGAGCGTGGCGATGGACTTGGAGGGTGCGGACTACGACCCGGAGCAGTTTCCGGGGTTGGTCTACCGGACCCAGGAGCCAAAGTCGGCGGCACTGATTTTCCGCTCCGGGAAGATCGTCTGCACGGGCGCGAAGAGCACAGACGACGTTCACCAGAGTCTCCGTATCGTCTTCGACAAACTGCGGGACCTGAACATACAGGTGGAGGACGACCCCGAGATTATCGTCCAGAACATCGTTACTTCTGCGGACCTCGGCGAGAATCTCAACCTGAACGCGATTGCCGTCGGACTGGGACTGGAGAAAATCGAGTACGAACCGGAGCAGTTCCCCGGACTGGTGTACCGACTCGACGAACCCGACGTGGTGGCGCTGTTGTTCGGGTCGGGCAAACTCGTCATCACCGGCGGAAAGGAACCCGACGACGCCCGCGAGGCGGTCGACAAGATTCTCTCCCGACTCGAAGAACTGGACCTCCTCAACTGACCCGGCCCGTTCCGGGCGCTCCGTTGACTGCCGGCCGTCGGTGTTCGCGGGGGGTAGAATCGAACCAACTTTCATTACTCCTCGCGTCGAACCACCCGTAGAGATGGAGATTGCTGACATTGCAACCCGCGAGTACGTCGAAATCGACGCCGACAGGCGGCTCTCGAAGCTCCAGTCGATTTTCGAGCGGGAGAACCCGAAGGGACTCGTCGTCACCAGCGACGGTGACTACGAGGGAATCGTCAACGAGCGCCAACTCGTGCAGTCACACGTCGAAGACGACGCGAAGGTCCGCGGGTTGGTGCGTTCTGCCCCGAAGGTCGGCCAACAGGACGGCATCCGCGAGGTTGCCCGCGTGCTCGTCGAGAGCGGTGCCAAGGTTGGACCCGTCTTCGAGGGCAACGACCTCTGGGGTGTCGTCACCGAGGACGACATCCTCGAGGCGGTACTCGAGAACCTCGCCGCGCTCGATGTCTCCGAGATTTACACCGAAGACGTCGTCACGGTGTCCGAGGAGACGACTGTCGGTCGTGTCATCAACCTGTTGCGCGAACACAGCATCTCGCGGGTGCCGGTCGTCGACGAGGCCGACAGACTGGCCGGAATAATCACCACCCACGACATCGCCGACTTCGCCGTTCGCGGGATGGAGCGCCAACAGAAAGGCGACATGACCGGCGACCGCGAACGGATTCTCGACCTCCCGGTGTACGACATAATGAGCAGTCCGGTGGCGACCACCACCGTCGAGACGACCGTCCGGGATGCGGTGGAGCTGATGCTTACAAACGATTACGCCGGACTCGCGGTGACGCCCGCCGACGACGACCGCACGGTCACGGGTGTCGTCACCAAGACCGACGTGTTGCGCGCGCTGACCTACACCGAGGAGGACCACCTGGACGTCCAGATAACGAACGTCAACCTGCTCGATACGCTCACGCGCGAGGAGGTTCGCCAGCGCATCCAGAGTGTCGCCGACAAGTACAGCGAGATGCAGGTGCTCCACGCCCACGTTCGGTTCCAGCAACACAAAGAACAACTGCGTGGCACCTCGTTGTTGCAGTGTCAGATTCGCCTGCGAACAAACAAAGGTCAGGTCGCCGGCTCCGGCGAAGGGTACGGCGCGAAACCCAGTTTCGGCGTCGCACTCGACAAACTCGAGCGCCGCGTGCTCGAACTGAAAGGGGTCCAGGCCGACGAGGAGTACCGCGGTCAGTTGCTCCGGAAACTCGGCGAACTGTAGCCGTCGCCTGAACGGGACTGCGAGCGCGAGAACTGTTTCACCGCCATTCGTCCGTGCGTACCATCCCGGGCGGTCACTCGTCGATGGATTTCCGGGCCGTGACAGCGGCGTCGACAATCTCCAGCGTGGCCTCGCTCCCGTCCGCGTCACCCTTCTCGAACTCGTCCTCGCCCTGCCCCATCTCGTTTGTCACGTGTGCGAAACAGACGACCTGACGGTTTCGCTCGGCGGCGAACGTGTACAGCGCCGCCGCCTCCATCTCGACGGCGAGGACCCCCTCCTCGCGTGCGCGCTCGATAGCAGTCTCCGTCTCTCGAAACGGCGCGTCTGTCGTCCACGTCGCGCCCGTGTAGACGGGTCGAGAGACCGACGCACACGCTGCCGAGACGCGGTCCCGGAGGGTCGCATCGAGCGTGGCGTACCGCGCCGGCGGTCTGTAGTGATGGCTCGTCCCCTCGTCGCGGAGCGCGCGCTCGATGAGCACGAAGTACGGCGGATTCTCCTTTGACACGACCTGTCCCGAGGAGGTAACACTCACGAGGAACTCACAGCCCGCCGCAAAGAGCTGTTCGGCGACAAGCACCGCGAACGGGGCACCGACCGCGCAGCCGACGATGCCAGTCTCGGTGCCAGAGCGGTCGAACCGGTAGAGGTCGGTGTGGTAGCCCGGCCACGTCTCGTCGCGCGTTGCGCGGTCTGTCGAGACGAGATGCCGGACGAGGTCGCCGTCGGGGTCGAGGACGCAGACCGCAGGCACGGAGCGGTCGGGAAGGCTCTTCTGTCGCTGTGCCTCCCGCAGAAGCGACTCTGGCGTAAACACCGACGACTCCTCGTAGCCTCTGGCCTCGAACAGCGGTGAGTCCACGTTCGCCGAATGGTGGGTCATACACGCTTCCTTGCAAAGCGGCCATCAAGACGGTTGTGGCCACTCGCAAGCACGACGAGTCAGAACGGAACGAGCGAGCGCAGTCGGCCGAAGATGCTCCCCGCGCCGGACTCACGTTCGGCCTCGAAGATGGGGTGGAGAACGTTCAACATCTCCTGTTTGGAGTCGAACTCCACGCGGTTACACTTCTCGAGCACGCGGCCCAGCGCCACCTCGTTGCCCGCCGGGTCGACGGGCACGCGCATGTCGCCGTACACTTCCTCGAGTTCTGCGACACTGACCGGAAACGAAACCTCGCGGCGCTCGATGCGGGCCTCGAGCGCGGCGATACCGAACTCGACTGTCGTCGGTTCGTCGTCGATGTCGTCAGTGGGTGGCCGTGCGCCCATTTTCTTGACCCGAGTACTGCCAGCGTCAAAACAGTATTGACTCGCACACAGACGAACACGGTCGCGAGTGTCCGCACACGCGAGTGTGACCGCCGCCGGTCTCCGGAGGACTCGTCACCGTCGTCCGGTCAGTGGTCGTGTGGGTCGACCGGGTCCGCGGGAAACTCCTTTTCGCCGGCCTCGACGGGGACGTCGAGCCAGTTCTCGCGGGGAACCATCGGACACTCGTAGGCGTGGTTGTACGCACAGGTCGGATTGTACGCCCTGTTGAAATCGACCACCCACCCGTTCTCGACGTGGTGGGTGTCGTCCTTGAGGTCGAGATACCGCCCTGCGCCGTACGTCTCCGCCCCGCTGGTCTCGTCTCTGAACGGCAGCCACAACCGACCGGCATCGCGGTCCGGCCGGTAGGCCTGCAGTGTCACCGGTTCGCCGCCGACCTCGAACCGGAACTCCCCCCACCGGAGGTACCCCTGCTCCCCGTCGGCGGTCGTCTCTACCGTCACCGTCTCCGGGTCGTCGTGTCTCTGGAGCGACGCCACGAACCGGTAGGCCGGGTCCGGTTCGTAGTACGCCAACCCGGGAAAGCCCTCTCCCTGTAACTCCGGCGGGAGCGGCGACTGCCGGGACTCGCCGAACTGTTCTGCCTTTTTCCGGCGCTCGCGCTCGATGCGCTCCCGCCACGCGTCGCCCTCACCCGAGTGTGTCGTCATATGGTAGTCTTGCACCTCGGTAACAATAACGCTTCGGTAACGGTGCCGTAATCGCCTCTACGGGGGAGTGGTTCGCCCGACACCGCCGTCTGTCTTGAAACCAGTCTGCAATACAGTTCGACACTGTCGGGACCGTCTGACTGTGGACACACGCTGTCTCCTCGCCCGTCCCGGGTCTCTGCGTGGGTCCCGGGGCTCGTGCCGACCCCCCGTCCGAGCGCGAGGACAGTGCAGACGCCGGTTCCACGCACTGTGGACCGGCGGAGTCGTTCAGTCGACGACGACCCGGTTCTTGTCGCCGACGGCCTCGCTCTCCTCGGCGGTTCCACCGCCCAGCAGACCGCAGGCGGCGCGTTTGCCCCACTCGACGGCTGGCTGGGTGAACGTCTCGACGTCTGCGAGTTCGCCCGCCAGAACACAGGCGGCCTCCATGTTGTACAGCAACTCGCCGACGGCGTGTGCGTCGAGACTGTCGAGTTCGACCCGGACGTTTGGCCGCCCGGCGGCGGCGAGACTCGCCTCGGTCGCCTCGAACTCGGCGTCGAGTATCTCACCGAGACCGGTGTCGTCGAGATACGCGGCCGCGTCGATGTCGGTTTCGGGGACCCTGCGCTCGCTCCGGTTGCGGGCGCGCACGAGCGTCACGAGTTTGTCCCGGCGGCCGGCGCGGTACAGCTGGAGTTGTGAGTGCTGGTCGGTCGCCCCGAGCGCGCGGGCCGGGGTCTGGCCGCCGCCGGATTTGCCGAGACTCTCGGCCCACAGCTGTGCGAACCACTCGGCAAAGGCCTCCAACCGCTCGGCGTAGGGCATCATCACGTTGACAGTCGCACCGCGCTGGTCGAGTGCGTGTGCGACCGCGCCGTAGGCGTATGCCGGGCAGTCGAACAGCGACCCCGACAGCGACGCCGCCGCGGACCGTCCGCCGGCGAGCAGCGCCTCGATGTCGTGCCCGCGGAGGGCTGCCGGCACCAGTCCGACCGCCGACAGTGCCGAGAACCGCCCGGGAACACCCGCCGGCACCGGGAGTGTCGCCACCCCGTGCTCGTCTGCGAGTCTGCGCAACGGACCGTCATCGCCGGTCGTGACGACCGTCCGCTCGGTCCAGTCGACGCCAGCCTCGGTCATGGCGTCACGAACGACCAGGAAGTTCGCCAGCGTCTCGGCGGTGGTGCCCGACCGCGAGACGACGTTGACCGCGGTGTCGGCCAGCGGTATCTCGTCGAGAACCCGTGTCACGTGCTCGGGGTCGACGTTGTCGAGCACGTGGTGTGTTGGTTCTGCGGGCCCCAGCGCCTCGGACACCGTCGCTGCGCCCAGCGCGCTGCCGCCGATACCGACTGTCAGCACCGCGCTCGCGCCGGCCACCGGGTCGACGGTCTCTGTTATCACCTCGGGGTCGGTCTCTCTGGGGAGATTCAGCGACGCGTAGCCAAACTCGTCGCGCTCACGACCCGCCTGGATGCGCTCGTGGGCCGTCTCGACCCGGTCGTCTAAGGCCTCTAGGTCCGCCCTGTCGACCCCCGGTGTCGCAACCGTCGAGAACGCGTTCCCGATATCGACGTGCATACTCGCTCTCTCCGTCGGGTGGCGAGTTATGCTCTGTGGTGTCCGCGTGCTGGCGGCGACTGCTCGTGACGATATCTCCCGGACTCTGCCGGGTGTACAGGCGGTCAAGACCACTGCCCCGGGGCTTGACCCCGGGGTGAGTTCACCGGGGTCGTGTCCGACTCCGCTGCCGGACTGTCCCGGGCCACCGGTCGCGCCCGCGAACACGGCCACCGGGGCGTTCATACTGCCGGAACCCCTACTGTTCGTATGGAGATAGACGAGACACGCAACGCGTGGGACGAAGTCGCCGAAACCTACGCCAGTCGGCGCGACCCGGACGGCTCCGACGCCGACCTCATCGACGACCTGCTCGCGGAACTGCCACCGGACCCGACGGTGCTGGACGTGGGCTGTGGTGACGGCGCCCGGACACTCGCCAACCTTCCAGCCGGTGCGGTCGGACTCGACTTCTCCCGGCGTGGGCTGGAGCTCGCGGTCGACACCGTCTCCGGAGCACACCTCGTCCAGGGAGAGATGAGTCGACTCCCCGTTGCCGACGACAGCGCCGACGGACTCACCGCCTACCACGCCGTCTTCCACGTTCCACGGGAGCGCCAGCCGGCGGTGTACCGCGAGTTCGCCCGCGTGCTCGACAGCGGCGGTCTCGCCCTGTTGACCCTCCCCGGCGGCCGATTCGAGACGGTCAGACGCGGCTGGATGGGCGGGTCGATGTTCTTCTCGACCCCCGGCCGTGAGAAGACACTCGACCAACTCCGGGCGGCGGGGTTCTCGGAGGTCTGGACCGAGACGGCCGACGACCCGCTCGGTTCGTCGACCGAGTTCGCGTTCGCACGACTCGCGTGAACCGACGCCCCGGAGGAGTGCCTGTCGCCGCTGTTTCACGTCGAGAAACTCCGGGACCGCCTTATTACCCACCGGCCCGTCTGTTCGGGTAGCCGCCGGTCGGAGGCGGTCGACAACAAGTATCCGACACCATCGGCTGCCACAACCCGATTCCCCCCTATCCCCACGCCCTCGGTCCCCGCGCACCGACCCCCCATCCCCTCCACTCTTTCGAACGACCCGGCCGCTGTCTCTCGCCCGGAGCAGCGGCCCTCTGCTCGGCACGACACTCCGTTCTCGCCGACTCGACCGAGCAACGACGCTCGCCCGGTCTGGAGACCCCCCCGTCGAGATACGCCGCCCGCACACCAGCGTGTCACCGAGACGGTACCGGCGTTACCACCAGTCGTCACCGGTCGACCTACCGGATTCGACTCGCGCTGTCGCCTCTCGACTCGGGACGACTACCTGGTGTCTCGCTCTCTGGATGCCATCGAAAACAGTCGCACCTGCCGTGACTACGTCCGGAAACTCTCGCCACAACCACACTCGCTGACGACGTTTGGGTTCTCGACGTGGAAGCCCTCGCCCTGGAGGCCGCCCTCGTAGTCGAGGCGTGACCCCTCGATGTAGTTCATACTCGACGGGTCGACGAAGACGCGGAGTCCGTGGTGTTCGTACACTGTATCGTCCTCCTCGGGTTCGTGGTCGAAGCGCATCCCGTACGAGAGTCCGGCACACCCACCCTGCTGGACGTACAGTCGGAGACCGGCGACGTCGGCGTCGAGTCCTTCGCCCTCGATGAGTGTAATCGCCTCCGCCGCGGCCTCCTCGGTTACCGAGATACCGGAGTGTTGTGGCGTTTCCTCTATCGTGCTCATACGCCCGATTGTCTCCCGAGTGTGTTAACACTGACGCCACTCCCCGCTCGTGGTCACTCGGATTACCCCCTCTGTTCGGCGGGGACGGGACTCGTGATACGCCGAGACGGTCGGCTCGCGGCTGTGAGTCGTCTTCGAGGTTCACGCGTCGCTCACGAGAGAGCGCCGAGGGTGAGATTTGAACCACGTCGAGACGGTCCGCTCGCTTCGCTCGCGGCTGCGTCTCGCCTCATTCACATCTCACGCGTCGCTCACGAGAGAGCGCCGAGGGTGAGATTTGAACTCACGAGTCCTCTCGGAGACCTGCTCTCGAAGCAGGCGCCTTGGCCGGGCT
>CAZHPM010000074.1:0-9562 GCA_964534485.1 uncultured Halobacteriales archaeon
ACGGAAGACGGAGTCTTCCGTGATGACGAGAGACGAAGTCTCTCGAACCACTTGTCCCCGAGGTACTTCACGACACGCTGTGTACCGGTCGGGCGACAGTCACTCCCTGTCTGTGCCTCACACCACTCCGGAGAGTCCGAGTGCCTCGACCACCGACAGGCCACTCGCGAGCGCGCCGACGAGGTAGCCACCGATTGCGCCGCCGTTCAACAGCGGGAGACCGGCGTGTGCGCGGCCTTTCGCGACCAGCCAGAGCAAGACTCCCAGTCCGAGCAGTGTCCCGACCATCGCAGTCACGGCCGGCAGTGTCGCCGAGATACCGGGCAACGACAGCGTCGGCCCGGTGTCGACGAACAGTGCCGCACTCGCAACAAGCACCGTCGGGATGACGGCGTCGCCGAGGCCGATGAACACCGCGTCACGGCGTGGCATCGCATCCTGAAGCTGTTCGCGGGTCTCCTCGTCGAGGTCTGCCAGCGTCTCCTCGTCGATGTCTGCCAGCCGCTCAGAGTCCAGCTGTTCGAGTTCCTCGGGAGCGAGTGACTCTATGCGCTCTGTGGTCAGTTCCGGCTGGGTGTCGGCCGTGTCGTCCTCTCCCTGTTGAACCGACTCGGGCGGGTCGGAGTCGAGAAACGAGTACGACAGCGAGAGCGGGACCACGAGCACGACGGGGACGCGCATCTCCATGACACCCTCGGCGAGCGTGAGCATGTGTTCGGTGCCGTAGACGCTGACGGCGTCGTAGAGAGCCAACACGGTGAGCAACACGACTGCCGGGAGGATTCCGAAGTTGACACCGAACAGTCCGGCCGCGCCGATGCCCATGAGAATCCCGGCGGAGTCGATGACGTACCACTCGGGGTATGCGTACAGCGCGAGTCCGATCGCCAGCGCGCCCACGCCGGCGAGTACGTCGACCGTGCTTCCGCCGACGGTCGGATTCACTCCCGACGGGACGAGAACCTGGAGGACGAAAAACGAGACGTACGCACCGGCGAAGATTATCAGGAGTCGGAGCAGCGACGCACCGCCGTACCGTATCGCCGCGAGCATCAGTGCCGTCATCGCGAGAATCGCGAGCAGGTAGGCGATGCTTATCGAGGGGTCGCCGGTGTCCTCGACGACCTGGTGCCCCTCGGCTTGGAACGGTTCGACGAGAGCGAGCGCGCCGACCTGGACGAGTAGGAAGATGCCGACAATCGCTCCGGACGCGAGGACCATTCGCGTTCGATGCTCCATACCCGACTGTCGCGCGTCCGGGGTTTGAGTATTGCGACAGCAGTTGTGGATGCTGCTGACCCACACGACGGTGTCGTCGTGCCGACGTTCCGTGGCACTCGAACGGGTTAAACGCGCCCGGCGCGTAGACCGAGCGATGTGATGGTGGGACACGCGGCGTTGGCGTTTGCCCTCGCGGCGTGGCTCGCCGTCTGGTACGGCATCGACCGCGAGCGGGCCCTGCTGTTCGGCGCCGTCGCCGGTGCGTTCGCGGTTGTTCCCGACGTCGATGTCGGCTACGCCGTCGTGGGGATTGTGACGACACCGACCGCCGGACTCTCGGAGTTCCCCGAGGTGTTTTGGGAGATTGGCAACACCGTCCACCGCGGACTGACTCACTCGCTGGTTGTCGGCTCTCCCGCGGCGCTGTTGTTCGGATTCGCCGCCTACCGGGGCCGTCGCCGCGTCGCGGCAGTGCTCGGACTGACAGGGCTGGCCGTGGCGATGCTGGTGGCGTTCGACCCACTGGAGGCTGGTGTGACCCTCTCCTTTGGCGTCGCGGGGCTGACCGTGGCGGTTGGCGCTCGACGGCGCGGCCTCGCGCCGGCGGCGGTGCTCTGTGCGGCGCTGATTGGCGTCGTCAGCCACCCCTTTGGTGACGTGTTCACCGGCTCTGCGCCGGCGCTGTTTTTCCCGCTCGATATCGCCGTGCTGCCCGACCGCATCCTGCTCTCGGGGGACCCGACGTTACATCTGCTTGGCACCTTCGGGCTCGAACTCGCGACGGTGTGGCTGGCGGTCACCGTCTACCTGCGACTCCAGAACACTGCGCTCAGTGAAGCGGTCCGCCCCCGTGCGCTCGTCGGTGTCGGCTACGCCGGAATGGTCCCCGTGCTCTCGCCGCCGACCCTGGGCGTCTCCTACCAGTTTGTCTTCACCGTGCTCGCCGTCGGTATCGCCGTCACGGCGACGCTACTCGTCGTGAGAACGCGCTCGCCCCGGGCGCGCCGGGCCGCGTTGTTGACCGGCCTCGCCGCCACCACCGTCGCCTGGCTCGTCTACACCGTTGGCTATCTGGTTGTTTCCCCCCCAGTTTAACAATCCGCCACGCCTACAGGAACTATGACACAACTCTCTGCGGAGGACCTTCTCGCCAGTCAGCGCAGGAACGCGCTCGTCGGGTGGGTTCTCCTCGTCTCTCTCGGTTTCGTCGCCGGCGAGAGTTTCGTCGCCGGCGACCCGCAGTGGGGTGTGTTCGTCCTGGCGGTGCTGGCGCTGTGTGCCGTGCCACCGGTGGCGTTCCGTGACCCCGAGGTGATGCTGCCCTGGGAGGTCGTCGCACTGGCCGCGCTGCCGACGTTCGGGCGGGCAATCGCCACGTTCGAGCCCATCACCGAGTTTACCGTCTACGTCTCTGTCGCGGCACTGGCGCTGGTCGTCGCCGTCGAACTGGACCTCTTTACCCGGGTGAGAATGACCGTCGCCTTCGCGATTGGGTTTGTCGCACTCGCGACGCTCGCGACTGCGGGCGTGTGGGCGGTCTTTCGCTGGACGCTCGACCTCACACTCGGAACCTCGACGCTGCTTGCACCGGGTGTGAGCAACGACACTATCCACGACGAACTGATGGTCGAGTTCGTCTACTCGGCGCTCGCCGGTCTCTTCGCGGGCGTCGTCTTCGAGGTCTACTTTCGCCGGTGGGCCGACCCGAAACGGCTGCCCGAAGAGGTGACCGAGGGATGAGACTCCGGACCCGACTCGGTATCTCCACGCGCCAGCAGGAGTCTCTCGCTCGCGGCATGCAACTGGTCCTGTTTGGCCTGCTGTTTGTCGCGCTCGAACGCCAGTCGCCCAATCTCGTCGTCACCGTGAGCACCGGCCTGGCGGTCACGTTCCTCCCGGCGATTCTCGAACGCGACCTCGAACTCCCGATGGACGCGGGTATCACGCTGTGGATTACCACCGCCGCGTTCACACACACCGTCGGCGTTGCGGGTCTCCCCGGGACCGGGGTGTCGCTGTACGGTGCGATTCCGTTCTACGACCACGTCACACACGCGCTGTCGTCCTCTGTGGTCGTCGGCGTCGGCTACGCCACGGTCCGGGCCCTCGACGAGCACTCCGATGGGATTCACCTTCCCGACCGGTTTATGTTCGCCTTTCTGCTCGTGTTCGTGGTGGCGTTCGGTGTCGCGTGGGAACTGCTCGAGTTCAGTATCGACGTCGTCGGCACCGCGACGGGCACCGGTTCGACCGGCTTCACACAGCACGGCCTCGAGGACACGCTGCTGGACCTGGTGTTCAACACCATCGGCGGCGTCATCGTCGCCATCTGGGGAACGGTGTACCTGACGGGACTCTCCGAGAGCATCCGGACGCGACTCACCGAGTGGCAGTCGGCCTAACTCTGCGCGTAGACGACACTGCCCACGAGTGGCGCGATGTCGTCGCACTCTGTGGCGACGGCCAGATACGGGCGCTCGACGGGACCAAAGACGTCGACGACAGCGCCGACGGCGTCGAGTCGCTCGTCGACGAGGTGTGTGCCAAGTTCCGGCGGGTCGTCGTCTGCGGCGCGCGCGACGGCCACTCCCTGGGCCGCGCCGACGACCGCGCCGACGCGTCTCACGCCCTGATCGCCTCCAGGTACGCCGCGGTCGCCTGCAAGAGGTCGCTTTTCTGTGCGTCGTCGGCGTCTTTCACGAGCACGCGCCCCCGTGATTCGTACTCCCGTGGGTACGTCGTATCCCGCTCGATAACGGCGTCGTAGCCGACCTGCTGGACAGCCTGTGCAATCTCTCCGACTGTCGGCTCTGGCACCGCGAGCTCCTCGGGCACGCGGCGGCCGTCCGAACGCGACAGCGTCGCGTCCAGGTAGGCGGGCCAGATGACGTTCTCGACCATACCGGACGCTCGTGACGGTAGCCTAATCCAGTTTTGGTCCCGCCGCGACGTGTGGCCAGACGAGTGCCCGAGGTGACTCCCAGTCGTCCCGTGCCCGCGGGAACGGCGGGTACGTCTGGTCGACCAGTTGTGCCCGGTCGCTGTGGCGTCCCGAACCGTGCGCACCGTGTGCCGTCACACATATGTCCTCGCCGGTCGAACCGGAGATATGGTTCGCAGGAGTCTCCTGTTCTCGCCGGGTGACCAGCCAGACCTGATGGAGAAGGCCCCGAGTACGGACGCCGACGTCGTCACCTTCGACCTCGAGGACGCGGTGGTGCCGGGGCAGAAAGACCGGGCCCGGGACGCCATCGCGGATACGCTCACCGGCCTCGACGTCCCGTGTGAGGTCTGTGTCCGTATCAACCCGCTCGGAGAGGGCGGCGAGGCCGACCTCGACGCGGTGGTCGGGACCGGAGCCGACCCCGACAGCGTGATGCTCCCGAAGGTGGACACGGCAACGGAGGTCCGGGCGGTCGCGGACGCCCTCGCCGACCGCGGTGTCGAACTGCCGGTGTTGGCGCTGCTGGAAACCGCGGGTGGTATCCTCAACGCACAGGCGATTGCCGCCGTCGACGCCACCGACGCCGTCGTGATGGGGGCGGAGGACCTCTCCGCGGACGTCGGGGCCACCCGGACAGAAGCGGGCACGGAAGTACTCTACGCCCGCGAGCGGGTCGTCCTCGCGGCCGCAAGCGCCGGCATCGACGCAATCGATACGCTGTACACCAACTTCGAGGACACGGCAGGGCTCCGGTCGGACGCCGAGTTCGCCGTCGAACTGGGGTACGACGGAAAGATGGCTATCCACCCCGCGCAGGTGTCTGTTATAAACGACGCGTTCGCACCCGACCCAGAGGAACTCGAGTGGGCGAGGCGCGTTCTCGACGCCCGCGACGCCGCCGAGGCCGAGGGTCGGGGTGTGTTCGAGGTCGACGGCGAGATGATCGACGCGCCGCTGATTGCACAGGCAGAGACCATCCTCGACCGCGCGTCGGCCGACGCCAGAGCCGAGTGATTCCCCCGGGTCACTGCGGGCGAGCGACGGACTTTTGGGTTCTGTCGCCCTCGAATTCGGTGTGTATAGCCTGAACGTTCCGGTGCCGGGGCAGGTGGCGATGCTGGCGAGTGATATCGCTCGTGAGTTACCAGAGGCGCACGCGCGCGAGCGCGGCCACCACACACTCGGTGTCAAACGACTCAACACCGGTGACGACCCGACGTACGGCCACGTCGAGGCCCGGGTCCGCGAGATACTCACCGGCCAGCAGAGTTTCGAGGTCCGTGTCGTCGACGTCGACTACTTTACCGAGGCCGTCACCGGGTCGTCGCCGGTGGTGCATCTCGTCGTCGAGTCGTCGGAACTGCGCCGACTCCACCTCCAACTCGCCGAGCAGTTCGCCCCTGTCGACGGCATCGAGGGCGAGGGGTACTCCCCGCACGTGACTGTGGCGCGCGGTGGTTCGCTCGACCGGGCCCGGGAGGTTACCGACCGCGACCTCGAAACAATCGAGTGGACCGTCTCCGAACTCGCCTTCTGGAACGCGACGAAAAAACAACCCGTCAGCACCGTCTCGTTGCCGGCCTGACGTTCAGTAAAGCGGTAGCTCGCCGGTGACCAGGTCGACGCGCTCGTCGGCAGCGGGGCCGACGGCCAGCGCAGTCACCGTCTCGGGGTCGAGTTGCGTGTGTCCGGCGTCGCGAACGACCGACTGTGGCAGTCCCTCGACGCTGGCGCGTTCGGCGAGTTCGAACAGCGCCGATTCGCCGTCTGCCTGCAGGACGATTTTCTTCTGACCGCTGCCTTTCCAGTTGTCTCGTGCCGTGCTGTCGGCGTCCTCGAAGGCCTGTAGTGAGGCGTGTGCGACCTGTGCGGCCAGTTTTCCCTCGCCCATCCCCAGGTCTGCCCGCGCGACGATTGCCTGTTTCATACCTCTCTGTGGGTGGGCCGGCCACAAGAGGCCCCGGACTCGCGGCGCCGACTGCCCGCCCGTGTGCCCGTTTCACAGCGTCCGCCGACTCCGACCGTCCTCCCTGCTCTCGGCCACGGAGACACCGGTCTGCAGTTTGCTCACGCAGTGTCGGCAGTACCGGTAGTCCGGTTTGTTCGCCACACCACAGCTCGGACAGTGGAGGGCGTCGCTCTCGGTCGACGCCCTCCGGCCCCGGCCGCTGGACCACCCGAGGGTGTAGGCCGTCGCCAGCAGGTGGAGCAGTGCCAGTCCTGTGGCCACAGCGAGTACCCAGTTCGTGACCATCACTCGAGTGTTGTTAGGACCCGCTGTAAATTAAAATTTTTGTCAGCTTCCCGGTTCGGGACCGCGTTCGGCGAGGATTCGGTCGATTATCTGTCCGGTCGAGAGCAACTCCTCCTCGGATTCGCGCGGTCGCGGGGAGCCACGGCGGACGGCGCAGTCGATGTCTCGGTCGGCGAGTACGCTCTCGATGGCCGCCTCGTCGTGGTGCTGGTCGTGGCCCAGCACGATGATGTCGGGGTCGATCTCCTGTATCGGGATGAAGATGTCCTCCGGGTGGCCGAGTCGTGCGTGGTCGACGGGGTCGAGTGCTTCGACGACTGCGACCCGCTGTGGCCCGGGAACAACGGGCGGCGTCTTGTGGGTGACGTTCGTCGAGCGCGCGAGGATGACGTGGAGGTGGTCGCCCATCGACTTTGCCTCGCTGAGGTAGTGGACGTGTCCCGGGTGGATGATGTCGAACGTTCCCTGCGCGACGACCCGGGTCATTGGCTCTCTCCTGGACCGTACTGCTGGTCGATATCCTCCTGTGTGAAGTGGAAAAACTCCTCCTCCGGTGGCTCGATTTCGTACACCGGCAGCTCGGTCGGTTCGCCGTTGCTGTCGAACGCCTGCCAGTCGTCGGGGCCGTACGGTGCACCGACGATGATGTGGACCTCGTTGCGGCTAAAGGTCGCCAGGTCGGCGTCACTTGGCCGCAACACTCCGTTCGGGTGGGAGTGAACCGACCCCGCGGTCTGCAGGTCGTTCGGTACCTGATTCGGGTTGAACTGCGCGCTGACCTGGTTCGACTCCGTTCCCGGGACGACGAGTACCTCCGTCAGGAGGGTTCCCGACTCGTCGATACCGACGCTACCGGCCGCCTCACCGCGGAGCACGCCCATGTACTCGCGGGGGTGACTCTCCTCGGACGCCGCCAGGGCGAACTCGAGGGCCGACTCGGCGATGCCGATGACCTCACTCGAGCGGAACAATCCCATACCGAATCTTCCGGACCGATGCCTTCTAACCCTGTCGACTGCTGGCTCACTCCGACTCCTGTCTGTCGCGTTTCAACGAGAGCGCCGTCCGGTCGAACTCACAGACCACCTCGTCGTCCTGGTTGAAGACGTCGACGTGCATCTCGACGATACCGCGCTCACCGTTGCTGGTTTCGCGCTTGCTGGTGACTGTCGTCTCCGCGCGAATCGTGTCGCCGTGGTAGACCGGCGCGGGGTGTTCGACGTTGTCGTAGCCGAGATTGGCGACGATAGTGCCGTCGGTGGTCTCGGGAATCGTCAGCGCGACGGCGAGTGACATCGTGTACAGCCCGTTGACGATGCGCTCGCCAAACTGCGTGTCGGCCGCGAACTCGGCGTCGAGGTGGAGCGGTTGCTGGTTCATCGTCATGTCGCAAAACTGCTGGTTGTCGGCCTCGCTGACCGTGCGCCGTCGCTCGTGGCTGATTGTCTCGCCCGTCTCGAACTCCTCGTAGTAGCGTCCGGCCATAGCTGTGCCGTCGGTGTCGGCCCACATATAGCCATCGTCGTCGGGCGGGTCGGTTCACTCCTCGGGGTCTTCGACCGAGAGCGACGCGAGAATCCCGTCGATATCGGCCCCGTCGGTCACCGACCGCCCGAGCAACTGGCCGCCGATGACGGTCGGACTGAACGCCACGTCCGCGCCGGCCTGTTTGAGTTTCTGGACGTTCTCGTGGGCGGTTGCGGCGGCGACGACCCGCGCGTCGGTGGTGTGTTCCCGTGCAGTGAGAATCGCGAGGGCGTCTTCGGCGTCGTCTTCGGTCGCCGCGATTACAGTGTCTGCTCGCTCGATGCCGGTTCGCCCGAGCAGTTGCTCGTCGGTCGGTTCGCCGACAACAACGTTCACGTCGCTGTTTCGCAGCCGACTCGCAACCTCCGTGTCGGGGGTGACGACGACGGACTCTCGCTGGTCGCCGAGTTCTTCCAGAAGCGGTTCGGTCAGGTCGCCGTAGCCAAGAACGACGACGTGGTCTTCGAGGAAGTCGTACTCTGTGTCTGTCATTGTTCCGAGTGTGCGTGCGAAACGCGCCTCGATTGCCGGCCCGAGCACCGAACCCAGCGCCACCGCGAAACTTGCCGTCCCGAGCACGACCACCGAGAGTCCAAACAGTCGGGCCCGCTGGGAGAGCGGCGTCATGTCGCCGTAGCCGACGGTGCTCGCGGTGACGACGGTGTAGTAGAAGGCGTCGGCGACGGTTTCGACGTCGGTGTACTCGTCTCTGAGCGTGAACGTGCCGACCGTGCCGTACACGAGTGTGCCCGCCAGCGCGAGTATCGCCGCAGTTTGTGTGTTCGACAGCGAAATCGGGCGGTCGAAGCGCTCTCTGTTGCGGACCAGCGTCGGCACTGTGGCGAGCGAGAGCACGACCAGTGGCAGCGAGTAGGCGCTGGCCTGGACGAGTCCCTGGGCCGCAGTGACCGGGAGCAGGAGTAGCGTCAGGTACAACCCGACCCGGAGTCGCCGCTGGAGCGCCCGTGCCCCGAGCAACACGACGAAGCCAGTCACGACCGTGGTAAAGCCCGTGGCCTGCTGGAGCACCTCCGGCACGAATCCGGCGAGAGGTCCGGCGACTGCACTGCCGACTGTGATGTTCGTGATACCGGTCACCACAGAGAGCACCCCCACGAGGGCCGGCAACCCAACCGCCACACGTCCGCTCAGCAGCCGCCCTCGGGAGTGTTCTGTCGCCACACTCACTGGTCACACGCAGAACGATTAAACGTTACAGGTCACGGCGGGGTGAGTCGACCTGGTGCCAGCCTCAGGCCAGTCGTTTGCTTCACGTCACGGGCGGTCGCACGCCTGACGATTCCGGCGATGGGGTCGACGACGGTCCGAACTACTGGTCCAGAGCCACGCCGCCGACTCCGGGTGCCCGACCCGAAATATTTATATAGAACCGCAAACCACTAATTAAATGAGGTAATCACCAATGTCAGAGTCCAATCAGCGACGCATGGGCGGACAGCCCCTTTTCATTCTCAGCGAGGACACAGAACAGACCAGCGGCGAGGACGCACAGTCCTCGAACATCTCCGCCGGCAAGGCGGTCAGCGAGTCGGTCCGGACGACACTGGGTCCACGCGGTATGGACAAGATGCTCGTCTCGGACGACGGCGACGTCG
>CAZHPM010000075.1:0-9528 GCA_964534485.1 uncultured Halobacteriales archaeon
CTGGAGACGCTGGCGGTGGGTGATTACGTGCTCTCGGACCGGGTGGTCGTCGAGCGAAAGGCCGTTCCGGACTTTCTGGAGACGCTGACCGGCGGCGACCGCTCGCTGTTCGAGCAACTGGGGGATGCCGCCCGCCACTACGGTCGCCCGGTGGTCGTCATCGAGGGGGAGGACCTCTACGGCCGGCGGAACATCCACCCGAAGGCCATCCACGGTGCGCTGGCGTCGATGGCCGTCGACTTTGGCGCGAGCGTGATGCAGACCGCCGGCGAGGCGGAGACGACAGACCTGTTAGAGGTGATTGCGGGCCGCGAACAGGAGGAAAGCGACCGCGAGGTGAGCGTCCACGGCGAGAAGCAGTCCAAGACACTCCCCGAGCAACAGGAGTACGTCGTCGCCTCGGTGGCGGAGGTCGGCCCGGTCACCGCGCGGTCGCTGTTGACAGAACTGGGGAGTGTCGAGGCGGTGATGACCGCCGAGACAGAGCGACTGCGCGAGGCCGAGGGTGTCGGCGAGGTGACCGCCGAGCGAATCCGCGAGGTGGTGTCCAGTTCGTACGCCGGGGACTGACTCTGTCGGTCTCCTAACGGGTTCTACTCGCTCACCAGCAGGTCGTGTTCGTCGAGTCGGTCGATGGCCTCCTGGAGTCGGTCCATGCTGTTGGCGTACGAGAGGCGGGCGTAGCCCGGTGTTCCAAAGGCACTGCCGGGAACCGTGGCGACGTGTGCCTCGCCGATTGCCTGTTCACACCACGCCTGGTCGTCCTCGGCGACGGGTAGCATCAGGTAGAAGGCTCCCTCGGGTTCGGGCACGTCGACACCGCGGTCGGCGAACGTCGAGACGAGCATGTCGCGGCGCTGTTCGAAGGCCTCGGCCATCTCCGCCACCGCCTCGTCGGTGTTCTCGAGAGCCTCGACGCCGGCGTGCTGGACGAAGTTCGTCGCACACGAGACCGAGTGACTGTGTACCTTGCCGGCCTGTTCGACCAACTCCTCGGGCCCGGCAAAGTACCCCAGCCGCCAGCCGGTCATCGCGTAGGCCTTCGAGAAGCCGTTGAGCGTTATCGTCCGCTCGCCCATCCCGTCGAGCGCGCCGAGACTCGTCATCTCCCTGCCGTCGTAGGTAACCTCTTTGTAGATTTCGTCGGAGATGACGGTGATATCGTACTCGACAGCGATATCGCGGAGACCCTCGAATGCCTCGTCGGTGTAGACCATCCCGTGGGGGTTGCCCGGCGAGTTGACCACCAGCAGTGTCGTCTCCTCGGAGACGGTCTCCCGGATTGCGGGGAGACTGTCGACGAGTCGGAACTCGTGGGGGGTCGTATCGACGCGCGCGAGGTCGCCCCCGGCGAGACGAACCATCGCCTCGTAGGAGACCCACGCGGGGTCAAGCAGGACGACCTCGTCGCCGTCGTCGACGAGTGTCTGGACGATTTCGTAGAGGGCCTGTTTGCCGCCGGGTGTGACCATCACCTCCGCCGGGGTGTGGTCGAGACCGTCTTCTGCCAGTTTCTCTGCGATTGCCTCCCGGAGTTGCGGGATACCCGGTGAGGGTGTGTAGCCGGTCTTGCCGGCGTCGAGCGCGTCGTGGGCGGCCTGTTTGACGTTCTCCGGCGTGTCGAAGTCGGGTTCGCCGACACTAAGATCGACGACGTCGACGCCCTCGCTTTCGAGTTCGCTGGCCTGGTTGCTTATCGCGAGCGTTGCACTCGGGGAGACTCGCCGTACGCGGTCGGTGAATCGGTCAGTCATGATTGTCGAGTTCGGAACACATCTCGATGGCACTTTCGACGGCGGTTGCGCCGTAGTCGACGCGGGCTTTTGCCTCGTCGAGGCTCATCCCGGGTCCGGTGATGCCCAGCGTCACCGGCGTGTCGCGGTCGAGACTCACCTCTGTCAGCCCCCGTGTGGCGGCGTCGGCGATGACCTGGTCGTGGTCGGTGTCGCCGGTCACGATGGCACCCAGCACCGCCACGGCGTCGATATCCTCCCGGCGGGCGAGTCTGTCGGCCGCCAGCGGCGTGTCGTAGGAACCGGGCACCGCGAGCGTCTCGACGACCGTCGCGTCGTGTTCGGCCGCCGCTGCGCGTGCCTCGCGCTCCATCTCCTGTGTGACCGGGTCCGCCTTGTTGAACTGGGCGACCACCAGTCCGAGCCGTACCATATGTACTCCGGCGGTGCGTGCGGTAAAAGAACTACCGTTCTCCCGCCGTGACTCCGGAGAGGACGACCACTGCTCCTTTGAGCAACCCGGCCCTGGTCCGGGTATGGCCGACAACGAACCCGACCGTGAGGACGGTTCGGTGACGACACCGACAGAGCCTCGGGAGTGCGCCCGCGCGTACTACCGCGCGCTCGACGACGACGAGTACGACCTGCTGGCCACACTCCTCGGTCCGGATTTCGTCCACGACCGGCCCGATATGACACTGGAGGGCCGGGACCGCTTCGTGACGTTCATGCGCGAGGAACGTCCGATGACCGAGACGAGCCACCCACTCGATGCCGTCTACGGACAGAACGGCGCAGAACTCGCCGTCCGGGGCCGACTCCTGGGTCCCGACGGCACCGAACTCACAGCGTTCGTCGACGTGTTCAGATTCGACGGTCACCAAATCACGCGAATCGAGACCTTCGTCGACCGGTAGCGAGAGTCGCCGTCTGTTTGGCACGGCCGGACACCCTGGTGACGAATTATATATACCTGGCCACACAGAAGATACAGTATGCATCGAATACCGTTTGGAGTCGACAAACTCGACAGCACGATGGACGGCGGTGCGCCCCGCGGGAGTGTCGTACTGCTGGTCGGCGAGGCCGGCGCAGGCGCCGAGGCGTTTATGTACACGGCGGCGACGATGAACGGACTCGCAAAGCGAGACGAGGACCTGTTCGACCTCCACTACGGTCCGCTGGCAGAGAAGGCGACCCTTCCGGAAGACATCCACTATCTCTCCTTTACTCAGGAGCGCGAGCAGTTCAGTTCGGCCGTCAGCATGTCGATGAACGACGAAATCGCCGAACAGGGCCTCGAGAACGTCACCTTCCACTCGCTCGCGAAGAGTTACTTCCACAACAGCCCCGTCCCCCGGAGCTGGTACGCCGGCGAGACAGACAATCTCTCGAGTCTCCGCAAACGCCACGAGGAGCGAGAGGGTGTGTTGAGCGTCCTCGGGGAGACTGTGAGCCAGTGTGCCCCCGGAAATCTGGTGGCCATCGACTCGATTTCGGACCTCGCCGGCGCTCTCGACGAGGAGATGGCGTGGAAAGACGTCATCTACGTCGTCAAGGCCCTCGAGAAAGCCTCCCACCAGTGGTCCGGGCTCATCCTGCTCCACGCGGACAAGGAGACACTCACCGACACCCAGTACGGGCAGTTGGTCAACAGCTGTAGCGGCACACTCCAGTTCAGCTGGGAGTCCGGGGGTAGTACACGCGCACGGACGATGGTGGTCAAGAGCTTCCGTGGCGTGCTCTCACAGATCGAGGAGGACAACATCATCAAGTTCGAGACCGACATCGGCGACGCCGGATTCGACATCAGCGACGTGCGCAAAATCCGGTAAAAAGAGCGCCGACCCCCCGGAAGCGGCTCCGACCACCGAGTCACGCGTTCCCGTCTACCCGGTGAGTCCCGGAACGACGCCGCTTAGACGGCGTCTTTCCTCTACTGTAACAACGTTTAACTACACGCTTACCGAAACCTCGGGTAATGGCGAGTGAGTCGACGCGAGACCGAACGGTGACAATAACGCTCCCGGCCGAACTGGACGACTGGCTCGACGAGCGGGCCACCGAGCAGGATACCGACCGGGACACCCTCTTGAGGCAGTTACTCGCCGCCTATCAGACGACCGCAAGCCACAACGGGGAGGTGGAGGGAGAGATCCGGGCCTTCGAGAGTGACAACATCGATACAGTCGTCAGAGAGCAACTCGAACAACAGCTACCCGGGGACGACGAGACCGCAGCGGCGCTGAAGAACCGAATCGACACCATCGGCAACGAACACGAGCAAAAGCTGGCAGAACTGCACAACCGACTGGTCCAGGTGAAAAAGGAGGTGGACACGAAAGCCCCGGAGAGTCACGACCACATCGAGTTCGAGCACCTCCGGGAGTTGGCGGCGCGTGTCGAAGCCGTCTGTGACGAGGTCCAGACGCTCCGCGAGGGCTCGAAACAAGACGACCAACTGGCGGAGTTCGACGAGCGTCTCGGCGAAGTCGAGGACCGACTCCAGTCGGTGGCGTGGCTCGTGGGTGACCTACGAGACACCGTCGAGGAGGACGATACACTCGACGCGACAGACCGTATCAAAAAGGCAGCAGCCGAGTCGAACACCGAGCAGGCAAACTGCCAGAACTGTGGTGAGACGGTCTCGATTGGGCTTCTGACCGAACCCGAGTGTCCACACTGCAACACGGCGGTTCGCGACGTCGAACCGTCGACTGGTTGGTTCGACAGTCCGGAACTGCGCACTGCCTCGGAACTCGACTCTGGTGAGAACGCATGAGCGAGAAAAACCTCGACGACACGGCCGACGAATCGACACGCTCGGACGACGTGTCCGACGAACAGGCAGACAACGAGGGGTTCATATCGAGTATCACCGGCTACTTCTCCGGCGACGACTCCGACGACCAGTCCGAGGACGGTACCGACTCGGGGGGGTCCACAGAACGAGAGGACCAGTCCGGAGGCCGGGCGGAACCGATACCAGAGGGGGGGCCCACCGGCGAGGGTCTGGACCTCGACGACCCTGCTACAGACATCACACAGGGAGAGACAGGGGACGCGCTCGCCGGGCCGGGCGACGACGAGCAGGCGTTCACGGACCTGGTCGACGGAGAGAACGAGACACAGACTGTCGGAAGCGCAGACGACTCCACGACGGCGGACGAGGCCGGCGAGGCGTTGCAGGAGGGAGTCGACGAGGTTCCCGAACCAAACGAGTCGCCGGCCGACATCGAACCCGACGAGGACGCTCCCCCGGTCGACCTCGACGAGGACTCCGAGGACCCCTTCGAGGAGATGGAGGGCGTCTTCGAGGAGATGGACGCCGAGAGTGCAGACTCCGAGGAGGTCTGGACCGACGTCTCCGAGGCAGAGCAACAGGCCGCCACGGGAGAGTCCGAACGGACACACGCCGAAGTGTCGAAACACGACTACTGTGAAACGTGTGAACACTTCACGCCGCCGCCCGAGGCGAGTTGTTCTCACGACGGCACGGACATCGTCGAGTTCACCGACATGGAGCACGTGCGCGTCGCCGACTGCCCCATCGTCGCGAAGCGTCGTAAACTCGAGGAGGGGATGCAGTCGGCGTTCAGCAGCGCGGAGGACTCACCCGAGGCACTCGAGATGGACGACGCCGGCGAACTCGAAGAGTGACCCATGCAGTTCTGTGACGACTGTGGGTCGATGATGAAAAAACTGGACGGAGTGATGGTCTGTACCACCTGTGACAACACCGCAAAACAGGAGACGGAGGCGTTCGTCAGCACCGACGAACAGTCCGGTGACGAACTCGTCGAATCCTCCGAGGCGGCGAACTTCGAGGGCAAACCGACGGCGACAGACGTGGTCTGCGACGAGTGTGGCCACGGCGAAGCCTGGTACACGATCAAACAAACTGCCTCCGCAGACGAACCTCCGACGCGATTTTTCAAATGCAAGGAGTGTGGCAGTGTGTGGCGGTCGTACAATTAGTGCGTGTTCGTACCGACCTCCACAATCTGAACGGGCCGCTCACCGGCTGTCAAGCCGTGTCGCTCGCGGAACCGCCTCCCCTGCTGTAGCGAACAGGGGGGTTCCGTGGTAACACGCAGTGTCGGGTGCAGTGCGCTCTCACCGTACCACGCCGACGATTCACACGCCCGGACCCACCGAACGCGAGAGGAAAGGCACCGACAGACACGGCAGAGACACTCACGTCGTCGCGATAGCCTCGATTTCGACGTCGACACCCTTCGGGAGTCCGTCGACGCCGACGGCACTGCGCGCTGGCGGGTCGTCGTCGAAAAACGTCTCGTAGACCCCGTTCATCGCCGCGAAATCGTCGATGTCGGAGAGATAGACCGTCACCTTCAGTGCGTCTGCCAGTTCCGCGTCGGCGGCGGCGAGCACCGCCTCGACGTTTTCGAGTGCCTGCTCTGTCTGGACGTCGACCGGTGCGCTGTCGAGCAGGTCGCCCTCCGGTGTGAGCGGAATCTGCCCGGCGGTGAAGACCAGGCCGTCCGTCTCCGTCGCCTGACTGTACGCGCCGACCGCTGCCGGTGCCTCGTCGGTGTCGACTGTTTGTTTCATACCACTGTGAGGCGGCCGCTCGGGTATAAACCTCCGGGTCGACTCCGGATGGTCTGTCGTCCAACAGGACTTTGTTCGCTCCCCACCGACCGGTAACTATGCCGGGACTTCCACCACAACACCGTTGTCACTCCTGTGACGGGTCGTTGTACCTGTTCCAGAGTTCCTGTGGTGAGTGTGATACCGACCACCACTGGTTCTATCTCGCCCCGTGTCGCACCTGTGGCGCGGATATCGACTACCTGGCAGGCCCCTGTCCCGACTGTGGCACCGAACACTCGCCGTGGCGCGCCGTCGAGTTCGAGGCGTTGACCAGTGACCCGGTCGCGGTTTCGAAGAAAGCGGTGTCGCGGCCCGTCGAGGCCGACTACCGGCGTCACCTCGGGATGGTGAAAGGCCAGTGGGCGGACTACCGCCGCGTCCGCGAGGACGGCAGCGACTTCCACGTCCGCGTCTACAGCGACCACTACGAACTCCACCTGGACCCGGTCAGTGCGATCGACGACCCGGTTATGCACGCACTCACCGCTGCCCCGCGGTTGGCGTCGGCCGCCGGCGTCGGCGTCGTACGCGGTATTCAGAGCACTGTCGAACGGTCGGGTGGTCTGGTCACGCGCACAGTCGGGATGCCCTCGGAACTGCTGTCCGAACACGAGGGGCACTGACCCACGAACCGCCTCTGTCCCCTGACCGTCCGGTTGTTCGACCACGGACCCGCCGCGCTCCCGGCACGACACGGTTTAAATACCTTCGTGTAAAATGTGTTGCGTCTGCCGCCGCGACGAGTCGGTTCGACACACTGCCTGGCCGGGAACGCGCACGGTGACCGGCCAGTCGTGCCGGATGGTGTCTGGTGTCGTCGGGGTCAGCGCGCGCCGCTCCACTCCCGGCGTAATGTAACGAGTGTTATCGCTTCCGAGAGTGGTTCCGGAATCACCGGCACGTGCCGATATAATACCCTCGGAGGAAGGATACGGAATAGAACAGGAATCGCCACTCAGTCGAACGCGTTTTCGATAGACTAATACGAAATGAGGATGTACCGCAAACAATGACAGATGTTGCCCGGTTGCGCGACAGCACACAGATTCTCTTGCCACAGAGCTCGCTGTCCGGGCTCGGTGCGGACCTGGAGGACCGATTCGTCGTTACTATTCGCCACGAGGAGAGTTCGGTCCGCATCATCGGGAGTCCAACCGAGATAAAGAGCGTCAACGACTTTCTGGCCCGCAACGGTGTGGCCGTCGCCTGAGGAGAGCGCCACGAGCGGACTCTCTGTGTTTTTACAATCGGTTGGAAAGGGAATTCTTAACACTGTTCCTGTGGATGTTCAGACATGGCCGACAGCATTGAGGTACTCGTTCCCGGCGGCAACGTCGACCCAGGGCCACCGCTCGGGCCCGAACTCGGGCCGACACCGGTGGACGTGCAGGCGGTCGTACAGCAGGTCAACGACGAGACAGCGGCTTTCGACGGAACCGAGGTTCCGGTCACAATCTCCTACGAGGAGGACGGTTCCTTCGAAACCGAGGTCGGCGTTCCGCCGACGGCCGAACTGATAAAAGACGAGGCCGGGTTCGAGACCGGTAGCGGCGAACCACAGTCGGAGTTCGTCGCTGACCTCTCGGTCGACCAGATAAAACAGATCGCCGAACAAAAGCAGTCCGACCTGCTCTCGTACGACCTCACGAACGCGGCAAAGGAAGTCGTCGGCACCTGCACGTCGCTTGGCGTGACAATCGAGGGAGAGAACCCCCGGGAGTTCAAAGAGCGCATCGACAGCGGCGAGTACGACGACGTCTTCGCCGAGGAAGCGAGCGCCTGACGGCCCGCGGACGGTCGTGGCTCCCAACTCCGGGGAGCAACAGGCGCTGTCGTCGGGTGTGTCAGTTACGCTCTCGACAGCAGTCACCACTCACAGTAGTAGTTTGTCAGTTTCCGTCAGAGTACAGCTACGAGTGACGAACAGACACGACGGTGCGTGCTCGGAACCGGCGTCGGTCTCGCCAGTCTGACGCTCGTGGGTGTGTGGCCGGTCGCGACTCACCTGGCGGAGACGGGGGAGCGGAGGAAACGTAGCCGCCACCGCAGGGCCGACTCCGGGCACCCCGTGGCCGAGTGCTCGCCCCGCCGACGCAAGCCTTATGTACATCTCTGTCCATTAGTGTTCACTAGTGACCGATACAGACCAGCTCGCGCCAGCAGTCGAGTCGATTCTGGCGAGCGCCCGCGAACGGGGCGAGGAGGGCAATCGACGGCGTCTGTCGGTCGAGGCGCAGTCGCTTCCGGCGGCCTTCGAGCGCGCCGTGGCAGACGGGCGGGTGCCCGTTATCGCGGAGGTGAAACCCACCTCGCCGACGACAGACGGCGAGTGCCGGGCGGACCCGGTCGAGTTGGCGACACGCATGGTCGCGGGCGGCGCGGCCGCGCTGTCGGTACTGACGGAACCGGAGCACTTTGGCGGGAGGCCCGAAGACGTGCGTCGCGTCCGTGATGCCGTCGACGTCCCGGTGTTGCGAAAGGACTTCTTGCTACGGGAGGCACAGTTGGATACGGTCGAGGCAGACCTCGTTCTCCTGATTGCGCGCTTTCTCGACGACCTGCCGGAGATGGTCGAGGCGGCCCGCGAGCGGGGGTTTCAGGTGCTGGTCGAGGTCCACACGAGGGCAGAACTCGACGCGGCACTTGAGGCGGGAGCGGAGATCGTGGGCGTGAACAACCGCGACCTCGCGCGACTGGCGGTCGACCTCGGAACGTTCGAGTCCCTCGCGCCCGAACTACCAGACGATGTCACGGTCATCGCCGAGAGCGGAATCGGGACCACCGGGGACGTGGCCCGGATGCGCCGCGCTGGCGCGGACGGACTCCTGGTCGGTTCGGCGATAATGGACGGCGACGTGCGAGAGAACACGGCGCGGTTGACCGGCGCGACAACGGAGGAGACAAACAGATGAGCACAGACAACACGTTTGGCGACTACGGTGGACAGTACGTGCCGGAGGCGTTGATGCCGGCAATCGAGGAACTGACCGACGCCTACGAGCGGTACGTTCTCGACAACGAGGCGGGCTTTCTCGACGAGTTCCGCGAGCGTCTCGCGAACTTCGGCGGGCGGCCGACACCGCTCCAGCGCGCAGACCAACTCTCGGCGCGGTACGACCGCGAGGTGTACCTCAAACGCGAGGACCTGCTCCACGGCGGCGCACACAAACTCAACAAC
>CAZHPM010000076.1:0-280 GCA_964534485.1 uncultured Halobacteriales archaeon
TACTTGAACAGGAGCGGGACGAGCGCGGAGTGGTCGAGGTGGGCGTGGGTGAGTACCACCGCGTCGAGCGTGTTCGCGCCCGCACCGAGTGCCTCGGGCACCTGCAGATAGGGCACCTCGTCCTCCGCGCCGGGTTTGTCGCCACAGTCGACCAGGACACGGGTTTCGGGTGTCGAGATGATGAACGCGGCCCGGCCGACCTCGCGACAACAGCCAAGTGTCGTCACCCGCACCCACTGGTCGTCGGACATCTCCTCGCGGTGGATCTGGCGGCCGACAC
>CAZHPM010000076.1:290-9431 GCA_964534485.1 uncultured Halobacteriales archaeon
CTCCAAGATGTCCCGGCGCTCGTCACGCTCCTGTTTGAGGAAGTTCCGGACGTTCTTGACAGTCGAAGACTCGATGGGCGGCGTCCGGACCACCTCCGGTGTCCAGCCGGTCTCCTGTGTAATCTCCCGGAGTGTCGCGCCGTGCCGGCCGATGACCATACCGGGTTTCTCGGCCTCGACGACCACCTCGCCGGTGTCGAGGTGGAAATCCAGGTCCGTGACGCCGGCGTCGTCCGGAATCACCTCGACGACGGCCTCGCGCGCCCGCTCCGCCCGGGAGAGGACGTCGGGGTCCGGCCGGACGGTGATGCGCTTGCGGAGTTTCGAGGCCAACCGCCGGACCAGGTCGCCGTCGCTGGCGAACCGTTTCGGGTCGTGTGTGTAGACGACCAACTCCGGCCCCTCGTAGCGAACCTCCGTGATACTGATGTCGTTCGGTACTTCCCGCTCGATTGTCGCTCGCATCTCCTCGAGCCGCTTGTCTACTGCGCTCATATGTTGAGGTCTGCCGGCCGATGAGGCCGCCGCTCGTTCCGTCTCGCCTGCAGTGAACCGCTACCTCTCGAACTAATCATTGTCAAACGTACTGCTCGTGGGAACGTCGTCTCCGGGCGAACGCACCCGGAAAACGGTCTCACCCGACTGTTACCAGTTCCCACTGTAAAAGCCTTCGCAAAACTGCACCCCGCTGTCGTCTCCCGGTCGTATCGATACTGATACTGTACCCATCCACGGACGACACGGTCCGGGTCTCTCGACCCGGTTCCGGGCGGGTTACACCCCCGGTCGACACCGCGTCGGGTGGCGGGGTGCTCGTGCGTTGCCCGCTCCCTTCGACTCCCGGCTCACCGGTCGTGGTGGCCGAGTGTCCGCTGTCGACTCCGCGAGCCGATGCCGCTGCCGTTCTCCGGGTCGGCGACTGCCGTCGGCGCGGCGAAGGCAATCTGACCGGAGTCGAACGACCACATCTCCGTCCCGGTCGAGGCGTTGACGGCGTGGAGCCGGCCCCCAGAGAACGGCCCGCCAGACCCGACGTAGACGGTGCCGTTTGCCGCCGTCGGCGAGGACTCGACGGCAGCGACGGGGTCGGCAAACGACCACGCCTCCGTCCCGGTGGAAGCGTTGACGGCGTACAGCCGTCCGTCGGTGCTCCCGACGTACACCGTTCCCCGGTACACCGTCGGCGAGGAGACGACCAACTCACCCGGGCCGGCGAAACGCCACACCTCCGTCCCGGTCGTGGCGTCGACGGCGTACAGCCGTCCGTCGTTGCTCCCGACGTAGACGACTCCCTCGGAGACCACTGGCGAGGCCCGCACTGGCCCCGTGGGGTCGGTAAAGGCCCACTCCCTCGCTCCGGTCGCGGTGTCGACGGCGTACAGCCCCCCGTCGTTGCTGCCGACGTAGACGGTGTCGTTTGCGACCGTCGGCGAGGACTGGACGAGCCCGGCCGGGTCGGCGAAACGCCACACCTCCGTCCCGGTCGCGGCGTCGACGGCGTACAGTCGCCCGTCGTCGCTGCCGACGTAGACGGTGCCGTCGACGACCGTCGGCGAGGAGAAGACCGCTCCCGAGGGCGCGTCGAAACGCCACTCCTCGTTGCCGGTTTCGGCGTCGACGGCGTACAGCGTGCTGTCACGGGAGCCGACGTAGACGGTGCCCTCGACCACTGTCGGCGACGACCGGATTCGGCCCGGGTCGGCAAAGGTCCACACCGCCGTCCCGGTCGCGGCGTCGACGGCGTACAGCCGCCCGTCGTCGCTGCCGACGTACACCGTTCCCCGGTACACCGTCGGCGAGGAGTCGACCGGACCGCCCGGGTCGGTAAAGGCCCACTCCTCGCCGCCGGTGGTGGCGTTGACCGCGTAGAGGGTGCCCTCGCGGCTCCCCACGTACACCGTCGACGGCTGGGGGTCGGCGGGTGTCGTCGTCACTGTCACTGTCTCGCTGGCGCTGTCGTCGCCGGTGTCGAGGGTGACGGTCATCGCGGGCCCAGCGGCGGCCGTGACGTCGTACGAGAGGGTCCCACTGGCGTTCTCCCCGGCAGCCAGCGACAGGGGGTCGGTGTCGACAGTCGCCCCGTCGTGTCCGAGTGTGACGGTCGTCGCGCCGTCACGGCTGCCGCTGTTCTCGACGGTGTAGTCGACCCCGAGTGTCTCGCCAGCCCCCACGGTGTCCGGTATCCTCGCGTCCACGAGGTCGAACTCCGGGGTGTCGAGGCCGGCGTACCCCTCTTCGTGCAGTACGCTGTTGGTCGGTTCGTGGACGACGACGACCCGGAGTTCACCGCCCGGGGGCAGACTCCCGGCCGACAGGTCGAGTGTCGCGGCGTCGCCGGCGGTGAACTGCTGGTCCGGGCCGATACCGGCGAGTGAGGCGAGTCGGTGTGTTCTGCCGCTCGTCGCGCCGGCGACCACCGACACCTCTGTCGGGTCGAGCGTGTCCCCTCCTCCGTGTCTGACCGTGAGTTCTCCCGCTTCGAGGCTGCTGTCGACGTCGGTGATAACCGGTTCGTCCCCGGAGTTCCCCGAGAAATCCAGAACGAACGCGCCCGCGAGAGCCACTGCCGCGAGCACTACCGCCACGAGCACGACGACCGCGACCGTCCCCGACTGGCCGCGCGTGCCGCCTGCGCGAGACTGCCACCCGGTCAGTTGCCGGCGAGCGCGGGCCACCCGTCCCATGGTGGACACCTGCGGTTCACACCCACTTAGAGGGCGCTCTGGCTGAAACAACTGTTTGAGTCGGGGCAGACAGTTCCAACCGCTTAACTCCACGGCAGCCGACAGTCGGGTCATGAGCCTCCAGTCAGAGGTCGAGAAACTGTGGGAGCAGTACCAGGAGCACGGAGACACCGAACAGACGGGTCCAGAGCAGACGGCGGTCCTCGGAGAGTTTCTCGAAGCACTGGAGACGGGCCGAATCCGCGCCGCGGAGAAAGACAGCGGCGAGTGGCAGGCAAACGAGTGGGTCAAACGCGGTGTCCTGCTCACTTTCGGCCTCCGGGACATCTCGACCCACGAACACGGCGGCACCACCTACAACGACGTGTTGCCCCTCGCCGACACCGACGACCTGGGGGAGCGTGGCTCGCGCAACACGCCCGATGGCACGGTCGTTCGCCGCGGAGCCAACCTCGGCGCGGACGTCATCATGATGAGCCCCTCTTTCGTCAACATCGGCGCACGCGTCGGCGACGGCACGCTCGTCGACTCCTGTGACACGGTTGGCTCCTGTGCGCAGGTGGGCGCGAACGTCAAACTCGGCGCGAACACGCTCGTCGGCGGCGTGCTCGAACCGGTCGAGGACGCCCCCGTCATCGTCGAGGACGGCGTCTCGCTGGGTGCTGGCTGTCGCGTGACGAGTGGCTTCGTCGTCGGCGAGAACAGTGTCGTCGGCGAGAACACGCTGCTCACGCCGCGTATCCCCGTCTACGACCTCGTCGAGGAGCGGGTACTGTACGGCCGTCTGCCACCGGAACGGCGCGCCTTCGCCCGCTACGTCGAGTCTTCCGTCGGCGACCACGACCTGTTCGAGGGCGGCGCCTACAAGCCCGCCGTCGTCGCCACCGACATCGAGGACCACACCCTCGAGGCAACCGAACGCGAGGACGCCCTTCGGGAGTGATATCCTCCCACGGCCGAAGCCGTGGGCTTTCGCCTCGCTACCACTGTCACTGGCCGGCACTCCGGTGCCCGGCGGGCGGTTACCCGCAGGTGAGCTATCCTCGTTACGACCGGGAGCCCATCTCCGGGTATGAACAAAAAACGGGGATTCTCGCTCGCACTCTCGGCGGCGATGAGCCTGTCAATCGTGCCCCCGTTCCTGCAGTAGTTATCTGAGCGATTCAAATCGCGTACGTGCTGTACCGGATAAACGAGTGCCTCGTACCCGTCTTTGGCCCACGACTCGCGCCGGCAGTGGTCGTCCCCGGCGCTTTGCTGGTGTTGCTCGGGCCACTCGTGTTTCACCGTCGTCGTCGTCGGTCACCCCGTCGCGTCGGCGTACTCGTGGACGAGCAACGCGTAAGCGGTCACGTTCCGGGCCAGCGCCGTCGTGGTGGTGTGTTCGTCGACCCCGTGGGCGCTCTGTGTCCCGAAGCCGAACTCGACGGTCGGGACCCCGGCGTGACGGAACACCTTCGCGTCGCCGCCGCCGGTCGCCGAGCGCCGGTAGACCCGGTCGTCGACGACACGCTCGGCGGCGCTGGCGCTGGCCGCGACGACGGGGCTGTCGAGTGGTTCGTAACTCCCCCGCGTCCAGGATATCTCGGTCAGTTCGATTCCGTCCAGTCCGGTGAGACAACCCCGAATCGAGCGCAGTGTCTCCTCCGTGTCGACGCCCGCTGTCAGGCGGATATCGACGCGCGCGCTGGCCTGTGCCGGCACCGTGTTGACCGCCGTCCCACCCTCGATCGTCCCGAGGTTGACCGTTGGATACTCGTACAGTTCGCGGGCCGCCTCGACTCCGGCCTCCGGTTCGTAGAACCCGGTCGACTCCTCGATTATCGGCTCCATCGCCGACTCTATCGACAGTTCGCGCCCGCCAAACTCCGTTCGCAACCGCTCGACCGCCCCGGTGAGTCGGTCGATGGCGTTGACACCGACCATCGGCCGCGACCCGTGTGCCGCCGTGCCCGACGCCTCGACGGTCAGCCAGAGTTTCCCGCGGTCCGCGACCGACACCGAGTAGCGGCCGTTTCGGGAGGTGGTTTCGCCGACGACACAGGCGTCGGGTTCGAAGTCGGTGGTCGCAAGCAGCGTCTGCAGGCCGGCGTCGCCGCCGGTCTCCTCGTCGCTGACCAGTGCGAACTTCAGCGTCACCGGCGGTTCGGTCCCGGTCCGGGCGTACGCGAGCGCGACCTGGACCATCGCGGCGACGGCTCCTTTCATGTCTGTGGTCCCCCGACCGTACAGTCGGTCCCCGACACGCTCGCCCAGCGGGTCCCGCGACCAGTCGCTCTCCGCGAAGGGGACGGTGTCGACGTGCCCGTTGAAACAGAGCGTCCGGTCGGTTGCTCCCGGCAGCGTGACGAGCAGATTGGGTTTTTCCGGGTCGACGGCGATGCGTTCGCTCTCCAGACCGTCTCCTTCGAGCGTCGATTCGAGCCAGTCGACGACGGCGGTCGTTCGCCCCGGCGGATTCTGCGTGTCGAACCCGACCAGTCGCTCGGTGAACTCGTGGAGTTGGGCCCGGTTCTGGTCGAGGTACTCCGCGACGGCGTTGGGTAAGAGGTTGGTGTTCATCTACAACCGACTCTCGCTGTTCTGAACTGTGCGGTCAGTCGGCGCCGCTCTGGACGGGACTCGTGAGTTCGCCGGCCTCGAGTGTCGCGCTCGGTGGCAGTTCGTTGCGGACGTCGTCGCGCTCGCGGTCTTCGATGACCTCGGCGTAGGCGTCTGGCATCACGCGCGTGAAGTTCTCGATTTCGGCTTCCCAGTCCTCGAGCAACGCCTCGGCGCGCTCTGAGTCGGTGTAGACGGCGTGGTTCTCGACCAGTCGGGTGAGCATCTCGCGGTCGCTGGATTCGAGTTCCTCGGAGAGAGTCACCATCCCGGTGTTCGCTCGCTGTTCGAACGACCCGTCGGGGTCGTAGACGTAGGCGACGCCGCCGGACATCCCGGCACCGAAGTTCTTGCCCGTCTCGCCGAGCACGGCGATTGCGCCGCCGGTCATGTACTCACAGCAGTGGTCGCCGGTCCGCTCGACGACGCCTTTCACGCCGGAGTTGCGGACGGCGAATCGCTCGCCGGCCGCGCCGTTGACGTAACACTCCCCCTGGGTCGCGCCGTACAGTGCGACGTTCCCGGTGATGATGTTCTCGCTGGCCTCGTAGCCGGCGTCACTGGGCGTGCGCACGACCAGTTTGCCACCCGAGAGCCCCTTGCCCAGGTAGTCGTTCGCACTGCCGACCAGGTCCATCGTGACGCCATCCTGCACGAACGCGCCGAAACTCTGGCCCGCGGTGCCGTCGAAACGCGCCGTGATGGTGTCTTCCGGGAGTCCCTCTGTGCCGTGGTTTTGCGAGATACGGTTCGAGAGTGTCGCGCCGACCGTCCGGTCGACGTTGCCGATGTCGGTGTCGATGGTGACCGGTTTGCCGTGTTCGATTGCGGGTTCGGCCTCCTCGATGAGGTCCCAGTCCAGTTGCGTGTCGATATCGTCGGCCTGTTCCTGGGTCTTGTAGCGGTCGACACCCTCCGGCCGGTCGGGCTTGACCAGCAGCGAGGAGAGGTCGAGTTTGCTCGCCTTCTCCTGAGCGACGTCGTCGCGCTGTTGGAGCAGGTCGACCTGGCCGACCATCTCCTCGATTTCGCGGAAGCCGAGTTCGGCCATTATCTCCCGCAACTCCTGGGCCATGAACGTCATGTAGTTGATGACGTGCTGTGGCTGGCCGGGGAACCGGTCGCGGAGTTTCTCGTTTTGCGTGGCGACCCCGACCGGACAGGTGTTCTCGTGACACTGCCGGGCCATCACACAGCCGGAGGTGACCAGCGAAGCCGTTCCGAACGTGTACCCTTCCGCGCCCAGCAGCGCCGCGATAGCGGCGTCACGGCCGGTTTTCAGTCCGCCGTCGGTGGTCACGCGAATCCGGTCGCGCAGACCCGTCTCACACAGCAACTGGTTCGCCTCGGCGATACCCAGTTCCCACGGGACACCGGCGTTTTTGATGCTGGTCTTCGGTGACGCGCCCGTCCCGCCGGAGTCTCCGGAGATGTGGACCACGTCGGCGTTTGCCTTTGCGACACCGGCGGCGATGATGCCGACACCGGCCTCTGCGACGAGTTTGACGTTGACATCCGCCTCGGGGTTCGAGGCCTTCAGGTCCCGGATGAGCTGTTTGAGGTCCTCGATGGAGTAGATATCGTGGAGCGGCGGCGGCGAGATGAGGCCGACACCCGGCGTCGAGTACCGGACGTGTGCGATCATCTCGTTCACCTTCTTCCCCGGCAGGTGACCGCCCTCGCCGGGTTTGGCGCCCTGTGCCATCTTGATCTGGAGTTCCTCTGCCGACGAGAGATACGTCGAGGTGACGCCGAACCGGCCGGAGGCGACCTGTTTCGTGTGACTCCCTTTCTCGCTGTTGAACCGTTCGGGCGGTTCACCACCCTCGCCTGTGTTTGACTTCGCGCCGAGTCTGTTCATCCCGATTGCGTTGTTCTCGTGCATCTCCGGCGAGAGCGACCCGAGACTCATCGCCGCAGTTTCGAACCGCTGGACGATTTCGTCGACCGGCTGGACCTCCTCGATTGGCACCGATTCGCGGTTCTCGCTGTCGAACTCGAGCAACCCGCGCAGTGTCGCCAGTTGCTCGTTCTGGTCGTTGACCAGTTCGGCGAACTCCTTGTACTGCTCGTAGTCACCCTGTCGCACTGCCTGCTGGAGCGTGCTCACTGTGTCGGGGTTCCACTGGTGGTAGATGCCGTTCGACCGGTTCTCGTACTCTCCGACACGGGAGATGTCGCCGTCGTCACTCCAGGCCACCTCGTGGCGGTCGAGCAGGTCCGACTCGATTTCCTCGATACCGATTCCCTCCGTCCGGTTCTCGGTGCCCTCGAAGTACTCCGCGACGAACTCGGAGGAGAGTCCGACCGCCTCGAAAATCTGCGCACCGCGGTAGCTCTCGACCGTCGAGATACCCATCTTCGCCATCGTCTTCAACAGACCGTCTTCGATTGCGTTGATGTAGGCGTCGATGGCCTCCGAGGGGTCTGCGCCGTCCGGCCCCGCCACCAGGTCCGTGACCGTCTGGTACGCCAGGTACGGGTTGATGGCGCCGGCCCCGTAACCGACCAGCGTCGCGTAGTGGTGTACCGCACGCGGGTCGCCCGACTCCAGCACGATACCGATGCGGTTGCGCTTGCCGTTGCGAACCAGATGGTGGTGAACGCCACCGACCGCGAGCAACGACGAGATTGGCACCCGGTCCTCGCCGGCCGCCCGGTCCGAGAGCACGACGATGTCGTGCTCCTCGGCGGCGTCGGCGGCCTCGGCACGCACCCGCTCGACGGCCCCCTCCAGGTCCGTCTCGTCGGGGTCGTACGTGATGTCGAGGACAGTCGTCGACACGTCGCCGTCCAGTTGTTTTATGCTCTCGGTTTCCTGGTCTGTGAGTATCGGCGAGTCGAGAACCACCTGGCGTGCGTGGGCCGGTGTCTCGTCGAGCAGGTTCCGCTGGCGACCCAGTCGGGTCTCCATGCTCGTCACCAGTTCCTCGCGGATGTAATCCAGCGGCGGGTTCGACACCTGCGCGAACAACTGCTTGAAGTAGGTAAACAGCGGCCGGTTGAACTGTGAGAGCACCGACAGCGGCGTGTCGTCGCCCATCGAACCGACGGGGTCTTTGGCCTTTTCTGCCATCGGTTCGAGCAGGTGGTCCACCTCGTCGTAGGTGTAGCCGTGCATCGCCTGGTGTGGCCGGAGTTTTGCGATGTCGTCCTGTGGCGTGTTGTCGTCACCGGGCGTGAGTTCCGCGAGTTGGCGCTGTTCCTGTTCGACCCACTCGCCGTACTTCGGGTCGGAAATCTGGTCGAACACCTCCTCGTCGGGGACGATACGTCCCTCCTCGGGGTCGGCGAGGAAACACTGACCGGGCTGGAGACGGCCACGCTCTTTTATCTCGCTCTCGTCGTAGTCGAGTGCACCGACCTCCGAGGCCATCACGAGCGTGTTGTCCTCGAGCACGTCGTACCGGCAGGGGCGCAGTCCGTTGCGGTCGAGCACCGCACCGACGCGCTCGCCGTCAGTCGCGGCGACCAGTGCCGGACCGTCCCACGGTTCGACCAGCGAGGCGTGGTAGTCGTAGAAATCCCGGCGCGAACCCTCGACGTTGTTCTCCTCGCCGCGCCAGGCCTCCGGGATGAGCGTCCGGAGCGCGTGGGGCAGCGAGCGCCCGCCCAACATCAGCAGTTCGAGCGCGTTGTCGACACTCGCGGTGTCGGACTGGTCGGGGTCGTCGATAATTGGCTTGATCTTCTCGATATCGTCGCCAAACGCCTCGTCGGCGATGTCGGTTTCCCGGGCGCGCATCCAGTTGATGTTGCCCTGAATCGTGTTGAACTCGCCGTTGTGGATGATGTTGCGGTACGGGTGTGCGAGGTGCCACGCGCCGAGGGTGTTCGTCGAGAACCGGGCGTGGAC
>CAZHPM010000077.1:0-8688 GCA_964534485.1 uncultured Halobacteriales archaeon
ATCTTGCCGCCCTTGGCACACTGTTCACAGCCTTTCGATATCATTCACCGAGTCTACACCACCGACGAACAAAAACAGTACGTTCTGTCGTGGACCCCGAGTGGGTATTCGGGCGGAGAACTGCACGTTTTTTGCCCGTTGGCGACCCACAGCGAGACAATGACGGAGTACGATTACGAGCAACTCGGACTGGTGGCCGGACTGGAAATCCACCAGCAACTCGACACCGAGACGAAGTTGTTCTGCGAGTGTCCGACGCGACTGCGCGACCCCGAGGAGGCGACACGGTCGTTCACCCGGTATCTCCACCCGACAAAGAGCGAACTGGGCGAACTCGACCAGGCGGCCCTCGAGGAGAGCCGTGTCGAGCGCGAGTTCGAGTATCTCGCCTACGAGACGACCTGTCTCGTCGAGGAGGACGACGAACCACCCCGCCGGGTCGACAGCGAGGCGCTGACGACCACACTGGAGATTGCGGCGCTGCTGTCGATGGACCCGGTCGACCAGGCCCACGTCATGCGGAAAATCGTCGTCGACGGCTCGAACACGACGGGCTTCCAGCGGACGATGCTCGTCGCGGGCGACGGCGTCATCGAGACCTCGGAGGGCCCGGTCGGTGTCGAGGACATCATGCTCGAAGAGGAGAGCGCACAGCGACTCACCGAGACCGACCGGGGGGTGCGCTACAGCCTCGACAGACTCGGGATTCCGCTGGTCGAAATCGGCACGCGCCCGGACATCCGGACGCCAGAACAGGCCCGCGAGGCCGCCGAACGCATCGGCATGTTGCTCCGCTCGACGGGCAAGGTCAAGCGCGGTCTCGGGACGATTCGTCAGGACGTGAACGTCTCTATCGCCGAGGGCGCACGCGTCGAAATAAAGGGTGTCCAGTCGCTCGAGGACATCGACGACATGGTCCACAACGAGGTCCGCCGGCAGGTCGAACTCCTCGAGATTGCAGACACCCTCCGGGAGCGCGGGGCGAGTGTCGGCGACCCACGGGACGTCTCTGCGGTCTTTGCCGACACCGACAGCGGTGTTATCGACGGCGCGCTCTCGGGAACGGGGACGGCGATGGCGGTTCCGCTCTTTGGTTTCGACGGACTGGTCGGGCGGGAGTTACAGCCAGACCGCCGCCTTGGCACAGAGTTCGCCGACCACGCCAGACGCCACGGTGCCGGCGGGGTCTTCCACACCGACGAACTGCCGGCCTACGGCGTCACCGAGAGCGAGGTCGGGGCGCTCCGGGAGACTGTCGGCGCGGGGCCCGACGATGCGGTCGTGCTCGTCGCCGACGACCCCGAGACCGCGGAGCTTGCAATCACCGCCGTCGCCGACCGCGCCGAGACGGCACTGGAGGGTGTTCCCGAGGAGACACGGGACGCCCTGGAGGGGGGTCTGACCCGGTACCTGCGACCCCTGCCCGGCGCGGCGCGGATGTACCCCGAGACGGACGTGCCGCCGGTCGAACCCGACCCCGGCGAGGTCGACCCGCCGGAACTGCTCACCGAGAAAGTACAGCGCTACCAGTCCGAGTTCGGTCTCGACGCCGGACTCGCCGAGCAGGTCGCCTACGGACGGCGCATGCCCCTGTTCGAGCGCGCCGTCGAGATGGGTGTCGACCCGACGCTCGCGGCCGGCACCGTCGAGTCGACGGTGACGGAACTCCGGCGCGACGAGGTGCCCGTCGAGAACCTGACCGACGACCACTTCGAGGAACTGTTCGAGTTGCTCGCCGCCGGCGACCTCGCAAAGGAAGGCGTGCCGGACCTGCTTGCCGCGCTCGCGGCAGACCCCGACCTGTCTGCGAGCGAGGCCGCCAAGCAGGAGGGACTGGGCAGTGCCGGCGAGGACGAGGTCCGGGCGGCAGTTGCCGAGGTCGTCGAGCGCAACGCCGGACAGGTCGAGAAGGAGGGGATGGGCGCGTTCTCGGCGCTGATGGGCGAGTGCATGGGCGCGCTGCGGGGGAAGGCAGACGGTGACGTCGTCAGCGACGTGTTGCGCGAGGAAATTCAGAAGCGGGCGTCGTAGTCACCCGAGCACGGTCAGTCGTCGGCTCTGCTCGCGGTCGCCGTCTGGGTCGTGCTGGTCGTGGTCGCTGTCCGGGCGCTCACGTAGGCCGTCGTCGTGGCGAAGACGAGCGACCCGAAGATGAGCTGTGCGGCAGTCTGGTGCATCATCGACGGCCAGACCCCGAAGTTGAGGACGGTGTTCGCTCCGAAGAAAATCTGGAGGGGCAACATCAGCGTGGCCAGGCCCAGCGCGTACTTGATGCGTCGGTCCTTGTTCTTCCAGAAGGCGACGATGCCGGCTCCGAGAATCATGAAACCGACCACCATGGCGACGAGGCGGTGGAACCACTCGACGAAACTGGGCCAGTGTGCCGGAAACAGCCCCAGCCAGCCGTCACACAGCGGCCAGCGCCCCGCACAGGCAAGCCCGGCGCCGACCTTGCCGGTGTAGACACCCAGCAGGATCAGGAACAACGCCCCGACCGTCGTCGCGGCCAGGTAGTGGCGGAATGGGATACGCATACCGGCAGTTGAGAACTGGATGTATTTCAAAGTCGCCATCTGTCTCCACTGTCCGGCGACGACTGCCACCGCTGGCCCCGGGACACCCGGCAGTCAGTCGGCACTGACCGAACTCCGCCGACCGATATCGCGCTCGAGACGGCGCGCGTACTCGATACGGAGTCGACGGGCCGTGGTCGTGTCGATACACTCTGGTCCGCCGACCTCGCGCGACAGCGGTTCGTACGCCTCGGTGTCGAACCCCATACTGTCGAGATACGACTCGACGGACTCGTCTGCGAGACCGTCGCGGACGGCGGCGTCGACGCGCTCACAGAGCGCCTCGAACCGCGGGAGCGATACCGTCTCGTCGCCGACGTGGCCGGTGGTCCCGCCAATCTGCAGGTCCGCGTCGCCGAGTCGCTCGACCACACCGACCACGTCGTCGGCCAGTTGGACGACCTGACTCGGGAGGGCGGTGTCCGGTGCCCGCCACTCCACGGTGCCAAACGCCTCGCGGAGTTTGACCGGCGTCCAGACCGCACTCTCGGGGTCGAACTGTTCCTCGACGGTTTCGCGGTCGACGCCCGCGTCGACGGCGGCGGCGAGAAACTCCTCGTAGCGCCGGTCGAGTCGCCGCTGCCACTCCGCCCGGTCCTCGGTGTAGGGCCACAGACAGCCCTGCTCCGGGAGGTCCTCGTAGGCCAGCCAGCGGTACAGTTTCGACCGTGCGCCCGTGGCGACGCGCTCGCCCCCGGAGTACGGCGAGGAGTTGACCAGCGCCAGCGCGGGGTCGAGCGCCGTGAGCAGATTCAACTGGTCGATTTCGCGGCCAGGCTCCTGTTCGATGTGGACGTGTGTCCCCGCACACTGGCGCACGTATCTGAAGTTCTCGCCGACGGCGCGGTTCTGGACCCGTGTTCGGGTCTCGGGTAGTTCGGCGATCTCCTCCTGACACAGCGGTGTCGCCAGTGGAACCAGTGACAGGTCGAGTTCGTCGGCCCGCTCCAGTACCGCCCTAATTCGGCCAAACAGCTCCTCCCGGAGCTCTGGTGTCGTCTCGCAGGGTGTCGTCTTTATCTCGAGTAGTGGTTCGACGAACTCTCGCTCTGCGCCCGGCGACGCCTCGACCAGTTCCCCCGGTTCGGTGAGGCGACCCTCGCTGTCGATTACCCAGTACTCGACCTCGATGCTCCGTCTGGACTGTGGCTCTCTCGGTGACACGGTCTGCTCATCCAGAACCCGGTGCCGATTGGTCTCTCGTGTGCAGTTCGTTCACACCTGCCCGAAGTCCCAGGTCCTCATAAAATCTGTGAGCATATGTTTCAATATCTCCTTATACACTGAATATATGGGTGGCGAAGCCGGGTATCGTGGCTCTCTGCCAAACTGCGGGCGCGTCGACGCGGCGAGAGCGTCGGTTCCGACCGGCACTGTCGCTGGCGACCGACGCGCCGGCCGCCGGTCGGGATACCCGAACGCGGGGCCGAGGCGACGGGATTCGACCCCGCCGTCGGAGAGATGCCCCTCGACGCCTCCGGACGGGCGCTGACAGTCGAGGATACCGCCGGCACGACTCAGGGCTACCCGACGCTGTCGGAGGCGGTCCGCGGCCGCGACAGTCCCGGCCGCGGTGACACTCGTGGCTGTCGTCTGGCGGTACAGCGAGACTCCGGAGACGTTCGGTACCGACCTCGACTCGCCTTCCCGTTCCGGTCGATGGCGAGATTCCCGGCCCGCCTACGTGTTCACACTGTCTCGGTTGGCGCGGAGACGACAGTCGGCGAGGTGGGCCTGTACGGAACCGCACCCGCGGGTGGAATGGTCTCGGCGGCGGTTTCGGTAACGGCGACGACGGTCCACGACAACGGCACTGCCGGCGTCGACGTCGCCGCGGGGATGGTGAAACTCGGTACCGTGACCAGTCTGGCCGCGAAGGTCGGACTACTGGGTCACAAACCGCGAGATGCGCCAAACTGTGGCTCTGCCGATGACCGTCGTCGGTGTGGTTTGGTTCGTCGTCTTTGCTCTCCTTTGAGAGGCGTTATCACGGTCAGCGGCGGTGTCGCGGCGGAAATCGGGGCACACTTTACCGTCGAGTATCCAGTTTGTGTATGGACTACGATGATATGCTCGACCGGGGAATCGAACAGACTCCCGATATCGAGGGCGACTCCGAGCGGTTCGATGTGCCAGACGTGGACGTACGACAGGAGGGCCACGCCACTGTCTTCGAGAACTTCCAGCGCGTCTGTCGCGACCTCGGCCGCGAATCTGACCACGTTCTGAAATTTCTGCAGGACGAACTCGGCACGAGCGCGACCATTGACGAGAGCGACCGCGCGCGCCTGACCGGCGAGTTCAGCGAAGACCGCATCCACGACGCCATCGATGCCTACAGCGACCGGTACGTGCTCTGCTCCGAGTGTACGCTTCCCGATACGAAACTCGTGCGCGAGCAGGGAGCGGAGATTCTCAAGTGTACCGCCTGTGGTGCTCGGTCGTCGACTTCTGCCTGACTGCGACGCCTCGTCTGCCGACGCTCACGACGGGAGCAGGTGTCCGTGTCGGACCAGTCACGCCCGCCCCGAGAGGAGCACCCTGTCGACGAACTGGCCGTCGGTACGGTGGTGGTCTGGGCGTACACACTCGCGCTCACAGCCGTTCTGTTCGAGACAGTCGATTGCGCTGTGATTGTTCGCGGACACGTTACTGCCGTACCCGCGTTCGTCCGCCCGCGTGACCGCACGGTCCACGAGTTTGCCGCCGGTACCGGGCCGTACCCGTCGAGCAGACCCACCGTGAGGGAGACGACGTGTTCGACGTTCTGGCGGTCGCGGCTCTGTGGGTAGACACAGCCCATCACTTTGTCGTCGACTGTGTCGAGAACACACATCGGCAGCGGGTTGTCGTCGCCGTGTAACAGCGTGTCTACGTCGGTCGGTGTCCCGGAGAACGGCCAGAGCCTAACCGTCCGTGTCGTCCGTCCCGGTGTCTCCCGCCCGTTCGAGTCCGGCGTAGCCGGTCGCGAGCGCGAGCGCGGTGAACACCGCGAGGACGACGACTCCGAACACAGAGCCGGTCAGTTCACCCTGGCGCAGCGAGAACAGCGTCTCGACGACGTCGCCGAAGACGAACACCAGCCAGAACCGTTCGAGGACCGCCTGTGGGACACCCAGACCGACGACACTCGGGAGAACGGGCCAGGCGTACAGCAGGAGAAAGGCGACGACGCCGCCGGCAATCGCCTGTCGCCTGCTCCGGGCGAGCGCGGAGATAGCGACGCCGAACGCGACAAACAGCAGACCGAACAGCACTGCGGCGACCAGAACCGCAAACACCGCGAAAACCGGGACCGTCTCGGACTGGAGAACCAGGAGTACAGAGCCGGGCAGGAAGCCAACGAGCACCGCCGCGGCCAGCACACCCGCACGGCCGGCGAACGTACCCGCGAGCAGTTCGCGACCGGCGCCGTCGGCAGCGAGGTCGACGCTCCCCTCCTGCCGGGCGCGAACAATCGAGGAGACACTGACCGCGAGTCCGGCAACGGGGACGAACAGAAACACCAGCACGAGTAGAGTCGTGTTGGCGTTCGTCTCCGCCAGTGCCGCGCCGGTGAGCAGACTCTCCCGGGAGACAAAACGCCCGACGACCAGCGTCAACAGAAAAAAGGCGACGGTGATACCCCAGACGACCGGCGACCGGACCCCCTCGCGGGCGTCGTCGCGAGCGACGACTCGCCAGTTCACCCGAACACCCCACCGATTCCGCCGGTCCCAGTTGTCACAACAGTGTACTTCCGGTGCGTGTACATGTATCTTCCCCTCGGGGCGTCCCGTTTTGACCGCCGAGCGCAGTGTTTATCTGCCGTCTCGGCAAACGCAGAGTCGATGCGTATCATTGGAATCGTGGGCCTGCCTGGAAGCGGCAAGAGCGAGGCCGCCGCCGTCGCGTCCGAACTGGGTATCCCCGTCGTGACGATGGGCGACGTCATCCGCGAGGAGTGCCGCGAGCGTGGGCGGGACCCCGCGACGGACCACGGCGCGGTCGCGAAGACACTCCGCGAGGAGGACGGTCCCGGCGCGATTGCCGAGCGCTCGCTCCCACACATCGAGTCGGCGCTCGAAGACAGCGACACCGTCGTCGTCGACGGCATCCGGTCGGACGTAGAAGTCGACCGCTTCGAGGCCGCGTTCGGTGACTCTTTTGGCCTGGTGAGTATCGAGGCCCCCTTCGAGGCGCGCGCGAGACGACTCGACCTGCGTGGTCGGGACGCCGACGACGACGCCGGCGGCGAATCGCTGGACTCGCGTGACCAGCGGGAACTCGCCTTCGGGATGGGCGAGGCGATGGAGCGCGCCGACCGGACCGTCGAGAACACCGACTCGCTCGAACTGTTTCGCACCCGTGTCCGACGACTCCTGGAGGAGCGATGATGTACGCCGTCGAAGCCAAAATCACGGCGCCGGTCCGGGACACCGAGGTGACCGACCGTGTCGCCGACGCCATCACCGGTCTCTTTCCTGGGGCCAACCCGGAACACCGGCACGGCGACCTCACCGCGACCACGCACAGTCTCGAACACCTCTCGGAGTTACTGCACCGTCAGGAGATTCTCGACACCGCCCGGGGCGTCTTCTTCGACGGCCGCCGGGGCGACACGTTCGGCTTCCAATTGAAAAAACAGGCCGCCTTCGCGGGTGTCGTGAACTTCGTCGTCGACGACCCCGGTGAACTCGGCGCACTCACCGTCAGGGTCCGTGTCGAGGACCCCTCTGTCGAGGAGTTCATCAACCACATCGCTCCCCCGACAGAAGACGGCGAACCACTCGACGTGTGACCGTCCGGCCGACGGCCGCCCGGCAGTGTCGGGTCCGGTGGTCTTGCAGTCCCCTCGACAGTTCACAGCAGAGTTAATACACTCCGGGAGGAATGTCTATTCGAGTATGTACAACCTGACTGGCTTCCAGCGCGACATCCTGTACGTCACCGCTGGCCTGGACGAACCGCACGGACTGCGAGTAAAGGAAGAGCTCGAAAAGTACTACGAGTCAGAAATCCAGCACGGACGACTGTATCCGAATCTCGACACACTCGTCGACGAGGGGCTTCTCGACAAAGGTGAAATCGACAAGCGAACCAACTCCTACACCGTCACCCCCGAAGGAGAGCGCACGCTCGAAGCGCGCGCGAAGTGGGAGAACCAGTACCTCGACGAGGAACCCGCTGAAGCCTGACCATCCCCCACTCTCCCTGTTCTCCCCGGAGCGTGTCCGCTCGCCCGAACCGCTATCAGACTCCTCCCTGACTCCGGTGCGCGGACCGGCTGCCGACACGAAGGATTTATATATGTACAACGGTTACTTGTAGTTAGTATGAATCCGAAACAGCAGCTCGAACAGCAGGGAGTCGAGATGCGTCGGGTCGAGTACGACGACCAGACGGAGTTGGTTGCGGACCTCGGCCCGGCCGGTGAGTCCTCGGTCGAACTCGTCGACGAGACGGTCATCGCAGTCGTCGGCGACGAGCAGTACGAGGTCGAACTGGCGGGAGACGCAGGAGTGTTTATGAGCAACGGCGTTCTCACTATCGAGGTGGACAGATGAGGCTCACTGTCAAGCCCCTCAAGCAGAAAGACGCGGGGCGCGGACTCGCGGCAATCGACCGGCAGGCGATGGCGGAGATGGAACTGGAGAACGGCGACTACATACTGCTGGAGGGAGACGAGGGTCGGACAGTTGCGCGTGTCTGGCCGGGGTATCCCGAGGACGGCGGCAACGGAATCGTCCGCATCGACGGGCGACTCCGCCGAGAGACGGGTGTCGGTATCGACGACACTGTCGGCGTCGAGAAGGCAGACGTCCGGCCGGCGACGAGTCTGACCATCGCTTTGCCACAGAACCTACGCGTACGGGGTAACGTCGGGCCGATGATCCGGCAGAATCTCAGCGGGCAGGCGGTCACCGAGGGTCAGACCGTCCCGGTCTCGTTCGGTCTCGGTCCGCTGTCGTCGATGTCCGGACAGAAGATTCCGCTGAAGATTGCCCGAACACAGCCCGGGGGGACGGTCGTCGTCACCGACTCGACGGAGATCGAACTCAGCGAGCGCCCCGCCGAACAGCTCGCGGATTCGGAGTCGACCAGCCACGAGACGCCAAGCGTCACCTACGAGGAC
>CAZHPM010000078.1:0-8214 GCA_964534485.1 uncultured Halobacteriales archaeon
CGTCTCTCGTCATCACGGAAGACTCCGTCTTCCGTACGACCCCGAGGCACTCGCCCTGCTCTACCTGTAGAGACAGTCACGCCCGAGTTACCGCGATGGAGCCGGGTAGAACTGCTGGGAGTACAAAAAACAGCGCAAGATACAGGCGATGGATACAGCACGGCAACTGCGTCTGTTTCAGCACGCTACGACCGAACCGACCGCTCCTGCCGAGTGAGGACTCGAGTTCCAGCCGCCTCCCTCGCAGTCGTTCCCGTCCCGCCCGAATTCGAACTCGACACCTACGTTACTCATAGTAGCAACACGAACACCGGATACGAGGTGACAATCGCCAGCGACGGTGTCAACAGCCACATCGTCACAATACGCTTGGCCGCCGCCGGTTCGAAGAGGCTCTGTTCGTCGATGTCTGCCGGCCCTTCGGCACCAATCTCTGGAACGTCCGGAACCTCGTCTGGCTTCTGGGCTGGTTTCTCCTCCCGCGCAACGTCACCGATGGTCGGCCCGGCGGGAGCATCCTCGGCGCGTGAGGTGACTAGTGCGCCGGTTGAGACCGCCACATCCGCACGGTCGGGCGATGGCGTTGCTAACTCCGCCAGAGTTGCTGCTCGACTCGCCCGCCCCCACCCGAGCCCGATGATTGTCGAGGTGGTACTGACGGCGAGACTCGCTGGAATCCCGGCCGACGAGAGAACGGTGATAACCGTCGCACCGACCACGGAGACGATCAGGGACGCGAGAACCGGTAGCTCCGTGATGTTGTTCCCGACCGTTTCCAGCGTGCGACGGGCGATAGTGAAACTACCTAACCCGAAAGCCCCCACCGCGAGTAGGACACCCTGATTGACTGTGAGCGACCCGCCCGACCCGACGAGAGGTGCGACGGCGTTCGCAGCGTTCGATGCTCCGGCCGAGAACGCCATGTAACAGCCGATGATGACAACCGAGAGCGAACCGATGATGTCCTGCAGTGATGCGTTCGGATTTATGTACGGCCGTGGAATCGCTCCCGACCGGTCGAGTTGGACGAAGTAGAGATTGAACGTAGTAAACGCGACGTACCGGTCGAGATAGGGGTAGATATACCGGCCGACCACGGCCCCGATGCACAAACAGATCAGCGGAGCGACGATCCACGCCGAGACGATAACGAACATCAGGGCCCGGTTGAGGGTGCCAGACGCGAGGCCCAGTCCGACGATTGCACCCACGGCAGTCATCGAAGTCGAGGCCGGGACGCCGTAGAGATTTGAGACCAGCAGCGACACGCCCGTGAAAAACAGGACGGTGACACTGGCGAGTGGCGTGAACTGTGCTGCCGGTACGATACTGCTGCTCATCGTTGCGATGACCTCCCGACCGACAGTCCACGCCCCCAGCAAGGCGAAGCCAACGAACAGACCACCCGCAGTTGTCTTCCGAACGAGTCGTGACCCGACTGCGGGGCCAAACGCCACGCCCGTCGACGACCCCCCGATGTTGAACCCGACGAATACGGCGACAGCGATGCCGGCGACGGCCAAGAGTAACACCATCGTAACTATCTCAATATTGTCAGACCCAGGGTTATGCGTTCTGAAACCACTTCAGACTGGCAAACGGTGTCGTAGGCTCGATAGGGGGTCGACTCACAGTCGGCGGTACGTGAGAGCGGTGCTACAGACACTGACGTGCCCAGAAGTTCACCTGCCCGAAACCGAGATGTGACTCCGTACGAGATACGCGTGTTGTATCTCGCACACGCGTCCTGACGAGAAGAGGACAGACAGGGCATCCCAGTCTATGACACGCTGAGTGCATTAGCCCGACGGCGTCGGGTCGGCGTTGTCCTCGAGATACTCGAGTAGTTGCTCGGGGGTGGTGTCGACGCCCTGGCGGGCGAAGAAGTTCGCCACGTTCTCGCAGTCCCGGTCGAGAAAGTCCTCACTGTTGGGGTGGTGGACGGTCACCGCCTGTCCGAGGTCGATGACGTACAACCGTGACTCGTGGACGACGACGTTGTACTCGGAGAAGTCGCCGTGGACGATACCGGCGTCGTAGAGTCGGCAGAGATACTCCCGGACCACCTCGTAGGCAGTCCGGGGGTTCTCGAGGCGGACCTCGCCGAGTCGTTTCCCGCGGCCCTCGGCGGTGCCGAGATACTCCATCACGAGCACGTTGCGCTCGACGGCGACGGGTTCGGGGACGCGAACGCCGGCCTGGCGCGCGCGGCCGAGATTGGCGAACTCCTTGCGGACCCAGGCCAGCACGATTGATTTCTTGTCGTTGCCCACAGAGTCGAACCGCGGGTCTCCTTCGAGGTAGGCACCCATCTCTTGGAAATCAGAGGCGTTGATGCGGTAGATTTTGACCGCCACCGTCGACTCGCCGGCGAGAGCGGTGTAGACGTTGGCCTCCTTGCCGGTCGAGATGGGGCCGCCGAAGGCGTCGAGGTGGCCGTCCTGGACGAGTTTGTACAGCGCGCCGAAGGTGGCCTCGTCGAAAACCGACGCCTCGACTTTGAACTGGTCGGCGTCGGTGAGTCGCTCGCGAAACTGGCTGAACTCTCTGTCACGCTCGCGTGCGATGCGGTCGGCCTCGGTGTCCGTGTAATCGAGTTCCTCCCACTCGTCGCCCGGCGACTCCACGTCGTCGGTGTCGAGTAACCCGTACTCTCCGTCCATCTACGACCGTTAGCGTATCGAGCCTGAAAGATGTGTTCCGCTACCCGAGTCGGGAGAACACCACACCCGTCCACCGGAAAGAGAGCCGGACGGCGTAGACGAACCCCGCAATCAACAGGAGTGTCAGTCGGAATCTGTCGACAGTCTCGGCCGCCGCGCCGAGAACGAGATAGATGGCGACGAAGTTGGCGTACCCCCGCATCAGCAACTCCACTGGCGTCAACTCGCGCACGATGGCGTCTCTGACCGCCCGCAGAAAAAACAGTCCCGCGAACAGGCCAAAGTAAAGCGGGAGTCGGTCCGGCGCGAGCAACGGAACCGCGACCCAGATACCGAGCACCGGCAGTGTCAGCGCCACCGCGACCAGTCTGTCGTGCCGCGAGAGATGGGCGAACAGTCGCCGCGTCTCCACCCAGTCGACCAGAAACACCGCGAGTGCGAACAGTGACATCGCGGCGTGGACCCCGTCTGCGGGCTGAAATTGGAGGACAACAACGACCACCACCACGACCAGCACGGGCGCGTACAGGAGATGCGCGACTCGCGCCCCCTCGTCTGTTCCCATACCCGAACCTGGGACGACAGAGCGAAAAGGGGCGCGGTATCGCGTTCTCGCCCGGAACTGTCCGTCAGTTGGAGAGTTCGACCCGGACGACGTTGCCGACAGAGTCGGTCGTCTCACACGCGATGGTCCCGCCCGACCGGGAGACGATCAGTCTGACGAGCCACAGTCCGAGACCACTCCCGTGGTAGAGCGGCGTCTGGTTCGTGAGTCCCTCGAGCAGTTCGCGCTCCATCTCGGGAATCGGTGGGCCGGTGTCGGCGACCTCGATTCGGACGGTGTCGTCTGTTTCGGTGACGCTGATACCGACGTCGGGCGAGGAGTCGTCGTGGGTGATTCCGTTCGTCACCAGTTCGTCGAGTGCCTCTGCGAACTGTGTCGTTGCACGTACCGTCGTTCCCGCGGGACAGTCGACAGTGACCGTCGCCTCCGGATGCTCTGCCCTGGCGGTCGACGCGACGTGGTGGAGCAGCGGGCGGAGGTCTATCTCCTCGTGCGTCGGGTCTCCGCGCAGTAACTCCGTTATCTCCCGCTCTTTGTCGGCCATGCTCATCAACTGATTGCTCGTGTCCACAATCTGTTCGGCAGCGGTCGTGAGGTCGCCGGCGGTTTTCGCCTTGATAATCTCTGCCTGTCCCCGAATAACGTTCATGTCGTTGCGGATGTTGTGCCGCAGAACCCGGTCGAGAACGTCCAGTTGCTGTTGGCGCTCCTTGCGTTCTGTGACGTCCTGCTGGAAGCCAATCCAGTTGACGACACCGCCGTTGGTGTCTCTCACGGGCGCGATTTCGAGGTGGTTCCAGAACTCTGTCCCGTCGCGCCGGTAGTTGCGAATGTCGACGGCAATCGGCTCCTGTGCATCGATTGCCTCCCGGATGCGGTCGACCTGTTCGGGGTCTGTGTTCTCGCCCTGTAGGAACCGGCAGTTGTCGCCAAGTGCCGCCTCGCGCGTGTACCCTGTCATCTCGACGAACGCGTCGTTGACGTATATCATCGGGTTGTCTGTCTGCGACGGGTCGGAGATGCTGATGCCGACCGGAGCCTCGTCGATTGCGCGCGTCCGCCGCCGGAGTCGCTCCTCGCGGCGTTTGCGCTCGGTGATATCCTGAATCGTTCCCCGCACGCGACTCAGTTCGCCGTTCTCGTACTGTGGCTCACCTCTCGTTCGCACCCAGCCGTGGGTGCCGTCCTCGTCGACGAACCGGACCTCCAGGTCGTACGGTTCGCCGGAGTCGACGGCCGCCTCGAACGCCTCCCTGACCCGCGGACGGTCCTCGGGGTGGTAGTACCGCAGACTCCCCTCCAGAGACAGTGTCTCTCCCCCGGAGAGCCCGTAGATACGGCGTATCTCGTCACTCCACCACGTGGTGCCAGCGTCGACATCGTACTCCCAACCGCCGACGTTGGCGATGGTCTGGACCTTCTCGAAGAGGTCCACCCGCCGTTCGAGTTCGCGCTCGCGGGTGCGCAGTGTCAGCGACTGCTCGCGCAGTCGCAGGAGTGCAGAGAGCCGCCAGTGGAGTTCGGCCTGCTGGATGGGCAGCGTGACGAGTTCGTCGACGGTTTCGGTGACGACGTTGTCGGCGAGCTCTCCGGCGTCCGTGCCGGCGAGGTCTGCTCCCGACTCCGGAATCAAGAGCAGATACGGGAGCAAGACCGGTGCCGCGGCTGTCTTTTGCTCCCGGAGCGCATCGAGATGTGTCTCGAAGCCGCCCCTGTCGATGATGCAGACGTCGAACGTGGTTTCGTCGAAGTCACCAGTGAACGCGACGTGTTCGTACGTCGGGTGCTCGTCGAGCCACTCGGCGAGCAGTCGGCGGTTGTCGGCGTCTTCGACGACCGGGAGAACCCGGTGCTGGACCTCGAGTGTCTCCTCGACGCTCACCGCTCGGTCACCCCCGTCACCGGCGTCCTGTGTGCGACCGTCCCGACGTCGACCCGGGTCGTGTCGCCAGACAGGTGTGGGTCGACGGGAGAGAGTCCCGCCGCAGGGTCGAGTCCGTGGCCGGTGTGACACGAGAACACCTCTCGACGGTCCGGCGACTGTTCCGCCCTGGGTCGGCCGGCCGGTGGCCGTGGCAGTTCACGCCTCATTGTCCTCCCAACTCGGCGTCCCGGTGAGGATGCCACGGAGTCCCGAGAGCGACTCCCCGACGCGCAGTCCGTGTTCGGTTATCTCGAGTTCCCGGAGCTGGCTCTCGTAGTCGCTGGTCCGCATCTTGAGAACACCGATTACCTTCCGGAGTGAGCCCTTGTACTCGACGTGGCGCAGGACGACGATGCTGTCGGCCAGGTAGCTCATCCCCTGGTCGGTCGCGCGGAACTCGCCGGTTATCTGGTGAATCTCGTTCGTGACGATTCCCGTCACGCCCATGTTGCGGAGGTACCGACCAATCTTCACGAGGTCCTGCATCGGCTCGTCGTCGATACCACGCAGCGAGTTCTCGAACCCGCTCGTCCCGTCGATCATCACGATTGCCGTGTCGCTCTCCTCGACTTCGGTCCGGATGTGGTGTGTGAACTCGTCGATACTGAGTTCGTCCGGTCCGAGCACCTCGACGCTGAGTGTCCCCTGGTCTATCATCTCGGTCAGCGGGATGTTGACGCCCTCTGCGCGCTCGAACAGGGTCGTGCGGTCCTCCTCGAAACTGTAGATTACAGTGCGCTGTCCCCGGCCGGCGGCCTCTTTGGCGAACTGGAGACCTGTCGTGGTCTTTCCGACACCTGTTGGCCCACTCAGGAACGTGATAGTCCCGGTGGTGAGACCGCCCGAGAGCAACGAATCCAGCTCCGGAACGCCAGAGGAGAGTTTGCTCGGGGAGTGCTCTCGCCCGTGCTGACTTGGGTCGAGTTGCGGCCACGCCCGCATCCCCTCGTCGGTGATAGTGAGTGTGTGGTGACCCCGGTCGATACTCGAACCGCGGAGTTTCGAAACCCGCACCGTCCGGCGGTCGGGTGCTTGCTCCATGTTGACCACCGCGTCGACCAGAAACTGCAGGTCGTCGTCGGGCATCGACTCGGTGGCCTGCGAGGTGAGCAACACCGTTGCACCCTCCTCTTTCAACAACTCGACCAGGCCGAGAATCTGCGAGCGAAACTGGTGTTTGTCGGGCGCGAGATACCGGAACTCCGTAACCGGGTCGACCACCACCCGGTCGGGCGCGAGGGCCCGAATCTCCGTGCGGACGTCCTCGACCAGTGAGGGCGTCTCTACCTCGTCGGACCGGAACAGCGTGTACGTCTCCTCACCCTGGAACTGCTCGCCAGAGGGGGAGAGATTCAGAAACTCGAGTGCGTCGATATCGAAGCCAAAGTCCTGCGCCGTGTCCCGAATGTACTCCTCGGGTTCGCCGAGATTGATGTACAGTCCCGTCTCGCCGGCCTCGATACCGGCAGCCAGAAAGTGCAAGGAGAGAATCGACTTCCCGGACCCGGGTGTCCCACGCACGAGCGTCGCGGAGTCTGAGAGTATCCCTCCACCGACGATATCGTCGACCCCTGCCACGCCCGTCGAGAGTCGCTGTCGGCCGTCGGGAGTTTCCGAGTTCATGTACGACAACGAGGAGGCACCCAGTTAAACAAGTTGCTGCAACTGTCGGTAGTCGAGAACGACCACGGTGGACGCGGGACAACTGGCCAAACCGTGCACGACCGGGTCACAGGTCAGTAGAACGTATCCGCACAGTCGTAGACGACACCGTGTCGCGGGCAGACGTACTTGCAGTGTCGGCGGACCATCGGTTCGGCACAGAGCGGACACGGCCGGCCCGCCGACGCGTCGCTCATCCTCTCAACACTCCGACCAGCCACAGGACTCGCAGGTCTTGCACCCCTCCGAGTAGTACAGCGAGAGCGAACCACAGTCGGGACACTCGGGGCTCTCGCCGGCGTCGATGATAGACTGCTGGTCGGTCACGGAGTGTTCGTCGACTGCCTGCTCGGCCGCGGCGAGTGCCCCACCGTCGGTCTGGTGGTCGGCCTCGGCGGCCGGGTCGGGTGTCTCGTCGCCTGTCGGGGAGTCACCGGCCTCTCCGGCGGTCTCTTCGAGGGTCTGTTGCTGTGGGTAGGCCCGCTCGACATCGCCGTCGAGATACCGGCGCATGGCCGTCCCGATGGCGTCGGGAATCGACTGAATCTGCTCGCCCTTGTCCCAGGCGACTTTCGGCGAGCGAATCCCCTGGAGTTCGTCGGCAATCTCGCGCGGGTCGACACCCGCGCGCAACGCCGTCGAGATTGTCTTTGCGAGCGCCTCCGTGAACGACGCCGTGAACCCACCGGAGTTGCCGATGTTGGCGAACAACTCGAAGGGCCTGTCGGCCTCGGGGTCCTCGTTGATGTTCACGTACAGTTTCCCGTACCCGGTGTCGATGCGCTGGGTGACACCGTGGAGCACGTCCGGCCGGGGCCGTTTCTGGGTTCCCTCCTCGCGCTCGTCGACGGCCTCCAGCAACTGTGAGACCTGCTGGTCGATTGCCGCCTGGACCTCCTCGCTCTCGACGAACTCCTCGATACCGCCAAACACCTCCTCGATCTGCTCAACGAGCACCTCCGCGGCCTCTGCCTCGTCGGCGAACTCGGTGTTCTGTGCCCGGGTGGTCAACACCTGCTTCGACCGCGTCCCGTCGCGGTAGTAGGTGACGCCCTTCCCGCCGTTCTCGTAGATGTACTCGAAGACCTCCTTCGCGTCGTCGACCGTCGAATCGTTTGGGGCGTTCACGGTCTTCGAGATCGCCGAGTCCACGCCCCGCTGGCAGGCACACTGGACCCCGGCGTGGTCTTTCGCCGACAGGTCGCCCGTCGTCACGAACAGCTCCGAGATGGCGTCTGGCACCGTCGACAGCGACTCCACGCCGTCGAACTCGTTGTCTGCCATCTGCTCTGTTGCCTCCTGCTTGACTGTCTCGACGTCGATATCGTTGTCCTCCAGCACGCGCAGGAAGTAGTCGTCGAACTCGACGAGCATCTCGTCGCCCTGCACGTCGTCGGAGA
>CAZHPM010000079.1:0-2766 GCA_964534485.1 uncultured Halobacteriales archaeon
GCGGTCTGTGTGCGCGAACTCGTCGAGGGCGAACCGTACGAACCGGGTGTCCACGACGTGCCCGACGACCTCGACCGCGAGGTCGCCGAAATCAAACTCGAGGCCGAGGGCATCGCCATCGACGAACTGACCGACCAACAGGCCGAGTACATGTCGAGTTGGCAGCACGGAACCTGAGCCGTCCGGACCGAACGCGCCCGCCGGACAGAAGTACCCGGAACACGAACGACCGTCGTGTCGCCCCGATTCCTGCTGGATGCCATGCTCGGCAGCCTCGTCACCTACCTGCGGATGTGTGGCCACGACACGCTGTACGCTCCCGACGAGGGTCTCGAGGCCGACGAGAGGCTCCGCGAGCGCGCCCGGGCCGAGAGCCGGACGATTCTGACCCGCGACCGGGAACTCGCCGCCCGGAGCGAGGACGCACGCCTCGTCGAGTCACACGACATCGAGGCCCAACTCGGGGAACTCGTAGACGCCGGACTCGCGCTCGAACTCCCCGAGACACCCCGGCGCTGTGGCGCCTGCAACGGTCCCGTCGAGCGTGTGCCAGAGGCAACGTCGACACCGGAGAGCACCCCGTCGCCGGCAGAGCGGGCCGTCTGGCAGTGTGAACACTGTGGACAGTTGTTCTGGAAGGGGAGCCACTGGGAGGACGTCGCGAGACGGCTGGCCGGGATTCGCTCCGAGTGAGACTGTCGGCGGTGTGTCCCGGTCGAAGTAAGATACTGGCCCACAGCGACGCCGTCACACACCCGGCAGAGCGGAGAGACTACTGGTAGTCTACTTCACCCTCGCCCTCGCCGACCCACGCCTCGCGGTCCGGTTCGCGCGACTCCAGCGGGTCGATATCCTTGTACCAGGGGACGTTTTTCAGTTCCTCCATGTTGTACGCGAACTCGTCTTTTGTGTCGGCGACGAACTCGAAGTTCTGTGTGAGGATGATCGCGTCGACCGGACAGACCTCCTCACAGAGTCGGCAGTAGATACACTGGCCGACGTGGAGGTTGTACTGTTCACCGTTGCGTTTGTCGTCCATCACGATCTGGATAGTGTCGTTGGGACACACCTTCTCGCACTGGCGACACCAGATACACCGTTCCTGGCTGAACTTGTGGACACCACGGAACCGGGGTGACACCTCTGGTTCGTCCTCCGGGTACGCCACCGTGAACGTCTCGCCGTCCAGTGCGTGTTTCATCGTCGTTGCCATGCCTTTGAGTACGCCAATCATGTGTTGTCACCTCTGTCTGTCGTGAGTTGTCTGTCGCACGGTTCGGTCGGCCCGGAACTGCCGGTCATGCCAGCACCCCAACGATTGCCGCGGTTGCGAACAGGTTGAGGAAAGCGAGCACGAGCAGTCCCTTCCAGCCGATTTCGATGAGTTGGTCGATTCGCACCCGCGGAACCGCCGAGCGGAGCCACTGCGTGAACAGGAACACCGCCCAAATCTTCGCGAGAAACCAGACGAATCCCGGAATCACGCCCAGCGCGGCAATCGGTGCGGCCGGCCCACCGAGGAAGATTGTCGCGATAATCGCTCCCCCGAGGAAGATGTGGACGAACTCTCCGAGGTAGATGAGCACGAAGTACGCCGAAGAGTACTCGGTCTGGTAGCCGGCGACGATTTCCGTGGGGGCCTCGGGAATATCGAATGGATTGCGCCCGACTTCGGCGACGTTGGCTATCATGAACAGCGCGAACGCGAACGGGTTGACGAGGGCGAACCACGCCGGCACCGAGAGCGGGCCGGCCGCGAGCAGTGTCTCGTTTTGCACGTCGACGATGGTGCTTATCTGGAGGGACCCGGTGTAGATGACCACCGAGATACCGACCAGGATGAGCGGAATCTCGTAGGCGAGATTCTGCGCCACGGCACGTAACGCGCCCAGAAACGAGTACTTGTTGTTCGAGGCGTAGCCGGCCATCACGAGTCCCAGCGAGGCAATCGACGCGACAGCGAAGACGTACACCAGTCCGACCTCGGGGTCGGCCAGGTGGAGACCGCTGCCCATCGGAATAACCGCGAAGCCAAGCAGCGCAGAACCAGCGAGCACCAGCGGTGCGAGGTCCCACGCCGGGCGGTCGACACCCTCGGGGACGATGAGTTCCTTCGAGAGCAGTCGGACCGCGTCGGGAACGATGATACCGATACCGAGCGGGCCGAACTTGTTGACCGAGATGCGGTCGGTGAACGCCGCGGTAATCTTGCGTTTCGCCCACGGACCGGCGAGTGCCGCGTTCAACAACACGATACTACCGATAATCGTCGCACCGATGAGACCCGCGAGCAGTTCGCCGCCCGCGCCGCCAATCGGCAGTTCGTTGCTGAGTGTCTCCGTGAGTGTCATCGGTCTACCTCGCCGAGCACGATATCGAGGCTGCCCAGCGCGGCAATCATGTCGGGGATGTACTCGCCCTCTGCCATCACCTCGAGCGACTGGAGGTTACAGAAGGCCGGACTGCGAATCTTGAACCGCGCGGGCGTGTCCGTACCGTCGCCACGGATGTAGATGCCGAGTTCGCCCTTTGCGCCCTCGACGGCACTGAAAACCTCGCTGTCTGCCTCGGGTTTGACCGTCCGTGGCACGTTCGACTGAATCTCGCGGTCGCCGACCGGCCACTCCTCGAGGAGGTCGACACACTGCTCGATTATCTTCGCGGACTGCTCCATCTCCTTGAGGCGCACGAGCGCACGCGAGAAGTTGTCACAGCCGTCGTCGGTGACGACGTCCCAGTCGAGTTCGTCGTAGTAGCCGTACGGGT
>CAZHPM010000079.1:2776-7209 GCA_964534485.1 uncultured Halobacteriales archaeon
ATCGTAGTCGACACCAGAGGCCCGGCCCACCGGTCCAGTACAGCCGTAACTCTTTGCCTCCTCGGTCGGGAGAACACCCGTGTCGAGCACCCGCATCTGGAACAGTTCGTTCGTCGTCAACAGGTTGTGGTACTCCTCGAGTTTGTCGGGGAACTCCTCGGTGAACGTCCGGACTTTCTGGAAGTACTCCTCGCGGGGTTTGGGCAGGTCCCAGGCGGTGCCACCGAGACGCAGGTAGTTGAACATCAGTCGCTGGCCCGTCAGGTCCTCGAGCAGGTTCTGGACGCGTTCGCGGTCGGTGATGGCGTACATGAAAATCGCGGTGAAATCGCCGTAGATGTCGAGCGCGAACGTCCCCACGGCGAGCAGGTGGGCACAGATGCGGCACATCTCCGCCGACATCGTCCGGAGCACCTGCGCGTAGTCGGGGACGTCGATGTCGGCGAGTGTCTCGGCGGCACGGGCGTAGGCCCACTCGTTGAGGATACCCGCCGAGACGTAGTCCCACCGGTCGGGGTAGGGCATAATCTGGTGACGGTAGGTCGACTGCTGACAGAGCTGTTCCTCACAGCGGTGGAGGTACCCGATATCGGGGTCGATGTCGACAATCTGTTCGCCGTCGAGCACCGTCTCGAGGTGTAACACGCCGTGGGTGGCCGGGTGGTGTGGGCCGATGTTGACGAACATCGTGTCCGACCGGTCGGGGAGATTCGTGCGTTGCTCCATCGGGTTGGCGTGCTCGGTCAGCGACACGACCTGTGGTTTGTCCTGGTTGTAGTCCCGCGAGAGTGGGTGGCCCTGCCAGGTCTCTGGCAGGAGAATCCGGCGCATATCTGGGTGGTTCTCGTACTCGATGCCGACCAGGTCGTAGGCCTCCCGCTCGTGCCAGTTCGCGGTGTCGAACACCGCCGCGGCGCTCTCGTTGTGTGGGGCGTCACTGGGACTCGGTACCACGACCGAGAGCTCCTGTGTCGGGTCGTCGTACTTTTTGAGGTGGTAGATGGACTCGTAGCGGTCCTGGTACTCCTGTGCGGTCACCAGCGAGAGGTGGTCGAAACCGGCCTCCTCGCGCAGTGTCGAGAGCACCGTCTCGACGGCGTCGGGCCGAATCACGAACCCCTGGCAGTTGCGGTGTTGCTCGCGGTCGATGACGTGTTCGCCGAGCAACTCCGCCAGTGCGTCGTAGTCGAGTCCGTTCTCTGTTTCGCCGACGTCGGGGCGCTGTGGCGTCTCCAGACTCATGCTTTGGCCCAGTCGTACCGCATCACGAGGTCGTCTTCGTCGATCTCCGCGGCGAGTTTCTGCACGAGTTCGTCCTCCTCGAGGTCGCCAAACTCCTGCAGTTCGTAGGGTTTGACCGTCACGGGCGCGCTCTCGCCGGCCCGAATCTGTTCTTGCAGTTTGAGCACGCCGTAGACCAGCGCCTCTGGCCGGGGCGGACAGCCGGGAACGTGGATGTCGACCGGGATGATCTCCTCGACGCCTTTTATGACGTTGTACCCCTCCTGGAATGGACCCCCCGAGATGGTACAGGAACCCATCGAGACGACGAACTTCGGCTCGGGCATCTGGTCGTAGACGCGTTTCATCCGCGGGCCGAACTTCGAGACGATTGTGCCGGGGACGATAATCACGTCCGCCTGCCGGGGGGAGGCACGCGGGACCCCCGCACCGAAGCGGTCGAGGTCGTGTTTCGTCGCGTACGTGTGCATCATCTCGATGCTACAGCAGGCGATTCCGAAAAGCAGCATGAACATCGAGTTCCCCCGTACCCAGTTCATGAACTTGTCGAACTTGGTGAGAACAAACGGGGTGGCGCCAAACGCCTGTCTGAGTTTCGAGTTGTACCGTTCGTCGGCGCCCGAACCCATGCGTGCCTCCTGTGTGCTTTGGGACTGTGCCTGTTCCAGCGTGTCGTGAAGTGGTTGTTCGCTCATTGTTGTTCGATTCGCTGGCGTTGTGCTGTGGGGCTTTTGACCCACTCGACTGCACCCTTGCGCCACGCCCACGCGAGTCCGACGAGCAACAGGCCGATGAACACAGCCATCGGGGCGAACACGCGGACGAATCCGCTCGTGGCGACTGCGTCCTCGAAGATGACCGTCCAGGGAATTATGAAGATAACCTCGACGTCGAAAACCACGAACAGCAGCGCAACCATGTAGTACTGGATGTTGAATCGGAGTTGGCGGCTGCTTCCCGTTGGCACCTCGCCGCTCTCGTAGGTGGCTCGTTTCCCCTGCTCCGGGACGCTTGGCCGCAACAGCCACGACGCGCCCATCATCGTCAGTGGGATGGCGACTGCCACCGCCGCCAGTGCTCCGACTCCAATCCACTCGCTCATCTGTATCTCCGGTACCACGTTCGAATCCAGTACACATAAGGGTTGATTGTTCGGAGTCTGTGCTGGCACGGCGGAGTCGGCCCTGGCCCGAATCCGGGTGGCGTGCAACCGGTCTCTGTGTTACTCCAGCACGGTCCGTTGGCAGTGTCTTTATTATTCGTCGCACCTACTGGCGAGTATGTGCTATGTGCCCGGCCCATCACAGATGGCAATGATGGACGAAGTCGCGCGCGAACTGTACAGCGAGGGAATGCCAGAGACAGCCGAGAAAAGAGACGAAACCGCGGAGAGCGACCCCGACTTTCTCAACGACGACAGCGACGCCGACACCGAACTCCTGACCGACGACAGCGACACTGCGGGCAGTCCGCGGTAGACTGCCACCACGGCGGTTCTCCGGACAGCCCCGCGTTAGCGACGGTACTGTCGCGCGAGCAGACCGGCGCTGGCGAGCAGACTCGCCGCGAGTAGCCAGAACGCCAGTCGGAAACTCGCCACCTCGGCGACGAGTCCGACAAAGCCCGGTCCGAGTGCGCTCGCACCGATGAAGATAGCCCGCGCCGCACCGAGGTCACCGCCGACGTTCTCGGTCGGTGCGGCCTCCATCACGACGGCGTCGGCGATTGGAAACTGTGTCTTGTAGCCGGCGGCCGTCAGAGCGGTCCCGACCGCGACGACGGGAAGAATCGGGGCGACCAGGACAACAGCGAGTCCGGCGGCTGCGACCAACAGGCCAACGGTGCTGACCAGTAGTCGCGGGAACCGGTCGCTGACGTCGCCGGCGGTCGGTTTCACCAGCAGTCCGACCACGAACACCAGCGCGAAACTCGCGCCCGCGGCGGGTTCGGAGAACCCCGCCTCGACGAGCAGCGTCGGAAAGAAGTTGGTCAACCCGCCGACGAAGAAGTAAAAAATAGCAAAGGCGACGACCAGTTCGCGCTGGTCGCGCGTGGCGACGATTCGACCGGCGGTCTCGCCGGGCGCGAGGTCGACCTGTGCCAGGTGGTAGGGTTCGTCGTTCCAGTAGACAAACAGTAGTGTCACGAGCGCGAGCACCGCAACAACGGGGAGAAAGGCGAATCGCCAGGTGGCCGTCGCGAGCACGACGACGGCCAGGCCAGAGGCGAGGAGACCACCGAGGTCGGTGCCAGCGGAGTAGATACCGAGCGCCCGTCCGCGCCGGACGGGAAAGAGGTCACCGAGCAGCGCACGCGAGGGACTGGCGAACAACCCCTTGCCGACGCCGAGCACGACGACACCGACGACGAACACGCCGGCAGTCACCGACAGTCCGACCAGGGCGAAACTGGTCAGCAAGACCAGAAACCCCGGCACGATGAGCGTCGCCCGCGAGAGCGCGTCGGAGTAGGTGCCGCTGGGATACTGCACGACGGCGTACACGACTCCGAACCCGGTCAGCGCGAGACCGATACCAGCCGGGGAGAACCCGAGCGTCTCGGTGATGCGGGGCAGAAGGGGCGGCAACAGGAAGCGACCACCCTGGAGTGTCGCCCACCCCAGGGCGAGCACGACCAGTATCCGGGTCGAGTGGTCGGTCGACAGCCGTGAGCGACTCACTGACGAGTGTAGCCGTCCGTCGCGCTTGGCTCTTGGCAAATCCGCCGGCGGCTAAGCGGAGTTGGTTTATTCTTGCAGCGTGGAAACGCCTCTATGAGCGACCAGGAACTCGGTATCACCGAGTCGAAAGAACACAACACCGGAGAGTGGTACGCGGAGGTCGTCCAGAAGGCCAAACTCGCCGACTACGCGCCCGACTCGATGGGCGGGTTCATCATCACACGCCCGCGGGGGTACGATATCTGGGAGCGAATAAAGAGCCATCTCGACGGCTGGTTCACCGACACCGGTGTCACGAACGCGTACTTTCCGATGTTCATTCCCGAGAGTTATCTCGAACGCGAGAAAGACATCGTCGAGGGGTTCGACCCCGAGGTGGCGTGGGTGACACACGGCGGCCACGACGAACTCGAGGAGCGTCTCGCGGTCCGACCCACCAGCGAGTCCATCATCGCGCCGTTTATCTCGAAGTGGACCCGTTCACACCGCGACCTGCCGATGCGCCTGAACC
>CAZHPM010000080.1:0-3264 GCA_964534485.1 uncultured Halobacteriales archaeon
GACACAGACCGCCTGCACGCCGAAGCTCTGGTCCATCACCTCGACCGGGTGGCCCAGCGACACCGGCGCGGCGAGGTTGACCAGTCGCCCCTCCGCGAGCACGTTGAGCCGTCGACCGTCGGGCATCTCGTAGGCCTGGACGCCCTCGCGTGCCTCGTAGGTGTCCGTGGCCAGTCGTTCCAGCGCGTCGATGTCGACCTCGACGTCGAAGTGACCGGCGTTCGCGAGCACGACGCCGTCGTCCATCCGCTCGAAGTGCTCCTCGACGATGATGTCGCGGTTGCCCGTCGTCGTGATGAACACGTCACCCTCGCTCGCGGCCTCCTGCATCGGGAGCACATCGTACCCCTCCATGTGTGCCTCGAGCGCGCGACGCGGGTCCACCTCGGTGACGACGACGTCGGCGTTCTGTCCCGCGGCCTTCCGGGCGACACCCTTTCCACAGTAGCCAAAGCCGGCGACGACCACCGTCTTGCCGGCCCACGAGAGGTTCGTCGTCATCGCAATCGAGGCCAGCGCCGACTCGCCCGTGCCGTGGACGTTGTCGAACAGTCGTTTCATCGGCGTGTCGTTGACCGCGAACATCGGGTACTCGAGCGCGTCGTCGTCGGCCATCGCCCGCAGGCGGTGGACGCCAGTCGTCGTCTCCTCACACCCGCCGACGATGCTGTCGACCAACTCGGGGTGACTCTCGTGGATTGCGAAAACGAGGTCGCCGCCGTCGTCGATAGTTATCGTCGGTTCGTGGTCGATAACGGCCTCGATGGCCTCGTAGTAGGCGTCGTCGTCGACACCGTGTCTCGCGTACGAGGTGACCCCGTCGACGGCGTCGAGTGCGAGACTCACGTCGTCGTGGGTCGAGAGTGGATTACAGCCCGCGATAGCGACGTCGGCACCGCCGGCGGCGAGCACCTCGGCGAGAATCGCCGTCTTCGCCTCGACGTGCATCGCCATGCCGATGCGCTCCCCGGCGAGTGGCTGCCGGTCGACGAACCGCTCGCGGAGCGCGTCGAGAATCGGCATCTGCTGGCGTGCCCAGTCCATCTTCCGTTCTCCGTCCGCGAGCAACCCCTCCGAGCGCTGCTCGCTGATCGGTGTCATCATACAGTATCAAAGGCGAGCGAGGGGAAAACAGTTACTACACCCGAAGACGCTGTCTGTGTGCGACGCTACCACGGTTCGCTCTCACCTGTCGTGTTGTCGAACAAACGGGTGGTGTGCTCGCACGCGAGGACAAGATTCAGGTGGCTCTCGGTCGTACTCCGTGTATGGAGGATTCGCGGTTCTCGCGGCGTGACGTGCTCGCGGGCAGTGGACTGGCGCTGTCGATGGCCGTTGCCGGTTGTTCGCTGGGCGCGCCACAGACGACGACCGACAACGAGTCGGCAAAGGCGGACAGTTTTCCCGACGAGTTCGAGACACCACCGGAGGGCCCCGAACGGCCGGCCGCCGACTCCGAACTGGCACGGGTGTACCGCGATATCGTCGACTCTGTCGTCGCGGTCAGAGTCGAGAGTTCCGCCGGCACCGCCGGGGGCTCTGGCTGGGTCTACGAGGACAACTTCGTCGTCACGAACGAACACGTCGTCACCGACATCGAGAACCCGTTTGTCAGGTTCGACGACACCGGGTGGCGCGAGACGACGGTGCGTGGAACGGACCTCCAGAGCGACCTCGCAGTACTCGAGGTCGACGGCAAACCCGAGACTGCAACGGCACTCCCGCTCGTCGAGCAACCGGTTTCGGTCGGCACCAAGGTGGCAGCCATCGGCAACCCGTTCGGGCTGACCAGTTCCTTTACCACGGGTATCGTCAGCGGGCGCAACCGGAACATCGACTTTCCCGGCCGCGAGTTCTCGATTGCCGACGGCATCCAGACCGACGCGGCGGTCAACAGCGGCAACAGCGGTGGCCCGCTGGTCACCCTCGACAGAGAGGTCGTCGGCGTCATCAACGCCGGACAGGGCGACAACGTCGGGTTCGCTATCTCGGCAGCGATGACCAGAGACGTCGTCCCGTCACTCATCGAGAACGGCGAACACCACCACTCCTATCTCGGTATCTTCCTCTCAGACGTCACCCCGGCACTAATCGACGCGAACGGCCTCGACATCACGTGGGGTGTCTACGTCGACGACACTGCGGCCAATGGCCCGTCCGCGGGTGAACTCGAGGGCAGTGACTCCCGGACCACTGTCAGGGGACAGCCGACTCCCGTTGGAGGTGACGTCATCGTCAGGCTGAGCAACGGCGACACCTCCTGGCCGATTCCCAACAGTGAACGACTCTCCGCGTTTCTCGCGCTGAAAACCGACCCCGGCGACAGTATCGACATCGAGGTGCTCCGGGAGGGGGAGCGACAGACTGTCACGGTCACGCTCGGCAAACGCTCCGACGCGACCCTGTAGACGCCGCACCGACAGCCCGACTGCCGAGGAGTGTCCGTGGGGGTCGTCTCTCCGCGGGCACCAGAACCGTCCGTGGCTGTGAGGTCGACGAGTTCGTGACAACCCGTACCCCCACCGACAGCGGCGTCTCCCGGCGAGTTGCGAGGTCTTCAGTCTGGATTCGCCGGATATCCAAACACAAATACTGTCTGAACTCTCAGCGCGAACGTGACAGACACTCAAATTACACTCGTTCAGATCGACAACTACGGCCCGTGGACGACGACACCGGAGCCACGCCGCGAGGTCGACCTCCAGACCCTCCAGTCACGGATGTACGCCGACACTTCACAGCTCGTCGGCAACCGGAAGGGGTACGCGTTTTTCAGCCGGTTCGACAATATGGTGACCATCACGAACGGTCTCGACCGCGACGCCCACCGGCTCATACAGAACTCACTCGCCAACCGGTATCCCGTGACGGCGAGTCTCAGTATCGGCGTCAGCGACCAGCCTGCGGAGGCACTCGGCGCCGCCTCGCGCCAACTCCAGGACGCCGGCAGCGCCCAGGACAGCCAGCGCCGCGAGATTCTCGCCGGTGCGCCCCTGTCAGAGGCCGAACGAACCGACGAGGACGTCCAGATTGCACACTTCGACGTCAACGACGCCACCGGGAAGTACACCGACGAACTCAACGAGTTCGATACGTTCATCAACATCGAACAGGGGTACGCGACACTGATGCAGTATATGCGACAGGCCCACGACTCGCTGGCGTTTTTCGTCGGTGGCGACAACGTCATCGCGGTCTGTTCGGAGATGGACGCCCCGGCCTACCGTGACGCCATCACACACGTCCGGGACGCCGTCGACGTGG
>CAZHPM010000080.1:3274-7149 GCA_964534485.1 uncultured Halobacteriales archaeon
GGCCGGGATGGACGCCAAACACGCGCTCGAGGAGTGTCGTGAAACCGGCTCTGCGGTCGAACTCACCTGGTAGTGTCCCGCTGTCGATTCGAGCACTCACGGTGGATTCATATATCCGCTGTTCATACTCTATCATAGATGTCACAGCAGTCCGCGCGTATCGTCCACGAAGTTCACGACGAGCCTCACATCAAGGGAAGTCGTGTCAGTGTCAGACACATCTACGCCAGAGTCCACGAGCGCGGTCTGCGTCCCGAAACGGTCGCCGACAGACTGGGCCTCGACATCGCGGACGTGTACCGCGCACTGGCCTACTACCACGAGCATCCCGAAGAGATGGCCGAAATCGAGCGCCAGCGCGAAGCGTTCTTCGAGGAGGCCCGCGAGGATGCCGCCATCTCACCTGACGACATCGAATGACAGACAGTCGGCTGTTGCTTGACCAGAACATAGAGCCGGAGGTCCGTCACCGACTCGAGAACTACTGCCACACCGCCGAGCACGTACTGACACACGACACACTCCAGCGAGGCGACCCCGATTGGAAGCTGGCAGCGTACTCGCTCGAACATGAGGTTGTCATCCTCACCTACGACAGCGATTTCGGCGAAGCGTTCGACGAATCAGACTACTGGGGAGTCCTCGCAATCTCCGACGATTCCTGGTCCGCGAAACAGGTCGCTGACGTGGTTCACACGATTCTGGACTTCTACGACGAACAATCGCTCCGTCAATTCAATCCTGTCGGCCGCGAATGGCTCTGAGGACGACTGTTACGAGGTATTCTGGTCTCGACCACACGCTGTCGTGCGGTCGCACTGGTATCCGTGTGTCTGAACACTGCTGTTGCTCACCGCTCAACACGCTTCTGTCGCTCACCGCTCGACAATCTCGATTTCGCGGCCATCGGGGTCTTTCGTGAACGCGTACTGGTTGCCACAGCTCTCGGGGTCGCGGTAGTCCTCGGCGTGGCGGTCCATCAGCGTCGCCCAGAACGCCTGGAGATTCTCCGCCCGGACGGCCAGGTGGCCCCAGGCGTCACCCACGTCGTACTCCCGACCGTCGTAGTTGTAGGTGAGCTCGACCGTCATCGCCTCCCGTGGTGCGTCGCCGGGTCGCATGAAATACAGCGCGAAACTGTCGTGTTCGGAGCGACCCACCAGGTCGTACCCCAACTTGCGCGCGTACCAGCCGATTGCCTCCTCGACGTTCTCGACACGAATCATCGTGTGGTCGAGACTCCACGCCGCGCCGTAGTCGCGCTCGACGAGTTCGATTTCGTGGCCGTCGGGGTCTCTGACGAACGCGTAGGAGCCACCACAGGAGTCCGGGTCGCGGTAGTCCGCGACACCCCGGTCGAGCAACTGGTCGTAGGCGTCGTAGACGTCCTTGACGCGGACAGCGACGTGGCCCCAGGCGTCACCCTCGTCGTACCTCCGGCCGTCGTGGTTGTAGGTGAGTTCGAGCGCCCCACCGGCGTCGTGGGCCCCGGGGGCCTGCAGGAAGACGTTCGTGAACGTCTCTGCCTCCCACCGGCCGAGTTCCTCGTAGCCGAGGTGGCTCTGGTACCAGTCCAGTGACTCCTCGAGGCTCTCGACGCGCATCATCGTGTGGTCGAGTGTCGCGTCCATACCTCAGTATCGACCGCGACGGGCAAAAGGGTGGCTGGTCCGCCGGCGTCGTCTGCGATGTCGTCAGGGACGTGTGGCGCCCTGTCCGGAAGACCGGGAGGCGCGACTGGTGCCGTGGAGAGTCGTGGGGCCAGGCGAACGTCCTGCACTCACAGGCCCTGGCGGTCGATACGTGCGACGAGCACGAGTCCGGCAGTGATGAGCACGAACGCGACGAGCGCGAGACGGGGGATAGTAAAGACGCCACTCTCCCACTGGACGCTGCCACAGCCACCGACCGAGCACTGCGACGAGGGCGAGAGTTGCACTCTGGTGTGGTGTGCCGCGACACCGATTCCCAGCACCGACAACGGGAGCGCGCTCTTCCAGACGCCGGCGCGGTTCTCGTAGGCACCGACACCCAGAATCACGACCAGCGGGTACATCAGGATGCGCTGGTACCAGCAGAGTTCGCAGGGAAAGAGGCCCATAATCTCGCTGAAGTACAGACTACCGGCGGTGGCGACGACTGCGACGACAGTACAACCGGCGAGCAGGCGGCGGCGCACGCCCGGTGGTAGGCCGGAGAGTGGTTTGAATCCTGTGACCCGACGCCGAGTCGGAAACACCCGGGCGCGACCAGCCCGGGCGTGGTCGACCCGCGACTGCGGTGAGTAATCATTTACTCCCCGGCGTCGAAGGCCGGGTGTGAAGCGAGTCAGATTCCGCGACCCGGCCGGCGCCGTCAGAACCGGCGAGTGGGTCGAACGCGAGAGCGGCGCGATAATCATCTTCGGAACGCAGGCGTACAGTCCCGACGAGGTGACGGTACTCGCGCCCTGTGACCCCTCGAAACTCGTCTGTGTCGGGCGCAACTACGCCGACCACGCCGACGAGATGGGCAGTGACGTCCCCGACCGACCGCTGCTCTTTCTCAAACCCCCCAACGCTGTCGCCAGCCACGGCAGTGACGTGACCCTCCCCGCCGGCAAGGAGCGTCTGGACTACGAGGCAGAGCTCGCGGTCGTCGTCGGCCAGCAGTGTCGCCACGTCTCGCGTGCGGACGCGACAGACGTCATCGAGGGCTACACCTGTATGGTCGACCTCTCGAACCGCGACGACCAGCGGGTGGAACAGAACTGGGTCCGGGGAAAGGCCTTCGACGGCGCTGCGCCGCTGGGGCCGGTCGTGGCGACACCCGAGCACGTCCCCGAGGACGCGAGCATCGAACTGCGGGTCAACGGCGACAAAGAGCAGTCTGCCACCCGCGAGCAGTTGCTATTCTCGGTGCCCGACCTCGTCGCCGAAATCACGACCTACATGACGCTCGAACCGGGCGACGTGATCGCAACCGGCACGCCCGAAGGTGTCGGGCCACTTTCGGATGGCGACGAGGTGACTGTCGACATCGAGGGCGTCGGCCGACTCGAACACGCGGTGACGATTCCCGAAAACTAAAGTGCACTCTCGAAGTCCTCGAGCGCGTACGTCGGCTCCGCGCCGCGGCGGTCGAGTGTCTCGTTTGCCAGCAGCCAGTACACCACCGACAGTGCCTTGCGACCCTTGTTGTTGGTCGGCACCACGAGGTCGACGTTCCCCGTGGTGTTGTTCGAATCACACATCGCGATAACCGGAATCCCGACAGTAATAGCCTCTTTGACGGCCTGCGAGTCACCGATCGGGTCGGTGACGACGACGACGTCGGGTTCGATGTAGCCGTCGTACTTTGGATTCGTCAGCGTGCCCGGAATGAACCGGCCTGTGCGCGCGCGTGCACCGACGGCGTCGGCGAACTTCTCCGCGGGGAACCGGCCGTACTGGCGCGAGGACGCGACCAGAATCTGCTCGGGTTCGTAGTCGCCCAGGAAGTTCGCCGCCGTCCGGATTCGCTGGTCGGTCATCGACACGTCAAGCACGTACAGTCCGTCCGTCCGGACCCGGTGGATGAACCGGTCCATGTCGTCGGTTTTCTGCTGGGTTCCGATGTGGACGCCGGCACCGAGGTAGTCGTCGACCGGAATCAGCAGGTCTGCCTCCTCGTCAGACATGACGTCCTCGTCGAGGTCCGGTCCCTCGTCTGTCGTCTGTTCGGCGGTGTCGTCTGTTTCGGCCTCGGCCTCGGTGACCTCGGTGGGCGGTTCCGTCTCCGTCTCGGTCCCCGCGCCGGCGTCGGCGTCGTCCGCCTCCGGGTCAGACGCGTCGAGACCTTCGTTCTCGTTTCCGCTCATGCGTTGTGTTCGATTCTGATGAGTTCGTTCAGTTTCG
>CAZHPM010000081.1:0-6972 GCA_964534485.1 uncultured Halobacteriales archaeon
TCTGGAGGTGCTGTCGGTCGGTGTTGATGGCGATTGTTTCGGCGCCGTCGACACCGATGTTGTACAGTCGGTTGACCGTGTTGTTGCCGGCACCGCCCGCGCCGACGATGACGATTCGCGGGTCGCCAAAGCCCTCGGCGTCGGCCATCTGTTTCTGTTCCTCCTCGTCGCGCTGGAGGGCCTCGTTGACGATATCCTGCATCGTTATACCCGGGCCCACGAGCGGTCTTTGCGCCGCTGGCTGTTTTCTCGTTTCTCCGATGGTCGCTCGCTGCCGGTCTCTTGCTCTGCGAGCATATCACGCACCGCCGCCCGGATCGCCTCGCTCCGGTTGGGGTACTCCCCGGTCTCGACCATCTGCTCTACCTCTTCGATCTGCTGTTTCGGAATCCGTAGTGTCACACGCTCCATTGTTGTGTTCCCCTGTTGTGGGTAAGACGGGGACGGTTTACGTGCCGTCGCTGTGCCTTACACGGCGAAACCGCCCGCAGGCGGCACGGTCGGAGACGACCGACCGTCTGTGTAAGACTTCCGTCTTACGCATGCATTACAATAGGCGGGGGGATAATAAAAGTAACGACGGGGTGTATGACGCGGCCCCGCTTGCCCCGGTAAACGGCCGCTGTGTCGCGAAAACGGCGTCTTACGACTCGTTGAGCACGTCCGCCGCGGGCGTTCGACGCCCACAACCAGGGCAGAACGCCCAGTCAGAGCGGAGCTCGTCGCCACACTCGCAGAAGACTCTGTGTGTCGACTTCTCGCCGCAGTTCGGGCAGTAAACGTGGGACGGCGACAGGTTCTCGCCACACTGTGTACACGTCTTACGCTCCTCGGCGGCCGTGTTTTCGTCGTCGTCGGTCTCCGTCTTACCCTCCGCCTGTGTGTTGGACGAACCGTCGGGCGCGGTGCGTGACGCGTCGGACGCGACGTTTGCACCGGCACGGGTCGTGGTCTCGTTCTGCCCGGAGACACCGTCGAGCGTGACGTTTACGTTGATGTCCTGTGGCTGCCCGGGCGTAAACGACTCCTCCAACCGGTTAGCGACGAGTGTGTCGACACGGTCGGCGACGATGTCGTCGAGCGTCTCTGTCTCACTGGCGCTCTCGTTCCGGTCGAGGTACTCCCGGAGCGCGTCGCGCAGCACCTCGCTCTTCGAGGCGTCGAACTCCTCGAGACGTGTGACGAGTTCGTCGTCCGCCCGGAACGTTATCTTGCTCATCCCGTTGTCACGTATCTTCTCACCCACGTATAAGTATCTTCTCTGCGCGTCAGACACCGTCTGACCCGGCCGATGCACAATGGTTAAGTCCAATACCGGTCGTAGATTCCTGTAACCGCCCTTAGCTCAGACTGGTAGAGCAGTCGACTGTAGATCGACTTGCCCCCCGTTCAAATCGGGGAGGGCGGACTGCGAGACGCGACCGACGGGGGGCCCTCGGGAAAGCAACGTGACCCGCGGGCATTTTCCTGCGAACCGTCGAGACCCATCCGAGCCGAGTTTCTCACAAAAAGAAGTACTCAGCGTATGATTGGTACCAGTGATGGACCGTGGCTCGGCGTCTGTCGACACCGAACCACTCACAGAGGTCTCGACACTCCGCTATCGAGGCTTCCAGCGTGGGTCGCACACGTCAGCCTTCAGGCGGGCATGCGCGTCCGACTACCACTCACTCCATCCGAAGACTCCGATACGTCTACTTCGAGTTCTTCGAACAGCATTTTCCCGCGTTCACCAAAGAACTCCGTTCAGTTCACTCTCGACCTAGCAGTGCCCCGACGACCCATTTTCGAGAGTGCGTGGAAACCGCCCAACAGAGAGACGCCTCCGACTCTGGAGATACCCCTGCCTCAGAGCCGGATATATCTGCTCGGTGGTACGGGGGGCCTCAGAGGAGTACTGCTGACATCGAGGTGAAATACTGCCGAGGTAACAGTGAAACAATACGTGACGACTGTAGTGTGAACGAACACTCGGTTTACCGCGTGACTGCGTGTGAGAGCCGAGGAGTTCGCACATCCCGAGAGACAGCGCCCTCGGTGAACGCAGAACAGTGAGGTCGGTGTGTCGGTGGAGTAAGCATCTCCGACTGAGCGGGGCAAAACCCCAGCGACACGGTATCCGCGGAGATCTCCGTCGAGCAACCTCTCTACTGCGCTACCCCGCAACAATTCACATGTAGCCGAGTGCCTCGAGATGTGACTCTCTATCGTCCAACTTCTCGAAATCTCGCGGTTCTTCTGCAGTTACTTTCCGCCGCCTGTCGGTATCTACAACCAACCACGGAACAACCCGCAGCGTGGATGTGTGGATGCCTCCGTGCCCGTACCGCTTTTTGAACAGTACACGCTCCCCGAGCATTTCGCCGTGGTCCGCAGTTATTACAGATTTCCCATCCAACTCGTCCACGAGCTCTTCGACGTGTTCTAGCACAATCTGAACGTTTTCATCGTACGCCTGCTTTAGCTCGTGCTCCTGAATCGGCCCATCTTGCACTGCTTGTGGTATATTTCTATCTGGAATGTCGAAACCACTCCTGTCTTTGACATTCGGGTTGAATACCCCGAACTCGTATCGCTCGTAGAGTTCCTCTCCCGTTGGACCGATGTACGGAGCGTGTGGTTGCATAAAGTGAGCAATAATTCTCTTTTCCGGATACTGCCTGTTCATCTCGAGCGTAGCGTCTACGACTGCGCTCGGTGGTATTGTTTTGAGTGACTCGTTCCACTTGTCGAACAACTCCGAATAGTAGACTTTGAAAAATACGTCGTCTGAAAGACGTTCGACAAACGGATTGGCCGTAACGTAAATCGTATCGTGTAACTTCTTATCAGCGAAGTTACCGTCTATGAATCCCCTGCTCTCGTTACTCTTCGAGACTACCTGTTTCAGTGTGCCAGTTATTTGATTGTACTTGGAAAACGTATCAGCCCGGCAGGCATCAAGGATTAACAAATTGTCCCAATCCTCTCCTATTACATCAACCCCCTCGCCGTGGCGGCGCTCGAACACCTGGCTCGAGTAGATTCTTTCGATTTCACGAACGAGTTTCGAGGGATTTCTCAAGGCTTTCAAAAAATTCGATACCGTGTATCGCTCGGACATACCACTCCCTAAGCGGCCCTGGACTAATGTTTTTACTCCAGCGGACGATTGTTGACATCATCCTTGCTCCGGATGTGTTGGACCGCCTCTTCTGTATGGGGTGTGATAGCGAGCATAGCTGTCAGAGAGTGGTACGAGCTGTTCGGACGGAATCTATCCGTATATAACAGATACCTTGTGTACGCCCGTCGGTGACCGACCTGCTGATACAGTTGAAGACAGATACTGATACTCTCGAACACCTATCACTCGCCTGGAAACTGTTACCGATAGGTTTCGATACGGCCACCCCACCACGCGTGGTCCCGGTAGTGGCGTGTACTTCACTCCACTTCGGACGCGTCTGGTTCGAGGTACGGAGACACTCGCGCATCGACTGCTGGTCGCCGTTCGTCACTCTCTCGACACGCGATGGAGTCCCGGTAACTGGCTGCTGTCGAGGGCGGTCACGCGGTCCGATACCGGGTGAACTCTTTCGAGCAGAGATGTCCACTCTCGTCTGGAGACCGGCCGTTTTTGCTCCTCGGCCCCGACTGTTTCGACGAACGATTCCAGGGTGAAAACCTCGTGTCCCCTGTCGGTCACAATCGTAACGAACACCCAGTCTGTGAACGTCGCATCGGGCGCGAGATTGTGGTACTCGCAGGCAGGTTCGAAGTACGACATCTGTCTGGGCTCAGTTCGGAAGCTGAACCAGTCGGTCCACTCCTCGCCCGCGAACCCGGAGGATTGTGCGGCGTAGTCGGCATCGTCGCGCCCGCTCTCGACGACACGCCAGGCCCCTTCGGGACCCTCGCGTGGTGTCCCACCGAGTGGGAGCGGGTGCCTGCTCTTTTTTCCGCCGAACCCGACACCGTCTCGAACGGGACGGTAGTGAGATAGACCTGTTGTGGTCGCTCGACGGCGCTCAGGTCTGTGTCCCGAAGTCAGTTGCGTCGAGACCGGTTCGGGAGAGATACTGGTCCGACTCCGTGCCGGGGAAAAAACGAAACTCCAATACACTCTTTGTCGGTGTCGGCGCGCCGTTCCGCCGAGAGCATCTCAGTTCTGCGAGCAAACCGACCAGGGGAGGCCCTACTCCACTCCGAACGTTCCCGACGACTCTCGACCGGGGTAGTCTTACAACGACCCCGTGCTTTTATTTCCCCACTGGTACACCCACGATACTATGGCCCACTCCTACAGCAGACGGCACGTACTCGGCACAGTGCTCGGGGGAATCGCCGCCGGAGTGGCTGGCTGTTCGAGCGGCGACGACTCCGACGACGGCAGCCCGGACAACGATACCGGGGGCAGCGACACCAACGGGACAGACAACGAGACGGGCAGTACCGGAGGCAACGAGACAGACCAAAACGGGGAGGAGAGCGGCAGCGCCAGCGACCTCCCGAGCGAACCGGCGGGTGTGGTCGGTCAGTTCCAGGTCGACGCCGCAAACACCGGCCGTGGTCCCGCGGCGTCGGTTCCCTCGGACCCGAGCGTGGACTGGCAGTACCCCGAGGAGGCCGGACGGACCGTCGTGGGACCCGTCTACGTCGACGGCGTGCTGTACGGCGCAGTCTCGGTGGAGAACGAGGACGACTTCGGCGTCACGCAGACGTTCGTGACGCTGAACGCGACCACCGGCGAGGTGCTCCAGGAGTGGGACCTCTCGCTCAGCAACCTGCCCGTCTACGACGACGGGACACTGTACGTACTCAACGGGACGACGCTTCGCGCGCTGTCGAGGGCCGACCGCAGCGAACAGTGGGCAACAGAGGAGGCACTCGAAGCGGGCGGACAGCTGACACTCACCGCCGACACCGTCTACGGCTACGCCACGACGAGCGGGACCGGCAACGTCGTGCGTGCGTTCTCCCGAACCGACGGCTCGATGCGCTGGGAACAGCCGGCGGTGTTCAGCGGCTTCACCCCCGAGCGACCCGTCGCAGTCGACGGCGGCACCGTCTACGTGCCGGGCGACACGCTACAGGCCCTCGCGACCGCCGACGGCACCGAGCAGTGGTCGGTCAGCGAGCGCGGGCCCTACGTCAACGCACCGACAGTCGTCGACGGCACCGTCTACGTCGGCACCGACGGCGGCAGTATCGTGGGCTACGACGCCGCAGACGGCACGGAGACGGTCGCCGTCTCGACTGCCACGAGCTTCGGATTCGACCGCTCGCTCGCGCACGACGACGGACTCCTGTTCGCGAAACAGTCGGCACTCGACACCGAGACGGGTGAACTGGCCTGGGAGCGCGAGGAGACCACGTCGGTTCCGACGGCGGCGGGAGGGCTCTTCCTCGCGGTCACCTCCGGTGGTCGGCCACTCGTTGCGGTCGACCGTGACGACGGTTCGACGGTCTGGCGGGCCGGCCCACAGCTCCAGCGTGGTCTCCAGGGCGGCGCACAGATTTTCGCCGTCGGGTCGCGGGTCTACGCCGGCTACAACGGCCGAATCGTCGCGCTGTCCTGAGTGACGCGACGGCCACGCCGACCCAGTGGTCAGAACGACGCCGGGTCGCACAGTCGCCCGTTTCGCGCGACCGCAACGCCCATTCCGGTCGAACGACAGGTGCCGGTATGCCGTCGACAGTCGTCCACCTGGCGTTCGCGGGGCTGGTGGCGACAGCGTTGCTCGGCACGGCCCTCGACAGGCGGGCACTCGCGGTCGTGTTGCTCGTCGTCGCCGTACCGGACCTGGACTCGTTTCTGCTCGGCGATGCCGGCCACCGGACCGTGCTGCACAACCTCTGGATTCCACTCGTCGGGTTGGCACTGCTGTGGGTCGACCTCGGGCGGTCCGAGTCGCTGGTCCGCCGGCGCTGGGGCGCGTGGGGTGTGCGTGTGGCGTGGGTGAGTCTCGTCTGTTACCTGGGCACCCACGTCGCGCTGGACCTGGCCGACGGTTGGGTCAACCTCTTCTGGCCGCTCCACGACCAGTTCTACAGTCTGGACGGTTCGCTGGAACTCTCCTCCGAGCGGGGTATCGTTCAGACGTTCAGCGACGGCGGCCTGCCGTTACTCGAGGCACAGGGCACGACCGAGAGCGTCGAGATTACCACCGGCGTCGACCCCGGCGAGGGCCAGACAGAGCGGCTGTTCCCGGTTTTTCGGGCGGGCTGGCAGCTCGTCTTGTTTCTGGTCGGGACCACTGTTACCGCCACACGCTGGCTGCTCACCGACCCCAAAGAGTAGCACCGTTAGAGCGCGTTGCCGGGCCGGCCGCGGTCTCTACAGCCGAATCAGGTTCTTCGCGCGTGGGCCTTTCTCTGCCTCTACGATTTCGAACTCGACTTCCTGACCCTCTTCGAGGTCCGGGCCGCCCACGTCTTCCATGTGGAAAAACACGTCCTCGTCCGCCTCCTCTGTATCGATGAAGCCGTAACCGCCCGTGTCGTTGAAGAACTCGACCGTGCCTTGCGCCATTGCGTATCCAGTGTTAGATTTCGTCGTATTAAAATTCTCTGCCGGGGCGGTTCCGCGCGAGGGCGGTTGCCGGGCTTTCGTGACGCAACTGGGCCGTCTAGCAACTTTTAACCGGACCAATCGGGTAAACCCTGATAATATGGCAAGCAACAAGATTCTGGGAATCGACCTCGGGACCACGAACAGCGCGTTCGCGGTCATGGAGGGGGGCGACCCGGAGATTATCGTCAACAGTGAGGGTGACCGAACGACACCCTCGGTGGTCGCCTTCTCCGACGGCGAGCAACTGGTCGGGAAACCAGCGAAAAACCAGGCGGTCCAGAACCCCGAGAACACCGTCGCGTCGATCAAGCGCCACATGGGAGAGGAGTCGTACACCGTCGACCTCGAGGACGAGGAGTACACCCCCGAACAGGTGTCGGCGATGACACTCCAGAAACTCAAACGCGACGCCGAGG
>CAZHPM010000082.1:0-6948 GCA_964534485.1 uncultured Halobacteriales archaeon
CGACACGATAGAGATTGTCGAGGACGGCAAGTACACTGTCTGGATAAACGAAGGTAGTGCCTCGGTCACCATCGAACGCAACTGACATTCTCCGCGAAGTAAACTGCGTGGCGTCCGACGCAGAGAGAACCCGGCACACTGCCGGTCGGTTTCGGGACCAGCTTTCTCGAGGCCAGCAGAGCGGGGTTTGAGCCTTGCTCGGAAGCATCTGCGACTGTGTACGAGCCTACGACAGACTGACCTCCGTTACTCGTGTTCGTTGGCTGTGTTCATTACTCGTGTTCACTGACTGTGTTCATTACTCGTGTTCACTACATACATTCATCAGGTACATTCGTTGCTCTGATTCTCTGTACAGATGTCGTACAGACAGTATCTGCGCTAACTCGTTACAATCTCGAATGTGTAGAGTTGGTTGTTTTCGTATGTGTGTCTGACGAATATTCAATAGGGGCCACGTCGAGAGACAGCATATGTTAGCGTACTCGACGTACAGCGAGGCAGGTGGTGTCGGAAAGACCACCACGGCAGCGAATCTGGCAGTTGCACACGCCCGGGCCGGACTCGACACGCTCGTCGTCCCGCTTGACCCGCAGGACGGCGACCTGTCGAGGCTGCTCGGTATCGACACGACACGCACCGAGTCGGTCGACAACCTGGTTCGACACATGATTCGGCGGCCGGACGGGGCGCTGGGCGACCTCGTCCAGACCGTCGAGGGTGTGGACGTCGTCCCGGAGCACAACATGCTCTCGGACCTCGCAGAGTACCTGCGGCGGGAGAAAGAGCAGGCCGAGGCGATGGGCGAGGCGTTTGGAATGCACACGCAACTCCTCCGTGTGCTCCGCGAGGCCGGCGTGCCCGACGACTACGACGTCTTAATCTGTGACCCACCCGCGTCGGAGGGCCCACACCTCTACAACGCGATTCACGCGACGCGGTCGCTCGTGATTCCCGTCGAACCGAGCGCGAAGGGACAGGCCGCGGTGCGTGGACTCGAATCACTCGTCTCGGGTCTCGAAGCACAACTCGACGTCGAGGTGGGTGTCCTCGCGGCCGTCCCGATAGGGTTCAAAGACACACGCGACCAGCGGGCGATTCTGGACTCGATTGAGTACCCGGTTCCGGAGGTAATCGGCGAGCGGGCCTCGCTGATGGAGGGGACCTGGATGGAGCAGTGTTCGGCGTTCGCGTACGTGCGGGAGCACCGCGAGCGCCGCCGGGAGTACGAACTCGACACGCTCGCCAAGTTCGACCAGATTGCCCGCAAACTAGAGCAAAGCGTCGGGTTGGAGCCACCGGACCCGCCGGAACCGGGTGACGTAGACCACGGGGTGGTACGGGCATGACTGGCATGAAAGAGGGGGCCGGTGAGGACCCGTTCGCCGACGAGGGGCCGGCAGACGACACGGGTGAGGAATCTGGCAGTACCGACGCGCGTGCGACAGAGAGACGGACGGAGACACGCCGGTCACGGGGCCGACAGTCGATGCAGATTCCGTACAAGTTCCGCCGCGACGGGGTCCAAGACGGCCGTGACCGTGTGCCGCTGTTTCTGCAAAGCGAGACCAAAACCGCAGAACGGGAAGCCCTCCGTGAACTCGAGGAGCGTTTCGACTCGGACGTGGCGCTGACCGACCTCCGGGAGGCGCTGGTGAAGGCCGGACTCGACCATCTCGACGACGTCGAGATGCAACTACAGGAGTGGGGGTACGGGTTGACCTTCGAGGAGTAACGAATCGCAGTCCCGCGCGGGGCCTGGAGGTCCTCGTTCGCCCTATCGACCAGCCGAGCGCAGTACCGACACTCCGATGAGGTTTTCGACCGTGTTTTTCTCTCTGATACGGGGATTAGCGGAAGCTTTATCTCGCGGAGGTGCATAGTGTTGGGCGCAAGAGTGGCAAAAGACACACTGGAGTGTCGGTGCTCGGTCTCTCGACCGGCGCGAGCGAGAGGGAACAAATACCCGCTGGCTGTCCGGGGAACGGCAGCCGAGACAGACAGATGAGTACGACCTACACACACATCGAGGAGGGAACGCGTCTCGACATCACGGTGGAGTTCGTCAGTTATCACGCCGTCGACTGCAAGGGCGGGCAGATGCATCGGTTGGTGGTTACCGACGAGACGGACACGCAGTTCACGGTGCTGGCGACGCCCGACAGCGACCATCCCGTCGACCCGGAGACGGGCGCGGAGTACCGGTTCTCGGGGTTGCTCGGGGCCGCACCCGTCAGACGACGGGGGACGGGCGAGGAGTGTCCTGCCTGTGGCGGAGCAGTGCGGCCAGGGCAGGCCGTCGACGCAGTCGAGTACGACGTCGCGGGTGTCGCCACGGAACTGGGTCTCGACGAACCGTTCGGCGTTCTCGACGGGCAGGCGAGTACACGGCGGGTGGCGGCAGACGAGACAGTCGTCGACGACTGGGTGCCGATGCGAGAGGAGCGGCCGGTCGAGCGTCCCGAGTACGTCTGCGAGTCCTGCGGTCGACATCTCGACGAGCACGAGTTCAGGGAGAGACACGTCGTCGAGAACGAGTCCGAGATGGTAGCAGATATGTCTATGTCGATAGAGTCACCGGCGAGCGGCGGGGCGGCGAGTGCGGAGACGGTCGGTCTCTCGGCCGGCGGCGCGAAGGATATCGGGAACTTCCGCGAGAACGTTGAGAACGGGTACACGCCCCAACCGGGGGCCGTTAGCGACGAGGGACTGTTCTACGACTACTACTTCGAGACGGGCGAGCGCGGCGAGACCGACGCGCTGTTTGCACCCCGCTACGGGGCGGCGACGAGCGACCACCCGATTACCGGCGACACCGAGCAGTACCTCTCGGTGGGGCTGGACTCGACGCTCTCGGTCGAGGAGTTCGAGCGACCACGATTGGACCTCGTGGCCGTCCTCGACGTCTCCGGGTCGATGGACAGCCAGTTCGACCAGTACTACTACGACGAACACGGGCGCCAGCAGTCGGTCGACACCGACGGCGAGACGAAACTCGACGCGGCGACAGAGGCGCTGTGTGCCCTGACCGAGCAACTCCACGCGGAGGACCGCCTGGGGGTCGTCCTCTACGACCACCGCGCACACGTCGCGAAACCACTCCGGGACGTCGGAGCGACCGATATGCCGGCGATTCGCCGTCACGTCCGCGAAATCGCGGCCGGCGGGAGCACCAACCTCGCAGACGGTTTCGAGGCGGCCGTCGACATGCTCGTCGAGGAGACGCCCGACCCGCGCGTCGAGCGCCGTGTTGTCTTCATGACCGACATGATGCCCAACACCGGCACGACCGACGATGACGCCCTGACGGAGTTGTTCGCGGACGCGGCCACGGAGGGGGTCCACACGACGTTCGTCGGGATGGGGCTGGACGCGAACGCAGATCTCGTGGAGACGCTGTCGGGCATCCGTGGCGCGAACCACTACTTCGTCCACTCGAGCGCGGAGTTCGAGCGTCGCCTCGGCGACGAGTTCGACTACATGGTCTCGCCGCTCGTGTACGACCTGACGCTCGAACTCGACGGCGACGGAGACGAGATTGCCGCCGTCCACGGGTCGCCGTCGGCCGACCCACAGTCCGGCCGCCTGCTCCACGTCGGGACGCTGTTTCCCTCAGCCAAGGAAGACGGCGAGGCCCGCGGCGGTGTCGTCCTCGTGCGACTGGCCGGCACGGCCGAGGACCTCGAGTTGGTCGCCTCGTGGACGGAGCGAGGTGGCGGCGAGCAGACAGAGCGCGTGCGTGTCGACCCGCCGGAAGAACCGGAGACGTACGCCCACGACGGCGTCCGGAAGGCCGTCGCGCTGTCGCGGTACGCCCGCGAACTCCGGGCGTGGGCCGGGGCCGTCCACGGCCGCGCCGAAACCGCGACGGGTGTCGACGACTGGCTGCTCCCCGACCAACGTGGCGAGCACGAGCGCGAATCCGTCCCGCTGGTCGTCCCCGAGTCACACGCCGACCGTCTCGCCACGATGCGGGCGTATCTCGACAGCGAGATGGACGCAGTTGGCGACGAGACCCTCCAGCAGGAACTGGCGCTACTCGGAACGCTCTGTGAACGGGCAGAGACCGTCTCCACGGAGGTGACCGAGTAGTGTACGTCTTCGCTTTCGACCGCGACTGGACAGTCGACGTGAATCCACACCCCCACCACGAGGCTGTGCCCTTGGAGTGGGTGCGCCATCTCGCCCACGAGACAGACCACGCTGTCTACGCCATCGGGAACCAGCGCCTCGTCGAGGAGGCGTCGATTCCCGGCGTCGTCGACATTGTCGACAAGCACCCCGACGAGTGGGACGACTGGCTCGGCGAGAGGGAATCTGACGGCCGGTACGAGCGGTTTCCCGGGCGCCGCGAGCGCCTGTCGCTGATTGCAGACCTGCACCCGGACGCGGTGGGTTACGTCGTCGTCGACGACCTCGACCTCAGCGACGTCGCGGGTTGGGACCACTACCACGCGTGGGAGTTCGTGCCCGCCATCGAGCGCGGCGAGTTTCCCGTGACGCTCCCCGACGGAGACACGAGAGCAGACGGCGGGCTGCCGACGAGTGCCGGTATCGTCCCCGGAGATGTGGCCGACCTCTCGTCGTTCCTGCGCGAGTATCGGGGCCCGGGATACGAGCTTACCTACACCGAGAGTGGCGACACCCGGACGCGACTCCTCTGGAATGCGTCCGTCGACGCCGTGCGCCTCGAGCGCCCCGAGGACCGTCCCGCGATACAGTGTACGCCGCTGACACCGGGAGAGAGTTCGTTCATCGTCGACTTCGCGGACATCGACCGTCTCTCGGTCGTTGAACCACCCGCAGAGCGGTACACCGCCGGCGTTGAGACGCCATCAGAGGAGGCCACGGGACTGTGCCGACTGGCCGAGGCGAAGCCAGAGGCCGTCAGCGTCTCGTCGCTGGTTGCGCTTTTGGACAGGGAATTCGAGAGCACGTTCGGGGAAAACCGAGCCGTGCGAGCGGTGCGACACGTGGCTGCTGTCCGGGCCGAGGACTGTCTGCCGGTGGTTCCGGCACTGATATCGCGGCTGACTAATGATAGCACTGCGACACCAGAGGTGCTGGGTACGCTCAAACACATCGGCACCGCGGAACCCAAGGAAATCGCCCCACTCACCGACGATATCGAGCCGTATCTCGACGCGACGAACGTCACGGCCCGACGCGAGGCGACGAGATGTTTCGCCACGATTGCCGACGCGTACCCCGACGACGTGATTACTGCCGTGCCGGCACTGACGAAAATAATCGAGGACAAGGCCCACGGGTGGGAGTACGCCGTGCGGGCGCTGAGTCGCCTCGCCGCGGAGCACCCAGGGCCGGTCAAGCCAGCAGTCGACCCGCTCCAAGCGGTCGCACTCGACGAGTCGGTTGCCGAGACGGTTCGCATGGAGGTAAGCGCCGGGTTCGGTCGCGTCGCCAAGGAATCACCAGAAATTGCAGTCGACATCGTCGACGATATGGTGGCGCTGTTCGAGAGCGAGCACTACCGACTCCGGAACAACGCGGCCGCACTCGTCTACGACATCGCCGCCACACACACCGACACCGTCGAGCCATACAGCGAAGACATCGCAGCGCTGCTCGTCGTGGACGACGGGCGAACGCGCATCAACGCCAGCGGTGCGCTCGCCCGCATCGCCGAGGATTTTCCAGAGGCAATCGAACCGCTGACGCCGATGTTCGCTAGACTGCTCGGCGACGACGAATCACAGGTCCGCCAGAACGCCTGCTGGGTGCTGGGCTATCTCGGAGCAACGGAGGCGAGCGCATCGCTCGAACAGGTCGCTACAGATGATGAGGATGAGACAGTCCGAAAGAGAGCGAACTGGGCGCTCACGGAGATTAAATAGTAAAATCACGATTAGTAAAATCACGATTTAGGTAATCGGAGATATTCTATTCGCCGAAACGAAAAAGACAGTATGGCCCGTTCGCGTTTCGTCAATCGTACTGCGGAACTCGAACTGCTGGAATCCCGATTCGAGAGCAACAGTGCGGAGCTGAGTGTGGTCCGCGGGTGACGGCGACTCGGCAAGAGCGAACCCAGCCTGACTCATATGAATGGCTCACAGATACGCAAGACAACGCTGTAGTGAGTGATTCACGCGTAGGAGACATAGCACAGATCTCGCACGGTGTTTGCCTTCACTTTCCCCACATCGATTAGTTGATCCGGAGAGACCACACTACCAGTCAACCAGATTTTCAAGCTATTCACCCTGTGACCGACAGAAGCCTTTTCAATACACATCGGTATGGAACGAAAAAATATCACAATACGCGAGGACCAATCCGAGTGGATCGAAAAACAGGGAATTAATCTGTCACAGCTCGTTCAAGAGACAATTGACGACGAGATGCGTCCGACGGAACAGGAACTAGCGGAGGCGTATCAAGAGAATTCGTCCCACGCTACCGACGTGAACGATGAGTGGTCGTCGGTCAGCAAAGAGGCAAACGACCACCTCGGAGAGCCTCCGAGCGACGAATGAATATTCGGAGAGGTGATGTCGTGAGAGTTGATCTTGGTGGCGAACAAGATGACGATACACGCGGGAGTGAAATCTACAAATCCCGTCGGTCTGTGGTGATTCAGAATGATATCGGAAATCAACATTCACCGACGACAATCATTGCACCAATATCGAAAGGACACACCGGATATCCATTCCACGTCAATCTTCCCGGTTCAATGCCGGAATTACAGATTGAGTCACACGTCCAGCTCGATCAAATCCAGACTGTCGACATCGGCGCACGAATTATAAAAAAGTACGGGCAACTCTCGCAGTCACAGATAGACGACGTTGACGACGCTATCCGTGTCTCACTGGGACTCACTTCTTGACATCCTCCTCCGCGCGAACGCGGGAGGAATCCCACGGTATCGCACCGCTGGGTTGGGAGTGTCAGGTTTGCAGACTACCAAGCCAACACGCCGTT
>CAZHPM010000083.1:0-6771 GCA_964534485.1 uncultured Halobacteriales archaeon
CGCCTGCTCCATCTCGACTTCTACCTGTTCGGCGTCACCCAGTCCACGCGGTCGCCGGCTCTCGTCCGGTTCCAATACCACGTGCGTATCCACGACGCGAAATCCGTGCTCCAACTCCAGCATCTATCCCGGCCAAAGAGGTGGGGGTACTTAATTCCCGGACCGCCGAGTTCGAGCGCCGAAAACCGCGTGTCAGCGTCGCATAGCCCCGACGAGAAAGAAACATTTATATAGAACCGCAAACGACATTTCAAGCGAGGTAATTACCAATGTCACAGTCTGGCCAGCGACGCATGGGAGGACAGCCCATGTTTATTCTCAGTGAGGACACAGAGCGCACGCGGGGTGACGACGCACAGTCGTCGAACATCTCCGCCGGAAAGGCAGTCAGCGAATCTGTACGGACCACACTCGGTCCACGCGGCATGGACAAGATGCTCGTCTCCGACGACGGCGACGTCGTCATCACGAACGACGGCGCGACGATTCTCGACGAGATGGATATCGAGCACCCGGCGGCGCAGATGCTCGCCGAAGTCGCCGAAACCCAGGAGGACGAGGTCGGCGACGGCACGACGACAGCGTCGGTACTCGCCGGAGAACTCCTCTCCGAGGCCGAGTCGCTGCTCGACGACGACGTCCACCCGACGACTATCGTCGAGGGATACCACCGCGGTGCCGAACTCGCACGCGAGGCCGTCGAGTCGGAGGTCATCGCGACCGACCTCGACGACGAGCAACTGGTGCAGGTCGCCGAGTCGAGTATGACCGGAAAGGGGACCGGCGACGTCGCCGCGGACAACCTCGCCGAGACGGTCGTCGACGCGGTCCGGCACGTCGAAACCGGCAGTGTCGACCGCGACAACGTCACCGTCCACACGCAGGTCGGTTCTTCCTCGAGCGCGACCGAACTCGTCGAGGGTGTCATCGTCGACGAGGACCGCGCCAGCACGGAGATGGCACGTTCGGTCGGGGATGCCGACATCGCGGTCATCGAGGCCGACTTCGAGGTCTCAGAGAGCAACGTCGACGCCGAGTACCAGGTGTCGAACGTCGACCAGTTGAACTCGGCAATCGAGGCCGAAACCGAGCAGTTACAGGCCTACGCCGACGACCTGGCCGACACCGGCGCCGACGTGGTGTTCGTCGACGGCGACATCGCAGACACCGTCGCCTCGCGTCTCGCCGACAGCGGACTGCTGGTCTTCGAGGGTATCGACGACGACACCGCGACGTCGGTCTGTGCGGCGACGGGCGCGAGTCGCGTTGGTTCTATCGACACGCTGGAGGAGTCGGACCTCGGCGAGGCCGAGTCGGTCGGCGTCGAGAAGTTCGGCGAGGACGAACTCGTCTTTATCGAGGGCGGTGCGGCCGCCGACGCCGTGACGGTGTTCGCACGCGGCGGCACCGAACACGTAGTGAACGAACTCGAACGGGCACTGACCGACTCGGTCGATGTCGTGCAGGCAGCACTCGACGCCGGTGGCGTGGTCCCCGGCGCCGGCGCGACCGAGATCGCCATCGCCGACCACATCCGCGAGGAGGCTGCCGGCGTCGAGGGGCGCCAGCAACTCGCGGCCGAGGCCTTTGCAGACGCCGTCGACGCACTCCCGCGAACGCTCGCGGAGAACACCGGAATGGACCCCATCGACGCGCTCGTGGACCTGCGCGCGGCACACGACGACGGCGAAACCGCCGGTATCATCGGCGAAGACCAGACCGGCACCGTCGCCGACCCGGTCGAACACGGCGTGCTCGACCCCGCGGCAGTCAAGCGAGAAGCCATCCAGAGCGCCAACGAGGCGGCGACGATGATCGTCCGAATCGACGACGTCATCGCGTCGAACTGACCGTCGCGGCCGGGAGGGTATTTTATCCGAACAACCAGTGAGGAGAGGTGAGTCCGGCAGTGGTCGCCGGCTCAGCCAGAGACTGCGGTTTCGGCGCTGGCAGCGTCGTCGTCGTCGATTTCGTAGAGGTTCTGTCGCGCGTCAGCAAAGTAGACATCCTCGGTGATAACACCGATTTCGTCGAGTCGCTCGAGCGCGTAACGGACCGTTCTGGCCGAGAGCATCGACTCCTGGACGATACCTTTCTGTGTGAGTGGCCCGTTGTATTCGAGTACCTTGTAGACGAGCTTCGCGCTCGGGGGAAGGTCAGCAATCCCTCCCTCGTCGGATTCTGTCATCGACTCGGAGTAAAGAACGCTGGCTGTATAAAGATTGATACACTCGATTGGGGCGCTCTGTCGTGGCTCACCAGAGTGTCAGTCACTCGCCGGGTTGTCTTTTTTCGACGAGGTGTATGTACCGTACACCGCGAACACACAGAAGACGACGACCGTCAGTGCACCGGTGACGACACCGGGTGTCGTGTTCGTCTGTGCGACGTTTCCGGCCGTTCCAGTGAGTATGATAGTGAACGCGCCGACGATGAACGCGAGTGGCAGCGAGACGACAACGTAGAGCGGTAGCCCGAGTACCACGTTGACCGTCGGACTCCGTGACTTGTTGATCTGCGCGTCGACTGCGTCGATTATGCTCTGGATCATCTGCCTGTCGACCCGGAGTTGCCTGCACTCTCTCATAACCCCTTCGGAACGGTTCAGGGCAGGAAACTGTCCGGACTCCAGAGTCCACGCGCCCCGAGGACGCACCGTAGCAGATAAAATAGTGGGGGATAAATAGCAACTCATGGCGACTCAACTGCCCAGCGAGGCCGACGAGTGGATTACACAGTACGAGGACAAACTCAACGAATCGGAGGAGTACACCGACGCCGGCGAGGGGTGGGGTGTCGGATTCAACGGCGACTTTCTCTTTCACATCGAACCCGACAGCAGTTACGACGGCGACCCGGTGTATCTCTACATCGTCGTCGAGGACGGCTCCTGCCACGACGCGTTCGTCACAGACGACCCCGACGGAGAGGACTGGGGGTTTGCCTTCCGCGGCGGTGCCGCGAACTGGAAGGGTCTCATCGAGGGTGACATCGACCCCGTCGAGGGGATGATGGACGGAACGTTCGAACTCGACGGCGACATGCAGAAGGTAATGCAGTACAGCCAGGCCGCCAAGGTGATGACGGAACTCGCCAGCGATATCGAGACCGAGTTCGAGTTCTGAACGGTCTCGCTTTGCGCGTCCCGCGCAACGATTAGCGGTCTCCGAGCACGTCGGCGAGACTCCGGAGACTCCGGGGGGCGTTCTCGACGACGGCTCTCGGAAACTGACGGCGTGCACCGTCGAGTGCCGCCGCGAGTGCCGCCGGTGCGTCGGTTGTCACGCCGGACCCGTGGCCGACGAGAATCCGGGCCGGCTCCAGTCCCCGGAGTTGCTCGGGTGGTTGTGGCCGTCGGAACCACTGGAGTCCCAGTCGCTCCCCACCGACCAGCGAGTAGCCGACAGTCGCCATCGAGTCCGGAACAACGAGCGTGTCACTCCGGCCGTCGTACAGGAAGACCTCGTCCCACAGTGGGAACGGACGGCAGGGAATCGTTCGAAACTCCGACTCGCCGGGCGCGAGACTGTACCGCTCGAGCGGTGCATCGACGCGTGTTTCGACGCGACTCATCCACTCGGGGACGTGAACGGCCACGTCGTGCCGGTCTGCCACCGTCTCTGCGTCGCGTGCGTGCCACGACGTGAGTACTGCCACTCCGACCACCTCGCCCACCTGCGCGAGAATGTCGTCGACACCGGGCGCGTCGACAGGGTCGAGCACCCAGACGCCGTCCGCGCCACGAATCGCGTGACTCGTGCGCTGTCCGCCCTCTGTCGGGTGTGCGAGCCAACTCACGCCGCCGTCGAACTCGCAGACCCGGCGTGCGTCGCCGGGGCTACTGCGGTCGTACATCAACACCGCTCCAGAAACTGCTCGAACACCGCCTCGCCCTCCTCGGTGTGGGCGACCTCTGGATGCCACTGGACGCCGTACAGTTCACGGTCTGTGTCGCTCATCGACTCGACGTCACAGACGTCACTCCGGCCGGTCCGGTCGAACCCGTCGGGAACCCGTTTCACCTCGTCTGCGTGGCTCGACCAGACACGGGTCTCGGGTGCCAGCGGGCCGACCAACGGGTCGTCCTCGTCGGTAATCTCGACGGTCACGTCGGCGTAGCCGCCGTAGTCGCCCGGACCGACTCTCCCGCCGAGCTCGTCTGCCATGAGTTGCATCCCCAGACAGATACCGAGCACCGGCACGTCGAGGTCGAGATACGCTGGACAGTTGCCGATTCGCTCCCTGTCTGGCCCCCCCGAGAGCACGAGTCCGTCGGCGTCGATCTCGGCCGGGGGCGTCTCGTTGTCGGTCAGTTCGACGTCGACGCCGATATCACGGAGCGCACGCCCCTCGAGATGCGTGAACTGGCCGTGATTGTCCACGACAGCGATGCGTACCATCACCACGGTGTAGACGAGCGGGCAATATATGTCCCCGGGTCTCCGGCGACCTGCTCTGGCCTCCCGGCAGGACGCTTTGCCGGGCACGCTTTCACAACACCGGAGTTCGAGGTTCACCGCTCCCGGACGGGCGGTGTCGGGAGCCACGAATCGCCCTGCGTGGCTGGCAGTATCGGGAACGACCGTCCAACCGACAGAGCCGTACACACCAGTCTCAGCGGCTCTGACTCGTCCTGGTGGCGGACTCCGTTCTGACACTCCCCGCGTGTAACAGTTGCCTAACAGTTCGACGAATACACAAAGTACTTAACGGAGGTAGTTGAATGGCGTCCTAACGAGGAACGGCTGTGTCCGTGTCCTCTGACGAAACAGAGCACTAACTCATACGCAATCATGAACAACAGAACACTACTTTCGGTACTCCTCGTGTTTCTGATGGCGGGGTTCCTGTTTGTTGCCGTCAGTCCGGCAACAGCACAGGACCCGGGACAGGATGAAATCAACCTCACCCTGTCACCGTCAGACCCCGAGGTCGACCAAGGAGGACAGTTGAACTACTCAGTGATAATCGAAGGCGCCGACGCAGGTGTCGACTCCTACCTGCTCAACCTCGAACTCGAGGACGGTTCGGTCGCCAACATCACTGACGTCAACGAGAACAGGACGAATCTCAGTAGCACCGAAATCGGGGCCAACAACTCGTCGGTCAAACTCGGTCAGGCCCTGCTCGATAACAACTACGACGGAGCCAACTCGCCGTTCAATATCGCCAACATTACCGTCACCTCGACTGGCCCTGCTAACGCCAACACCACGTTCGCGTTCAATCAGAGCGCGAACCAGGGGGTCACGAAGAACGGCAGCAACGAAAACTACACCGTGAACGCGTTCAACGACGCGGCGTTCAACACGGCCGGGCCGACGCTCAACTTCAACGACCAGCCACTCGGCGACGATGGCACAGTGGAAGTCGAGAACATCGACCAAGACGGTATCACCTCGGCCGTCCTGGTGACGTTCCCGAACCCGACCGGTGGCAACCCGATTGTCGCAGGCGTCAATGCGCCAGCGAACGTCTCCGACGGTAGCATCTCTGTCGCTATCGAGAACGCGAGTGGGTTCCCTGGTCCTCACACCGCACATATCGTGCCTGATGCTGGTGCCAGCAAAGCCTACGAGCCAAACGACACCGTCTCAGGTGCAACCTTAGCCAATATCACGGAAAGCGAAACTGCTGAAATCTCGCAGGCAGGACCCGAACCTGGCCCGCAGCCAGCACCTCTCCAGAACCCGGCCCCGAGTGAGGTCGACGAGACGAACATCGTCGGCACGACCATCACCGGCGGTCTCACGTTCAGTACCAGTCAGGTGAGTTCGACGGCCGTCGACGGTCTGACGATTCTCGACGACTACCCGCAAAACGGTGCGTCGATTTTCGACCCGAACCCCGGCAGTGTGTTCGCGGCAACGACGAACACGACGCTCGAATCGGAGATCGTCAACGCAACTGACGAGCGCTTCGCGCCCGTCGCAGTCGGTCAGCACACCGGTATCGTGGGGCTGCCAGTCCAGACCGACACGTTCTCCGACGCCGAGGAGTTCCTGAACTTCCAGCAACAACAGGATATCGCGGCCAAGCCCGAACAACAGGTCGCCGTTACCTTCGAAATCGACGGTAGCGCCGACGCAGACACACAGACTATCACGGCCAACTTCGACCAACCGGCCGAAGCCGGTCTGGAGATCAACGACACGCTGAGCAGCGTGAGTGTGGTCGCAAACGGCTCGAACGACGTGGTCGATACCTCCATCAGTCCGGGAGCAAACGAAATCACTGCCACGCTCGAGACAAACAACACCAACGACTCGCGACTGGTTGCCGACGTCGTCTACGAACCGGCCGACCCGGTCGAGGGTCTCGACGTTGACGGCGGTGTCAACGACCTCGCGGTCATCGGTGAGGGGCCGGACGGCGACACGGAGCGCGACCGGTTCCTGGCCGTGGAAGTCGGTGCAACGGCAATCTCGCACGCCGACGTCGACCGCGCTGCCGCCTCGGGCAACAACGGGTTCATCGGCGAACCCGTCGAGGACAACACGGGTACCGGCGTCAACCTCTCCTCGGTGAACGACCCCAACGGGCAGGCAAACCCCGGGTCGTTCCTGATTCACCAGGACCAGGTCGTCACCTTCGAAACCGCGTCGCGTGACAACACAATCGAGATCTTCGAGGCTGTCCAGCGAGAGGACGGCAACGAAGTGGTCCACGCAGAGGGTGACCGCGTGGCGCGACTCGGAACGGCGCCCGGCCAGATTGCGAATCTGAACACCAGCACGCTCGACCCGGGCCAGTACTTTGTTGACTTCGAGA
>CAZHPM010000084.1:0-6718 GCA_964534485.1 uncultured Halobacteriales archaeon
TGCTGGAAGTCCTCGCGCATCCCCTCGGCGTTGTCGAGAACGACCGTCTTGTACTCGCTGGCGACCGGCGAGTAACTCGCCGACTCTTTCAGGACGTGGTTGATGAGGTCGGCTTTCGAGGAGTTTCGCCGGCGCGTCGAGTCGATGAACCGCGAGAAACGCGGGTCGTCGCCGATCTCTGATTTCGACATGTCGAAAAAGTCCGCGACGTTGATCTCGATGCGGTCGGCGTCGGGGTTCTCGTGTGCGGCGCGGGTGAGCGCGCGCACTGCCGCGGTCTTGCCGCTCCCGACCGGTCCGTGGACGAGGAGGTTCATCGGCTCTGCGAGCACGCGGTCGAGGTTGTCACGGACCGCCTCCTGTGGCAACTCCTCGATGTCGGGTTCGTGGCTCTCGGTCCACAGCGGCGCGTCCATCGCTCTATGATTGGGTGTCCCCGGTCACAAAGGTTGGCATCTTAGACCGGACGTCTCCGGGAGCGGGGACCGGCGTGTGTCGGCTCGCCCGACACCCTGCACCCACGGCAGGAATCGGCGACCGGTTCCGTCACGGGAGCTCACGCCGCGGTTCCGACCGCCCGCCTTTGGCACACGCGAGGTTTTTACTCCACGCTCGACAACAACCGGCTATGGAGCGGGTCGACCGGGAGTCAGAGGCGGTTCCCGACGGCACCTGGACCGTCGGACAACTGAACACCGAGATAGAGCAGGCACTCGCCGACGCCAGTGACCGCTTCCCGACGTACGTCGTCGGCGAGGTGGGCGAGGTCGACCACTACGACTTTGGCACCTTCTTCGAGTTGCGCGACACCGAGGAGGAACCCTCGATTGCCTGTCTCGCGTGGGCCGGCGCCGTCGCGGGGTTCGACCACGACCTCGCGGAGGGGGTCGAGGGTGTCGTCGAGGCCGAGGTGGACTTCTACCCCGACCGTGGCGACTGCCAGTTGCTCGTCTCGGAGTACTGGCCGCTGGGCGAGAGCACACGCCAGCAGGAACTCGACCAGTTACGGGCGGAACTCGCGGCGGAGGGCCTGTTCGCCGGAGAGCGCAAAAAAGAGATTCCGGCCCACCCGTCGTGTCTGGGACTGGTCACCTCGCCGGCGGGGTCGGCCCGCGAGGACGTGTGGGCGACCGTCAGCGAGCGCTCACCCCGGACCGACGTGCGCCTCTGTGGCGCGAGCGTCCAGGGCGAGCGCGCCGTTCCGTCGCTGGTCGAGGCTGTCGAGAGTCTCGACCCCGACCCGGCCGTCGAGACGCTGATTCTCACCCGCGGTGGCGGCGCAGACTCGGACCTGCGGGCGTTCGACGCCGAACCACTGGTGCGGGCGGTGGCAGCGTGTTCGACGCCGGTCGTCGTCGCCGTCGGCCACGAGGACGACCAGACACTCGTCGAGGCCGTCGCCGACGCCCGCGCGATGACACCGACAGAGGCCGGCGTCGTCGCGACGACACCGGTCGAAGACGTCCTCGGAGAACTCGCCGCGCTCGAACGGCGGGTCGTCCGTGGGTACGACAGTCGGGTCGAGTCACGGCTGGCGGAGTTGACCCGTCGTATCGACGCCGCTCACGAGTCACTCACACACCGGGTCCAGCAGCGCGACGCCGTTCGAGACCGCGCACACGACCTCGGCCGGCGGGTCACACTCGCCTACGACGGGGTCGTCACGGACCGACTCGGAGAACTGGACGCGCGAATCGAGCGTGGCTACCGCGTGCTCGCACGGAACCGGTTGGGGGCGCTGGAGAGGCGTCTCGATTCGGCGCTGGCCGAGCGCGAACTAACCGCGGAGTCCGAGGCCACGACGGCGCGGGTCGTCCACGGCCGTCTCGGGGATATCGAGGCCCGCATCGACGGCGCCTTTCGGGCGCGGACAACCCGGGAACTCGACACACTGGAGCGCCGCATCGAGAGCGCGTACCGCGAACTCGAAACCAGCACCCGCACCCGGAAACGCGAGACAGAGGCACGCAGACTCCGGGTCGTCGTCGCCGTTCTCGCCGTTTTGCTCGTGGTAACCCTCGGCGTCGTCGGAGTTCTCGTCCTGTGAGACGTGGCGATGTCGGTGGGTTGAACAGTCAGGCGCCGCTGGTACCGACGATGAGCAACGCCGACATCGAGGAGCGCATCGACCGTCTCGAGGAGATTGCAGAGACACTCGAGGAGGGAGAGGTGGACCTCGCCACCGCGACGGACCTCCGCGAGGAGGCCGACGACCACCTCCGGTGGCTGCGCGAGCACCTGGACGTCGAGGACGGAGCACTCGTAGAACTCCCCGACGGGGAGTCGGCCGACTCTCCCTGACGGGACTCCGGGAGTCTGTCCGGTCTCCGTGCCGGGAGACGCGCCCGCCAGGGTCGAATGTGGCGACAGGTGACAGAAACCACGTCCGTCACCGAATCTCCTATTGTGTTCGACACCCAACCACGGGATAGACCAGATGGACCCAGAACGGACACTTCGTGTCGCCGTCGTACAGCACAACCCGACGGTCGGCGACACAAAGAGCAACGCTGACGACATCGAACACGCCATAGAGGAGGCAGCAGCCGCCGGCGCGGACCTCGTGCTCACGCCAGAGCTGTCGCTGCTGGGCTACCCGCCCCGTGACCTCCTCCACAGAACCGGGCTGCTCGACAGCCAACGGGCCGCCATCGAGCGTCTCGCCAGACTGACAGAGGACGGTCCCACGGTGGTCGTCGGCGTCGCGTCCCGGACCGACGCCGAAACCGGCCCGCCGCTCCAGAACACGGCGACGGTCCTGCAAGACGGCGGGGTGACCGACCGGTACGCGAAGCGTCTGTTGCCGACCTACGACGTGTTCGACGAACACCGGTACTTCCGGCCGGGAACGGCGCCGGTCACGGTCTCCGTCGACGGTGTCACTGTCGGGTTGAGCGTCTGCGAGGACGCCTGGAACGACGCCGTCGTAACGGGAACGCGCCGGCACGGAGCGAACCCACTGGCCGACCTCGCGGCCGCGGGAGCGGACCTGCTGGTGACAGTCTCCGCGAGTCCGTTCAGTCTCGGCAAACCCGCCCGGCGCGAGCGGCGGTTCGGCGGCCACGCCGAGTCGACGAACTGTCCCGTTGTCTTCGCCAACCAGGTCGGGGGTAACGACGACCTGATTTTCGACGGCAACTCGCTGGTCGTCGCGCCGGATGGCTCGATTCTCGACCGACTCGACGGCTTCGCGGCCGACACGGCCGTCGTCGACGTGCCACTCGCCGAGGCGCCGGCGGCGAGAGCGCCCGGTCAACCGGCAGACCGCGCCAAACAGGCCAGGCGGGCGCTCGCACTGGGAGTTCACGACTACTTCAGAAAAACCGGCTTCGACACGGCTATCGTCGGGATGTCTGGCGGTATCGACTCGTCGGTGGCGGCCGTACTGGCCGCCGACGCGCTCGGCCCGGAGAACGTCCACGGCGTCACACTCCCGAGTTCGGTGACCAGCGACCAGAGTGTCGAGGACGCCCGCGCGGTGGCCGACAGTCTCGGTATCGAGTTCGACAGTATCCCCATCGGCGACACGACGGCAACACTCCGGGGTGCAATCGAGTCCGAGCGCGGCGATATCGAGGGAGTAGCACTCGAGAACATCCAGGCCCGGGTCAGAGGTGACGTGCTGATGACGATTGCGAACAACCGCGACGGACTGGTGCTGACGCCGGACAACAAAAGCGAGGCGGCGGTGGGGTACTGTACGCTGTACGGCGACACCGTCGGCGCGCTCGCGCCACTCGGGGACTGTTACAAGGGTCTGGTTTACGAACTCGCAGAGGAGTACAACGCGGGACCACCCGCCGGCGCGTCGGCGCCGGTGGTCCCCGAGCGGGTCATCGAGAAACAGCCAACAGCAGAGTTACGCCCAGACCAGGCCGACGACGACGACCTCCCGCCGTACGACCAACTCGACCCGGTGCTCCAGGCGTACGTCAACGGAGCGGAGACCGGCGACACGCTCCGGGAGGACCACCCCGAAGAGGTCGTCGACGGGGCACTCGCGCGACTCACACGCGCCGAGTTCAAACGCTGGCAGACGCCGCCGCCGCTGCGAGTCACACAGAAAGCCTTCGGCCGCGGCTGGAAGTACCCGATCGCCGCGGAGTACACGCACGTTCGCGAGGAGTAAAAAACGGTGGAGGGTGGCCCTCAGAGGTCGCGTGGCTGGACTGTCTTCCGGTCGTTTGCCTCCGCACGACTGGCAGCGTCGGCCAGCAGTTCCTCGACTTCGTCGTCGAGGGCATCGTAGAAGTCAGACGCGACGTTCATGTTATCGAGCTCTTCTTTCACGGCGGCTTTGACAATCAGGTCTGCCATACAGCATCACTTAGCCCGAGGATTGTTTATAAGCCTTCCCGTTTCAGGCCGTCTTCGACGGCTGTGTGGGCCGTTCACCGGTCGGCGACCCCGACTCTCGCGGTGTCTCGGGACAGAAGCCGGCAGAGAAATCCACCTGGCGGCGCACTACCGTTGCTCGCGCTGTTCGACCTTGTTCAGTTCGATGAGCAGCCGGAAGATGGCCTTCACCAGGTTGGCGTCGACGTCGAACCGCCGGGCGTTCTCACCGGCGCGGTCCATCACCCGCTGTTCCTGTTGTTCGTCCGTCGTCGGGAGCCCCTGTTGGGACTTTACGTCCGCGATGGTGTCGGCGACGTACGTTCGTCGCGCGATGAGTTCGACGAGTTCGTGGTCGATATCGCGAATCTCCTCGCGCAGGTCCGCGAGTTCCGTCTCGTCGGCGTCGAGTCCGGACTGTTCCTCAGACATCGCTCCGTGCTCCAGCGGTCTGTGTGCGTGTCATGGTTGTGGTTCCGTCGCGGTCGCTCCATCTGTCGCGGACGGCTTCGAGTCCCTCGCTATCGCCGACGGCGGTGACACTCGGTCCCGTGCCCGAGAGTGAGACGCCGTCTGCGTCGGCGACAGCCTCGATGAGTGGTTCCGGCGAGAATCCAAGCGCCGCACAGAAGGCGAGTCCGTTTACCGTCATCGCGCGCTGGTAGGCCCCGTCGAGGGCCAGGTCGGCCACGAGGTCGGCTACCGGCGCGACACGGCGACACCGCTCGACCGGCGCGTCGGCGCTGTACGCCCGCTCGGGCGGTGTCCAGACGAGCACGTCCCACGCCGGTTCGTCACGGGCGAGCAGTTCGTCTCGCTCGTTGTCGGTGACGGTCACACCCCCGAGCATACTCGCCGTCGCGTCGTCGAACGCGCCGGTGACTGTTACGCCGACGTCGCGGGCGGCCGCGACACCGACCCGGGCGGCCTCGGTTCGCGAGAGGGCGTCGGTCGCGCCGAGCGCGTCCAGTGTCGCGAGCACTGTCGCGTTGGCGGCGGCGCTCGAGGATTTGAGTCCGGCGGCCATCGGTACCTCGCTCTCCGTCCGGACCGTGCCGCCCTCGCCGTCGCCAAAGCGGTCGGTTACGCGCTCGACACACCGCTCGACGAGTCGTGTGTCGGCGTCCTCGGCCCCCGCGACCTCGCCGGTGACACCGGCCCCGTCGGTCAGCGAAACCGCCGCTGTGGTGTGCTCGTCGATGGCGAACGCGGACCCGGTTCCGGTCGCCAGCGCGTTCAGGACCGTGCCCGCCGCAGGCGCTTTTGCCGTCCCCTCCATCATCTCAGTATCTCACACGCCAGTACTTACCTGTGGTGGTTGTCGACTGCCTCGACTGCGCGCCGGCCCATCTCGACGACGTCGGGTTCGAGGTGGTCGGCGTTGGCGCGCAACTCCGCGGGGGTGAACCACTCCCAGGCGTCGGCGGGGGCCTCGCCGTCTGCGGGGTCGAGGTCCCGGCTCTTTGCTCTCCCGTAGAAGACGAAGTCAATGTGCTGGTGCCCGACCTCGCCGTTGTTGGTATTTATATCTTCGAGCAGGAAGTGCTGTGGCCGGGGGATGCTCTGGACGGTCTGTGAACTCAACTCGCCGACCGGCGCGAGCAGGTCCACCCCGACGCCGAGTTCCTCCCGCACCTCACGAACTGCGGTCTCGTGGGGGAGTTCGTCGCGTTCGACGTGCCCGCCTGGCGGAAGCCACATGTCCAGTTTCTCGTGTTCGTGCAGGAGCGTCGCTCCGTCGTCGACGACGTACACCGTCGCCACGAAGTGCCGTGTCGTCTCCATACCTCCAACCGGGGGTGGCAGGGGTTTGTTTTTTCCGGCCGGTTGCAGACAGACTCAGACCGGGTGGACCGGCGAGACGCGAGGAGCCACATTTAAATCTCGGACCCTCCGTAGTAGTGGTATGAGCACGAGTGACAGAGAGGCAGAACTCTCACCGGACGAGCGCCGGGGACTCGAACTCGTCCGGGACACGGGTGGGATTCACCAGAGCGAGTTCTGGAAGGAACTCGACGTCTCCTCGCGCAAGGGGAGTCGCATCGTCGAGACGCTCGTCGAACACGAACTCATCAACCGTGAGGAAACAGTCTACAACGGACACAACACGTACCACCTCACGCCGACGGCACAGGACCTCGAGTTCTCGATGCTGATGGCCGGCGATATGCTCTCGCCGTTTATCGGTGACGAGGAGGTCGACCCACAGGGAGAACTGTTCTCACAGTGGGTGATGAATCTCGCCTACGAGGAGTGAAGTACCTCGGGGTCAAGTGGTTCGAGAGACGAAGTCTCTCGTCATCACGGAAGACTCCGTCTTCCGTACGACCCCGAGGCTTCCCCGTCTTGGGTCTGCACCGCACCCGCAGGCGAATTTAATTCC
>CAZHPM010000085.1:0-6448 GCA_964534485.1 uncultured Halobacteriales archaeon
GGCGAGTCTCCACGGCGCGCGCATCCTCGAGGTCGACGGCAACTTCGACACCTGTCTCGACATCGTACAGGAGTTGGCCCAGCGCGGTGAAGTGTATCTGCTGAACTCGCTGAACCCGTTCCGACTGGAGGGACAGAAGACAATCGGTCTCGAAATCCTCGAACAGTTCCGCGACGAGGAGGGCTGTTATCCCGACCGTATCGTTTTGCCGGTCGGTAACGCCGGCAACACCGCGGCGCTGTACAAGTGTTTCCGTGAACTGCAGGAGAGTGGCGCGCTCACGCCGGAGGAGACGCCGAAACTGACCGGTGTGCAGGCAACGGGTGCAGCGCCGATGGTCGAGGCGGTCCAGAAGGGCCGTGACTCGATTCGCCGGTGGGAGGACGTCGAGACCGTCGCGACGGCGATTCGCATCGGGAACCCGGTCAACGCGCCAAAGGCGTTGCCCGGTCTCCGCGAGACCGGTGGGGCGGCGGTCGCGCTCCCCGACGAGTACATCACCCGCGCACAGCGCGACCTCGCGAGCGAGGGTGTCGGCGTCGAACCGGCCTCCGCCGCGTCGGTCGCCGGCCTGCGCGCACTCCGCGAGGAGGGTGTCGTCGGCCCCGAGGAGCGGGTGGTCTGTCTCACTACCGGCCACCTCCTGAAAGACCCCGAGGCCGCCGCCGAGGCCGGCGCCGACCCCGAACCGGTGCCCGGCACCACCGAGGGTGTGCTCGACCGCATCTCCGGGCAGTCGCCGGCGGCCGACTGAACCGTGACCGCCGGTAGGAACACCGACGCCGACGAGCGGTCTCCCGACCAGACGACCGTCGACAGGCGTGCGTACCTCTTTGCTCTCGCGCCCGCCCTGGTCGTGCTCGCGGTGACGCCCGCGCTCGCGGTGCTCGCGCCGGTCCTGGCCCTCAACCTCGGTCTGGTCCGGTTCGCCGGTCTGCCGGCAGTCGTCGCCGGACTCGCGCTCGCGGTCTGGGGTGTCGACTCCTTTGCCCGGGCCGGTGAACCGCCCTCGCCGGCCGCCCAACCGGCGCGCCTCGTGACCACCGGTGCGCTCGCACGCACCCGGAATCCGCTCTATCTCGGAACCGTCGTCGCGGCCGCGGGCGCCGGTCTCGTCCTCGAATCGGTCGTCGTTCTCGCGTACGCCGGTCTGCTCTGGGCGACCTACCACCTGCTGACGGTCTACCACGAGGAACCACAACTCCGGGCAGAACTGGGCGAGGCGTACGAGAGCTACTGCGAGCGCGTCCCGCGGTGGCTGTGACGACGTCTCGCGGTTCCGACTGCCCGGGCGTTACTCGAGCACCGCGTTGACCTGGCCGTCCTGTCCGGGGCGGGAGGTGACACGCGCGCGGCCGGCGCTGGTCTCGACGACTGCGCCGCGAGTGACGATATTTCGCCGGGCGTAGTTGGGGTCTGCGGGGTTCTCGACGACGTCCTCGAGGTCGGCGGCGACGACGCCGTCGTCGGTCGCGACGTTCGCGCTATCCGCACGGAGCGCCTTCACCTTCTCGCCGGTGCCCCGGGTGTCGACAGTTTTGAGTTTCGCCTCGCCGACCTGTGTCTCGGTCGGCTCCGAACCGAGTTCGTGTTTCCGCCGGTCTCGTTTCGGCCGTCGCCGGCCGCCTGTCCGTTTTCGCAGCGAGCGTCCCTGGTCTCTCATACCTCTGTAGTCGGTTAGCCAGCACTTCAACCCCTCGACTCTCTCTCTGGTGACGAACGCACGCCCGAACTACTTTCGCCGTGGTCTCCTGCAACTTTTAGTACCGGGCCCAGTAAGAAAACGTAGAATGCCACCACAGCAGTCGCGTCTCGGCGACGAGGGAGTCGCCGAGGACCTGGCAGAGAGCCAGCGAGCCATCTCTATCGCCGAGTTCTTCGAGAAGAACAAACACATGCTCGGGTTCGACTCGGGTGCTCGGGGTCTCGTGACGGCAATCAAGGAGGGTGTCGACAACTCGCTGGATGCCTGCGAGGAGGCCGACATTCTGCCAGACGTCTACGTCGAAATCGAGGAACTCCGGGACTACTACCGGGTCGTCATCGAGGACAACGGCCCCGGCATCACGAGAGAACAGATACCGAAAGTATTCGGCAAACTCCTGTATGGCTCGCGGTTCCACAAGCGCGAGCAGTCGCTGACGCCGGACCAGCGCGTGCTCGTCCGCCGCGATGGGGAGGTCGAGTTCATCCCGATTGGCGTGCTCTGTGACGCCTATCTTCCCGAGGAGGGCGAGGCGACGAGGATGGTTCCAGACGAGATCGAGGTCCCATCCTTCGACCGCGAGCGCCACGAACTGACCTGGCAACCAGTCACCCACGCCATCCGCCACGAGACAGACGAGCAGACCTTCGAGGTCACGACCGAGAAGAAACGGACGGTCGAAGTCACCGGCAACCACAGTCTGTTCTCGCTGACGCCGGACGGTCAGACCAGAGAGGTCGCGGCCGCCGACCTCGAACCCGGCGACACGGTGCTCGCGCCACAGCAACTCCCCGCCTTCGAGAAGCGAGTCGAGGCGGTGAATCTGCTCGAGTATCTCGACCCCGACGAACTCGACGACCGGCGGATGTACGTCTACGGCTTCGACCGCGAGACCCTCGAACGACTCCAGTCTGGCGAGCGCGTGCGAAAGCGGCCCGAGCCAGACAGCACCCGAAAGCGCACGTACTACCGGTACGACGGCGTCGATATCCTGGAAGACAGCCTCGAAACGAACTATCTCGACAAGGGGTATCTGCCTGCCGAGACGGTCATCAGACTCGGCTGGGAACAGAAAGCGGCCCAGCAGGACTGCCAGTTCAGAACGTACCAGGCCGGCGGCAAGGAGACGACGATGCCGGTTTCGCTACCCGTCGACGACGAACTGATGAAACTGCTTGGGTACTACATCGCCGAGGGGCACGCTGGTCCCCGGCAGGTCGGATTCACCTTCGGTTCCCACGAGGAGTCACTGGTCGAGACAACCGAGCGCGTGCTCGCAGGAATCGGTAGCGAGACGACGACAGTCGAGCGCGAGCGCACGTCGACGCGCGTGAAGACGTCTGGCTCGCCGCTGGCGCTGTTCCTGCAGAACGCCTGTGGCGACCAGGCCACAGAGAAACGGATTCCCTCGTTTGCTTTCCGGGCCCCCAGCGAGGCGCAGCGACACCTGCTGGCCGCGCTCTACCAGGGCGACGGCTCCGAGGCCCACCCGAGCGACGACCTCTCACACGTCACGGTCAGCGAGAGACTCGCGCGACAGATTTCCGTTCTGTGGAACATGCAGGGCGTCCTTGCGAGTGTCGAGGCCACAGAAACCAGTGGATACGCCGACGACCCGTCGACGGGGTACCGGACGAAAGTGTACGGTGATGACGTCGCAACACTCCCCGGGTTCGAGACGACGACCGACCCGGGCGAGCAGGGATACAGGCGGATTCCGACGACACTGCTTGACGACGTTCGCGTCGACACCACCGAGCGCACGACTGTTCCGGATTCTGTCCCCGGTCTGTTGCTGGGCGCGGGCGTCGGGTCCTCGCTCGAACACGCCGCAGTGTACCAGTCGCTCATCGAAGACGCACTCGACGGCGAGTACGTCGACGAACCGCGGTACGCTCACAGGATGAAAGAGCTCGGGTTGCTCGACTCCGACCATCTTCCGACCGAGAGCCTGAACACCCTCTGGGAAGCCGTGCAGAATCTGCAGGGGTTCACCGGGTCGGACATGTGTCTGCTGCCCGTCGAGGAGGTCAGAGAGACCGAACCGCCGGAGTACGTCTACGATATCTCCGTGCCCGGCGCGACGGGCCACGACGAGAACTTCGTGGTCGCAAACAACGGACCCCTCGCGGTCAAGAACAGCCGTGGCCAGCAGGGAATCGGCATCTCTGCGGCGGTGCTGTACTCGCAACTCACCTCGGGCAAACCGGCGAAAATCACCTCCCGGACGCGGGGGAGTGACGAGGCCGAGTACTTCGAGGTGATAATCGACACCGACGAGAACGAACCCGAGATAAGCGTCGAGGAGACGACCACCTGGGAGCGCCCCCACGGCACGCGCATCGAACTCGAGATGGAAGCGAACATGCGCGCCCGGCAACAACTCCACGACTACATAAAAGACACCGCAGTCGTCAACCCGCACGCGCGCATCGAGTTGACCGAACCAAAGGCAGAGCTGAAATACGAGCGCGTGACCGACCAGTTGCCGGCCGAAACCTCGGAGATACGGCCCCACCCACACGGGGTGGAACTCGGGACGCTCATCAAGATGGCCGACTCGACGGACTCGTACTCGGTTTCGGGGTTCCTGCAGGGTGAGTTCACCCGCGTCGGGGCGAAAACCGCCGACAGTGTCATCGACGCCTTTCGCGACCGCCACTACGGCCGGGAGATGACCTGGCAACCGCCACGCGCCCACGAGGACGCCGACATCGAGGGCGCAGTCGAGGACGCAGTCGTCAACAAGGGCGCGGAGGCCACCGCCGACTTCGCCGGCGCAGTCGCCGACCGCCTCGCCGAGATGGAACGGGTCGCCCACCACGAGGTCGTCCAGACGGTCGCGGACGTGGCAGACGACGTGCAGGTCGAGTACGGAACGACCTTCGGGTCGACCGTCCGGGAGAAGGCCGTCGCCGCGGCGTGGGCGGAACTGACCGACAGCGTCGAGTCGGACCTCTACGCGCTGGTCGACGAGGCGACGACACGCCGGAAAGACGACGCCGTGGTGCAGGCACTCGCCGAGCGACTGGCGGCGAAGTTCGACGACGACCGGCACCGTCTCACCCGGCAGACCCTCGAGGCGTACGTCGACCGCGCGGCCGACATGACCGAGAAACACGACGACGCGACCGTCGGCGACACCGCACGCGAGAACATCAGCGACGCGCTGTGGTCGGCGGCGACCGGTGTACCCGACGACCCGCCGAAGGTCGGCGAGGTTGCCGGTGACCGCGACACTGCCTCGCAGTTGCTGTCGGCGATGCGCGAGACGGACATCATCTCGCCGCCGACCGACTGTCTCGCGCCGATTACAGACGAACTCGTGGAGAAAGGCCTGAAAAAGGCATACGACGCGGATTTCTACGCCGCCTCGACGCGGGACGCGTCGGTCCACGGCGGCGACCCGTTCATCATCGAGGCGGGTATCGCCTACGGCGGCGACATCGAATCCGAGGGGTCGGGAGACGTGTTGCGCTTTGCCAACCGCGTGCCACTGGTCTACCAGCGCGGTGCGTGTGCCACGACCGACGTGGTAAAAGACATCAACTGGCGAAACTACGGACTCGACCAACCCGGCGGCAGCGGACTCCCGAACGGTCCGACGGTGCTGATGGTCCACGTCGCCTCGACGAACGTGCCCTTCACCAGCGAGTCGAAAGACGCCGTCGCGAACGTCCCCGAAATCGAGCGCGAAATCGAACTCGCGCTCCGGGAGGCGGCCCGCGAGCTCAAAAGTTACCTCAACAAGCGCCGGTCGATGCAACAGCGCCGGGAGAAACAGGACAAACTCGCGACGATTCTCCCGGAGATGGCCGAGAAACTCGCCGGCGTGACCGGCGAACAGGAACTGGATATCGACGCCACGCTCGCACGAATCATGAACGACGTGTTGGTCACGCGCGAGCGCGAGGAGGAGACGGTCCGCCTCCGGGTCGAGAACAACGGCGACACGAACGTCGACCTCGAGGTGACGGATATCGTCACCGGGGAGCCAGCGGCGACCAACGGCGCCACCGTCGTCGAGATGGACGACGAGTGGTTTCTCACCTGGACTCCGGCCGTCGACAGCGGCGAGACGGCGGTTCTCGAGTACGAACTCGCCGGCGACGCCGCCCCCGAGGGGCCGCCGTCGGTGGACGGAATCGAGACGGAGAAACTGACGGTGACCGAGCTATGAGTACCGACGACACAAACCCACGACAGCAGTTACTCGACCTCGCGGCACAGTTCTACGACCAGTTCGCCGAGGGCGACGTGCCCCGTCTGGAGATGCCAACGCGAACAAAGAGCAACATCGAGTACGACGAGGAGAAAGACGTCTGGGTGTACGGCTCCCGGAGTTCCACCCGGAGCGCAAAGTCGGTCCAGGGCGCGGAGAAACTGCTGAAGGCGACCTACACCATCGACTTTCTCGCCCAGCAACTCGACGAGGACCGCTCCTCGACGCTGCGTGAGTTGTACTATCTCTCGGAGTCGTGGGACCTCGACGAGGCGCAGTTCTCCAGCCAAGACGAGTCCAACCAACTCGTCGAGGACCTGGAGGTGGTCACCGGCGCGACGCGAGAGGACTTCCACATGCGCCCGGAAGAGTCGGGCGCGACCATCATGGGGCCACTGGAGTTGCGCGAGCAGACCCGCCGTGGCGAGCGCGAGATTCACTGTCAAGAGGACGTCGGCGAAGGGGGGTACCAGATTCCGAACAACCCCGACACCATCGAGTTTCTCGACAACGACGCCGAC
>CAZHPM010000086.1:0-6431 GCA_964534485.1 uncultured Halobacteriales archaeon
GTTCAACCCCCAGTGGGGGAACCCCACGGCTTTAGCCGTGGGAGGATGTCAGAGTCCGTCCCGATGTGCCGGCCCGGACCACGAGAACGGAGAGTCCTCGCAGGGCAAAAGCCAGTGCGAGAGCACGGCGCGTGTCTCGCTCACTGTGGGGTGCCGTCGAACTCGATAACCGAGGGGTCCTCGAGTGTCGGGGCCATTTTCACCGAGCGTGCGTCTTTCGGGAGGAGTGCGGCACAGAAGAACTGAACCTCCGTTTCGGCCATCACGTACTCGATGAGGGCCGCGAGTCGCTCGCCGTCGATCATCTCGACAGAGTCGAGCAACAGGAAGGGGAGTCGCTGGTCGATGTCGTGGACGAGATACCCGGCCAGGGAGACCACGAGTCCGATAATCTCGCGCTCGGATTCCGAGAGCGTGTCGACCGTGTCCTCGTAGACGGTTCCGTCCTCGGCCTCCCGGACGATGTGGAGGTCGAACGTCGACGTCTCTGCGTCCGGTCGCCGTTGCTCGACCCAGACGCGGGTGAGAGTGCCGTACTCGAGTCGCTCGAGCAGGTCCGACATGACCGTGTTGAGCGTCTCGACGAGTTCCGCTTCTATCTCCTCGATGCGCCCCCGGAGTGTGTTCAGTTCCTCGGTTACCTCGGCCCGTGTCTCCTCTGCGCGTGCCTGCCGTTGGGCCAGTGTCTCGACCTGGTCGATTGTATCGACGGTGTCTTGCAGCCGCGCCTCGGTTTGACCGCGCTCACGTTCGAGCGCCGTCAGCTCCGTGTGCACCTCGACGAACTCCTCAGAGTCTGTCTCCTCGGTGTCGGACTCCACACTCTCGAGTTCGCTCTCGAGTGTCGCCAGCCGCTCGTCGAGTTGGTCGAGTTCGTCACTCACCTGCTCGCGCTCTGCTTCGAGTTGCTCGATACGGTCCCCGTGCTGTTCGATACGACGGTCGATTTCCTCGACCTCCTGGCTCTGTTTTCTGTACTGTTCGAGGCGCCTCTCGCAGGACTCTCTCTCTGCCTCTATATCGGCTATCTGTGTCTCGACTTCCGAGAGCTCGCTGCGTTGCTGTGTGACGATATCCTGTAGTGCGTCGAGTTGACTCCGTATCTGCTCACGTTCGACCGCAGTGCCACACGTCCAACACTCCACTGTCTGCGAACTGGGGTCGAGCGCGTCGGCTACCCCGTCGCCGTTGGTCAGCCCCGTGCTCTCGAGTTCTCCCTCGAGAAACGTCTCGTTCGCGCGGATAGCCGACTGGAGGTCCTCGGTAACCTGTTCGAGCGTTCGCCGCCGCTCGGTGAGACGGTCACGCTCCCTCTCGAGGCTGTCTAACCGCTCTCTGAGTGCCGTCTGGTCCTCGTACTCGTCGAGTTCTCCCGCCAGTTCGGCACGCTCTGCGCGCAGACTCTCGCGCTCGTCCCGGCGAAACTCGAGTTCGTCCGAGAGCTCGGTGAGACGTTGCTGTGTCTCTGTGTACTCCGCCCGGACTGTCGAGAGCTCTGACTGCAGTTCCGACACCTCGTCGCTTTGCTCAGACGCGTCGTCGAGTTCCGCAATCGTCGCCTCCCGCGAGTCGATTGCCGTCTCGATTTCCTCGAGTTCGGCCTCGAGTTGCGCTCGTTGCTGTTTCAGACCCGGGAGTTTGGCCTTGCGCTGCTTGGCTTGCTGGATTGTCTCGTCCAGTTCCGACCGCCGGTCTGTGAGTTCCGCAATCTGGCGGTTTATCGCTTCGGTGTCGACTGGCGTCATCAGCACCTCCCGGAGGTCGGCACCGCTCTCGACTGCCGAGCGCGCGGGACACTCCGCGAACAGTGCGACGAACGTATCGACCAGCTCTGCGCTGTCGGTGTGTGGCGAACCACTCCTCGTCACGGCCTCTCCGGTCCGACTGTACGTGCGGTGGTGGCTCTCTCCCTCGACGGTCAGCGACACCTCGCCGCTGTCGGCGTCGGATTTCAGCCTGGCCGCGGTGCGCTCCCCGCCCAGCACCGCCGCCAGCGAGCGCAGAAACGACGAGCGGTTCGTCGCGTTCCGACCCACGAGCAGCGAGACTCCGGCCGGAACGGCCACCTCTAGTTCGTCGATGCCACCGAGATTCTCGATGCTGACGCGAGACTTCGCTGCTGTCTCGCGCGCCTCGGCGCCGCCGTCACGGCGCGCCTGTACGACGTCCGGGTCGTCGGCCCCGGTGTCAGAATCCTCCTTACTGTCCATTGATTGTACACAGAGTAAACGGGTAAATATAGTACACGATTCCTCTCGACTCACTCCTGCTGGCAGTCACAGCCCCCGTTGTCGAGCAACTCCTGCAGTCGGTACGTCTCGGAACACAGGTCACACTCGGTGCGTGTGCTGAACACACGGAACGTCTCCCCGTCTATCAGTCCCTCCGACGCGGCGCGTTCGAGAGCACTCTCGACGCCGTCTTCGTACTGTTTCTGGTAGGAGACGAGGGCCGACCGCAACTCTGCCCGTGTGTCGAATCCACCCTGTGAGGTCGACACGCCGAGATGCTCGTTGAGGTGTCTGCGAACCGTCTCGTGGGAGATGTAGTTTCCCGTCAGCATCTCGACGTCGAGTTGGCCGGCGAGTGTCGCCCGAATGTCGTCTCGCTCGGTCGCGGGAATCTCCTGTTCACCCTGGAGTGCTGCCCTGACCGTCGCCGGTTCGTACTCGTTCCAGTCGATTGCGTCCAGCGCGACGGTCGTAATCCGGTTGTTGATGTACTCTGCCAACCCGTGCAACGTCGCTCCGTCCGTCTCGTACCGGCGCTGAATCTCCGCATTGAGTGCTCCCAGATTGTACGCGCTCCCGACGCGTTCTATCTTGCAACAGGCGTCGGTTCCCTCTGTCATCTCGCCCGTTACCGCCGGAACTGAACTGTCCCCGGCGGCCCGCCTACCCGTGTGTTCACTCATATCGCCACGATATGTCATCATTCCCTATCAAATTACCGGGTCCGTCGTCCGACGCGTGTGACTCACCTCGGGGTAGTTCAGTCGTCGGCGCCGGCTACTGCGTGTGGTTTTCGACACGGACGAGCACCTTCACCGCCTCGCGCTCGTCCATCGCCCGGTAACCCTCGGGCACGTCGTCGAGACTGACCGTCTTCGTGAAAACCGGCGCGGGGTCCAGACGCCCGCCGAGCACGTCCGCGAGCAACTCCTCGGCGTAGGCCCGGACGGGCGCGACACCACCACGGAGTGTGATGTTGTCGCCAAACAGCGGGAACAGGTCCAGTCCACCCTCGTCGATACCGTAGGGAGCACCGACGTACCCGACGGTGCCACCGGGACGACAGAGGTCGACTGCCGTCTCCATCGCCGAGGCCGCTCCCACACACTCCATAACGTGGTCGACGCCGCCGTCTGTCAGTTCGCGCGCCCGGTCGAGGGCTGCGTCCCCGCGTGTTCCGACAGTGTCGGTGGCCCCGAACTCCTCGGCGAGTGCGAGACGGTCGTCGTGGTGGCCGACAACGACAATCTGTCTGGCGCCGAGTCGTCGGGCCGCGAGCACGGCACACAGTCCGACCGCGCCGTCTCCGACGACGAGACAGCTGTCACCCTGCCCGACGCCGGCGCTGACCGCCGCGTGGTGGCCCGTCCCCATGACGTCGGTCAGCGGGAGCACGGCCCGGAGTGTCTCCTCGTCGTCGGCCCAGCGGTCCGGCACGCGAACGAGTGTGCCGTCGGCCTCGGGAACCCGGACGTACTCGCCCTGTGCGCCGCCGTTCTCGCCGCCCCACGAGTCGCCGTTCACACACGATGTGTGGAGTCCCTGTCGACAGAACTCACACCGCCCGCAACTGACCACGAACGGGGCGAACACGCGGTCGCCGGCCGCGACGGAGGTGACGTCGTCACCGGTTTCCTCGACGATTCCCATCGGCTCGTGTCCCACCGCCGACCCCACCTCGCGGTCGCTCTCCCCGCGGTAGAACCACAGGTCAGAGCCACAGACTGCGGTGTGTGTGACCCGGACGAGTGCGTCACTGGCGGCGTCGACTGTCGGTTTCGGTACCTCCTCGACCGCGATGTCACCCGGACCACGGTAGCGTGCTGCGCGCATACCTTCCCAACGGGTTCCGGAGACAAAACGGTTCCCGCGAGCGCTGTCGAACCCCACACTCCCACCGTGTGCACCTACGCTCCTTTCGAGAGACCTCCGGCGAGTCTCGGACAGCCGAGTCCGTCGGCAGCACCGTCTGCCACGACTCCGGCGAGCAGGTCGAGGTCACAACTCACGTACGTCTTCAGGCACTCGGCGAGTTGCGCCGAGTTCACCGACTGCTCGCCGGCACCGAGATACCACTCGACGAGGGTCGCGTAGTCCCGGTCGGACATCTGTGGGTCGGACACCTCCGGGCGAGCGTCGGTGCCGTCCCCGGAGTCCGCCCGCCACTCTGCCGGTTCGACTCCGATATCGTACTCCGCGAGCACCACCGGACTCTCCTCGATACCCAGCCGTCGGGCCGTCTCTTCGACCGTCTGTGCCCCCGCTCTGTGGGCGACACGCTCCAGAGTCGCGTGGAAACACGCCGACAGCACCCGCTCTGCGCCGGCGTCGAGAACGTCGCCCCCGGCCGCCGCGGCGAGGCGTGTCCGGAGCAGTTCGAGCGGGGGCTGGCCGCTCCCGCGGGTCACCAGTGTCGCCCCCGCCGCCTCGGAGAGGTCTTCGACGACGTGTTCCAGCAGGAGCTGTTCGTCCTCTGTGTCGCCCTCCTCGCGGTGGTACACCGCCCGGTCACCGGACCCGTCACAGTGTGCGAAACAGACGGCCCCGATTTCGAACGTCTCCGGGTCGTCGGCGCGGATACGCTCCATCCCCGCCGTCGGCCGGGGCTGAACCGTGACGGCGATCACCCGCTCGCTGGCGCCCAACTGTGTCAGCCACGGCTCGTCGAGTTCGGACAGTGGTGGCTGTGACTGTGACTCCGGCGGGTCGACAGGCTCTACCCGCCCCTGGCCGGCTGGACTCGTGAGCTCCGCCTCGACCGAACCCGACCGGACGACGCCGTCGAACTGGTACCACTCGCCAGTCTCGAGTGGTCGGTCGCTCTCCGGTGGCTCTCCGTTCGCCACCCGGAGCTCTGTCCCCTCGATATCGGTGCCGTACACCGTGGACGTGGCTCTACCCGGCTCTCCGACACGGTCTACCCGGAGCGGGACCGAACTGTGCTTCTCCGTGAGCTCTCTCGCCGCCCTCGCCTCGCGCTCGTTCATTCGAGTACGTACACTCTGTACACGTAAAACGGCAAGCCATCTGTCGTCTCCGGTCCTCCGGGAGTCGGGCAACCCCGGGTTCTCGATGTGAGTGGAGCCTGTGGCACACTTTGCCACCCCGGGGTACCGACTCGTCCCACGAAGGTACAGCCGACAGTGTCGGTTGTGTGCCGGCACGGAGTCGGTCGACTCCCGGTGTTTCAGGGCGACTCGAACAGGTCAGTCGAGAGGTACCGTTCGCCGGTGTCGGGGAGAACGACCACGACCAACTCCTCGGGTCGCTCGCGGGCCACGTCGGTGGCGGCGGCGAGCGCGGCCCCGGCCGAGACGCCCGCGAGAATCCCCTCCTCGCGGGCGAGACGGCGGGTCGTCTCCACGGCGCGGTCGTGTCCGACGGCACGGACCTCGTCGAGTAGGTCCGTCCGCAGGACCGCCGGAACGAATCCGGCGCCGATGCCCTGGACGGAGTGTGACCCGGCCTCGCCGCCCGAGAGAACGGGCGAGTTGGCCGGTTCGACGGCCACCGAGTCGATGTCGGTCTCCGCGACCTCTCTGAGATACTCGGTGACACCGGTAATCGTGCCACCCGTGCCGACGCCAGCGACGAAGACGTCCACCTCGCCCGCCGTCGCCTCCCAGATTTCGGGGCCAGTCGTGTGGCGGTGGGCCTCCGGGTTGGCGGCGTTCTCGAACTGGCCGGCGAGGACGCCCTCCCGTCTCTCGGCGATGGCCGCGGCGGTGGCGGTGGCGCCGTCCATCCCCTCCTCGGCGGGGGTGAGGACCACCTCCGCGCCGAGTGCCGCGAGGAGCGCGCGCCGTTCCTCGCTCGCCGACTCGGGCATCGTGAGCACGAGGTCGTAGCCCCGTGCGGCGCAGGCGGTGGCGAGACCGATACCGGTGTTGCCGCTGGTCCCCTCGACGACGAGACCGCCCGGCTTCAACTCGCCGGTGCGCTCGGCGCGGTCGAGCATCGCCGCGCCGATTCGGTCCTTGACCGACCCCCCGGGGTTGAACGACTCGACCTTGCCGGCGAGGTTGTCGGCGAACGAACCGAGCCACACCAGCGGCGTGTCGCCGACCGCCTCGGTGATGTCGTCTGCGATAGGCATCGGTTCGACTGTGGGCCGCGGCGAGTATCCGCGACTGCCCCCGATATCGGGGGTTTGTAACTGTTTCTGAATTCCGAATCTTTAAGCAGTAGTAAGCAACAATT
>CAZHPM010000087.1:0-6220 GCA_964534485.1 uncultured Halobacteriales archaeon
CCGTCGTCGACGTCCGACGATACCGACGACGGGGCGACCGATAGCACCGCCGACGCGGGAACCGACGACGTCGATACCGACGACACGCCCGACACCACCCCCGACGGTGTAACGTCCCGACCGTCGTCCGATACCGAACCGACCCGGTCGTCGTCGGCGTCTTCGGCGTCGTCACCCGTGGGTTCGACGTCGGAAGACACCGAATCACGGTCGGCGTCGTCGGGGTCGTCGGACCGATCGTCGTCAACGTCCGATTCGACGTCGTCGACGCCCCACCCGCGCCCGTCGCGGTCGCCGGTCACGAACGACCCCGATACCCAAACCACACTTAGCGGCGACGACGCCCACCCGTCGACGGAATACGATAACTTCCCCGACCTTCGCGTCTTGGGGCAACTACACGACACGTATATCGTCGCCGAAGCCGACGACGGGCTAATCCTAATCGACCAACACGCCGCCGACGAACGAATCAACTACGAACGGCTAAAGGAACGCTTCGAGGGCGACACGACCACCCAAGCGTTAGCCGACCCGGTCGAATTGGAATTGACCGCCCGCGAAGCCGCGCTTTTCGACGGCTATCAAGACGCGCTTGCACGGTTGGGCTTTCACGCGAATCTTGTCGACGATCGCACGGTCGAAGTCACGACCGTCCCCGGGCTTGTCGCGGAAGCCGCCGGCCCGTCGGTAATCCGTGACGTACTATCCGACTTGGTTGGGGGCGAAGACGCGGCGGAAGACACCGTCGAAGCCGTCGCCGACGAATTGTTATCGGACATGGCTTGCTACCCGTCGATTACCGGGAACACGTCGCTAACCGACGGGTCGGTCGTCGATCTACTAGCGACGCTTGACGACTGTGACAACCCGTGGGCGTGCCCGCACGGCCGGCCGGTCGTGGTCGAACTCGACAGCGAGGAGATCGAGGCGCGCTTCGAGCGTGACTACCCGGGCCACGACTGAGACGGGAACCTGTCTCCGGGAGTTCGACGCGGTGACTCTCGCCGTCCACTCTCACCTCAGGAGGGGATACCACGCGCAGGTCGTCGCTCTCCGGACGCCGACGCTGGACGCTTTTGACGCTCCGGGGCGTACCGGCGGGCGTGCAACGACACACCCTCGCCAAACCGGGGGCGGTCCGGGAGGCCATCCGAGTGCACGGGCGGGCGTGGCAGGAGGCCTACGAGGAGTTACTCCCGGCGGAGGTACTCGAGGCGGTGACAGTCGACGCGACATCCGAGGATGTCGACCGCTGGCTCGAGCGCCTGCCCGACGGCGACGGTGTCGCCTGGGGCGCGGCCGTCGACGACACCGTTTGGGGGTACATCTTCCTCCGGTGGACCGGGACGAAGCCGTTCGTCCGCGCCGACGAGGTCGGCCTGAAGGAGATTTACGTCCACCCAGAGTGGTGGGGCGAGGGGGTCGGAACCACGATGCTCCGCTGGGCGGTGAACACGGTGTCACCGGACTGGAACGGACTCGCCCTCGAGACACTCGCCGGCAACGACCGGGGCCGTGCGTTCTACGAGTCACGGGGGTTCACTGCCGACGGCCACGACCAGATCGAGATCGCCGGCGACGCCTACGAGACCGTCGTTTACCGCCGCCGACTCTGAGCCACGCGACCCGCGACCCGACTCCACGGCCAGCAGTTCCCCGCCCGCGGCCCGTCCGGTGACCGCAGGTACCGACCTCTTTGGTTCTCTCTGGTGTGTTACTCGTAGGCGTCGAACTCCCGCCCGAACAGGACGAAATAGCCCGTCCCGACCAGTCCAACCGCCGTCGCGAGTCCGAAGGCGAGTGGCTCGCTCCCGGCGTACGCGAGACCGGTTCCCGGAACCGAGACGCCGCCGTACAGCGCGCCACCGACCGCCGCGCTCGGGACGACCACCGCGTTGCGAACGAGGTAGTACGAACCGGCGACCCGTCCGCCGGTGTCGCGCTCTGCCGGCCCGACGATCAGCGCCTTGTGAGCGGGCAGTCCGGCAAATCGCAGCCCCGAGTAAGCAAAGAGGAGAGCGACGACGGCGGCGTTCGCGGGCGCGCTGATGAGGAGGGCCGGAAACAGCGCGTAGACGGAGAATCCAAAGGCGACGACGGGTTTCAGACCGATACGCTCCGCGAGCATCGCCGCGACCGGCATCGAGACCAGCGCGACGGCCATCTCGACGGCGAGCAACACCCCGAAGAAGGCCGCCGGGTCGAGCGCGAGGACACCGATGTCGAGACCGACACCGAGGAACTCGACGACGACGAGTACGAAAAAGACGTACACCATCCCGTTGGCGAAGCGGACGAGCGTATCCGCGACCAGCAGCGGGCGCAACTCCGCCGGCAACTCCCGGAGGTCGGCACGAATCTCCGCGAGACCGTCGAACGAGTCCCCGACGGCGGTGTCTGCCGGCTCGTAGAGCCGGTGCTGGAGTGTCGTCGCGACGAGGCCAAAGAGCAGAGCAACCGCGAGCACGGCCTGGAAGCCGACGGTGAACTCGCCGGCAACCGAGAGCACACCAGCAGCGAGCAACGGCCCCAGCAGAAACGCCGTCCGGCGGAAGACCTCGGTGCTCGCGAACCCGCGGGCCAGTTGCGCGGGCGGCACCGACTGTTTGACGACCGCGAACGTCGCGCCCAGTCCCAGTGACTTCCAGGCCTGTACCAGAAAGAGCCCGACGACCAGCCAGAGCCACGGTTCGACGGTCAGACCGGCGACCGTCAGCGTCCCCAGTGCCGGCGCGACCAGCCAGACCAGGACGCCCAGACTCGACACCAACCCGAACAGCGTCAGCGAGCGCCGCGAACCGAGTCGGTCCGAGAGCGCACCTCCCGGGTAGGGGTAGACCGCGCCGATGACGTTCTGTGTCGTCCCGAAGAGTCCGATAACCAGCGCGCCCGCCCCGAGCACGCTCATGTACTGTGGGAGATACCGCGTCGTCATCTGGAAGCCAAGACTGAACCCGAACATCGCCGCCGAGAGCACCAAGACGTCGCGCTCGACGGCGACCAGTTGCCCGAACGGGTCGAACAGGTCCGGCGACCCCTCGCGCTCAGACATCACTCGACCCCGTCGGTACCGACCGGCGGCAGTCTGGCCGTCTCCTCAACAGACCACAGTCCGACCGTCTGGTCGCCCCCCGTCGTACCTGCCATCGCCCGGCTATAGCGCCCGACGCGAATAAACGGTACCGGTGTGTGTGGACACTGGCAGTCAACTCCGGGAATCTGTTTAGCTGTTACAGACACGTCGGTCGAGCAACCGTGAGCGCCACGCGGTCGCTGTCGCAACTGTGTGGCGACCATCCAGAGATTCTCGGCCACTGCGAGACCGGCGAGGACACCGAACTCGCTGTCGACCACGGCGGCGCGACGCGACATCTCTCGGTCACCGGCGAGGGCATCCGGGACGGCTCTGCGGGCACGGTCATCCTCCTCCGTGACGTCACCGCGCTCGAGCGCCACGAGCAGCAACTCGACCGGTTCGACAGTTTCGTCACCCCACGACCTCTGGAATCTGCTCACTGTCGCACAACTCTGTTCAAGTTGCCGAGACCGACGGAACCCCGGGTCGAGAGAGCAACCGGCGCTCACGACCGGGCGCGGTGGCAGTGGACTCTCGACTGTGAAACAGGCCGCCGCCGTCCACGACTGGGCGGTGTCGGTCACAGAGGGCTCCGACGGCAGCGCCCGCTTCGAATTCGGGTGAGTTCGCAACCCTTATTGTCAGTATCCGCACTATCTTGATGCGTGCCGGCGTAGCTCAGCGGTAGAGCGATTCCCTCGTAAGGAATAGGCCGAGGGTTCAAATCCCTCCGCCGGCTTGGGCACACTCTGCTCGACTCGTTTCTGTGGCCCGAATACGAACCCAGGAACTGCTCGTCGTGGTCAGTCTGTCGAGAGAATCTCGTCTCGCTACCGTTGTTGTCGTTCAGTTTCTCCTCGTCGTAGCCGGGTAAGCCTCTGTTGCATGGCCTCGGTCGTGTTGTCGAGCGAATTACAGACGTCTGACGGATAGGGTTGAATCCGTTTGGTGTACTCTAACGAGTAGTTCGTCATCACGTGGAGAACCCGTAGAACACGGGTGATGAGAATCACACGACCGTTCCAATTTTCAGTAGCTTTCAGTAGTACACCGCAGGAATCGGGTACACTGTTGGACGGCTGGGCCACGTCCATTACTACCATCTGCGTTCGACTCGGGCAGGGCGACAGCGGGCGCTATGACAGCCGACCCACCACCAGCGGTCGCCTCTCCCTGTTCGGGTTCGTAGGCAACGATGCCGGTCCCGAACGTGAACCACGTGCCAGCGGAACGGCCAGCTAGCACGATTTCGACATCCCCCGTGTAGGAGGACGTGAAACCGTGGTCTAGCTCGTCCGTCTCGCTGAAGAACACGCGAGCCACGTTCAGCGCCCCGATATAGTCGCGGTCGCCCTCGAACCCACACCGGGCATTGTCACACCGGAAGTGCCCGCCCCACCAGTGTTCTTGCTGGTGGTCGGGCGACTTGCAGGTGTGGCCGGTCGAACCACATCGGGGACACGACCGACTCGTTCCCTCTGGGTAGACTCGTTCAACAGTCAGACCGGCACAGTCTGCCCGGTATTCGATGTTCTCGATGATGTCCCGCCGCGCCCACGACGACAATTCCCACGACAACGTGCCTTCGTCACGCGGCGGCGAGAGCGAGCGCACGTCCTCGTGAACGATGGCGTCTACGTCGTAGACGAGTGCGAGTGCGAGGACTTGGTTGGCTACGTCGTGTGTCAGTTGCTCGCGCTTGTGCTGTATTTTGCCGTTGACCCGTTCGTATTCGCTCTGGATGTGAGCGAACTCCTCAGTATGCGAGCGACCATCACGGCGCAACGCGGCAAGGCGGTCGTTCAAGCGGGTTCGTTCGCGGTGAAGTCGCCGCATGCCGTCACGGTCGGTGAACTGGATGAAATGTGGCGTGGACAGTTGTTCACCGTCGTTAGTGACCACCACAGCAGTCATGTCTTTTCGCATCCCGGCGTCAAGTGCCAGCACGCAGCCACCGTCGTCGCTTGCTCTAGTCTGTTCGACATCGACCGGGAAGGAGAGCTCGTAGTAGGCGTCACCAGTTTTGCGGCAGGAAGGCTGGAACTCAGGAGCCGAGAAATCGCCGTGAGCGAGGAGATCATAAAACGCCTCGTAGCCGCCACGCTCGTACTCCGTCCACGACCAGTCGCCCCGTGCCTCCGGTGAAAGTGTGTCTGGCGTCTTGAGTCGGATGGTCAGCGTCTCGCTATCACTGTCGTACTTATATTTGACAGCTTGCCCGCTCGTAGGGCCGTCATCCGCAGAGAACGGCAAGACGCCGGTATCGTACTCGGGACAGTCCTGCATCTCGAAATAGGTGTCTGGATACGTCCCGTGACGGTCGTAGTAGCTGTTGAGTTGGTCGATGAGGATGTCCACGTAGCCCGACGAGAGGTAGTCACCGTCGTCCCAAAGCCGTCCTTTGATGCGACGACGGTGGATGCGTCGGATTTTGTGGTCGGGCAACACCTTTTGGATAGACTGAAAGGCGCCTCGGCGGTCGGCGTGACTCCGGAGTGTTTCACCGACTTTCTGCAAGATACAGCGTCGAAACCGCGAGGGGAGATACAGGTTGAGTTCTTCGAACGGCTCGTGTTCATCGAAGTATTTCCACGCCTGATGCGATGCGTCGGCAATGCCGTCAAGATGAGTTGGCGTCCAGTGGGCTTCAAGGACATGAGTAGCGACTCGTTGGGTGGGTGTTGCCAGTCGCTCGAATCGCTCGGCATCCTCGTCTGGCAGACGGATTGGAAGTGAGAGGTGGTCACTCATCGGGTTTCACCTCTGTTTCGACGGTGTTGACGACCTGTTGTTGTTTCGAGGAGCGCATACCGTAGAGTTTGCCGCTGAAGCTAGCGACGAGTTTGATGAGGTCGTCAACAAGTTCTTCCTGTGCTGATTTGTCCGTCTCGTCTTCGATGACGGTAACGCTGACACCGTAGCAGTCGAAGCACCGTTCGAGATACGAGAACCCAAACCGGGTGAGTCTGTCTTCGTAGGTAACGAGGACACGCCCGTAGTCGGCGTCTTGCACGTCATCGAGGAGTGAGTTGAGGCTACGGCGGTCTTCGTTAAGGCCACTGCCAACGTCGGTGTAGGTGTTTTCAACGCTCCAGCCGTGGTCGTGGGCGTAGTCTGTGAGTCGGTCGAGTTGCCGGTCGA
>CAZHPM010000088.1:0-6214 GCA_964534485.1 uncultured Halobacteriales archaeon
TGTCGGGACGATTGCCTTCACGTCGCCCTCGAGTTCGGACATCACCCGGTCGTCGGGGATGGCACCCATGTCGATGAGGTCCAGCGAGTGCATCCGCTCTGTCTCCACGTTGTCGTGAATCAGTACCTTCGAGAGGTTGAGACCCATGTCGAAGACGACGACGTCGTCGCCCGCACGGACCGCAGTCATCTGTCGGCCAACCGCCTCGTAGCCGCCGATTGTCGCAATTTCGATTTCCATTGGTATCACGCCGAGGTGACCGCCCCGAACGCGACGACCGACGACGACAGCACGACTGACTCTGGACCGTGCTCTCGACTCGTGTGCCCCCGTCGGACCCGCCGGCCACGTGGCCGGGCGGGTCGTCGTTCGGCGGCCCGCCGGTCGTCCGCGACTCCCCGGGACGACCGTTCGCTCGGATACACAGTTATCTCTCGGCCAGCCTCATAAACACGTTGATGCGACCCCGGCGACGCCGGTTGGTGGCTCTGTGGGCCCGCGTCAGGGCGGTGGCTGGACGGTCGCGCCAGCGTGGTGAATCCGGCAGACCCCGGGGTCGTAGCCGGCATCCGAGAGCCCGGTGCCAAGCGCGAAGACGGTCTCGCCGAGCATCGCCATCGTGGCCCGCCCGCCGGCCTCGGTGACGTCGGTGACCACCCCGCGGACGTCGTCGGTCAGCAGGCCGGACTCCCGGGAGAACGTCCGCGAGGCGCGGACGAACCGGTCGACGGTCGGCTCTTTGACCACATCCGAGAGGGCCCTCTCGCCGGCGTCGTCGAGTCGGTCGGTGTCGCCGTCGAGCACGTCGCCCGTCGAGAGGCCGCCGAGGACGTGGTACTCGACGCGCTCCCGGGCCGGAATCCCGTCGAGGTTGTTGTGGTGTGGGCCGCCAGGGTCGAGACGGAGTGTGAGTCCACCGCGGTTCTGTGCGACGACGTCACCGAGTCCAGTGCCAGCCTGGACCTCCGCGCCGTGGGCGACCGTCACCAGTTCGTTCGTCGAGAGTCGGCGGTCGCCGGCGGCGTTCGCCGCCAGCGCCGTCCCGAGTGCCATCGCCCCGGAGACGCCAAACCCCGCGCCGACCGGGAGGTCGGTCGTCCCACGGACTGTCGCCCCCATCTGGAGCGCGTTTAACACTCGTTCGACGGCCTCCATCTCGATCGAATCGCCGTTGAGAACGACGTCGGTCTCCGACGCCGGCCGGACCGTCACCGTCACGCCCTCCGAGAGCGCGATACCAGCACCCTGCGACCCGGCCCGGGTCGGGTCCGCGTCTGGACAACTCGTAAAAAACCCCGTCACGTGGCCCGGAACAAACGCCTGTGCCAGGTCTGCCATACTCCTGGGTTGTCGCCCACCGTCTTATACCAATCGCACACCGGCAGTCGTCGTCTCCGGACGGCGGGTCTGCCGGCGAACGCGGCAGTGGACTGTCTCGAACCCCGGAATTAATACCCTGTCGACCCCATTACCGAGTCGCCAGATGGTCGAAATACCTGATTCGCTACAGAGTTTGTTCACTGCAACTGTCGAGGAACGCGACGGTCGGTACGTAATCGAGATTCCAGAGTCCGAGGTCGAACACGGTGCCGTGCGACCGGGTGACACCCACCGAATCGCCGTTCTGCCCGCGCGCGAGCAGTCCCCCGACACAGAGAGCGACCCGGAGTTGAGTCAGACCGACCGCCAACCCGGCCCACCGGACCCGCCGGTCGACGAGGGCGAGGTCCGCGAGGTCAGCATCGAGTCGGTCGGCGACCAGGGTGACGGCATCGCGAAAGTCGAACGCGGTTACGTCGTCATCGTTCCCGACGCGAAACCCGGCGACCGACCCACTGTCGAAATCGAACAGGTAAAGGAAAACGTCGCCTTTGCCCGTATTCTCAGCGGTCGAAACGCCTGACGGACCCTCTTTGCTCCCGTCGGCGGCCCCACCACAGGAGGAGACTCGGGAACACGAGCACGCTGACCACGAACGAGAGCAGGAGCGCGGCCACGACGATGAATCCAAACGACTGGAAAACGGCAGAAGGGTGCAACAGGAGTGTTCCAAAGGCCACACCCGAGGTCAGCGCGCTCCCGAGCAACGCGCCGCCGGTGCCGGTGACGGTCGCGTACAGCGCCTCGACTGGTTCGCTCCCGCGGTCGAGTTCCTGCGCGAACCGGTCGCTGACGTGGATGTTGTAGTCGATTCCCAGCCCGATTGTGATGCTCACGAGAAAGGCCGTGATGAAGGTGAGTGGGACGCCAAAGACGTACATCCCGCCAAAGACCAGTCCGACGACCAGCACAATCGGGACGACCGTAATCGCACCGAGCGTGGCACTCCCGCGCTCGAACCGGTAGACGCCGGCGAGCAGGAGCGCGATACCGCCGAAAGCCAGCAGCATCGTCTCGAGGATACCGTCGGCAATCTCGCCGAGGCCGGCGTTCGACACCGTGGCGAACCCCACCGGCACGACACTCAGGTTCGAGTCGCCGGCGGTGTCGTCGGCAATCGCGTGCATCGCCTCGCCCTGGTCGTCGACGTCGAGCCCCTGCCTGACGGGCACGAGCAGGCGCATCGAGCGGTAGGTGCCGTTCTGGCGTTCGAGTACCTCTGCGGTCCGGTCTGGCGCGACCGTGTAGAGGCGGTCGTACAGTTCGGTGACCTCGCCCTCGACCCCGTGGGGTGGGTCCGGGGCGTCTGCCAGCGCGGCGGCGAAGGCCTCGTCCTCGGCGGCCATCTCCCCGACCAGGTCGTCGAAGGCCGCGTTGTTCTGGGCGACCGCACGCACCTGCGCCGCGAAGCGAGGGTTCTCGACGGTCCCGTTTCTGAGGAGTGTCAGCGCCGAGACGGTCGGCACCTCGCCGCCCTGCCCGAACGCGGCGTCGCTCTCCGCGGCGGCCTGTTCGCCCGCGCGGACGCGTTCGAGCGCGCTCGTGCCGTTGATATTGCCACGTATCAGCAGTGCAGTCGTCTGGTCGCGCTCGACGTCGGACTGGTAGTTGGCCTGCACGTAGTTCTGGTTCTGGCGGTAGGCCGTCTCGTGGGAACTCCACCCGACCGGGTCGGGCAACTCGGTCTGCCAGTCGTCCTCGGTGGCGAAATCCTCCTGGAAGCCCTGTCGTTCGACCTCGGTGAACGCGACCAGTCCGAGCGCGCCGACGACCAGCGTCGCGGCGACGACCACCGGCGCGGCCCGCCGGGCGATATCGACGCCAGCCGAGAGAAACGGCTCAACTGCGCCGCTGGTTCCGAGCGCAGTCTTCCGGCGGTCGAGACCGAACCTTTCGAGAGTCTCGTCGATGCGAATCTTCAGCGCAGGAACGAGCGTCACGAAGATGACCGCCGACGCGAAGACCCCGAGCGTGATGACGACGCCAAACGCGCGGATGAAGCCGATGGGGCTGGTGATATTCGCCAGAAAGCCCACCGCCGCCGTCACCGCCACCAGCAGGAAGGCCACCAGCACCGACGCCGTCGACCGACCCATCGGTCCGCGGACGCCTTCGTCTGGCCCGCGCTGTTCGCGGTGGCGCATGAAGACGTGGAGCCCGAAGTCGATGCTCAGGGCGACAATCAACACCGGACCGACGATGCTCGCAAAGCCCGCGGGAATCCCGAGCCAGCCCAGGATGCCGAAAAACCACACCACCGAGACACAGACGCCGAGAAAGCCCAGCAAGACGTCGACGAGGTCACGGTATGCGAAGGCAAGCACCACCAGCACCAGCAAGAGTGCGGGCGGGATGATGAGCCAGAGCACGTCGAGAATCTGTGCCTCGCTGAACTCGGCCTGCGCGATGGTTCCGGTGGTGAACATCGACGGCCGGTCCTGTGCGGCGTCGTAGAGGGCCTGCTGGGCGTCCTCGGCGGGGAGTGGCTGCTGTTGCTGGGTGACTCCCTCTTGTTCGAACTCGAACTGGAAGCGCATACTCTGGGCGGTGGCGCTGCCGGGTTCGTAGCTGCCGGGGAGAAACGCCACGGCACGGTCCGGGTCCGCGAGTGTGGTCTCGACTGCACGCTCCAGTTCGGTGTCGTTTGCCGCCTCGATTGCGGTTCGTTGCTCGGCGACGCTGGCGTTTGGCCCGGCCAACCGTCTCCCGACGAGTGTCGGCGGCCCGTGGAGTCGCTCGCCGGCGAGTTCGCGCTCGACTGCCGGGTCCGCAAGGGCCGTCTGCTGGTACTCCAGTGCCGCGAGCAACGACGACCGGGAGAGTGCGTTCCCGTCCTCGGGCCGGACGTAGACGCTCGATTTCGTGGTCGCCTCTCCGCTCCCGGTGGTGTAGTTCTGTTCCATGTAGTTCAGCGCCGTCCCCACCTCCGTGGCGTTGAACACGTCGTCGTCGATGCTGGTCTGGTTCGCGATATCCAACTGTGGGAGACCGGCGGCGACACCCGCGGTCAGCAGTCCCACCAGGAGGACGACCACGAGGTCGTGGTCTGCCACGAACTCGGCCACGCGGCCGGCGAACTCATCGAGCATCGTCGTCCCTCGCTCGACAGTCCCGACTCTCCCGGTCGTCGGTCGTCTGCGCGCTGTGCCGGTGACCGGAGTCTGCCCGGCCACCCGGTCGTCGTCTCTGTCCGAACTGGATTGTCGCCATCACAAGAGTGATTTGGGGGCCGAACCTTCGGGCTTGTACCAACATGTTGGTGTCAGATTCGATTGGCGGGAGCGAGTGGCGAGCGACGTGGCCGACACACCACCGACACGACGGCTCATGATCAGCGCACAGTTTCGCATCGAGTTGCCCGACTGGCTGTGGGTCGCAGAGCTCTCCCGGGAGTTTCCCGACGCCACGTTCCGTCTCCTCTCGGGCGTCTGGACCGACGAGCGGGCGCTCGAACTCGGCGAGGTGGTCACCGACAGTCCGGCGACCGTGCTCGACGCCTTCCACGACCACGCTGCCATCGTCGAGTTCGAGACGCTCGAACGGACCGACAGACGTCTGCTGGGCAAGTACACGACGACCGACACCGCCCTCTACGAGTTCGCCGAGATGGCGTCGCTGACCGTCGAGTTTCCGGTCGACGTCAGACGGGGCTGGTACGAGTTCGACCTGACCGGAACCCGCGAGGAACTCGACAGACTGGAGACCGTGCTCGACAGTTCGGGGCTGTCCTACGAACTGCTCTCGCTCGTCGGTCACGAGGAAAACGACGACCTGCTGACCGACCGCCAGCGCGAGGTGCTCGCGGCGGCGGTACAGCAGGGCTACTTCGAGGTACCCCGGAGCTGTACACTGGCGGAAGTCGCCGACGGACTCGGTATCGACAAGTCGACCGCGAGCACGGTGTTGCGCCGCGGTCAGGGCCGTCTCGTCAGACAGTACCTCACCGGGCCAGAGGAGCGACGTGGCTGGTGACGTGACGGCGGTAGCGAGGCGAGAACCCGCCCGCTCACCCCGTGAGTGCCGCGGGACGCACCGCCTTCTGCCGGATACTGCTGTTCGCGCCGACCCGAATCTCGGTGACCGAGCAGTTTGGCACCGATAGGTCGACCATCGTCGTCAGGACGTCCTCCTGGCCGACCAGCGCGAGGACCACCCTGATGGGTCCGCCGTGGGTGACCACCAGCACCGTCTCGCCGGTGCGTTCGCACAGTGTCTGCCAGTTCTTCTCGACGCGCTCGCAGACCTCACGGAGCGACTCGCCACCCTCCGGGCGCTCCTCGATACAGAGTGTCCCGCAGGCGTCCGAGTGCGCGGGAAACCGCTCGAAGAACTCTCCCCGGCCCAACCCCTGGAGGACGCCTAGTCCGCGCTCGCGCCAGCCACGCTCGAACACCGGTTCGGGCTCTACACCACCCTGCGTGAGCAACGCGGCGGTCTCGCGACACCGGGTCAGGTCCGAGGCGACCAGGTGGTCGAAGTCGTACCGCTGTGTGAGTGCCGGTCCGAGACTCCGGGCCTCCCTGCGACCCCGGTCGGTGAGTTCTGTCGGGGCCCAGCCCTGCATGCGCTTCTCGCGGTTCCAGTCGGTTTCGCCGTGCCGGACCAGTACGGCCGTCGTCGGTGCTGTCACACGTAGAGCCACGTGTGCCCGGCGTTTCAGCGTGTCGACGGCCGCTTCCGGCGTCGCTAACCACTGGAATTAAACCCCCCGACAGCGTACCACCGGTCGGACACGGCAGCCGCCGGACTGCCGTGAGACGGCTCCGACGCCCGGCCGGATGTGGGACCGTGGGGTAGCTTGGTATCCTCCGGGCCTTGGGTGCCCGCAACCGCG
>CAZHPM010000089.1:0-6076 GCA_964534485.1 uncultured Halobacteriales archaeon
GGGTGTGGAACTTGAGTTGCTTCGACTTGGGGTCTGTCGCGTCGAACCGCTCTTCCATAATCTCTGCCCACATTCGCCGGGCGGCGCGGAACTTGGCGGCCTCCTCGAAGATGTTGTTGTGTGCGTTGAAGAAAAACGAGAGCTGTGGCGCGAAGTCGTCGACGTCGAGTCCCGCCTCGCGCGCGGTCTTGACGTACTCGATACCGTTCCCGAGCGTGAAAGCCAGTTCCTGTGCGGCAGTCGACCCGGCCTCGCGGATGTGGTACCCCGAGATAGAGATGGTGTTGAAGTTCGGTGTCTCCTCGGCACAGAACGCGAAGATGTCCGTAATCAGCCGCATCGACGGCTCCGGCGGGTAGATGTACGTGTTGCGCGCGATGTACTCCTTTAGCACGTCGTTTTGAATCGTCCCGCGCAGTTCCGTGCGGTCGACACCCTGCCTGTCGCCGACGGCGATGTACATCGCCAGCAACACCGACGCGGGCGCGTTGATAGTCATACTCGTCGAAACCTCATCGAGTGGGATACCTTCGAAGACCCGCTCCATGTCCCGAAGCGAGTCGATAGCGACGCCGGCCTTGCCGATTTCGCCGGCGGCCATCTGGTTGTCGGAGTCGTATCCCATCTGCGTGGGCAGGTCGAAAGCCATCGACAGACCGGTCTGGCCCTCGTCGATGAGGTAGTTGAATCGCTCGTTCGTCTCGGCGGCGGTGCCCATCCCCGCGTACTGTCGCATCGTCCACAGTCGCCCGCGGTACATCGTCGGATACACCCCGCGGGTGTACGGGGCCTGACCGGGGTAACCGAGTCGGTCTTCGTAGTCAGAGCCGTCGAGGTCGGCCGGAGTGTAGAGTCTGTCGACGCGCTGGCCGTTGGTGTCGGTCTCGAACTCATCGGCGCGCTCGCCGAATCTGTCGAGCACCGGGTCGAGTTGTTCGTCCTCCCAGCGGGCTTTCGCCGAGCGGATCTCTGCGAGGTCGTCAGAGTCGAACATACCGGCACATAGGATTCACCGGGTTTAATCTTACTGCCACCGTACTCGTGCGCGGGTGGTTCTTTGGGCCACACGCGCTCGGGCGTCGGCGCCGTCCGACAGTATAAGCCGTTGTGGGTCGACCCACGGGTATGGACCTCGCAACATCGACGTGGGTCGAAGCCGACGAGACAGAGGCCGACATCGCCGTGCTCCCGGTGGGGAGCACCGAACAACACGGCCCACACGCGCCACTCGGGACAGACACACTGGCCGCGGAGACGGTAGCGAACGCGGGCGTCGAGCGCGCCGACGTTTCGGCGGTCGTCTGCCCCGCGATTCCCGTCGGAGTTGCCGCCGAACACCGTCAGTTCGCGGGGACACTGTGGGTCAGCGAGGACAGTTTCCGGGCGTACGTCCGCGAGACAGTCGAGAGTCTGCTCTACCAGGGTCGGGACCGCGTGGTGGTGGTCAACGGTCACGGGGGGAACGTCGCCCCGTTGCGAGAGCTCTGTGGCCGGGTGACACGCGAACACGACGCCTACGCGGTGCCGTTCACCTGGTTCGACGCGGTCGATTTCGAGGAACTCGCGTTCGAGGGTGAGATGGGCCACGGCGGTGCCGTCGAGACGAGTCTCCTGTGTCACACACACCCGGAACTCGTCGACGAGGACCGCTTCGACGACGCCTCAGAGGGTGCCACGGAGCAGTGGGGGGAGTGGGAGAGTGGTGTCAACGTCGCCTACGACACCGTCGAGTTCGCCGACAGCGGTGTCGTCGGTGACCCCGGCGAGAGCAGTTCGGAGTTGGGCGAACAACTGCTCACCGCGGCGAGTGGGCGCCTGTGCGAGTTGCTGTCGGTAGTCCAGTCACGACCGCTCGGGGAGTAGGCCGGCGTCTCTGGGGGTCAGTCGTCCTCGAGGGCCTCCTTTAGCCGGGGAACGGTGCTCGTGAGGCCGTTTACCGCCTCGTGTGCGTCCTCGATATCCGTACACAGTTCCGCGAGTTCCTCGATTTCGGCCTCGAGGTCGTCGGCGTCGTCGAAGGCGTTGGCCTCCTTGCCGACCGCGTACCACTTTTTCGCGTCGCGCAGGTGGTCGGTGGCGTCGGCGGTGTCCAGTGCCGAACCGAGCGTGTTGAGCACGCCGAGCGTGTTCTCCGAGTCCACGTCCCAGATGTCGTCTGTCTCTGGAAGCGCGTCGCGGGCCTGTTCGAGCGAGGTTTCGACGTCCTCGCGCATCTCCGACGCGGCCTCCGAGAAGAGTTCGTCGTCGTCGAGTGTCGCTTGTGCCATACGTCACTGTTTGCTGCCGACGACATTAAACCACCCGCCCGGAACTGACGGGCGAACCCCATCGACCCGCAGTAGAGTGGGCGAGTGCGACGAGCGGAGCGATTCGACAACAGTTTTACGCAGGACGCACCTCTGTACGCTAATGAGTTCGTGCATCATCTGTGGCGAGTCTGTGGACGGTCGCGTCTGTGAACTCCACGAAGAGGATGTCGTCTTCGAGTTTCGCGGCACCGAACCCGACCAGTTGACACCGAACCGATACTACCGTGGGACGGTCGATGGCTACGCGGATTTCGGTATCTTCATCGACATCGGCGACGACGTGACGGGGCTGCTCCACCGGAGTGAACTGGACAGACGGCTGGAGAGTGTCGACCTGGAACCGGGCGAGACGGTGTTCGTCCAGGTCCAGGATATCCGGGACAACGGAAACGTCGACCTGGGTTGGTCGATTCGACAGGACGAGTCACGGTTTCGCGGCGCGCTCGTCGACACTCCGGAGGGCGACGAGGAACCCACCGAACAGGCCAGAGAGAGTGAAACCGCCTCACAGACGGTAAAGACGACCGCACCGAGCAGTACGGACGACCCAGACGGTGACCCGACCGGTGACGGCGGCACCACCGGTGTCCACGAGAGCGAGTCGGTATCGGAGACAGAGGAGACGCGGGACGACCCCGTCGGCGCGACGGTCACCGAACTCGAAGACCACGTCGGCAGTCGCGTGCGCGTCGAGGGTGAGATTACCACCGCGCGCCAGACCAGCGGCCCGACGGTGTTCGAACTCCGTGACGAAACCGGGAGCGTGGAGTGTGCGGCCTTCGAGGAGGCCGGCGTCCGGGCCTACCCCGAAGTCGAGGAGGGCGACACGGTCCGCATCGAGGGCGAGGTCGAACGCCGGCGTGGCGACATCCAGGTCGAGACGGAGGGAGTGGTCGTTCTCGAGGGCGAGGAAAGTGCGGCCGTGGCCGAGCGACTCCGCGCGGCGATGGTCGAGCGCGCCCGCCCGGACTCTATCGACGTGTTGACCGACGAGTCGCCCGTCGAGACCGACCAACTCCAAGACGCCGTGACGGCGATTCGCCGGGCCGTTATCGAAGACCGGCCAGTGGTCGTTCGCCACGCCGCGACGGTCGATGGCTACGTCGCGAGTGCCGCAATCGAGCGCGCGACGCTGGCGCTGATTCGCGAACAACACACTGACGCCGACGCCGAGTACCACTACTTCGAGCGTCGACCCGTCGAGAACGGGGTGTACGACATGGACGACGCGACACGGGACGTGACGCGGATGCTCTCGAACCGGGACCGACACGACGAGCGGTTCCCGTTGTTCGTGTTCGTCGGCACCGGCACCCGCGAGTCACTCGACGGGTTCGAGTTGCTCGCGGTCTACGGCGCGCGCCGGGCGGTTATCGACGAGCGGGCGGTCGACCCGGCGGTTGCCGACGCCGTCGACGTCGTCGTCAGTCCGGGCGACCCGAGGACGACCGCGACGGTGCTCGGAGCGAACGTCGCCGCGAACCTCAATCCGGCCGTCGAGGCCGATCTCTGGCATCTGCCGGCAGTGAGCTTCTGGGAGCACACTCCCCAGCGCTACGCCACACTCGCCGCCGAGAGCGGCTACGACGACACCGACACACGCAGTCTCCGGGAGGCTGTCGCACTGGAGGCGTACTACCAGTCCTACGAGGACAAACGCGAGCTCATAATCGACCTGTTGTTCGCCGACGAGGCCGACGTCGGCCTCGCGGAGCACATCAGCGAACAGTTCCGGACGCGCATGGAGACGGCAGTCGAAACCGCGGAGGCGAATCTCGACAGCTACGACCGGGACGGTCAGACGGTGCTCGTGCTCGACACGGAGGAGTTCACCCACCGCTACGAGTTCCCGCCCGAGTCGCTGTTGCTCGACGTTCTCTACCGCGAACACCGCGAGGAGGCCGCCGCGCTGGTCGGTGTCGGCAGGGACGAGGCCCACGTTCGTGTTCGCAGTGACGCCGCGGTGGACGTGCGGACAGTGGTCGAAACTGCGAGCGAACGCGCACCAGCCGCCGCACTCGACGCGCGCGGTGCACGCGAGGGTCGCGTCGAGTTCCTCGCCGGCGAACGCGAGAACGCACGCGACGCCCTACTGGACGCGCTCGCTGTCCAGTTGTAGTCGGGCAAAGTTGGACAACAGACAGGCCCCTCGGGTTGTTGCTCGTTGTCAGGCGTTCAGCCGCTCGCGCAGAATCTCGGGTGCGGCATCGAGTGCCGAATCGACCTTCTCGCTATCGGGGCCGCCACCCTGAGCGAAATCCGGCGGACCGCCGCCGCCGCCACCGACGCGACGCGACAGTTCGCCAACGACGGCCCCGGCGTCGACCGCCACGCCGTCGGGAACCGCGACGACGAACTGTGCGCCGTCGGCCCCCGACCCGACGACGGCGATTTTCTCCTCCTCGACGACGGCGTTGGCAGTCGCCCGCAGTTGGTCCATGTCGCCGTCGGAGCGCTGGACGACCGCGCTCGTGCCGTCGAGTTCGACCTCCTCGCCGCCCTCGCCGCCGGCGCGGGCCTGTGCGAGTTCTTCTTTGAGCTGTTCGACCCGCTTACCCCGGTCTTTCCACTCCGCAAAGAACCGGCGGGCGGTGTCGGGCACCTCCGCCGGAGTCACGTCGAGTACGTCTGCGGTCTCTTGGAGACGGGTCCGGGTGCGCTGGCTGGCCTCGACGGCGGCCTCGCCGGCGGCGTACGTCAGCCGAACGACGCCGTCCTGCACCCGTTCGGTGCCGAGCATCGTGATGGGGCCGACCTCGCCGGTGTCGGAGACGTGGGTGCCCCCACAGGCCTGCGTGTCAGTGCCGGCGTGGATGAGCCGTATCTGTTCGCCCTCTGGAACACCGCCCTGGTAGATGTCGAAGCCGTGGCGGGACTCTGCCTCGTTGCGGTCGAGCCACTCCTGGCTCACGGAGTCGTTTTGCATCACGAACTGGTTCGCCCGGCGCTCGATTGCCTCCAGTTGGTCGCGGCTGACCGACTCGTAGTGGTTGATGTCGAGTCGCGCGCTGTCGGTGCCTTTCTGTGCGCCGGCCTGCCGAACGTGGTCGCCAAGCACCTGCCGGGCGGCGTGCCCGACCAGGTGGGTCGCCGTGTGGTGGCGCATATGCTGCCAGCGACGCTGGCTGTCGACCGTCCCGCGGACGAACTCGCCGGTTCCGGGGTCCTCGTCGGTCCGGTGGACGACGGTGTCGTCGACGACCTGGACGTCGTGTACTTTCGTTGTTAGGTTCTCGGTCGAGAGGGTTCCGTGGTCCGGGGGTTGGCCCCCGCCCTCCGGGTAGAACATCGTCTGGTCGAGGATGACGTCGTACCCGTCTTCGCGTTCGAAGACGTCTATGACCATCGCCTCGAACTCCATGCGCGCCTGGTCGTCGTAGTACAGCCGCTCGGTCTCGGGCAGGTCGGCGAACTCCTCGGTCGGTGTGGTCGTCTCGGTCTGTTGGTCGCTGTCGTCGCCGTGGCGCTGTGCGACCAGCGCGTAGAAGTCGTCGGGAACCTCGACGGCGACACCGCGGTCGCGTGCGATTTCCTCGACAGTGTCGGGTTGGATACCGTGGGAGTCGTACAGTTCGACGAGTTCGTCGGTGGGGATGGGTTCGTCGTCGCGTGCGTACTCCTGTGCGAGTGACTCGACGCGACGACTCCCCCGGTTTAGTGTGTCGCGGTAACGTTCGACCTCGGTGCGGACGATCTCGCGGATGGTGTGTCGGTTCTCGTAGCCCAGTCGGTCGGCCTGCATGTCGACGAGTTCGTCCAGTGGGGCG
>CAZHPM010000090.1:0-5974 GCA_964534485.1 uncultured Halobacteriales archaeon
TCCGCTTGTCGTAGACCGCGCTATCGGCAGAAAAGTGCGGTTGTGACGTGTTCTCGCCACGTTCGAGACGTGAGACTCCACTTTTGACTGCCTCAACCGCCCTGCGAATCCCTTTCTGGACAAGATTCGCGGTGAGGTTGGTTTCGTCGCGGAGTTGGTCGTAGAGGGCGCGTTCGGCTTTGGCTTTTGAGGTGACGTGGTAGCCGTCGTCGTCACCAGAAACGGCTCGCGTTTCTGGTTGGCAGCCAGATTCCTCTGGAATCTGGCGACGCCCGTGCCAGCACCATTCGCTCGCGGTGTTGGCGCAGTGTTTGAACTGCTCGACCGTCTCTCGAAGGGAGGCGTCAGCTCCTTCGGGGGTGTCGAGTTTAATGACGGCGGTACGACGGTATTCCACTGTGTTTTCACACATATAGGTGGTGTTATCTATACGTTTGGGAGTCGGCCTGCCATCGTAGCGTGGTTTGTGTCATCGGTTGTCGGCTTCCTCCCCGACCTCAAGGGTCGGGGCATCCGCCTTGTACCGCCTGTGAAACGAAGACTGTTTGAACGCCCTCGTCTATATCGCAACTGATGGTTGTCGAGCGAGGAACAGACGAGCACGAAAACGCCGGCGAAGATGTCGTCGCCGTCGACGAAACCGACACCGAACAGGGTCTGGTCAACCGGCTGGAAGCACACACCGGTGACGGCGTCCGTCACCGGGCCTTCACGACGCTGCTGTTCGACCAGCGCGACCGTATCCTGCTGGCACAGCGCAGTCCAGAGAAGCGTCTCTGGGACACCCACTGGGACGGCACTGTCGCGTCACACCCCAGACAGGGCGAGACACAACTCGAAGCCGCACAGCAGCGACTCGAGGCCGAACTCGGAATCGCGCCCGACCAGTACGAACAACTCCGCGTGACCGACCGCTTCGAGTACCGCCGGCGCTACTACGACGAAGGCATCGAACACGAGGTCTGTGCGGTGTTACAGGCGACACTCGAAGACACGAGCCTCGACCCCGACCCCGCGGAGGTGGGCGGTGTCATGTGGGTGCCCTACGAGCGTCTCTACACCAACCCCCGCTGGTACCGGCAACTGCGCCTCTGCCCGTGGTTCGAAATCGCGATGCGCCGTGACTTCGAGGAGTGAGTTCGGAGCGCGAACCACGTGCAGACTGTCTGTGCGATAGAGCCTGCCAGAGCGCGAAATCCCAGCCACGGGAACCCTGTTCTCGGGTTGGATGGGAACGTTAAAGACGACGACCCCGTTAGAGGTGTCTGCGCCCGGGTGGCTTAGCTGGACATAGCGCCGCACTCATAGGGTCTCACCGACACGCGGCACACTCTCGCGCTGTCCTGTACCTGGGACATGCGGAGATCGAGGGTTCGGAGCCCTCCCCGGGCACTTCTGCCGAACAACAGACACACAGAGACGACTGTCGACGGGCGAGTGACGCCCGAGCACAGTCTGGTCGTGTCGGGAGTCACGCGGGTGCTCTCGACGAGAGTGACAGAGACGGTCCACTCCTCAGGCGGGTGGACTGGCAATCGACAGCACCCGGTGTGACACACGGGAAGTCGACGGATGGTCGAGACGGGCATCGACCGGAGACGTGTTCGGCGGCAGTATGTGGGGTCGAGCGCAGCGGGGGGGTCGAGACGCCACGGGAGTCGAGACGGTGTGTCACTCCGGGTGCTCCGGTGGCGTATCTGAGTGGTCGGTGTATGGCAGTGTCGCAGCGAGGCGGTTCGCGACCTCGGGACTGACCGCACTGGCCATCCGCATCGCCTCGCGCTCGTAGTCCTCCAGTTCGAGGAGACTCCTGAAGAACCACGAGAGGATAACGTATCGCTCGTGGTGTGACGCTGCTATCTCGGTCCCCCTGTCGGTGAGAGTGACACCGCGGTACTGGTCGTACCTGAGGAGGTCCTCGTCGTCGAGTCGCTGGCACATCTCGGTCACCGTGGCCGGAGATTTGTCCAGTCTCTCGCCGATTCTGTCGAACGAAACCGGTGGGGTGCCCCGGTTCTCCTCGATGTAGATAGCCAGGAGATACTCCGGCCTGTTGCTCATCGTTCGGTCCGGTGGCCGGGTGGAGCGTCGTCTCGGGTTCGTCGGCTCATCTGACGGTTCGTCCGTGATTCGGGTTGGCCCAGGTCGCAAAGTGTCTTTTCATCACATCTTCCTACGTCCGGTGGACAGGCGGCGACCACACCCTGTGGTGGGGTAGGGGGCACACGCGGTGTCTCTCCGAAACTGTCTGTCGGTCGGTCTCCCCGACTCGGGGGACAGTGCCCCTGGCCCGTTCTATCCGTGGACACAGACGCCACAGTCGTACGCGAGCGGAAATCTCACAGCTCCTCGGAAAATCTCTCGGCAGACGGGAGATGACGGCTGTTTTGGCCGACCTCGAACGGGTTTAGGCAGTGCGAAAAAAGCACGGATTTATTACACTTCCGCGCATACCTGTGGTTACGATGAGTGTTGAAAACCTCAGACAACAGACCGAGAGTTACCTGACCAGCAACGTTCCACAGATACAGCAACACGGCGGTTCTTTCGAAATCGAGGAGATAGACACGGAGGAGGGGAGTGTGACCGTCTCCATCGGCGGCGCCTGTTCGGGGTGTGGCATCGCTCCGATGACGATGAACGCGATAGAACAGCGCCTCCCGGAGCACGTCGACGATATAGACGACGTCGAAGTGGTCCGGTCGGCGGGTCCAGAGGCGGCGGTCATGCCGTCGAAAACCGACGAGATGGAGGAGATGCCCGAGTACGAGGACTACAGCCCGCCGTTCTGAGTCGACAACCGACTCACTGTTTTCGCCCTGCGAGCGGGTCGAACGTTCCGTCCCGACGGTGTGAGTCGTCGGTCGAGAGGCGCCCGGTTCAGGTCGAGAGCAGGTATCCGGCTCCACCGATTACGAGCACGAACAGCACCGCGAGAGCGAGCAGTACCGCCAAAATCAGTTGGTCGTCGACGGTTTCTGTGTCGTCGTGGTCGTCGCTCACGGGTCGGACACCTCGTCTCGGGTCTGCCGGCACGGGTCGACCGTTCCCGTGTCTCCTCTTGCTGTCGGGTCGCCGGGTCCGGAGTCACCGGTCTGCCCGTGGCAGTCGTCGGTTCCGTGTTGGTGGCGCGCTGTCGAGTGCATCGTGGTTTCGGTCACAGATACACCGCGCTGGCTAAAGACTGTTGTCTCCGGGTGCGGGCGGTGTGTCGGGTCCAACCCGCGAGAACGGGGTCAGTCGCCGGTGTCGAGGCGGCACAACAGGCGACAGGCCCCGCCAAGTCCCGCGAGGGCGGCCCCGACACCGAAACCTGGGCCGAAGCTATCGCTGGAACTGCCCTCGACTTCCTCGGTCTGCACTGTCCCCGAGGCCGGGCGAATCTCGACGGTCTGGTTTGCGTGTCGCCACTCGTCGTGGTGACCCAGCGTCCCGAGGCGTGCCCGTGACCCGGCGCCGTCGCCACTCGCCGGGTCGGTCACCACCGTCGGCGAGGAGCGGACACTCTCACCGGTCTGGACCGTCCACGCTCGTCGACCCGTCGCCGCGTCGACGGCGTACAGGGTGCCGTCGAGACTGCCGACGTACACCGTGCCGTCGACCACCGTCGGCGACGAACTGACCCCGCCACCGGTGTCGACGACCCACTGCCGGTCGCCCGTTGTCGCGTCGACAGCGTGCAACGCTCCGTCCTCGAACCCCGACCCGACGTAGACGGTGCCGTCGACCACTGTCGGTGACGACCCAACTCCCGCGGCGGGTCGGGTGAACGCCCACTGCGTGTCGCCGGTCGCCCCGTCGAGCGCGTACAGTGTGCCGTCCTCGAACCCCGACCCGACGTAGACGGTGCCGTCGGCCACTGCCGGAGAGGACTGGATGCTCGCCGAGGGGTCGGTGAACGACCACTCCAGTCCGCCGGTCGACGCGTCGACGGCGTACAGCGCCCCACCGGACGAGTCGAAGGCACTCGAACCAGCATAGAGCGTGCCATCGACGACTGTCGGCGACGAGCGCACCGGCCCTGCTGGCACGGCGAAGGTCCACTGTTGCTCGCCGGTCGCCCCGTCGAGCGCGTAGACCGTGCTGTCGTTGCCACCGACGTAGACGGTGCCGTCGACGACTGCCGGCGAGGACCTGAATCCGGAGGTGTTGGGCTCGAAGGTCCACCGCTTCTCGCCTGTCTCCCGTTCGACGGCGTGTACCGCCCTCCCGCTCCCGACGTAGACTGTGTTCCCGACCACCGACGGCGACGAACGCACCCAGTGGTCGACCCGGTAGGTCCACTCCCGGCGTCCCGTCGCCGCCTCGACCGCGAGCAGTGTGTCGTTGTCGGTCCCGACGTAGACGGTTCCGTCGGCGGCCGTCGGCGACGACCTGACCCCGTTCCCAGTCTGGAGGGTCCACCGCTGGTCGCCCGTCGCCGCGTCGACGGCGTACAGGGTGCCGTCGCCGCTCCCGACGTAGACGGTCGGACCGCCGGCCTGCGCGCTCGCCCACCCCGAGAGCGTTCCGACGACGAACCCGCTGCCGGCGGCCCGGAGTGCTGTCCGACGGGTCATCCTCCGGTCGCCTGCTGCCCCGCGCTCGTCCGTGTCGGTCATCTACCAAATACTGTGTCATTCGACCAATATATACTTTGCACATTGAATCGACGCGGAGGTACCGGTCGTCCCGGGCCAGTCCACGTCCGAGGTCGGTCGCGTGTCTGAACGCTCCGACTGGTCGTCGCGGCGGTCTGCCGGTGCCGGAGACGCAGAGGAACTCTCGGTGCGCGCCGGCCCGACGCTGTCGCTGGATGCCGCCGAACTGCAGGCCCGTCCCGCCCCGGTTGGCTGAGGATAGCGCACGAGGGCTGCTCACAGCCGGTCTGCTGCGGTGCAACTGCGTCGAGAAACGCACTGGACTGGGTTATGCGTACAGAACGCGGTGCGAGATACGGAGGTCGTATTTATCAGTTGCTCTTCTCGAATAATATGGACTCAGAGAACCAACCGGCCAGTAGGACTGTGGAGTGATAACTGAGAAGATGTTCATACGTACGATATTTATTCTGGTATGCAAGATGTATGGGTTCTACAGGTTGAGCAGGGCGAGTGCCTCGGGGTCGTTCGGAAATCTCCGATTTCCGTGATGACGAGACGCGACAGCGTCTCGAACCACTTGACCCCGAGGCAGTTCACTCGGCAGGCTGTACAGTTTCGATGACTCGAGTGAAAACTTCTCTTGCCGCGTCGGGACACGCCACGTTAGATGGGTCGAGAGGCCCAGGAGCGACCTGCACTCGCACTGTTCCATCTTCTGTAGAAAAGTAAACAAAGACCGTATTCGCAACATTAGACCCGCCAGGGGTGACGAAAGGGAAAACTCGGGCGTCTTCAACTTGAGTATCATACTGACTCGTCAACTCTTCTCCTATAGGACCTGAATCTGCCTCGAGTTCGTCCACAGGTGTTTCGAGCGTACTGGGGATGACCCGCATGTTCCAATTGGTCTTTACTTGATTTACCTCGACATTTAGTGCCTCGACGTTATCCCCCTCACTCCTAACGGTACGGGCATCTGTCGGAATGTCGAATGTAATCGGTGGTTGGTCGATACCTGCTCCAGTGTACGAGAGTGGAAGCGATGGGCACTCACCGCTGGATGAATCAGCATTACTGTCCCCACCCTCGCTATTCCCGCCACTGGATGAGTTAGTATTATTCTCCCCACCCTCGCTATTCCCACCGCTGCAACCAGCGAGTCCAACTGTTCCGACGGCGGTTAGGGTTAACAGCAGTTTTCTTCGTTGCATAGACCGACGTATTATCGACTGATAATAAAACTACTGTCTCGATTTTGCCTATCACCGTCGGCCGACCAGTGTATTCCGTGACTTTCGACGAAGAGCGTTCTACTACTTCGTTACGAGTTTCGAGAAGTGTGAAGTGCCTCGGGGTCAAGTGGTTCGAGAGACGAAGTCTCTCGTCATCAC
>CAZHPM010000091.1:0-5787 GCA_964534485.1 uncultured Halobacteriales archaeon
ACCTGGTTCACGAGACCGCCGAGATGGGCCGGCTTCCGGTCGTGAACTTCGCCGCCGGCGGTATCGCCACGCCGGCCGACGCGGCGCTGATGATGCATCACGGCTGTGACGGTATCTTCGTCGGTTCTGGTGTCTTCGGAGCCGAGAACCCCCGTGCGATGGGCCGTGCCATCGTCGAGGCCGTCAACAACTGGGACGACCCCGAGGCGCTCGCGGAAATCGCCGCCGAACCCGGACAGGGGATGCCCGGCAACGCAAACGTCGACCTCCCGGAAGAAGAGAAGTTGCAAGACCGCGGTGTCTGAGCGGTCGCAGACGCGTTCGAGACTGTTCTCGTCGGTCGAATCTCCGGTTCGAAACGTCTCTCAGTCGTCGGTACTTTCGGCTGTCGTCCCGGCGGTCTCCCCGTCGGAGAGTGCCGTCTCCTCTCCGGCACCGGGGAAGTACCCCGAGGGGCCGAGATACCGCGTCCAGAGCACGAGCAGGGCCGGAAGCACGAGGATACTCGCGAGGAACGCGTAGACGATAGTGAGTCCGGTGATGATGCCAAACTGCCGGAGTGCCGGCAGGATAGCCAGCGCGAGCGTGCCAAAGCCACCGACAGTCGTCGCCGCACTGCCGAGCAACGCGCCACCTGTGCCCGTGACAGTCGTCTCCATCGCGTCCCAGACGTGTTCCTGCCTGTGGAGTTCGAGTTCGTACCGGGCGCTGATGTGGATGCTGTAGGCGATGCCCAGCCCGATTGTCAGCGACGTGATGGTGCCGGTCAGCGCGTTGAACGGCATCTCTATCAGCCACATCGTCCCGAGAATCCAGGTGACCGAGAACAACACCGGAAGCAGTGTGACGACCCCCAGCGAGGCCGGACTGCCCGTGAGACGGTAGGCGATAGCCAGGAAGACGAACACCGCCACTAGTGTGATGAGCAGACTCTCGATGACCGTCTCGAAGAGGTTCTGTTCGACCTCGCTGTTGATAATCGGGTCACCCGTCGCGACCACCTCCAGTTCGCCGTTGCTCTGGGCTTCGAGGTCGTCTGCCAGTTGCTTCATATCGCTGGCGATCTCCTGTGGGGAGGCGTCGCCGGCGACGCCGACCTGAATCCGGACGGCCTCGTACTCGCCGTTCTCGGTCTGGTAGATGCTCTGCGAGGCCGCCGGGTTGCGCGTGAGAACCGCGCCGTACAGCGCGGAGACGTTCTCCGTCGGAACACCGTCGGTGCTCGCGTTCTCGAACGAGCGGGCAAAGGATTCGTTTGCCTCGGCAGTCACGCGCATGTCCGTCAGCGGTGTCCGCACGTCTGGCTGGTCGTTGGGGAGGACGAACACCGTCTCGTAACTCTCTGCCTCCTCGCCGACCGTGCTCATCCACCGGAGGGCCTCGTCGCTGGTGACGTTCCCCCGGACGACCAGTTCACCCTGCCGGCCGACCTGTTGGTAGTTCTCCTGGACGAATCCCAGGTTCTGTTTTATCTGATACTCGCCGGGGGCCATCGGTCCGGGGAGGCTCTGGGTCCACTCTGGCGGGTCGTCTGCGAGGAAATCCTCCTGCTGGAAACTGGTGTCGACCTGACTCGCGCCGTAGGCACCGCCCGCCGAGAGCAGTATCGCGAGCACGAGCACCGCCACCGGCGCGCGGCGTGCGGCGCGTGTTCCGGCCGTCAGCGCGCCAGAGAGCCGTGACTGGCCGGTACCGAACGCCCGTCTCTGGCGGTCGTATCCCCGTCTCTCGAGCAGTTCGTCGAGTTCGACTTTCAGCGCGGGAATCAGTCCGCCAAAGACCACGAGCGCCGCGAGGATACCGAAAGCACTCGCCATCCCGAAATCCTGCAAGGGTCCGATGGGGCTGATGAGATTCGAGAGAAAGCCAATCGCGGCCGTCGCGGTGACCCAGACGAGCGCGACACCGACGCCAGCCAGCGCGACAGTCATCGACTTCCGCACGCCGCTGTTCTCCTCGCGGCGCTCCCGGTGGCGCATGAACACGTGAATCGCGTAGTCGATAGAGAGTCCGATCAACAACACCGGCACGGAGATCATCAACTGGTTGAACGAGATACTCGCCCACCCCATGAAGCCAAACGTCCAGAGCAACACGACGAGGATACCCGCGACCCCGAGCAGGATGTCGAGCAGGTCGCGGTAGGCAATCGTCAGCACGACGACGACAAAGAGGAGTGCGACCGGACCGACGATAGCGGAACTGTCACCCAGTGACTGGTCGACCTCGTCGGTGACGATCGCCAGTCCGAACACGAGGTAGTCGTCGTCCTGTTGCTCGGCGAGTTGTTGCAGTTCCAGCTGTGCGCTGGTGACGTTCTCGCTGAACCCGCTCGGCCCCTCGACCGAACCGCCCTCGGTCTGTTGGGTGATGAGCATACTGTGTGCCGTCGCCGTCGTCGTCCCCGGTTCGTACCCCTTCGGCAGCAGTCCGAGCGCGTCGAGTTCGCCGTCCTCGCCGAGCATCTCCGCCGCCGCGTTCTCGAACTCCGTCTGGTCCATCTCCTCGAGTGCCCATATCTGACAGGACAGCGGCGGTGACAGTCCAGCCTCCTCGAAGGAGGCCAGACAGTCCGCGGGCGGGAGCGTATCCACGTCCCGGAAGCCGACCGCCTCCGGGCGCACCCGGTCGAGAGACACCTCGCCGATGCTGTCGTACTCCTCGTTGAACTCGGCGAAACTGTCGATACCCGAGAGCGCGTCGAAGGGGTTCGTATCGCCGCCCGGAACGCCGCCGGGAATGTCGTCGATGGTGGTGATGCCCAGGTCCGCGAAGGTGACCGAACTGAGGTTCTCGGCCGCCGCGAGCGCGCCGAACTCGAGTGTCGCCGTCTGGTTCGACCCCGGACTCGGGGCGACCCGACCCAGTTCGTACAGCGCGAGCACGTTGCCGATACCGACCATCTGGTTGTTGTTCTCTGCCGCGAGTCTCGGGTCGGCACCCGCCGGCGGGTCGCCGGAGTCGATGAGTGTCGGTCCAATCTCGGGGTCGGCTCTGATCTCCTGCTGGAACCGGAGTGACTCGATGAACGACTCGCGTGTGAACACGTTCTCGCCGTCGTCGCCGCGCCGGATAACCTGCACTGTCGTCTGGTTCTCCGCGCCCTCCGCGACGAAGTTCTCGTCGACGAACGCCGAGGCGTTCGCCGCCTCGGAATCGCCCTGGAACTGCTGCAGGTCGGTCTCGTCGTCGACCATCGGTGCGCCAGCCCCCACCACGACTGTCACGAAAAGTAACACTGCGATGACAACCCTCGTGTGGCTGGTCAACGCCTCCGCGAACCGCCGTACAATACTCGTCATACCTACTGAACGGGGAGACAGTGTCCCGTGCTCTCAGGTTCTCTGGGCACGATAATATACCTGTTGGTAGCACACTACTCACAGAGGCGGGAATCGGCCGACACGCCCGCGAGACGGTGCTGACCGGTAGGGAGTTGTCACCAGCGGGGAGAACAGTAGCCCCGGCTGGATTCGAACCAGCGTCAGCGGCTGGCTTCCGCGGGCGGAACACCGCACGCGTCCAAAGGCCGCTATGATTGGCCGCTACACCACAGGGCTGTAACCGGGGATACTTTGCTGTGCTACAAGTGGCTTACGGAGCACACGCCCGGTTCGACCCGGTCGCCAGCCGTTTCGGGCGAGTGAGGCCGGGCACCGTGGTCGGCCGGAAAGAGGTTTGTTCGTCCAGAGGGTACCACCGGTATGGAGTGTACTGACTGTGCCATCCAGACGGTGACCTTCGCGGTGCCGGAGGGGTACAGCGACGCCGTCCCGGGGTCGGAGCCGGCGGTGGGGCTCTGTCCGCGCTGTCTGTCGCTCCAGCCAGCGCGTGAACCGCCGACAGACCCCGCCTTCGACCGCCTGGGAGAGTGCTTTCCGACCGACCACGGGGCCGCGGTTCCGATGGCGCTGCTCGTTGGCCTGCTCGACAGTCTGGCGCTGTATCGCTCGGAGATTGCGGACCTGCTGGGCGAGGTGGAGCGCGCGGGTGTCGACCCGTTGCTGACGCTCGACCGACTCGACTCGGAGCCCGGAGTGGAGGCCGAAACCGACCTCGGGGGCAGACGGAGACAGCTCGAACAGCTGCTGTAGCGGGTCGTGGACCCCCCGGCAGACTCCACGACAGACCGGAAGAGACGGGAATCCGCCACGTTCAAGCCACCGCGCCGCGAGCGTACCCACATGACACGCGCTGTCTGGCTGAAAGCCGACGACGAGGTCGGCGACTGGGAGGACCGGAAGCGACGGATTACCGCTGGACTGGAGGCGGGCGTCGACTGGGTGCTCGTCGACCAGCGCGACGTCGACCGGGTGCGCAAACTGGGTGAGGTCAACGTCGCTGCCTTCGCCGGCGAGGACGTCCACGTGATGGAGGCGGAGGGAACCGGCGGCGAGGCGGATATAACGGTCGTCGGCAAGGACGCCGAAGGCGACGGGACGGTGCAACTACCGACAGATTTCTCCGGTTCGGCGGACCTCTCGGCGCTCCGGCGCAACGGCGGTCCCGCCGCCGGCTACGTCCGCATCTACGACGAGGACTACGAGGAGTTCGCCGGTTCCGTCGCCACGGCGGCCGAGTACACGCTCGTCGTCGGCACGGACTGGCAGATAATCCCGCTGGAGAACCTGATTGCCCGCATCGGCACGGAGACGACACTCGTCGCCGGTGTCACCACCGCCGAGGAGGCCGAAACCGCCTACGAGACGCTCGAAATCGGTGCCGACGCGGTGTTGCTCGACTCCGACGACCCCGACGAGATTCGCAAGACCGTCGAGGTCCGCGACGCAGTCGACCGCGAGCAACTGGACCTCCAGTGGGCGGAGGTGACTGCCGTCGAGCGAACCGGCTCCGCCGACCGCGTCTGCATCGACACCGGGTCGCTGATGCAACACGACGAGGGGATGCTCGTCGGGTCGATGTCCCGCGGGATGTTTTTCGTCCACGCCGAGACGGCCCAGTCACCGTACGTCGCCTCGCGCCCGTTCCGGGTCAACGCCGGCGCAGTCCACGCCTACGTGCGCGTCCCCGGCGGCGAGACCAACTACCTCTCGGAGCTGGGTAGCGGCGACGAGGTCCAGGTCGTCGACACCGACGGCACCACCCGCGAGGCAATCGTCGGCCGGTCGAAAATCGAGAAACGGCCGATGTTCCGCGTCCAGGCCGAACTCGACGGCGACCGCATCGAGACACTCCTGCAAAACGCCGAGACCATCAAACTCCACACCCGCGAGGGCCGCCGGGCGGTGACCGACCTCGAGGTGGGCGAGGAACTGCTGGTCTACTACGAGGAGACTGCACGCCACTTCGGCGAGGCCGTCGAGGAGAGCATCATCGAGAAGTAATCGGCCGACAGTGGAATCCGCTCGTTTCTGGGCCAGGGTGACGGTCAGTAGCGCGTCACGGCCGAGTCATTGCAGTGCAGGGGTTAGAGGGTGGATGCAGCAGGACACGCAACTCGTTGCTCAGTAGGTCCGGATGTGCGCGACGGTATCCTCGTACTCACTCCCGTCTAGGTCCTGCAGAAGATTCCCATCGGCGGTGTAGGCTGTCCCGTCCCGTTCGACGGCGAGTGCAACGTAGGCAGCGTCGTAGGCCGTGATACCAGCGGTGTTGACAATCTCCGCGATGGGGCCAACTGACCCGAACGGGACGAGTTCGATACCGTAGTTGTCGAGCGAGGTTGTGGCCTCGTGGAGTCGCTCGCCGTCGTAGTGGCCGCTGTAAGTGAGCGCATTGACCGCCTCGAAGGGCATGAGCGCCGGTGCGCACAGGTCGTGTTTGCCG
>CAZHPM010000092.1:0-5529 GCA_964534485.1 uncultured Halobacteriales archaeon
GCGCTTCGCCGAGGTTGCGAGCGCCACAGACAAACGGCGCGGTGAACTCGCGCTTGTCGATGTGGTAGGCGTCGTCGGCGGGCGTCAGCACCTCCGACTCGTCTATCATGTCGACGCCGATTGTCTCGAGGATTCGTGCCTCGGCGGTGTGTCCGATACGCGCTTTCCCCATCGCCGGAATCGAGGTAGTGTCGACTATCTCTTCGACGTCGGCGGGGTCGGCCATCCGCGCGACACCGCCGCGCTTGCGGATGTCTGCGGGAACGGCTTCGAGTGCCATCACGGCGACGGCTCCGACTTCCTCGGCAATCTCTGCCTGCTGGCGGTCGATGACGTCCATTATGACGCCGCCTTTCTGCATCTTCGCGAAGCCGCGTTTGACCAGGTCCGTCCCACGTCGCAACTCTTCGAGGTTGGTCGGTTCGCTCATACTATCTGATAGTGTTGCACTCACTTAACGGGTGCGTCTCGCTCGGAACAACCGGGTGTGTCTCACCCGAAGGTGACTCCGTCGGTAGTGACGCCGCCGAACAGCCAGTCGAGGTGTTCCAGCGCGTACTCGCGGTGGGCCTCCTCGACGTAGCCGATGGCCTCCTCGACGACCACGGGTCGGTAGTCGCGCATCCCGGCACTCCCCGCCGTGTGGAGCACGCAGACGTTCGCCAGCGTGCCACCGAAAACGAGGTTGTCGATGCCGTGGGCGTCGAGCCACCCCTCCAGGTCGGTCTGGTGGAACGCGTCGTAGGTGTGTTTGTCCACGACCAGTTCGTCCTCGCGGGGCGAGAACGCCTCGACGAGTTCGGCGTCCCAGGTACCCTCGACGACGTGTTCACCCCAGCGGTCGAACTCGTCGGTGTAGTGGGCGTCGTCGAACTGCCCGGGCGGGTGGATGTCGCGGGTGAACACGACACCCGCGTCCGCCTCCCGGGCCTGCTCGACCAGTTGCGTCGACGGTTCGATTGCTGCTTCACTCCCCGGCGCGTACAGACTGCCGTCGGGGTGACAGAATCCGTTTTGCATGTCGGTGATGACGACTGCCGTCGTCTCCGGGTCGAGATTCATACAGGGTGATAGGCGCCGCAACTATAGAAAATTTGTGCCATAGTCGCGGTATTGAAGAGAATTTTTCTTCGACCCGGAGACCCGCGCACAGAGTCACGCGATTTTTGACGACTGGTCTGTTAGGTCTGGCAGTGCTCTTGGTGACAGTCCAAACCGCGCTGTCAGCGACACGGCACCCGAAGACGAGTGGAGGTCTTCTCGTGCTCGCAGTCGTCGTCCTGGCCGGGTGTGGGGCACCGGTCGCAGACGACACGGGTGGCAGACTCGGCGAGGTCGAGGGTGTCAGCCACGACCAGCAACTCACAGTGTCCGTCGAGGACGGACTCAACGAGACAGAACGTGACCGACTCACCAAGCGAGCGATGGCACGTATCGAGGTCATCCGCGGGTTGGACTTCGCCCGGACCGTCGACGTCGAGGTGATAACTCGGAGCGAGTACCGCGCGAACGGGCCATCGCTCGGGGGCAGTGACCGCGACTGGGCGAACCAGCGCTGGGAGGCGTTGTTCGTTGTCGGCGAGAACCGGAACGTCGAGAACGTCCTCGACGACGCCTCCGCGGCGGGTGTCCAGGGGTACTACCGGTCGTCCGAGAAGCAGGTCACTATCGTGAGCGAGAACGGCATCGACACGGAGACGCTGGTCCACGAACTCGTCCACGTACTCCAAGACCAGCAGTTCGGACTCCGCGCCGCCCCGGAGACCCGGGACGGTGAACTCGGCTACACGAGTGTCCTCGAGGGAGAGGCAGAGCTCGTCACGGAGCGGTACTTCGACCGGTGTGGTGTGGTCTGGGAGTGCCTCCGGACCAGCGAGGACACCGGGACCGGGTCGGCAGAGATTCCGTCTGGACTCCAACTGTACATCGGTCAGCCGTACACACAGGGCCAGGAGTTCGTCTCCGAGATACGCGACGACGGCGACTGGGAGGCGGTCGACAGACTGCACGAGCGGCCGCCCGACAGTTCCGAGCAGGTCATCCATCCCGAACGGTACCCCGACGAGACGCCCGTCGACGTGACAGTTCCCGACCGGTCGAGCAGCGAGTGGGAGCGGTTCGACCCGCCGGGGGACACGCTCGGCGAGACGTCGGTGTACGCGATGCTCCTGCACAACGGCGTCGTCACTGTCGATGACACCACCGGCTACGACCACAGTTTCTCCGACGGGTGGGCCGGCGACACGCTGGCCCCCTACCGGGGCGACGGCGACTTTGGCTACGTCTGGGAGACCGAGTGGGACAGCAGAGAGGACGCCGACCAGTTCCGCTTCGCCTACGAGACGGTTCTGAGCGAACACGACGCTGTCGAGCGGGGTGACGGGCGTTTTGTCGTCCCAGAGGGCCCGTTCGCCGACGCGTTCCGCGTCAGCCAGGATGGGAAGAGTGTCCGCATCGTCAACGCCCCGTCTGTCGGTTCACTGTCCGAAATCCACGCGCCCTGAGAGCACAGAACCCGTCGACCACTGGCTGTGGAGACCCCGGCAATCGATATAGCGACGTACGATTTACCAGCCCCCGACACGGTCCGCGCCACACTGTCGTTACCCGATATATACTTATTTTTATGTATCGGTTGTATTGTTTACACGGCGAGAGGTGCGGGCAGGTGGGTTCGCACATCGTCCACGCACTCCGAGGTCACAGTCGACGAGCAGTGAGACGCATCTCGACCACGCTCGTCGCACTCGGTGTCGGGTCGCGGTTGGTCACCGGGCGCAGTCTCGTCCGGTTCGGACTGCCCGTTGGTGTTCACCCTCCCGGCGCTCACCGGGTGGCGGGGCCAGTAACCGGCGAGTGCCCGTGGCGGTGCCGGTAGACCAGTTCGACGCATATCTGGTCGGACTGTGCGGTCGATTCACCCGAGCAGTCCCGGTCGACGGCCCTCTCCGGCGTCGACAGACGGTTCGAGGGGCGAGTCGGGTTCCAAGAGGGTGGCGCTCGTCCGTACGGCCCGTCCCGGCGAGACGACCACCCGCTGTCGTGCTCTCGTGGTGTGTCCCTACCGCCGGCCGGCTAGGACGTGTGCCACGCCCCTCGGTGTCGGCACGTGCGGGGCAAGGAATCGGCACAGACACCGCTATCGACAGCGCACCCACCTGTCCCGCCGCCGCCGCCAGTACCACGGTCGGGACAACGCCACCTGCCGACCACCGGTTTCGCGTGCTCGGGCGACAGGACGGCGAACCGGCCCACAACTGTCGCACCCGCGGATGGTGACTGCGCGATAGCGAGGCCGCCACCGGAGACATCTAACCCCATTTAATACACTCGCTTGGAGGCAAAGACCCGGTTCGTCCCCGGGCGAGTGTCACACCGAACGGTGTCAGAGTCGGTTCCCGCGAATCAGGGTCGGTCGACAGCCACCGAGACTGGCATCGACGCCGAGACGCTGTCGCGGGCGTCCGGGAACTCGTTTAGTTGTGTGTCTAATATTGCTTTGTCCGGTGAGCGCACAGAGGCGCCGAGAGAGGGAATCAGAGACACAACTAAGTGCCCTTAGACGTGTATCTGCCATCAGATTGAAGTCGGCGGGGGCCGACACCCCGGATATGAGCGAGTCGGAGACCGACACCACAAGAACTGTTGTTCAGACCTACGTTCCGGCCTACCAGCGAGCAGAGTGGGACGACCACGCGGAGCGACTCGGGATGAGTCGCAGCGAGTTCGTCAGGACGATGGTCCAGGCCGGCCGGTCGGGGTTCGGTGCGGAGCCAGCGGCCGCCGGCGAGTCAGCGGAGACGACCGAGGAGGGTACTCCGCTCGCCGACCGCGTCCGCGAGGTGCTCGCCGAGTCGGGGCCACTCGACTGGGAGGACCTGCTCGCGGCGGTGACCGGCGACGTGGAGAGCCGTCTCGAGGAGACACTCCAGGAACTGCAGTCCGACGACGTCGTCCGCTACAGCGGCCGTGAGGGTGGGTACGTGCTCGAACCGGAGGGTCGAGAGTGAGCGAGACAGAGCCACGCGAGGACCACGTCGCGTACTTTCTCGAGGACATCTCGTACCAGGGAAAGTCACCGCGCACGCAGGAGGCCTACGAGCGTGTCCTGCGCGAGTTCCAGTCGTACCTCGACTCCCGGGGTATCGACGTCGAAACCGCCAACCACCGGGACTGTATGGCCTACGTCCACCAGCTGCGCGGCGAGGTCGGCGAGAGCACCGTCGCCACGTACGTCTCCTATCTCCACCGGTTTTACGACTACATGACCCGCGTCGAGGCGCTCGAGAACAACCCGATGGCGGTCGTCGTCGAGGAGGTCGACGAGTCGATCAACACCGACCCGGCGCGCCGAGACATCTCGGTGGCGGCGATGCGCTCGTTCGTGGCCTCGGTCACCCACCCACTCGACCGCGCGGTCGTCGTCACACTCCTCAAGACGGGTATGCGTGCCGGCGAACTCTGCAACCTCGACCGGCGCGACCTCAACCTCTCGACACCATCCGACGGTGGCGAGCACAGGCCACGACTCGACGGCCGACCACAGTCGCTGTACGTCGACGACGCACCCTCGGCCGGTGACCTCTACAACGGCCAGCGCCGGACGGCCTCGAACAAGCGCAAGCGGGCGACAACGGTTCCCGTCGACGACGAACTCGCCGCCACACTGCGCCGCTGGCTGGCGATTCGTCCCGACCCGGTTTCCGAGGCCGACCCGCTGCTCGTGAGCACCACCACCGAGTGGGGACACCGCCTCACGCCCGACATGGTCCACCACGTCGTCGAATCCCACGCCCGCGAGGCCGGCTGGTACCGCGACGGCGGCGGCCCCGAAGAGAACGTCACCCCCCACTACTTCCGGCACTTTTTCACCACACACCTGCGCGACCGAACGGGTGACCGTGGCGTCGTGAAATACCTCCGGGGCGACGTCGCGCAGGACGTCATCGACACGTACACCCACGACTGGGGCGACCGTGTCAGAACGACCTACGAGAAGTACATCTACTCCGTTCTGTAGTCGACGACGCCGTCTGGTAAACTGCATGCCGCTATATCGAAAGCGCCGGTCGGACCCGAGGGTGTCTCGTCTCTGGAACTGTAGATAAAGAACTCGCCCGGGGGGGCTAGCGTCGGTAGTCAGTCGTCGGCGGGTGCCGCGCTGCTGTCTCCCTCGTGTTGTTGTTTGACATAGGAGAGTTTGCCGCCGGCGGCGAGGATGTCACGCTCTCGGGTACTCGCCTCGAGGAGTCCGGTCGCCTCCCAGTCGTCGTTGACGCGGATAGTGAACTCCTCTCGGCCGGAGCGCACCGCGTCGGCGACGTCGTCGACGATTTCGATGTTGTCGCCCTCGTCGAGTCGCTCGTAGGTTTCCTCGTCGATCTCCAGCGGGAGCAGCCCGAAGTTGAAGAGATTGGCGCGGTGGATGCGTGCGAAACTCTGTGCGAGGACGCCCTCGACACCGAGGAACATCGGGCACAGCGCGGCGTGCTCGCGCGAGGAGCCCTGGCCGTAGTTCTCGCCGGCGAC
>CAZHPM010000093.1:0-2383 GCA_964534485.1 uncultured Halobacteriales archaeon
CATCATACGACCCTGTCACGGTCGTGACGCGGGTTCAAATCCCGCCTCGGGCGTTTCTCGAACACTTAATTCCGTGAGCAACCGCTTCGCGTGTTGCGACTACTACTGAATTTTCCGTGTGCGACAGGCGCGGGAGTTGAACCACGCGAGACGCAGCGCGACCAACGAGAGCGACCGTCTCGCCATCGGGTTCAAATCCCGCCTCGGGCGTCTCTTGGATTCCTGCGAGGCGGTTTCATCGCCGAGCAACGCCCTCTGTGGTACACGACTGCGGGATTTGAACTAAACCACGAGCGAGCACCGCGAGCGAGTGGGCGTGGTTCAAATCCCGCCTCCTGTCGGGCGCCGGACCACAGAGTTATACCGGAAGACGAGGCCAAACCCGCTATGCACGCGTTCAGAGAGGTCGAAACCGCCGCCTACTGTCCACGGAAACTCTACTACCGCCGTCGCTCACCCGAGGAGGAGACACCAGAGGCAGTCGCAGCCCGGCGCGACCTCGCCTTCGAGTACGAGCGACTCCTCCGGGGAGAGACCGCGCTCAGCGAGGCGCCAATCGAGGTGACGCCGACACAGTTCCGGTCGCGCGTCGGTTGTGCAAAGGCCCGCATCGACTGCTGGGAGAGACTCGTCGACCCTGTGGACCGCGATGTCTTTCTCAGTGGTCGGGACTGTCACGGCACCGTCCACAAGTTGTTGGAGACCACACCGCCGTCGGCGTCGCTGGTGTTTGCGGGTCGACCACCGGAAAACGGCGTCTGGCAACCACACAGCGTTCGCCTGATAGCCGCCGCAAAGGCCCTCGCCTGGGAGCGCGAAACCGCTATCGAGCGCGTGTTCGCCGAGTATCCGGCACACGGCGTCGTTCGCGAGGTTCCCGTCGACGCGCGCCGAACCGCGGCGTACCGGGAGGCCGTTCGTGTCGCCGACTCTATCGACGGCCCGCCCGCCCGGACCCAAAACCGCGCGAAGTGCGAGCCCTGTGACTACCGCGACGAGTGTGGCGTCCGTACCCGCTCGCTGCGCAGTCTCCTCGGGGGTTAGTCGTCGGCGAGACACACGATAACTGCCGGACATAGCCACGAACAGGAAATATTAAACTGCGTCATGGCGTATCCAGTCTCAATGTCACAGATTGTCTCGACAACGGCGGGGATGTATCCGCTGCCAGACTGGGCAAAAGACGAACTGGAGGGCCAGAAGGGCAACCAGAAGGAAGATATGATAACCGGTGACGAGAGCGGCGAAATCGCGGAGACGTACGGGGAGGTGCGCGAGGAGTTGGTCGAGCGCCAGCGAGAGGCCAAACTCGACAGAGTCGTCGAGGGGCAGGCGCGCTGGGACGACATGCTCGCGCATCCACTCGCGGTTCACGACAGTGTCGAGACCCGTGGTATCGTCCGGTACTACGACAACAACAACTTCCACCGCGACCCGGTCGTGACGGGTGAGTTGACTCCAGACGGCGATATCGCGGCGGAGCTCGCCGCGACGGTCGAGGGCGGGGAGACGCCAGTACAGGCCGTTTTGCCGGGTCCGTACTCGCTGTCGGAGTTGGCCACGGACGAACAGTACGGCGACGAACTCGCGTTTCTCGACGCCGTCGCCGACTTTCTGGCCGGCGAAATCGAGCAGTTCCCGGCGGTCGAGACGCTGTTCGTACTGGAGCCGTCACTGGTCGAGGAACCGCCGGACGACGGCGAGTGTGAACCCGTTGCCGAGGCCCTCGACGCGGTCGCCACGGCGGCCGACTGTGAGGTCGTACTACACCCCTACTGGGGTGCGCTGCCGGAGAAGGTGTACGCCTACGCGATGGACGCCGACATCGACGCGATGGGGTTCGACCTGGTCTCGAACCCCGACGACAACGTCTACAACGCACAGGAGTACGGGACACCAGACGACGTGGCACTCGGCGTCGTCGACGGGCAGAACACGCTCGTCGAGTCTCCCGAGACGATTCGCGAGCGCCTCGAGTGGTTCGACGGACAGACCCCACAAAACGAGTACGGACGACTGTACGCGACGACCAACACCGGAGCGTTCTACCTGCCGGTCAACCGCTTCGTCGAGAAACTCGACGCGCTGGGCGCGGCCACACAGGAGGTAACAGTATGAGCGACACGCGCGAACAGTTCCGGCCGGAGGGCCACGAACACGACCACTTCCTGTTGACGACCGCCGTTGGGTCGTACCCCAAGCCAAAGTGGCTCCACCGCGCGCGGGACCTCTACGAGGACGAAGACCACAGTTTCGGCGAAACGGAGTTCGAAGAAGCAAAAGACGACGCGTCACGGCTAATCACCCGCGAGCACGAGCGCGCCGGTATCGACGCCCTCGTCGACGGCGAGATGCGGCGCAACGAGATGGTCGAGTACTTTGC
>CAZHPM010000093.1:2393-5405 GCA_964534485.1 uncultured Halobacteriales archaeon
CCGTCAAGGTGTGGGGACACAACTACTTCGACAAGCCAAGTGTCGTCGACGAGGTGTCCTACGGCGAGGAGTGGCTCGTCTCCGAGTACGAGTTCACCTCGGAGATCGCCTCACGGCCGGTGAAAGTCCCGATAACCGGGCCGTACACGCTCGCGAGTTGGTCGTTCAACGAGGTGTACGACAGCGAGGAACGGCTGGCGTACGAACTCGCGGAGCTGGTCAACGAGGAAATCGAGGGGCTCGTCGAGGCCGGAGCCCGGTACATCCAGGTCGACGAACCCGCGCTGGCGACGACACCGGACGACCACGCCGTCGTCGGCGAGTGTCTCGAACGCATCGTCGCGGACGTGCCCGATGACGTCCGTCTCGCTTTGCACGTCTGTTACGGCGACTACTCCCGCATCTATCCCGAGATGCTCGACTTTCCCGTCGAGGAGTTCGACATCGAACTCTGCAACGACGACTACGAACAACTCGACGTCTTCAAAGAACCCGAGTTCACCGCCGACCTCGCGATGGGTGTCGTCGACATCCACACCCGAGAGGTCGAGTCCGTCGCGGAGATAAAGGCGAACATCGAGAAAGCGCTGGAGATCGTCCCGCCCGAGCGACTGACTGTCAGTCCAGACTGCGGGCTGAAACTGCTCCCCAGAGAGGTCGCGTACGGCAAGATGGAGAACCTGGTGACCGCCGCCCGCGAGGTGGAGGCCCAACTCGACGCCGGCGAACTCGACATCGACGCACCGCCGGCGAGTGCAGACTAAAACCAGGAACACCGCCGACAGCCGGGCGTACCGTTTCGCTGTCAGAGGATTGTGGTTCCAAAGGTCTTTTTTCTCTCTTTCCTAACTCCCGGTTGATGGAAGCGGTCAGCTCTCTCGACGAGGTGATTTGCCGGTCCGTCGACGAGGTGGAGCCGGGTTCCTTTCGCGAGCGCCTGCTGGGTGTCGCCAGTGGCACCTCCCGAACGCCGGGTGTACTCGCGATAAAAACAGCAAAGGCGCTCGAGCCGTCGGTCGACCTCGAATCGAGCGCGGCCCGTGGAGCGGGCGTCCAGTTGAGTTACACGGGGCTAGAACTGACACGCTCTATCCTCCGCAGACGGCGCTGGGAGGACAGTGACACGGAGGAGTACTACCACGACCTGCTGGCCGCCGAGATTCTCGTCTCCCGTGGCCTGTACTACCTCTCGGGGACCGGGGTCAGACAACAGGCCGTCGAAATCGTCCAGAAGTTCGGGCGGACACAGACCGAGGGGGGTGAGCTTGGCACGCGACACGCCGACGAACCGCTGGAGGTGGACGTCATCCGTCTCGCCGTCGACGCGGGAGCGGACCTCGTGATGCAGACGACACCACCTTCGCTCGCAACCTACCGGGAGGAACTCGCACGAGAGCTCCGGGGGTATCCTCTGCCGGCGCCAGACGAGGCCCTCGTCGGCGTCGACGAGCGCCTCGCGACGCTCGTGGTCGACCGCGGGTTGCGCGAGGCCGACGGCTGACACTCTCCTCTGACCGCGCTCACTCCTGCAGACGCTGGGTCGTCTCGACGAGCGGGTGGTGTGCGTAGTCGACAGCCTCGATGTCTGAGATGGCGTCGAGGTTCTCGCGGCGCGCGGTTTCGGCCATCCCCAGGTCGACGGGGTCGTCGATGACGATGACGTAGGCGTCCATCTCCTCGATATCGAGGCGGTTGGCGGCCTTGCTCCGGTGGTGGCCGTCGGCGAGTAACAGTTCCTCTGGTGTCTCGATGACCACCAGCGGCTCCGCGAGTCCGTTCTCGAGTTCGTACCGCCGTCCTTCGAGTTCGTCGGCGTACACCTTGTCCTGCGTGGGTGTCAGCTCTCCGAGTCGTATCTGGCGGCGCTCCTCGCGGGCGTCGACGTCGTGGATGTTCTCGAGTGTTCGCAGGAGTTTGTCCACCTTGCCGGGGGTCGCTCGCTCGATCTGGCTCCGTATCACGTCGGCGTTCGAGATGATGCCGACGAGGTTGCCCGCGTCGTCGACGACTGGCAGCCGGCGGATACCGGACCGGAGGATAACCCGCGCGGCGTCGTCGATTTTCATCTCCGGGTGGGCCACGAGCAGGTCTGTCGTCATGGTCTTGAAGATGGGCTCGGTGTCGTCCTTGAGCAAGAGGTCTCTGGCGGAGACGAACCCCTCGACGTGGCGGCCGTCACAGACCGGAAACCCGCCGTGGTCGTCGGTCTCGGCGATACGCTCGGCGACCGCTCTGACCGTCGCGTCGGGAGACACTGTCGCCACGTCACGGGTCATGTAATCCTCGACCGTCGGCGTGCCGTCGTCGGACATCGGCGGAAACGACGTGTGGTACCGACAAAAGCCTCTCGACTACCAGTTCCGGGGTAAGGTGTGACGGGAACTGTCGGCGGGTTACTGGAAGGTTCGGCTGACCGGCTCGTCGTTCGGGGCACCGGGCTCTGTGCGGTCGAACTGCTCTTCGATCTCCTCGTAGTGTTCGCGGACCTCCTCGTCGACGCTGGGTGCGACCTCCTGGAGTGCCGTCTCGAAGTGGTCGGTGGTGACGAGGACGTTCCCGACGCTGTCGTCGACGTCGTCGGAGTCGACACTGTTTATGAACTCACGGCTCGCGGCCATCGAGGCCTCGCGGCAGACGGCCTCGATATCGGCACCGACGTACCCCTCCGTGCGCTCGGCCAGGTCGTCGAGGGCGACCCCGTCAGCGAGGGGTTTGTCGCGGGTGTGGACCGCGAAGATGTTCCGGCGTCCCTCCTCGTCGGGAACCGGGACGTGGACGTGCCGGTCGAGTCGGCCCGGACGCAACAGGGCCGGGTCGATCAGGTCCGGGCGGTTCGTCGTGGCGATGACCACCACGTCCTCGAGGTCTTCGAGGCCGTCGAGTTCGGTCAGGAGCTGTGAGACGACTCGTTCGCCGACGCCCGAGTCGTTGCTCTGGCCACGCTCGCCGGCGATCGAGTCGATCTCGTCGAAGAACACGACCGTCGGAGCGTTCGAGCGGGCCTTCTCGAAC
>CAZHPM010000094.1:0-5366 GCA_964534485.1 uncultured Halobacteriales archaeon
GGGTTACACCCGTACCCATCCCGAACACGGAAGTTAAGCCCGCCAGCGTTCCGGTGAGTACTGGAGTACGAGAGTCTCTGGGAAACTCGGTTCGCCGCCTCCATTCGTATCTTCGACCAGTTACAACACTCACCTCGCGTGAGTACTGGTCGTTAGTTCACGACGAGTGGCAACACTCGTCGGTGCCGAACCCGACAGGGTTTATAGTTCGCGTTCGACGGTCCCACAATGAGTGAGTTCGAGGCGGTGTTGTTCGATATGGACGGTGTGTTACTCCAGGGAGCGGCGACACCCACGGAGGTGTACGAGCACGCGACAGTCGACGCCGTCGACGCGCTCGGACTCGACGTGTCGCCGGACGACCACGCTCCGCTCTGGAAGTACCACTACGACGAGCAACTGGCCGACTGCTGTCGGGAGTTGGGTACCGACCCGGCGACGTTCTGGGAGACCCGCGAGCGGTTCGCCAGTGAGCGCGAGAACCGCCGACTCGAGGAGGGGGCGCGTGCTCCGTTCCCGGACACGGAGATGCTGTCCGAGCTCCCGGTTCCGCTCGGTATCGTCAGCAACAACCGCGACTCGACAGTTACTTTCGCCGCCCGCGAGGTGTTCGACGGACAGTTCGAGGTAGCCATCGGGCGGGACCCGACAGTCGAGGGGTTCAGACGGCGCAAACCGGACAGCCACTACCTCGACCAGGCACTCTCTGTGCTCGGTGTCGAGAACGCGCTGTACGTCGGGGACCGTCCCTCGGACGTCGACACGGCCCGTGGGGCCGGTATCGACGGGGGCTTTCTGCGCCGTGAACACAACAGCAAGATGAGTTTCGAGGAGCCACCGACTGTCGACATCGACAGCCTCGACGAACTCCGCTCGCTGTTTTAACGGCGGGTCCACCTGCCGGGGCTCCTCCCGACTCCCGTGGGGTGTGGCCGTGCCGTCCAGGTGTGGGGTGAACGCCTGCGATTTCGTGGAACAACTTTGATGAGAGTGCCCCGAATACGCACGCGTATGAGAATTCCTCGCCGGGTGCGTCCGGGTGAGTGGGCGTGAGTCGACGCGCAAAAATCGTCTGTACACTCGGTCCAGCCTCGAGTGACAGGGAGACAGTCGCAGACCTCGCCGAAGCCGGGATGTCGGTCGCGCGGTTCAACACCAGTCACGGAACGACCGGGGAGCGCAGGGAGCGCATCGACCGGGTCCGGGCGGTCGACGAGGCCCGTGACGAACCGCTGGCGGTGTTGCTCGACCTCGCCGGACCGGAGATTCGGACCGCCGACGCCGACCCGGTCACGCTGGTCGAGGACACGACAGTCGAGTTCGCCGCTGGGGAGCGGGTCAGTTCCGAACGAGTCGGCCTCACCGTGTCGCTGTCGGGTGTCGAACCCGGGGACGAGGTGTTGCTCGACGACGGGCGTATCCAGACAGAGGTGGAGACTGTCGACGACGGCCTCGTTCGCGCCCGTGTGGTTTCCGGGGGAGAACTCGGGGGCAGGTCGGGTGTGAACGTCCCCGACGTGGACCTCGGACTGCCGGCGGTCACCGAGGCCGACAGGCGCGAACTCGACGTTGCCGCGGAGAACACTGTCGATTTCGTGGCGGCGAGTTTCGTCCGTTCGGCGGCGGACGTCTACGCGCTCGAGGCCGAACTCGAAGCGCGCGGCGCAGAGACCCCGATTATCGCGAAAATCGAGCGCTCCGGTGCCGTCGAGAACATCGAGGAGATCGTCGCCGCCGCAGACGGGGTGATGGTGGCCCGTGGCGACCTCGGCGTGGAGTGCCCGCTCGAGGCCGTCCCAATCATCCAGAAGCGGATAATCAGACGCTGCCACCGGGCCGGAGTGCCCGTTATCACGGCGACAGAGATGCTCGACTCGATGGTCAGCGAGCGTCGTCCGACCCGTGCCGAGGCCTCCGACGTCGCAAACGCGGTGCTGGACGGGACCGATGCGGTGATGCTCTCCGGCGAGACGGCGGTTGGCGACCACCCCGTCGCGGTCGTCGAGACGATGGCCCGAATCGTCCGGGACACCGAGAGCAGCGAGCAGTACACCGAACTGCGGGAGCAGCGTGTGCCGCCGACCGACGAGACCCGGACCGGTGCGCTCGCGCGCTCGGCCCGGTATCTGGCCCGCGACCTGGGTGCGAGCGCGGTCGTCGTCGCCAGCGAGTCCGGTTACACCGCCCGAAAGGCCGCGAAGTACCGCCCTCCGATACCCGTCGTGGCCGCCACACCAGACGAGTCGACCAGACGGCAACTCGCCCTCTCGTGGGGTATCCAGAGCGAGCGCGTCAGTCACGGGGCCGACAGCGCCGACGCCGTCATCAACAACGCGGTTCAGTCGGCAATCGACGCCGGCGCCACAGCCAGCGGCGACACCGTGGTCGTTATCGCGGGGATGATGACCGGCGAGGACGACCCAGATACGGCCAACACGCTCAAAGTCCACGTCGCCTCCGAACGAATCGCCTCCGGCCGGTCTGTTGTTGCCGGCTCTGCTACCGGTCCACTGTACCGTGTCACCGACGGTGACCTCTCCGACGCACCGCCGGGCGCCGTTGTCTTCGTCCCGGCGACGTTCGACGGCGAGTTCGACAACCTCTCACAGATTGGCGGTATCGTCGACGCACACGAGGAGATGACCGGCTACGCGGCTATTGCCGCCCGCGAACTGTACGTCCCGATGGTCAACGACGCGAGTATTCCCGCCACGGTGGAGGTGGGTCGAGAAATCACACTCGACGCCGAACGCGGTGTCGTCTACGCCGACCCGCTGGGCGGGCGTGACGACACCGAACCGGGCTGACTCTCTGCACGAAGAGTGCTTTGACACTCAGATACGCCCGCCAGCGCAGGAACCGCGAGCCGACGGTGTCAGACGGGTGTCGAACGCGCCCCACCGAAATCACCCCTCTGTTTCTACTGATCGCCCCGCCACGTGCCGGCGAATATCCGGTGTCGGTTTTACTTTCACTCCGGTCTGGACAGGATTAAGAGTCACCACACACGAACTGTAGTTGGACGACATGCGCCCGTAGCCCGGTCCGCGCGCTACACTGCGTTGGAGCCTGACGGTCACCTGAGTCTGGGAACCACCAGTCGAAACCAGCACGAACGGTAGCCGCGGACGGGGTTCCCACCACAGATGACCCGACGGAAACCGGCACAGTTGGACGGAATCGTTCGACAGCACACCCGCAAAGACGAGTCATGAACAAGGACATTGGAGCCGACGACCTGACACTACCGATCAAGCGCACAGAGGGGGAGACAATCGAACAGCGACTGACCGACAACGCCTACCACAACATCCTGCCCGCCCGCTATCTCCGGAAGGATGCCGACGGCGACCCCGCCGAACAACAGGAGGAGTTGTTCGAACGTGTCGCGAAGAATATCGCGCTCGCGGAAGCGGTCTTCGAGGCCGACAGGCAGGCCGTCGAGATTACCGTCACGCCCGACCAGCTCAAGCCCGACCACCCGCGCCGTGACGAACTCGCGGCGGAGGTGTTCGGTGCGGGCGTCACCGCTGACGACGACATCGAGACACGATTGACGCCTCACAACGTCAACAAATTTGCGTACGAGACGCTCGTTCCGGAGCTACCCGACGAGATTCGCACCCACGTCGAAGAGGTCGCCGGGGAGTTCCAGAAAATGATGGAAAAATTGTCATTCACACCGAACAGTCCAACTATTATGAACGCCGGCGACGAACTCCAGCAACTCTCTGCCTGTTTCGTCGACTCGCCGGAAGACGATATTGACGACATCCACCAGACAGCAAAGGAAGCCGCACAGGTATTTCAGTGTCTGACAGCGGATACTCGCGTCGCGGTCGAGGGGAAAGGCGTCGTCTCCGTCGCGGATGTCGAGCCCGGCGACGAGATTCGTCAGCGCGACGGCGACGGCTACCGGACCCGGACAGTTTCGGAGACACACGCCTACGGTGACGCGCCGGTCCATCGGGTCACGACAACTGCCGGCATCGAACTCACCGGCACGCCGAACCACGAACTGCTCGTCGACGGCGAGTGGGACCGCATCGACGAGATCGAATCCGGTGACAGGCTCTCGGTTCGACTGGACTGGCTCGACGACAGCGGGACGGTCGAACTGACGCCTGTCGGGGCCGGCGGAGCGTGGGACGCCAACCGGACGGTCAGCAACGAGGCGATTCTCGAACTCCACGGGGCGGGGCTGTCGGACTACGAGATTGCCGACCGACTCGACTGTTCGGCCTCGACAGTCCAGCGCCGGCGTGCGAACGAACTCGGTCTCGGTCCGAACGGTTCCGGCGGACGCTCGCCCGGCAGCGTCAGTTTCGACGCCGAACGGTTCGAAACGCTGTACGAGCGTGGCCACTCGGACGCAGCGATTGCAGACGAACTCGGCGTTCACCAGACGACTGTCGGACAGCACCGGAGCAGGCAGTCGCTCGAACCGAACGGCGACGCGGTCAAGACGGTGAGCCAGCCCTCGACACTGACGGCCGACCTCGCGGAACTGCTGGGGCTGTGGGTCGGCGACGGCTCCGTCCACGAGGATGGCATCCGGCTTCACCTCCGGCGCGAGGAGACACTGGAACACGCCGACCGGCTCTGTCGGCGACTGTTCGACGAGGGGCTCGACTGGCGGTTCGACGAGGGCTGTTACGACGCCGTTGTGCACAGCCACGAAGTCAAGCGGTTCTGGCTGACGAACTTCGGCGACGCGAAGCCGGACGCTCCGTCGGCGAGGGTTCCCGACGCGGTGTGGGACGGCGACCGCGAGACGGTCGCGGCGTTCCTCCGTGGCCTGTTCACGGCCGACGGCGGTCTCCAGAAAGACCGGTACCCCCGCCTGTGGAGTGCCTCCGACGAACTCGTCGACGGCGTCCAGCAACTCCTGCTTGGACTCGGGATTCCGGCAGTACAGTGGGACCTTGACTCCGAGGAGCGCGATTACCAGAACGTCGGACCGACCGGCGAGGTGGGGCTGGAGCGGTTCGCCGAGTCGGTCGGCTTCGTCGACAGCCGCGAGGAGCAGATGGCCGAGGCGCTCGCCGACACCGAGTTCGACGGAACGACGTTCGGAACCGTCCACGACGGGAATCGCTGGAGCGTCCCCGTCGAATCCGTCGAGCCAGCGGGAACGGCGACGGTCCACGACGTGACCGTCGAGGGTGACCACGAGTATCTCGCCGACTCCGTCGTCTCGCACAACAGCGGCGGCGGCATGGGGTATGCCTTCTGGCGACTGCGGCCCTACGGAGACCCTGTCGGAAGCACTGGAGGTATCGCAAGTGGACCTATCACGTTCATGCGGACATACGACCAGATGTGTTTCCCACCCGGAACGCGCATCCTGACACCGAGTGGACAGC
>CAZHPM010000095.1:0-4930 GCA_964534485.1 uncultured Halobacteriales archaeon
GACCCCCTCGACACCGAGGAACATCGGGCACAGGGCGGCGTGCTCGCGCGAGGAACCCTGACCGTAGTTCTCGCCGGCGACGAGGAAGCCGCCGTCACTCGCGAGCGCCCGGTCGGCGAACGTGTCGTCAACACGCGAGAGGGTGAACTCGGAGAGTTTCGGAATGTTCGACCGGTACATCAGGATGTCCTGCGTGGCGGGGATGATGTGGTCGGTCGTGATGTTGTCTTTCATCTTCAGCAGATTCGGCCCCTCGAGGTCCGCGCCGAGCGGGTCTTTCAGCGGCACGTCACCGATGTTGGGGCCTTTCACCAGGTCGTCGTCGACGGCCTCCCCGGGTTCGATTATGTCGGCGTCCGAACCGTCGTACTTCTCGGGCAGTTCGAAACCGGGGTCCTCGAGGTCGGCGGTCTCCTCGGCGAGGTCACGCGGGTCGACGATTTCGCCGGCGATAGCCGACGCGGTGGCGACCTCGGGCGAACAGAGGTAGACGTTGTCCTCCTCGATTCCCGAGCGGCCCTCGAAGTTGCGGTTGAACGTCCGCAACGAGACGGTGTCCGAACCGGGGACGTGGCCGATGCCGATGCAGGCGCCACAGGTCGCCTCCGAGAAGTTGACACCGGCGGCCATCAGTTCGGCCGTCCACCCCTCGCGGGCGAGCATCTCGGAGGCCTGCTTCGACCCGGGTGCGATTATCATCTCGGTGGTCTTGTTGATCTCGCGGCCCTCGAGCATCTTCGCCGCGGGCAGGATATCCGGGTAGCCGCCGTTCGTACAGGAGCCGATTATCACCTGTTCGACTTCGTTGCCGGCCACCTCGCGGACGGGCACGACGTTGTCGGGCATCGACGGCTTCGCGACCAGTGGTTCGATCTCCGAGAGGTCGACGGTGAGAGAGTCGTGGTACTGTGCGTCCTCGTCGGCCTGGAGTTCGACGTGCTGGTCGGCACGGTCCAGCCGGTCGAGCCACTCCTCGGTGTTCTCGTCGGTCGGGAAGATACTGGAGGTCGCGCCCAGTTCCGTCCCCATGTTGGTGATTGTCGTCCGCTCTGGCACCGACAGCGTCTCCACACCCGGCCCGGTGTACTCGAATATCTTGCCGACACCGCCCTTTACCGAGAGCCGGCGCAACAACTCCAGAACGACGTCCTTTGCCGTGGCCCACTCGGGGAGTTCGCCCTCGAGGCGCACCTCGACTACCTCGGGCATCTCGATGTAGTAGGCGCCACCGCCCATCGCGACGGCAACGTCGAGCCCACCCGACCCGATGGCGAGTTGGCCGAGTCCGCCCGGCGTTGGAGTGTGCGAGTCAGACCCCAGCAGTGTCTTGCCGGGTCTGGCGAAGTTCTCCTTGTGGACGTTGTGACAGATTCCGTTACCCGGGCGAGAGAAGTAGGCCCCGAACTTGCCTGCCGCCGACCGCAGAAACCGGTGGTCGTCGGTGTTCTTAAAGTCGAACTGGTAGGTCTGGTGGTCACAGTACTGTGCCGCGAGGTCCGTCTGGACCTCGTCGAGGCCGAGTGCCTCGAACTGGAGCCACACCAGTGTTCCGGTGGTATCCTGCGTGAGTACCTGGTCGATCTCGATACCGATCTCCTCGCCGGGTTCGAGTTCCCCCTCTACGAGGTGTTCGTCGAGAATCTTCTCGGTGAGTGTCTGTCCCATAGCACTCTGATATCGACTGCCAGCAGTGATAAATCATGTTATTTGGGTGGGTTTCCGCGTGACGGCCTCGTTCTGGCCGTTCTCGGTCGTTTCGCGGGAGACTCCCGGACCGAGGCGGTCACCACTCGTCGACGGGGTCGAGTATCTCGTAGCTCACGTTGTGCTCGCGGAGCGCGTCGGTGTGTGTCGAGAGTCCGGGGCTGGCCGCGAGCAAGAGCACGTCGAGCCTCTTCGGTGTCGCGTCCCGCACGGCGGTCGTGGTGCCAAAGCGCGGGTCTGGCTCGACCCCGGCCGCGCGGCGGCCACTCCCTCCGGCGCGTCGACGGCCACCAGGTCGTGGTCGGCCCCGAGCGTGGCGACCCACCCGGCGTCGACCACCGAACTCCCGGAAGATGTCGGCCCGCGAGATGAGCCAGTCGACGCCCTCCTTTGTTACCCGGTACCGGCCACGGCCCTGCTTGTCGACGAACCCCCGCCCGGCGAGTTCCTGCAGGTAGCCGCTGACGGTCTGTGCCGTCACGCCGACTGCGTCGGCGACCGCCTGCTGACTCACTGCTGGCTGGCGCTTGGCTAGCTCGACGAGAATCCGGCAACTCGTCGCCGCGCGCTCGCTCTCCAGCACGCCGGTGTCTCCCGTGCCGTCCATACCCACAGTGTGGGCCGAACGCTCGACTTCCGTTTCGCTCTGTCGAGGGGGTCTCCGGGTCGTTCCGACGGCCCGAGAGCACCGACTGCCTGGCATCTGTTCTCGGTTCTGCGTGCTGGCACGACTCCGGAAGGGTTATCCCCGCGTGTGGTGTACATTTGTTTGCAATGGTAAACGGTACGGTTGATTTCTTCAACAACACAGGCGGTTACGGATTCATCGAGACTGAGGATGCAGACGAGGACGTGTTCTTCCACATGGAAGACGTCGGCGGTCCGGATCTCGAAGAAGGACAGGATATCGAGTTCGACATCGAGCAGGCACCGAAGGGTCCCCGCGCGAGCAACGTCGTCCGCGAGTAACTACGTCGCAGACGCGACGCCGCAATTTTCGAGCTTTCAACTGCAAAGAAGCGACAGGACAGCGACGCGTCGGGTGGGGTCGTGTCCCGAACGACAGAGTCACAGGTCAGCAAGCGCGTCGGCAATCGCGGGCGCGGCGCTGACGCGACTGACCGGTTGTTCGACCGTGTCGGTGGCGTAAACCGCCCGGACACCGGCACGGTGGAGTTTCAGACGGGCGTTCTGTGCCAGCACAGGGTGGACACAGGCGGCGTAGACGCGGCCAACATCACGGTCCTGTAGCGCCGCGACGGACTCGCTCATCGTCGACCCCGTGGCGATGATGTCGTCGACCAGCACCACGTCTCGGGAGGAGACGGGGACGTCGCTGGGTTCGATTTCGACTGCCGTTCCCGAGTAACGGGTCTTCTCGAAGTGGTCGACTACGCCGGCGCCGTGGGCGTCCCGGACCGTCTCTGCGAGGGTGACCGCACCGGCGTCGGGTGCGAGAAACACGGGGTCAGAGAGGGCCGGCAACGGGTCGGCCAGCAGACTGCTGGCGTCGACGGCCGACGCGGGCACGTCGAAGAAGCCACAGACCGACGGCTCGTGTGGATTGACCGTCAGCACCCGGTCGGTTCCAGTGGAGATTGCGCGTGCGACTGCGCGTGCCGAGACCGGTTCACCACGCTCGAAGGCAGTATCCTGCCGGGCGTATCCCATGTAGGGGAGGACCGTCGTGACGCGACTCGCGCCGGCCTCGCGGACGGCGTCCTGTAGTTGGAGCAGTTCGACGTGACTTCCATCCGAAACCGTCGAGCAGACCACGAGCACCTCTCCGGCGACGCCCTCGACCTGGAGGCGGCGCTCGCCGTCGGGAAACTGCTCGACGCGCACTTTGGCGAGTTCTCGCCCGGTCTCGGCGGCGAGTTCGACCCCGAGCGTCTGCGTGTCTGTTCCCGAAACGATCATACCGTGGCTGTCGCCGGCCGGGGTAAACCCCTTTTCGGTTCGGTTGCTCGTCACCGCCGGCCAGACTGCCACGGCGAACCGGAGGTCGGGTGAGTCAGAACGCTTTTGCCCCACCCAGTGTGACGGCTTACATGGCGAACAACTCCGAACCCTTTTCAGAGAAACTGCGGGTACCCGAGGCGCTGACCTTCGACGACGTGTTGCTCCGGCCACAGGAGAGCACCGTCGAACCCGACGAGGCAGACACGACGACACGGGTGTCGACGAACGTCACACTCACAGTGCCGGTGCTCTCGGCGGCGATGGACACGGTCACCGAGAGCGAGATGGCGATTGCGATGGCGCGCAACGGCGGTCTGGGCGTGTTACACCGCAACATGGGCGTCGAGCAGATGGTCACCGAGGTCGAGCGGGTCAAACGCGCAGACGAACTCGTCATCCGCGACGTCGTGACGGCCGCACCAGACCAGACTGTCCGCGCGGTCGACCAGATGATGCAAGACGAGGGGGTCTCGGGCGCACCGGTCGTCGACGGCGGCGGTGAGGTGCTGGGTGTCATCTCTGGGACAGATATCCGCCCGTATCTCGAGGTTGGCGAGCACGACACGGTCCGGGAGGCGATGACCGACGAGGTGGTGACCGCTCCGGCGGGTGTCACCGCCCGCGAGGCGCTCGAACTGATGTACGAGCACAAGATAGAGCGCGTCCCCATCGTCGACGACGACGACCACCTCGTGGGACTCGTGACGATGGCGGGGATTCTCCAGCGCCGCGAGTACGACGACGCGGCCCGGGACGACGACGGCCACCTCCGGGTCGGAGCCGCCGTCGGCCCCTCCGAACTCGACCGCGCGATAGCCGCCGACGAGGCCGGTGCCGACGTGTTGTTTATCGACTGTGCACACGCACACAACCGAACTGTCATCGAGAGCGCCAGAGAGGTCGCCGACACGGCCGACGCGGACGTGGTCGTGGGCAACGTCGGCACGCGCGAGGCCGCCGAAGATATCGTCGACTTCGCCGATGGCATCAAAGTCGGCATCGGACCGGGTTCGATCTGTACGACGCGGGTGGTCACCGGCGCGGGTATGCCACAGATAACGGCGGTGACACAGGTTGCCGACGTCGCCAGCCAGCACGACGTTCCCGTCATCGCCGACGGCGGTATCCGGTACTCCGGGGACGCGATAAAAGCAATCGCCGCCGGTGCCGACGCGGTGATGATGGGTTCGTACTTCGCCGGCACGGACGAGGCCCCGGGGCGGGTCATCACGATGAACGGCAAGAAGTACAAGCAGTACCGCGG
>CAZHPM010000096.1:0-4912 GCA_964534485.1 uncultured Halobacteriales archaeon
GCCGGCCTCCTCCATGTCAAGGAGGTGTCATAACCGACCTAGACCACGAACCCGCGCAGTGATGTGTTTTCCACAGGGACAATTGAAGGTTTCGAAGTGACCGCCGGTCGGAAGTGCTTTAGACGCGCCGGTCGGTTCTCCGATATGTTCGTCCTCGTCAACCTGAAGAGCTACCCCTGTGACCCGGTGGCGGTGGCAGAAGCCGCGAGTGCGGTTGCAGACGACCACAGCGCGGAGATTGCGGTCGCGCCACAGGCCACACACTTCCCACAGGTCACAGCGACCGGCGTCCAGACCTGGGCCCAGCACGTCGACGGTATCGAACACGGGAGTCACACCGGGAGTACACTCCCCGAGGCGGCCGCCGACGCCGGGGTCACCGGCACACTGCTGAATCACTCGGAGCAGCGCCTGACCGTCGCAGAACTCGACGCCGGAGTCGCGGCGGCCGACCGTGCGGGTCTCGACACCGTCGTCTGTGCGAACAACCCCGCCCAGATTGCCGCGGTGACCGCACTCGGTCCCGACGCAGTCGCCGTCGAACCGCCGGAACTCATCGGAACGGGCACGCCGGTCAGCACGGCCGACCCCGATATCGTGCGCGACGCCGTCGCGGCCGCCGCCGACGTGGACCCGTCGGTGCCGGTCTACTGTGGCGCTGGCATCTCCACCGGCGAGGACATCCTCGCGGCCCGCGAGTTGGGTGCGGACGGTGTTTTGCTCGCGAGTGGCGTCGCGAAGGCAGACGACCCGCGGGCGGCACTGACGGCACTCGTCGACCCGTTGTGAGCGTGGTGAGCAAACGGCGTCTCGCCCGGCCGTGGTGGGCGCCGTGGACTCAGGTGTCGAGAATCTGCGCCTCGATTTCGGCGACGTACGCGTCGAGAACGGCGTCGTCGACGTGGTCGCTCAGTTCGTCGGCGAGACGCCGGCGGAGTCGGTAGTCGTAGTGGCCGCGCCCGACGTGTTCGATGAGGTCGTGCGTGCGCAGTGTCCGGTTGCGGGCGTACGCCTGGACCCGCTCGCCGTCGCCACCGGCCGCGAAGTGTGCGTTCGGTGCTGTCGCCGGCCCGTGTTCGCGGTAGAACACGAGCATCTCGCGTGTCTTTGTCTCCAGACCGCCGATATCGGCTTTCAGTTTCCGGACCGCGAGTGGCTCCTCCTCCGGCAGTGATATGTCGGGCTCCTCAGACTCCTCTGTGTCGTCGCCCGTCGTGTCTGGACTCTCGCCGACGAACTCGGCGTCCGAGCGGAGCGTAATCTCGATTTCCTCGCGCGCGGTGTGTCTCGGGCGGTCGGTCTCTGTCCGCTGGCGTCCCGGCAACTCCTCCAGGCGTGACAGAATCTCTTCCGCGCTGAACCCGTCGTCGGACTCCTCGCCCGACGCCCCGTTTCCAGAGACCGTCTCCGGGGACTCCGGCGGGACGGGCGCGGTTTCGTCGGTGCTGTCGACGTCCCCGAATCCAGTCTCTCCGGGTCCGCCGACATCCCCAAACGACATCCCGCCGTCGGCGGCCCCGTCGGAGGCGCTCGCGTCGCCGCTGGTGTGGTCTGTCGCGTCTGTGTCACCGCTGGCGTCGTCGGGCGGGACCGCAGACGTGTCGGTGAACCCGGCCTCGTGCCACTCGTCGCCGACCGTCTTCGTCGGCGACCCGTCACGGTCCCGTGTCGCGTCCGTTCTCTGCGCCCGCTCGCGCCGGGTCGAACCGCCGTCGGTCTGACCCGTCGCGTGGGTTTCTGACTCTGTTGTGACTCGCCCGCCGGCGTCCTCGACCCGTTCGACCAGCGCGTCGACGAACTGCTGGGCGAGTTGCTGGAGGTCTCGCGCCTCTGCGAGTTCGCTCTCCAGTTGCTCGATTCGGGCCTCCTTCTGTTCGAGGTCCGCCTCGAGTTCGGCGATGCGGTCCGTGCGCGCCTCAGTCTCGTCGCTGATCGACTGCAGTTCCGACACCAGGTCGTCGCTGACACTCTTGAGGTCGGGCCGCTCGACGTCTTCCAGTCCGGGTGTCGCGCCGGCGTCGAAGGTCCGTTTGCGGTAGAACTGCACGCGACGCACCGCGTCCGACCAGTCTGTCACCAGAAATCCTTCGCCGTCCCCGAGGTCTTCGACTGCCGAGGCGTACTCCCCGTCGAGAATCCGACGGACGACTGTCGTGTCGTTGTTCCAGGTGAGACGGTGCCACAGCAACCAGTCACACTGCGTGATAAAGTCTTTTTTCACGTCTGCGGGGCGCTGGCTGATGCCACAGATACCGAGTCCGTGTTTCCGGCCGCGTTTGCCGATTTTGATGAGCATCTTGCCACACTCACCGACCGCCCCCTGTTCGGGGATGTACTCGTGGACCTCCTCGATGAGCAACAGGAACGGCTGTTTCTGTTTTTTTGCCTTTGCAAAGAGGCTGCGAGCGACGTCGGTCAGGAGTTCCTCGGCCTCGGATTCGTCGAGATAGCTCGACACGTCGAGGATAACGGGGACGTTCTGTTCGAGTGCGAGCGAGGCGAGTTTCTCTGCGTGTTCGCTCGTCACCTGGATATCACACTCCTCGTCCGCGCCGGCGTGGAGGATTTCGTACTCCTCTTTCAGGCCGTAGTACTCGCCGTCGATATCGACGATAAAGAGGCCAAAGCCGCTGTCGAGCAGTTTCTCCGCGACGACACTCGCGGAGTTTGACTTGCCCGACCCCGACTTTCCGGTGATGAATCCACGCCCGGTCAGTAACTCGACGACGGGCAGGGAGACCTCCTCGCCGGCCGTCTCCGTCCCGCCGGGACCGTCGCTCGTTTCGGCAACTGTGATGTGCTCTGTCTCACCCATCGCTCCTGTAGATACCTCCCGTTCGGGCGTACATAAGTGGCCGTCAGACGGGCGACAGACGTCTGCCCGTCGTGTCGGTGACCCACGCTCACCCGTCGGAGTGACTGTACCGCGGAAAGGCGTGGGTCACGGAGAGTGGCAGATAGAAGAGGAGGTGTTCGCGCCCGAGCGACCCGGGAGCGGGCCGACCCGACCCGTCCGGAGCCGCGACCGACTGTGCCATCAGGTAACTCCAGCCGACGTTGAACCGGAAGTAGTCCTCGACGAGTGTCTCCGCGAACGTCTCGCGGAGTCGGTCGTAGATGGCCTCGCCCCGTGTCTGTGCCCGCTCACAGTCCGGTTCGGGAAAGAACTCGCGGGCGAAAAACGAGTACGCCGCCTCCGTGTCGAACAGGTCTGTGACGACGGTTTCGGTCGACGTGTCCAGAACGTCCGCCCGCACTGGCGCGTCGACGTGGTCCGCGACGGGGTCGATTGCCTCCAGTTCCGGCGCGCGCTCTGTGGTCCGGTCGTAGGTGGCAAAGTACTCCGTACAACACCCGGGGTAGCCGTGCAGTCGGCCGAGGTAGCTCTCGAACTCGCCGCTCTCGTCGGCGACGACACCCTCGATGTTTTGCCGGACGACCTCGACTGGTTCCGGCGCCGACTCCGCCCGGAAGAAGTAGATGCGCGCGCCGTAGTCGACCCCCCGGTCGGTTCGCAACCACTCGGGGAGGATGAAACAGGTCCCGGGGAACTGCTCGTCGAGATACTGGAACTCCGGGAGTTGCTGGAGAACGTCGACGAGTTTCTCCGACGCCGTCCAGAGGGTGTCCTCTGTGAGTTCGTCGAACTCGACGTGAATCTCCTCGTAGACGTTCTGTGACTGGCCGACGATATCCTGCCGTTGCGAGAGTTGTGGTGTGGTGTCGACGGCGTCTATCACCGCTTTCTGTCCGCGAAAGTACGTGTCGTCGACCTGGACGCTCGCGCCGCGGCGCTCGCCCGCAAGCACCGTGTAGGCGTCGAGTGCCGCCAGTGTCGGCAGTCCGGCGACGGTCTCTGGGTCCGGGGTGGACATACGATACCTACTGGGGAGTGGTTAATACGTCTTTGCGAAGTACGCCGTCTCCGTGGCCGCCCTCTCACAGAGCGCACACTCCGCTTGAACTGGGTCGTCGTCCCGGTCGAGTGGGACCATCACGATTTCGGCGCCGATGGCGTCTTTTATCGGTTCCTCACACGCCTCGTCACCGCACCAGCCACACCTGACGTAGCCGCCGTGTTGGCCGATGGTTCCGAGAATCTCCTCCCGACTGTCGGCGTCGCGAATCTCCCCCTCCAGGGTCTCCTCGGCGCTGGCGTACAACTTGGCGTACACCGTCTCCAGGTGGTCGTCGACAGTTGCCCCGACCCCGCCGCGGTCGACGGTCTCGGTCTCGCCGTCCGGTCGGTGGACGAGTGTGACCGTCTCCTCGGTCCGCTCGTTGGGGCCAACCTCGACCCGGAGTGGCACACCTTTGAGTTCCCACTCGTTGTACTTGAAGCCGGGGTTGCGGTTCTCGCGGTCGTCGAGGTGGACGCGCACGCCCGCCTCGGCCAGCGCCGACTCCACCTCCCCCGCGTACTCGAGGACAGCCTCCCGGTTGGTCTCGTCCCAGATGGGGACGACGACGACCTGCGGGTCGGCGAGCGTGGGTGGCAAGACCAGTCCCTGCTCGTCGCTGTGGGTCATCACGAGTGCGCCCATCGCCCGCCAGGAGAGTCCCCAGGAGGTGGTGTGGGCGGTCCGCTCTGTCTCGTCTCTGTCGACGTAGGTGATCTCGAAGGCGTCGGCAAACGACGTTCCCAGGTAGTGAGCGGTCGCTCCCTGAACTGTCTTGCCGTCGGGCATCAACGCCTCGACGGTCGTGGTGGTGTCTGCACCGGGGAACTTGTCGTGGTCGGGTTTGCGCCCCGCGAGCACCGGTATCGCCAGCACCTCCTCGTAGACGCGCTCGTACTGGTCGAGGCGCAGCATCGTCTCCTCCCAGGCCCCGTCGCGGTCCTCGTGAGCGGTGTGACCCTCCTGCCAGAGGAACTCCTTCGTGCGGAAGAACGGCTTCGTCTCGGTGGCCT
>CAZHPM010000097.1:0-4802 GCA_964534485.1 uncultured Halobacteriales archaeon
CGCCCCGACCACGGCAGCGCCGTACGTGTGGGTGTGTGATACGTTCTATCAGGTCAACTCCGGCGGACAGCAACTCGAGACCAACAACCGAACTATCCAGGTGGCCTTCGACCGGCCGACGGTGCGCGGGTTCGAGCGCCGGGAGAGGGCCGTCGCGACTGCGAAGTCACATATCCGGAGACAGCTCAACCGGATCGGAATCGACTCCGAACCCGAGTTCCACATCGACACGCCACAGGAGGCCGGTCACGTCTAACTCGAGTGACCCGTCACCGCTCCGGTGTCGAACGCCCGAGCCCTCCTCGCGGGCCGAGTCGCTCGACCCGACCAGTCGGAACCGGTCCGGCATTGTCGGATACGCCACCGGACGCGATACCGGGTAGAGACAGGTTCGGTGAGTCGTGGGTCGTGAGCGATGCCTCGGTTGTGGGCGTGATAGACACCTTCGGTGACCGACAGCGCCGTTCAGAGTTTCTGGGCGGTGCCCATCTCGTCGGCGGACTCGCCGAGGTGGCCGCCGTCCATGCACTCTATGGCAATCCAGGGCAGGGGCTGGGCCCCGTAGTCGACGACACCGGCGACGTGGTCGTGGCCGTCCAGTTGCTGCCAGGTCTCGGCCTCCTGCATCATGCGCTCGACGACCTCGGTATTGAGCGTCTCGCCGCCACCCATCCGGGGGTTCCTTTGCTGCGAGTTCGGAGTTGCCCTGTGGCGTCGCCGCGGTGGCGTAGTACACGTCGGCGTTGCCACCCCGGCCCAGCGGGTCCCACAGAGTGATGTCCTCGTAGCAAAGCGACGGGCGCAGCGTGTCCGGAATCCTCGACGGGACGCCACCGTCGTCGGAGTCGTTGTTGTCAGTCGAGTCGTCTTCAGGTGGCGGCGCCTCGATGGTCGGCGCACCACTCACTGTGTCGTCCTCGCTCGAGACCGTGTGCGTGTGGTCACCGGGCTCGACATCGGTCGTGTCGATCGTGAAGCTGACAGAGCCAGCGTCAGCGACTGGCTGCCGAACCCGGAGACCGAAAGCACTATGTCCTGGGTGCCCTCCAGGTCACCGTCGTTCGTCACAGTCGCCGACAGGTCACTGACGCGGAAGAACGCCTCCTGCTGGGCACCAGCGCGCCCTGGGAGCGCCCCGACGGCGAGTGTGACTGCCGTGGCCCCCAGCACCTGTTGCCGGGTCGCCCGCTCACACCGGCGTCGCTTCCTCTCCGGACTCCCCCGACTGCAGGTCGACCGCGATTTCGATATCGTCGTACCAGATGGTCGGTCGTTTGGCCTGCCCGTCCCGCTCGAACTCGACCAGTCCGAGCGCTTCGATGTCGTCCAGCGCGGTGGAGACGTTCTTCACGTCGCGGTCGACTGTCCGGGCGAGCGCGCGGATGCTCTCGGGGTCCTCGCTCGCAATCGCTCGCAGGAGTTCGAGGTTCTTCGCGCTCAGCAACCGCGCGAGCGCCGCCTCGTCGGGCAGACTGAGCACGTGTCTGTCGGTCATCTCCTCGTCGGCCGCCAGCGCCCGGAGATCCGCGGCGGCCGCGTCGAAGAACTCGGCGGTCGATTCGACCGTGATGTGAAGTGTGTCGTCTGTCATGTGTTGGACTCCTCAGGGGGATACCTCGTCGGGTAGTTCCCGGACGAATCGACGGAGAAGTTGCTCGTAGCCGGGAAACTCGATTTCGTCCACGTCATCGCCCTCGTGGCGCTCGTGAACGCCGTGGTGGTTGTCGTACCGCAGGATGGGCGTGTCTGCGCTTTTGTCGCCGTAGTGGTATGCATACTTGATTCCCCCGGGGTAGGTCTCGGACTCGGGGACCCGAAGCACGCGAATCCGAACGAGTGTGTCGCCGAAGTCACGGCGACGGTCCCGTACGACCTCGACCTCGTCCTCCCCGGCAGTCATCTCCTGATATCGGTACAGTCGCTATCAGAATAAGCCTGTTGGTGTCTGCACCATCGGTTCGTCCGGGTCGGTCCCGGTGCTACTTCACGCCGAGGGCGATATCGACCTCGTCCTGTAGCTCCTCGATAGAGCGAGGCCCGTACAGTGCGTCGAACCCCCCTTTCGCGTAACTTCTCGAACTCCCGACCGCGACGCGACTGAGTCCGATTCCCCGCCGGAGGAGTCAGACAGTGGGTATCCTGTGCGAACAGTGTGGCGAGTCTCTGTCGGTTCGATGCGCTAGCTCAGGGCTGGTCGAACAGTTTCTGGAGGTCGTCGCGCATATACAGAATGTCGCTGTAGCGGTCGTCGGGTTTCTTTGCCAGTGTCCGCAGCAGAATCTCGTCGAGCGCCGCGGGCACGTCGGCAATCGCGCTCGGCGGCGTGGGTGTCTCGGTCTTGATCTGCTCCATCACGGTGAACATCTCGCCCTCGAAGGGTGGCTGGCCGGTGAACAGTTCGTAGAACACAGCGCCGAGTTGGTAGATGTCGGTCCGGTCGTCGGTCGACCTGGAGTCGCTGAACTGCTCGGGGGCGGCGTACTCGACGGTCATGCCATCGCGGCTCTTCGAGTGTTCGAGCAGGTGCTTCGAGAGGCCTCAGTCGGCCACCTTCGGGGCGTCCCAGGCCCCGTCGACGTGCCGGAACAGGATGTTCTCCGGCTTGAGGTCGCGGTGGGCGATACCGCGGTTGTGGGCGTGATAGACGCCTTCGGTGACCGAAAGCGCGGTCCAGAGTTTCTGGGCGGTGTCCATCTCGCCGACGCGCTCGCCGAGGTGGCCGCCGTTCATGTACTCCATCGCAATCCACGGCAGGGGTTGTGTGCCGTAGTCGACGACACCGGCGACGTGGTCGTCGTCGTCCAGTTGCTGCCAGATGCCGGCCTCGTCCATCATGCGCTCGACGACCTCGGTATTGAGCGTCTCGCCGCCGCCCATCCGGGGTTCCTTTACTGCGAGTTCGAGGTCGCCCTGTGGCGTCGCCGCGGTGGCGTAGTACACGTCGGCGTTGCCACCCCGGCCCAGCGGGTCGCCCAGAGTGATGTCCTCGTAGGAAAGCGACGGGCGCGGCGTGTCCGGAATCCTCGACGGGACACGACGAGTGTAGGAGCGACGACGCTGGCGACCCGCGTCGGGGCCGGGACCGGGTGATGGACTGGGAGACGGGGACGGCTGGCCGGACGATTCCCCGCCGGTCGACGCATTCGACGTAGATTCCGATGTCGAGTCCGAATCGTCGTCGCCCGACCGGCGCATCAGCGCGTATGCCCCGGCAGGAGCGCGAGGCTGCCACCGCCGCCGACGGCGGCCATCTCCGTCGTTCCGAGGCCACCGTCGCCGGTCGAGTTTCCGTCGTCGGTGGGGTCAGTGCTGTCGTCGCCGGACGTACTGTCGTCGGGCGTGTTTCCGTCGTCGCTGCCGGCCCCGGTACCGTCACTCGGTGACCCGGTGTCGCCATCCCCCGCAGGTTCCGAGACGGTGGCGGTCGCTGTCGCCTCGTTGTTGTTGGTCTGTACGGTCACGGTATACTCGCCGGCGTCACCCTCTCTCGTCGAGAGCGAGAGTTCCTCGGTGGTCGACTCGCCACCGTCGAGTTCCTTCACCTCGACTGAGTCGCTGCCGAGACCGGGGGCACTCAGTTCGACGGTCTGGGTACCCGTCTCGTCACCCGTGTTCTCGACGGCAACAGTCACATTCAGCGGACCGCCGGCGACTGGGTTGTTCGTGCCCGTGATGTCGACGGTGAACGCCGCCGGTGCGAGCACAGTCGCATCCCGGGTGTCGCTATCGTCCCCACTGTCGACGGTCACGGTGTACTCGCCGGCGTCACCCTCTCCTGTCGAGAGCGAGAGCGTCTCGCTGGTAGACTCGCCGCCCCCGAGCGAGACTGTCGTCGAGTCACTACCGAGACCCGGAGTGGTTAGTTCGACTGTCCGGTCGTCGGCATCGTCACCGGTGTTCTCCACGTCGACGGTCACCTCCAGCGGGTTGCCCGCCACGGGGCCAGTCGTGTCCGTAACCTCGACTGTGAACGCCGCCGGGACGAGCACGGTCACGTCCTGCTCGTCGCTGTCGTCGTCCGTCGTGACCGTCGCAGTGTACTCACCGGCGTCACCATCTTCTGTCGGTATCGAGAGCGTCTGAGTGGTGTACTCGCCGCCCCCGAGCGAGACGGCCACCGAGTCGGTCCCAAGTTCGGGAATCTCGAGCGCGACGGTCTGTGTTCCGGAGACATTCCCGGTGTTCTCGACTGCGACGGTCATCTTGATGATCTCGCCAGCTCTCGACGGTGGCGGTGTAGTCTCCGTCGTTGTCCTCCTCGGTGGACACCGACAGGACCTGCTCTGTCGAGTTACCTCCGTCGAGTGAGACAGTCGTCGAGTCGCTCCCGAGTCCGGAAACGGTCAGGTCGACAGTCTGCGTGCCAGACGAGTCACCGGTGTTGGCAACACCGGCCGTAACCTCGAGACGCTCACCGGCAACTGGTTCTGTGGTCTGTTCGATTGTAACCTCGAAGTTTGCGGGGGTCGGATTCGTCCCCTGATCACCCCGGTCACCGTGATGACCCATCGTCCCCAGCAGCACTCGTGACCCGACGCTGTCGCCGCTTGCCAGGTCCGCAACCACCGTCGGCGACGAGCGCACCTGGTCGGAGGGCTGGGTGAACGCCCACTCCTGTTCGCCCGAGTCCGCGTCCACCGCGTACAGCGTCCCATCGTTGGACCCGACGTAGACGGTGGGCCCGCTGGCCTGCTGGGCACCGCTGCGCCCCGGGAGCGCCCCGACGGCGAGTGCGCCCGCCGTGGCTCCCAGCACCTGTCGCCGGGTCGCCCGCGACCCCTCGCCCGCGTCGTCCATCCTTG
>CAZHPM010000098.1:0-4632 GCA_964534485.1 uncultured Halobacteriales archaeon
CGGTTGATCGGCCGGGTCGAACTCGGTCTCATCCCACAGATTGTCGACACCGTCGTCTTCATCGAGGCCGGCGAGGTGACGAAGGTGTACGACGTGACAACAGAGGTCAAACTCCCCGAAGGACTACAGGAGGAAGACCTCGCGCGCCCGGTCATCCTCGTTCGTGACTTCGAGACCGGCGACCCGGAGTTCGAGATTTACACGTTCAACCGGCAGGTCGTCACCGTCCCAATCGGCGAGGGTACCGAACAGGACTCGGGGGTCGACCGAATCGCCCGTCAGGAGATAGAGCGCGAGATTCGCTCGGTCGCCCACGGCCACGTCGAGGTCGAACTCCGGGGAAAAAACACCGCGGTGGTCTGGGTCGAGGAGAGCGATATCTCGGCGGTCATCGGGAAGGGTGGCGGCCGCATCTCCGATATCGAGGACCGACTGGGAATCGATATCGACGTCCGGACACTCGACGAACGTGACAGCGCCGGCGGAAACACCCCGGCGGTGTCGGGCACACACGACGAGACCGTCCAGCCAGAGGTGACCAGCCAGCATATCGCCATCCCGGCAGAGGGCTACGCCGGCGACACGGTGGAGGTGCAGGCCGACGGCGACTACCTGTTCACCGCGACGGTCTCCCGGGGCGGCGAAATCCAGGTCTCGCGGGGCAGCGCCATCGCCGAGGAACTCGAAGCGGCTATCGACCACGGCCGCGCTATCACTGTCACCGCCTCCTGAGAAGCCCTGCTCGTGGCGTCCTCCCGGGTCACGGTTACCCGACGACCACCCACTATCCGCCCTCACACTGTTTTACTTTCACCCCGGAGGGCTGACCTACATATTGCCGGGCGGCGTACTCGTGTGTGAGGGCACTCCCCCCCCTCGAAGAGAGTCTCACACGCTCTCGCGGTACAGTGTCACACGCTCTTTGCGAGGACGAGTGCGTCACCGCTCTCGAAGTACTCGGTCAGACGGTCGACCTGTTCGAAGCCGTGACTCCCGTAGAACCGGCGGGCGCGCTCGTTGGTCACCGCGACGGTGAGGCGAAGCGTCTCCAGCGTGGAGAAACGCTCGGAGAGTGCCTCGACCAGCGCGGAGCCGTGGCCCTGGCGCTGCCGGTCCGGGTGGACCGCGAGTTCGAGCACGTATGCCTCAGACCCCGCGACAGTGATGGCGTAACCGACCGGCGAACCGTCGGCGACCCGGACGAACAGCCCCAGGGGTCCGTTGTTGTCCGCCTCGCCGGGGGTCGCTCCACCGAGGGCCGCCTCCAGCAGTTGTGGTGACGGTTCGGGCAGTGCCTGCTGGACCACCTGTAACCGTCGTCGGTCGGCGGGTCGTCCCGGGCGGACGGTCGTCACACTGTCACCCCGAACACTGCGGCGAGTGTCGCAGCCGCGACCGCGGCGGCGAGTGTAGCCAGAAAGTTGACACCTTTGTTGCCACAGACCCGGCCCTCGACAGTCGCCCCGAGGAGACTGTCGACGGTCATACCAGCGACGCCAGCGGCGACGATGACGCCTCCACCGGCGAGCGTGACGCTCTCGAGTGCGAGCGCGATACCGGCGATTATCGCCGCGCCGCCGGCGCCGACGAGTTCCCCCTGCCAGGTGACACCGCCGTCGGTGCCGGGTTCGACCACCTCCAGTGTGGTAATCAGCCGTGGATTGTCGAACAGACCGCCGACTTCACTCGACAGCGTGTCCGCCAGCGCCGCCGCCACCGCGCCGGCAAAGGCGAAAAAGAACAGTGCTCCCGAGACACCGAACTCCGTGCCGGCGGGCGCAGCGACGACCGCGACCAGCGCGACCAGCGAGTTCGCGAGCACGTTGCTGGTTCCGCGTGCACCCTCGTTTTCCTCGGCGATACCACGGTTCAGTTTCCGGTCGTAGCGGAACTTCGCGGAGAGACCACCGACACCGAAGAAGGTAATCAACATCGCGAACCAGCTGTAATCGCCGAGTACGACCGTGAGCAGACCGAGCAAGACGCCGGTGAGCATCCCCGCCAGCGAGGCGGTGTCCAGTGCCACGGAGACGTAACCGAGGACGACAGTGACAGCCAGTGCGACCGCGATTCGTGTCGTCGAGATTTCGACCGGAAGCGCGGTGAGCAACCACAGCAGTAGCGCGACGGAGACGACCACGAGCGCGTCGTCACGCCGGAACAGCGCCTCCCGCAGGAGTGCGGCGGCGAGTGCGCCACTGGTCGCGAGAAAGAGCAGTGTTCGCCACCCGGCGACGTCGTCCAGAACGGCGGCGACAACGAGTTGCCCGGCGGTCGCGGCGGCCGCACCGCCGACGACGAACCCCGCGGTCGCCAGCACCTGTCCGTCGGTCACCTGGCGGAGGACCTGGCCGGTGAGGTTGCCAAACACCAGCAGGAGGACCGTCGCGGCGTAGACGGAGACGGGCATTCCAAAGCCAACGGCGAAGATTGCGCTGCCGGCGGCCGCGAGCGCGAACGCCGCGAGTCCGTACAGCGTGCCGTCGCGCCGGTCACCCGGGCGTGCGAACAACTCGAACAGGACGGTCTCGCGGGGAACAGTCAGCGCGAACGCGGCGACGGCCAGAAACGGGCCCGCGACGACCACCGTCGCAATCGCCGGTTCCTGTACCTCGAGGAGTGTGCCCGCCAGTGCCAGTGCCCCGACGAGGGCGAACGCCGCCGCGCGCCGGACTGTCGACGTCACGGGCAACGGTACTCCCGACCGGCACTTACCGCTTCCGAACCACGGTATCTGCCCGCGGGCCGGTGTCCGCTGTTTTATCCGAATCGAGGCGCTACGGACAGCGCGTGGACGATAGACGCCCCTCCATCGACGAGCGTGAGGCCGACGCCAACGAGACACCGACGGGTACCGATACCCACGCCGTCCGGACGGTTCGACTCGGTCTGCTCGTGGCGTTCTGTCTGTTCGTGTTCGGTGGTGTCGCCACCGCCGGACAGGCCGCGACGAGCGCGCCGGCGGTGTTCGCGGACGGACACGTCCAGGACTGCGCGGCGACGCCGCCGGCCGACCACGAGGACCCGCAGGGTGACACCGACGACGTGACCGGTTGGGTCGAGGGGTACTGGTACGACGAGCGACTCGATATCGACGACAGCAACGGCCTCAACCAGACCCAACTGGCGCGACTAACCGCCCGGACGGCGGCGCGCGTGGAGGCACTCCGGTGTCACCGGTTCGACGAACTCCCGCCGCTACAGACGCTCTCCCGCGAGCAGTACCGCGACAGACTCGAACAGAACGTCAACGACTCCTACGACGCCGACTCCCGGCAGTTCGAGAACGCGACTCTGGCGGCGACGCTGCTGGTCGGCCAGAACGAGGATGCAGTCGACGTCACCGTCGAGAACCAGGCCGCCTTTCCCGCCGCGTTCTACGACACGCGAGAGGAGTTCATGGCGTTCGTGACGGACACTCCCGACCGGGTCGAGATAGACGAACCGACGCTGGCGCACGAACTCGTCCACGCACTGCAAGACGACCAGTTCGAAGTCGGGTCGGTGTTCGACGCGACGACCAGCGACAACCGCACGGCCTCGCTGGCAGTCGTCGAGGGTGACGCGACTCTCGTCGCGGACCAGTACCGCGACAACTGCGGTGTGAGTGTGGTTCCCGGCGTCCCCGGCGGCGAGCGTCGGTGGGCCGAGGAGTGTCTCTCGCTCACGCCGGAACCCTCCGACCCGCCAAACTGGGGGCTGACGCTGACCCAACTCGCGGCCTACCACACACCGCTCGTGGAGGACACCTACGACCGTGAGGGGTGGGACGGTGTCGACGCGCTGTTCGACTCGCTGCCGGAGTCGATGGTCGAGGCACTCGACCCCGGGAAGTACGGCGAGTTCGAGCGCGCCGACCTCGCTGTTCCGGACCGCAGTACCGACGACTGGGAGCGTGTCACACCGGCCGCGACGGACCAGACCGAGAGTGTGCCGGGGTACGAGGTCGTCGGTCAGCACGGACTGACGGCGATGCTGGTCGCGCCGAGTTTCGAATCGCCCGGCGCGAGAGTCGTCGACGTCCGCGAGTTCCAACTGGCGCCGGGTGTGTTCAACTACGACCACTCCGTGACCGACGGCTGGCAAAACGACAGACTCTACGGATACGCAAACGGCGAGGGCGAGACGGCGGCGGTCTGGACGCTCCAGTGGAACGACGCACAGAACGCGAGCGAGTTCGCCAGCGCCTACGAGGACCTCGTCGAGTTCCGCGACGGCGACCCAATCGAGGAGGGAGCGGACGTGTTTACCTTCGAGGACAGCGCGGCGTTCGAGATGGCACTCTCGGTCGACCGGACCGGCGACCGGGTCCAGATTGTGACGGCTCCGACCGTCGAGACACTCGACACCGTGCACGATGTCGATATCGGAACGGACGAACCCGACCGCAGTACCACCGAAACAGACAGCGAGTCCAACCAGACTGACGGCAAGGAGAGCGGAGTCGACGGCGACGGTGCCGGTTTCGGCGTCGTGGTGGCCGTCGTCGCGCTCGTGGGTCTGGTGACCGCTGTCCGACACGGCAGACGACGACAGTAACAATTTTTAAGTCCTACGATAAAATAATCACGACAGCACGGGTCGGTGATCTAGGCCGGTTATGATACCTCCTTCACACGGAGGAAGTCGGCG
>CAZHPM010000099.1:0-3479 GCA_964534485.1 uncultured Halobacteriales archaeon
TCGTGAGAGAGCAGGTACATGTACGGCGACGGGTTGACCGCCCGGAGCGCCTCGTAGAAGCCAAGCGGGTCGACGTCGCCGTACAGTTCGCGGGTCCGCGAGATGACACCCTGGTAGATGTCGCCGTCGTAGACGTGTTCTTTTGTCTGCTCGACGGCCGTCTCGTAGCGCTCGCGCGGGCCACTCTCCTCGCGGGTCTTCTCGAACCCGCCGGTGTCGACGGGACCGGCGTCGGCCAGCAGGCCCGCGACGCGGTCGGCCTCGGCGCGCAGTTCGTCGTACCGGGCGCCCGCGTCCTCGCCCTCGCGGAGGACGGGCGTCACCACCAGCGACAGCGACTCCTCGGCGTGGTCGAACGCGAGTGTCGTCGTCGTCAGCAGGAACTGCGCGTCGGGGTACCGGGAGTCGGGCCGGTCGAGTCCAACCTCGTCGAGCCAGAGGTCGTACACCGCGTCGTAGCCGATAAATCCGACCAGTCCGCCGTCGAGTTGCCGGCGGCCGTGGTCGGGAAACCCCGCCAGTCGGACGTCCGGCAGTGCCGCGCGCAGAGTGTCGACAGTGTCACCGCCGTCTGTCGACAGCAGTCCCGCGTACCGCTCGTCGAGAACCGTCGTCTCGGTGTCGTCCGGGCCGACCGTCACGACGGCGGCGGGGTCGTACCCCACGAACGAGAACCGCGCGTGCCGGTCGTCGTCGGCGGGCGCGAACGCACCGTCGGGGTCACTCGAGGGCACCTTCTCGGCGCTCTCGAGGAGAAACGAGTGTGACTCCCCGGCGGCCTCGGTGGTGCGGCCGGTCACCGCGGCGTAGGCCTCCAGTGGTTCGACGTCGGCGTCGACCGTGGCGGCCATCCTGACGACCACGGGACGGTCGCCCTCGGCCAGCGAGACGAACGTCTCGCGGTCGGTGTCGAGGGCCACGTCGGCGCTCATACCGTCACCTCCCGTGTGCGCTCGACGAACGCGCGCACGGCATCGTGGTTCTTTACTCCGTCCTCGCGCTCGACGCCGGAGGCGGTGTCGACGGCAAAGGGGTGGACGGTCTCGATTGCCTCGCGGACGTTCGCCGGCGTCAGTCCGCCCGCGAGCGCGACCGGCGTCTCCACCGAGTCGACGACCTCGCGGGTGCGCTCCCAGTCGTGGGGTTCGCCGGTGCCGCCTGCGCCCTCGTCGGTCGTCGAGTCCACCAACAACAACTCCGCGGCGTCGGCGTACGCGCCAATCGCGGGTTCGTGGCTGTCGACCGACGCGACCACGGCCGCGTCGAGACGCTCACCGAGACCACCGACGTGTTCGGGGCTCGGTGTGCCATGGACCTGCACGGCGTCGGCACGAACCCGTTCCTGGAGCGCAACGGCGTCCTGCACGCTCTCTGGCATCGTCACGAGCACGCTCGTCACGAACGGCGGCAGTCCGCTCGCGAGGTCCGCGGCCACGTCGGTGGGAATCGCCCGTGGCGTCTCGACCGGAACGCCGGTGATGAATCCGACGGCGTCCGCGCCGGCGGCGACGGCCGCGTCGCGGTCTGTCTCGCTGGTGACGCCACAGATTTTCGCCCGGACGGTCATGACACCCCTCGCAGTTCCTCGAGTTTCGCCTCGGCCTCGCCGGACTCGATGCCGTGGCGCGCCCGCTCGACACCCTCGGCAATCGACTCGGTCAGACCCGCGACGTAAACCGCCGCGCCGGCGTTGGCGAGGATGATGTCGCGTTTGGGCCCCTCGATGTCGCCGCCGATGATACCCCGGAGGTCCGCGGCGTTCTCGGCCGGTTGGCCGCCGGCGACGGTCTCGATGTCGGCCCGCTGGAGGCCGAGGTTGCCCGGCGTCAGCGTGTACTGTTCGAGTGTCTCGCCGTCCACCTCGGCGACGGTCGTCTCGCCGTGAATCGCAATCTCGTCGAGACCAGAGCCGTGGACGACGACCGCGCGCTCGACGTCCATCCGGGCGAGTGCCTCCGCGACGACGGGCACGAGCTCCGGGTCGTAGACGCCGACGACCTGCGCCTCCGCGCCCGCGGGGTTCGTCAGCGGCCCGAGCACGTTGAAAATCGTCCGCATCCCCAGCTCCTTTCGCGGGCCGATAACGGCCTTCATGGCGGGGTGGAACACCGGCGCGAGCATGAACCCGATACCGGTCTCCTCGATTGCGGTCTCGACGGCCGGCGGGTCGGCGTCGACGGTGACACCGGCCTCCTCCAGCACGTCGGCACTGCCCGAGGAGGAAGACACCGAGTAGTTGCCGTGTTTGGCGATTGGAATCCCGACACCCGCCGCGACGATTGCGCTCGTCGTGGAGATATTGATGGTGTCGTAGTCGTCACCGCCGGTTCCGCAGGTGTCGACGAGTGTCTCCCGGTCGGGGTCGATAGTCCGTGCGGCGTCGCGCATCCCCTCCGCGAAGCCGGCAATCTCCGTCTCCGTCTCGCCTTTCGCCCGCAGTGCTGCCAGCAGCGCACCGATCTGTGCCTCTGTCGCCTCCTCGAAGACCAACCGCGAGGCGTCGCGTGCCTCTGCCTGTGTCAGGTCCTCGCCGTCTGTTACCCGTTCGACGTAGGATTGTATCGCTTCCATCTTCTCTCACTAATGAACGCTTTCGGTATGTGGTGAACAAATCCGTACACTTACTTAACGGTGTCGTCCGGCACCGCCGACTCGTCGTCGGTCTATCCAATCTTTTTCCACTCGGCGTCACAGACGGGACAGAACCGGACACGGCCGACCTCGTCGGGGTTGTTTTTTGTTTCGAGTTGTTCGCTACACGCCGAACAGGTCAGTCGCTCGTAGGTGTCTTTCTCGATGTCTCCGGAGCGAAGTCCCTTGCGCACTGATTCCATGCAGGTATCTACTCCGTCCGGCAGTAAAAAACTCGTGTCCGGTGTGTGGGCTGGGTCGCCAGCGGTTACTGGAAGCCCAGACGACCGCCGGGACCGCGCTGTTGGTCGGGAGAGCCACCGCGGAACTCGTCTTCCATCTCCTCGTAGTACTCCCGAATCTCGTCGGTGACGGTCGGCCTGACCCCATCCATCGCCTGCCGGAAGTGTCGCATCCCGACCTCGGTGGCGTCGCCGTCCTGCCGGAGTGCCTCGATGGCCGATTCGCGGGCGATAGTCTCCAGGTCGGAGCCGACGTACCCCTCCGAGAGTTCGGCGAGTTCGCGCAGACTCACGTCCGGCGAGAGTGGCATCCCGTCGGTGTGGATTCGCAGAATCTCCTCGCGGCCCTCGGTGTTTGGTTCACCGATCATCACCAGTCGGTCGAACCGGCCCGAGCGGATGAGTGCCGGGTCGATCATGTCCGGTCGGTTGGTCGCACCGATGACCATCACCTCCTCCATCTCCTCGAGACCGTCCATCTCGGTCAGGAGCTGGTTGACGACCCGCTCGGAGACGTTCGAACCGACGTCACCGCCCCGTCCCGGGGCCAGCGAGTCGAGTTCGTCGAAGAAGATCACCGTCGGCGCGACCTGTCGGGCCTTGCGG
>CAZHPM010000099.1:3489-4038 GCA_964534485.1 uncultured Halobacteriales archaeon
TTCTCGGACTCGCCGACCCACTTCGAGAGCAGTTGCGGGCCGCGGACGCTGATGAAGTTGGCGTCGGTCTCGTTGGCGACGGCCTTCGCCATCAGTGTCTTGCCGGTTCCCGGCGGGCCGTACAACAACACACCAGAGGGCGGTTGGACGCCCATGCGCTCGAACTTCTCCGGCGAGTTCATCGGCCACTCGATGCTCTCCCGGACCTCGTTTTTCGCGCTGGGCAGACCGCCGACGTCGTCCCAGGAAATCTTTGGTAACTCGACGAGCACCTCCCGCATCGCGCTGGGTGACACCTCGTTCAGCGCCCCCCGGAAGTCGTCGCGTTTGATTATCATCCGGTCGATCAGACTCGGCGGGATATCCTCCTCGTCGAGGTCGATCTCCGGGAGATACCGCCGGAGTGCCTTCATCGCGGCCTCCTTTGTGAGACTCTCGATGTCTGCGCCGACGAAGCCATGCGTCTCCTCTGCGAGGCGCCCGAGTGCAACGTCGTCGGACAGTGGCATCCCACGGGTGTGAATCTGGAGAATCTCCTCGCGGCCGGTT
>CAZHPM010000100.1:0-4012 GCA_964534485.1 uncultured Halobacteriales archaeon
CAGATGGCCGGCGTCCGTACCCTCGCGGCGACACGGGTCGAAAAGTCGCTGTCGCAGTCAAGCACCGGGACGGCGGAGCGGATCTCCGCCACGCGGGCCAGATGTGGTGATTCCGTGAGACTCACTTGGGCGTTCCTGATTGCCAGCTGTCACCCGAAGCTATATGTTCACCGAGCGGCACGTCACGGGTAAGGATGGACGACGCGGGCGAGGGGTCGCGGGCGACCCGGAGACAGGTGCTGGGAGCCACGGCGGGCGCACTCGCCGTCGGGGCGCTCCCGGGGCGCGGCGCTGCACAGGCAGATGGCGGTGACCTCATCTGGGAGTTCGAGACATCCTCGCATGTTGACCTCGCTGGACCGACAGTCGTCAACAACACGGTTTACTTCGGGAGTGACGACGACAACGTCTACGCAGTCGACGCAGAGACCGGTACCGAACAGTGGCGATTCGATACAGGCGGTGATGTGAATTCGGCACCTTTTGTCACCAACGGGACACTCTACGCCGGAACCGGCCATCACGAAGCCCCAGAGGCCACGAGTGTCTACGCAATCGACGCAGCGACAGGTACCGAGCAGTGGGAGTTCGAAACGGACGATGCTGTGCGCTCGTCGCCGACGGTGGTGGATGGAAATGTCTTCGTCGGAAGTGACGACGGAAACGTGTACGCCCTAGATGCGTCGACCGGGGTAGAGCAGTGGCGCTTCGAGACTGGCGATGAGGTCGGTTGGTGTTCGCCAACGGTAGTGGGTGGGACTCTATTTATTGGCAGTCAGGATAACAATTTGTATGCAATAGAGACAGAAACCGGTGGCGAGCAGTGGCGATTCGATGGTGCGTTCGGAAACTTCTATTCGTCGCCGACTGTAATGAATGAAACTGTCTACGCCGGGAACAACGATAATAACGTCTACGCGATTGATTCGAGTGACGGGACAGAGCGGTGGAGGTATGAGACGACTCAGACGTACGTCCAGTCGTCGCCAACAGTGTTTGAGGACACAGTCTATATCGGCGTTGGTGGAACCACGGACGATGACCCGGCATTACACGCGATAGATGCAGAAACAGGCACCCGGGAGTGGAAGTTCGATACTGGCGGCCACGTGCATCCGTCACCGACAGTCGCTGGCGGCAGGGTGTTCGTGGGGAGCGGCGACAACAACGTGTATGCACTGGATGCTGACGACGGCTCGGAGTACTGGCGGTTCGAAACCGGTGACGAGGTCTGGTCCTCGCCGATTGTCTACCAGGGAACGGTCTACGTGGGGAGCAACGACCTCTCGCTATACGCCCTTGATGCAGGCGTACCCGGTTCGAGCGAGGGCTCACGGGTACGGTTGGGAACGAGAGGGCATCTCGACGAACGCGCCGACCGGGTGACGACCGTAGCCCCGGCGTTCTTCGAGGTATCCATCGAGAGCGTGACAAAGTCGACAGCGGGCGAGACGCTCAACGTGATTGTCGCAGTCGAGAACACCGGCGAGGCGTCGGGTACCCGGACCGTCGAACTGAGCGTGTCTGGTCTGGGCACCGACTCGACGATAGTCTCACTCGACGGCGGCGACTCCACCACCGAGACGCTCTCGCTCTCGACAGACGAGGACGACGACGGCGAGTACACCCTGACTGTCGACGCAGGCGACGACAGCACCCAGCAGACCGTGACAGTCCTCGCACCGGCGGCATTCACCGTCGCCATCACGGACGTAACTGCCCCGGTGGCGGGAGACTCACTGGAGGTCACTGTCTCCATCAAGAACACCGGCGAGGCGTCGGGCACCCAGACCGTCGAACTGAGTGCGTCGGGCCTGGGCAGCGACTCGACGACAGTCTCACTCGACGGCAGCGAGGACACCACCGAGACGCTCTCGCTCTCGACTGGAGACGGCGATGCCGGCGAGTACAGCGTGACCGTGGACGCGGGCGACGACGACGCCACCGAGACAGTCACCGTCGCCGCACCCGACCCGGACGACGCCTCGGGCGACGACGGCGGTGCCTCTGGTGACGACAGCGAGTCGTCCGACGATGGCGGACCCAGCGACGGCAGCGATACATCCGACGACAGTATTGACGGCGATTCCTCGGACGACGGCGGCCTTGGAACCACGGAGATGGCTGCAATCGGCGGCGGTGGCACCCTCGCGCTCCTGTTCGGGGCCTACGCGCTGATGCGCCGGGCTGACGACTCCGGGGACGACGCCACGCCGGAGCGACCGTCCGAACCCGACACGCCGGGCGGCGGAGCCACGGCCTCGACGGGGTCACAATCGTCCGACAGCGGCGTCAGGGACGACATCGACGGCCTGCTGGACGACGTGACGGGGACACTCTACAGTGCCCGACAGTCCGCGGATGCTAGCGAGTACGACCGCGCACTCGCTCGCTGTGAGCAGGCCATCGGTACCGCGAAGGAGGCGCGCGCCACCGCCCGTGCGGATGCCTCGGACCGCGTTCCCGACGCCGAGGGCGCACTCGACGAGGCGACGGCGCTCCGCGATAGCATCCGCGCCGAGCGCGATGCCCGCCAGCAGGCGACCGACGCCCTCGACACCGCCGAGGGAGCACTCGACGACGCCGCCGGGGCGCTCGACAACGGAAACCTCGACGACGCGTTCGACTCTCTCGACGACGCGCTGGCCGCGCTCACCGACGCCGGCGATGCCGTCGAGGACCACGACCTCCCGGACCTCGCGGAGCGCACCGACCGTCTCGACAGTCGCCACGACGAACTCCGGGACCGGGCGGAGACCCTGCGTGAGGCCCACCGGCGCGTGACCGACGAACTCGACACTGTCGAGGACGCGCTTGACGACGCGGCGGCGGCGCTGGAGAGCGACACACCGGGGGCGGCGCTTGACCACCTCGACGGCCTCGCCGGGCGGTTCGACACGGCGAGCGCGTCCATCGAGGCACACGAGTTCCCGGCCCTCGCCGACCGTCACGCCACTCTCGAAGAGCGACACGACCGTCTCCAGCGAGAAGTCGAGGACGCGCTGCACATTCCGACGACAGTTCCGACGACACCGCGTCTCTCGCTGCCCTACGACGCCATCGAGAAGGGCGACCCCATCGGGAGCGGCGGCAACGCCGACGTCTACCACGCCACGGCGGCGACCGACGGCGGGGCGGTCGAACTCGCGCTGAAGAAACCCCGGATGAGCGGCACGCTCACCATCGAGACCGCCGAGCGCATGATGGGGGAGGCCGAGACCTGGCAGCAACTCGACAACCACGACCACATCGTGAGCGTCGTCGACTACGACTCCGAGCCGCTGCCCTGGATTGCGATGGAGTACATGGACGGGGGGCACCTCGGCGAGTGCGCGGACGAGATGGACCTCCCGCAGAAGCTCTGGACGGCAGTTGCCGTGACACGGGGGGTCAGACACGCCCACACCCGCGGCATCGCGCATCTGGATCTCAAACCGGCGAACGTCCTGTTTCGCTCCGTCGAGGACGCCTGGAACGTGCCGAAGGTGGCCGACTGGGGGCTCTCGAAACACCTGCTGAACCACTCAAAGAGCATGGAGGGGCTCTCGCCACACTACGCCGCGCCGGAGCAGTTCGCCGCCGACGAGTACGGCGATGTCGACCACGTGACCGACGTCTACCAGCTCGGCGCGGTGTTCTACGAACTGTTCACCGGTGGGCCCCCCTTCGAGGGACAGCCGTTCGAGGTGATGAAACAGATCGAGAGTGCCGAGCCGACACCACCGAGCGAGATTGCGGACGTGCCCGCGGCACTCGACGATATCCTGCTGCGGGCACTCGCGACCGAGAAAGCTGAGCGCCACGAATCGGTGCTGTACCTCCGGGACGACCTGCAGGACCTGCTTGACTCCTCGTGATACTGTCGGGGGACCATCCTGCGGGACTCTCGCTCGTCGGTACGACAGCCGGAACCTACGCTCTGACGACCGACGATTTAATACAATTGGAATACAAATGAGATACAATGCCGGTAGACTTCGAGACGTACACCGCCGACGAGGGGCGAATCGAC
>CAZHPM010000101.1:0-3237 GCA_964534485.1 uncultured Halobacteriales archaeon
TGTCGACCTGCAGAGCCTCTGCCATCCCCGCCATCGGGCAGGAGGCCTCCATCGACGGGAGAATGACGCTCTGGTCCTCGCCGGTGATGATGTCTGCGGACTCGGCCATGAACGTCACGCCGCCGAAGATGACGTAGTCGGCGTCGGCGTTGGCCGCCTCCTTGCTCAACTGGTAGGAGTCACCGATGAAGTCGGCGTGTTCGACAATCTCTTTTCGCTGGTAGTTGTGACCCAGGATGACCACATCGTCACCGAGTTCCGCGAGTGCTGCCTCCGTGCGCTCGCGGCGCTCGTCCTCGGACAACTCCCTGTAGGCGGGTGGAAGCTGCTCCAGGTTGTCGTACTTGAACAAACTCAGGTCCGTCTCGAACTCCGCGGTTTCCATCTTTGGCACTGGTAGTCACCAACTGTTACTAATATTCTAAGGAGCCCCGTTTTGAAAAGATTTTTTATTCAATACCGGGGTCGGAGTCCGGGACACCGGCCCGAGGGGCCGGCGAGAACGCCACCCGGTCGGGGTGGTCGGGGACGAGGTCGGCTTTCTGGCTGCGGGTGCGTTGTTTTAGCTCCCACTCGCGGCTCATCGCCTCGCTCTTGCTCTCCCAGCACTCGACGTACCGGAGTGTGACCGGTGTGCGTCCGCGGGTGTACTTCGCCCCCGCACCCCGGTTGTGTTCGCGGATGCGTCGCCCGACGTCTGTCGTGTAGCCGATGTAGAAACTGCCACGCTCGTCGGCACACTCGACCAAGTAGACGTAGTGGCTCATCCTCGGTCAGGTGTCTTCGACGGGGAGTGCGACAACGGGAACGGGGGCCTCCGTGACGAGTTTCAGCGAGAGGTCACCGGAGAGAAACTGCAGGAGTCGGCCGCCGCCGCGGGACCGGTAGGTGATAGCAGTCGCGTCGAGTTCCGTCGCGCTCTCGAACACCGCCTCGACGACGTTTTGGGAGTGGGCCCTCGCGGAGTCGGCGTCGGGAAACACCTCGGTGAGGGCCGCGAACGCGTTCTCCGAAACCGACTCCGGCTCCGCACTCTCGCCGCCGACACCCTCCACGACGTGCAGAGCCGTCACCCGTTCGGGGTGGTACCGTTCGAGCGCACTCGCCGTGAGGCGGGCGTCTTCCTCGTGTGCGACCGGCACGAGCGCGTGTCCCAGCAGGTCGCCGTCGGTCTCCATACGCCGTTTCCGGGCGCCCCGGTAATAACTGCCCGGGTCGTCACCGGCGTGTCGTCCACGGGCGGAGTCGGCCCCGGCAGACCGGCGGGCGGCCGGTCCGACAGAACACCACAGAGGCAAAAATGGCGCCGGAGAGGCACGGTCGCGCAGACGGGGGAGTTTTGAGTGTCGGGGGAGAACAGCGACCCATGGTAACGAGATTACAGACGGGGGTCTGGTGGGTGGAACTCACCGGCGTCAACGCCTATCTCGTCGACGACGGTGGGACACTGACGCTCGTCGACGCCGGGATGCGCTGGCAGGCCCGGCAACTCTCGCGTGCGGTCGCGGCCATCGGCGAGACGGTGGGCGACATCGACCGGGTGTTGCTCACACACTACGACTTCGACCACGTCGGCGCGTTGAGTCGTCTGTCCACCCTCGATGCCACCGTCTACGTCGGACGCGCCGACGAGCCGTACCTCGTCGACGCCGAGAAACCCGACTGGGACACGCGAAAGGGGCTGCTCCAGCGGGCCGTTGGCTGGCTGACCGACGCGCCGAACCTGCCCGTCGAATCTGTCGACGACGGCACCACTCTGGGGAGTTTCACCGCCTACAGCACGCCCGGACACACCCCCGGGCACACGGCCTACATCAGCGAGGCCCTCTCCGTGGGATTCCTCGGTGACCTAGTCCGCGAGTCGGGCGGTAATCTCGCGGTGCCACCGGCGTTTATCTGCCAGGACCACCAGCGAACAAAGCGGTCGATTATCGAACTGTCGAGTCGCGCCCCGCGGTTCGAGGTTGTCTGCCCCGGTCACGGTGTCCCACTCGTCGACAGCGGCCACGACCGACTCCGGGCGTGTGCCGACGGCCTCGCGATTACACCCTGACTCAGTCGACGTCTGCCAGGAAGTTCCGGATGATGTCGTGTCCGACTGCCGTCAGAACCGACTCCGGGTGGAACTGCACGCACTCGATTGGGTGTTCGCGGTGGCGAATCCCCATCACGAGGTCCTCGCCGTCTGTGGTCGTCGTCGCCGTCACCGCGAACGAGTCGGGCACTGCCGTCGCGAGCAGCGAGTGGTAGCGCCCACCCTGGAACCCGTTGTCGAGTCCCTCGTAGATGCCCTCGCCGTCGTGATCGATGGGGACGGCCTTTCCGTGGACGGGTTCGGGCGCGCGTCCCACCTCGCCGCCGTAGGCGTGGACTGCCGCTTCGAGTCCCAGACAGACACCCAGTGTGGGCACGTCGGGACTCACCTCCCGGAGCAGGTCGTTCGTGACACCCACGTCGCGCTCGTTTCTCGGATGCCCCGGCCCCGGCGAGACGACGATTGCGTCCGGGTCGGCCGCCTCGACCTCCGCCAGCGACGCCGTGTTGCGCAGTACCTCGGTGTCTGCGTGCTCGCTGACGTACTCGACCAGGTTGTAGGTAAACGAGTCGAAGTTGTCGATGAACAACACCTTCGGCTCCGCCGCCGGGGTGTCGCCCGTCGACTCCCGGTCGTCGTCGCTCATCGCCGTGCCTCCTCGACCGTGTCGCCGGGGTCGTCCGGAGAGCCCTCGCCGGTCTCGATGCGGTCCAGTGCGGCGAGAACGCCGTCCATCTTCGTCTCCGTCTCGTCGTACTCCGCGGTGGGGTCGCTGTCGGCGACGATACCGGCGCCGGCCTGGACGGTGAGTCGTTGCTGGTCGGACAACTCTTCGACCGTCGCAGAGCGGATGACGATGGCGAAGTCGGCGTCGTCCTCCCAGGAGATGTAGCCGACACCGCCGCCGTAGGGTCCCCGTGGCGTTTGTTCGAGGTCGTCGATTATCTCCATCGCCCGAATCTTGGGCGCGCCCGAGAGTGTTCCGGCGGGAAACGACGCCCGCACCGCGTCGAAGGCGTCGCTGTCGGCGGCGAGGGTCCCCGTCACCGTCGATTCGATGTGCTGGACGTGTGAGTACTTCAGGACGTTCATGAACTCCTCGACACGGACCGTCCCCGGCCGGGCGACCCGGCGCACGTCGTTGCGCGCCAGGTCGACCAGCATCGTGTGCTCGGCCCGCTCCTTGTCGTCGGCGAGCATCT
>CAZHPM010000102.1:0-3074 GCA_964534485.1 uncultured Halobacteriales archaeon
CGGGGCGTACACCTGCTCGTGTCCCGGCGAGGAGTTCTCGGAGCTGAAAAACGCCGGCGAGGCCTGTCCACACCGGTCGAAAGACGCCGCGACCGTCCACGAGGAGTTCGACCGGATGGTCGCCGGCGAGTACGACGCCGGCGAGATGGTGCTCCGGGTCGCGACGGACATCGAGCACAAGAACCCGGCCCTGCGGGACTGGGTGGCGTTCCGGATGATAGACACCCCCCACCCACGGGAGGCGGCCAGGGAGTACCGGTGCTGGCCGATGCTCGACTTCCAGAGCGCGGTCGACGACCACCTGACCGGTGTCACACACATCATCAGGGGAATCGACCTCCAGGACTCGGCGAAGCGCCAGCAGTTCGTCTACGACTACTTCGACTGGGAGTACCCGGCGGTCGTTCACTGGGGACACGTCCAGGTCGACGAGTACGACGTGCCGATGTCGACGTCGGCAATCGGCGAGCGCATCGCGGCGGGCGAGTTAGACGGCTGGGACGACCCGCGCGCGCCGACAGTGGCGAGTCTCCGGCGTCGGGGCATCCGTGGCGAGGCGCTGGTCGAGGCGATGACCGGCCTCGGGATGTCGACAACGAACGTCGACCTCGCGATGTCGTCGGTGTACACCAGCAATCGGAAACTGATCGACGACGAGACCGACCGCGCGTTCTTTGTCCGCGACGACGGCGGTGCGGTCGAGCGACCGGTCGAGGGCGGTCCCGAGGCCGGCAGACCGCCAGTCCACCCCGACCACGAGGAGCGGGGCCGGCGGGAGATCCCAGTCGAGGACAGCGTGCTCGTCGAGCGCGTGGACCTGCCACCGGCGGGCGAGCGCGTCTGGCTGAAGGGGTACGGCTGTGTGCGCCACACCGGCGATGCGTTCGAGTACGTCGACGCCACGGTCGACGTGACCCGGGAGGAGGGCGTGGACGTGGTCCACTGGGTGCCGGCCAAAGAGAGCATCCCGGCGCGTCTGCGGACGGTCGACGGCGACACGGTCGGCCGTGTGGAACCGGGTGTCCCCGAGTACGACACGGAGACGATGCTGCAGTTCGAGCGCGTCGGGTTCGCGCGACTCGACTCCACCGGCGAGGAGGTCGTCGCGTACCTCGCACACCGCTAACGCGGGTCTTGGCGACGCGCCGGCACACGCCCTGAGCAACAGTCGCGTGGTCGTCGGCCAGTCGAGACCCGGAGGGCAAAGGAGAGTCGCGGAGTCGACGAGACGGGGCAGTTTGGCCGTCGCGTGGCTCCCGGTGTGTGCCCGGAGTCGGCCCCCGACATCCGCGGATGTTTTTACCCGGGAGACAAAGGAAATTCTATATGAACCAAGCACAGTTGGGGGAGTACGCCGACGGGGACGAGGAGAGTCGTCCCGCAGACGAGGCGGCGGCAATCGCCGGCAGCAGAGACGCCACGGAGGGAGCCACCGAGACCGACGACCACCGGTTCTCCTCCGTCGCCGAAACCGTCGAGATTGCGGTCATGCAGGTCGACTACACCGTCGAGGGCCGGGGCAGCGAGGAGTATCCCGTCGTCCACGTGTTCGGGCGGACGGCGGACGGTGACCTCGTCCACGCACGCGTCCTCGAGTTCAGGCCGTACTTCTACGCACCGGCGAGTGAGAGCATAGAGTCGCGCCTGCGCGAGTACGACCGTATCACCGGGTGGGAGCGGACCGACGAGAACGGCGACCCCCACGAGTCGATTCGCGGCGAGAAACTGGTCAAGATTTTCGGACAGACACCGCGGGACGTGGGCAACGTCCGCGACGACTTCGACCACTTCGAGGCCGACATCCTCTTTCCCAACCGGTTTCTCATCGACAAGGACATCACGAGCGGGTTGCGCCTGCCGGCACGCGCAGTCGAGACCGACGCCGACCGGCAGACGTTGCGCGTCCACCACGAGGAGGTCGAACCCGTCGACGTCGACGCCGAACCACGCGTCAACACGTTCGATATCGAGGTCGACGACCGCTCGGGCTTTCCCGAGGACGGCGAGGAGCCGATTATCTGTATCACCAGCCACGACTCCTACACCGACGAGTACCGCCTCTGGCTGTACGACGCCGCGGCAGGCACGGAGCCACCGGAGCAACTCGACGAGTACGACCCCATCGAGACCGACAGCCGCGGGGCCGACGACGCCGACCTGAACACCGAGATTCGGGTCTTCGACACCGAGGAGGCGATGCTCGCGGCGTTTCTCGACTATCTCGGCGACACCGACTGTGACGTCGCGACGGGCTGGAACTTCACTGACTTCGACGCGCCCTACCTGCTGGACCGGTTGGAGGTGCTCGACGATGATACCGACCACGACCTGCGGCCGGACAGACTCTCGCGTGTCGACGAGGTGTGGCGAAGCAGTTGGCAGGGCCCCAACGTAAAGGGTCGCGTGATGTTCGACCTCCTCTATGCCTACCGGCGGACCAAGTTCACGGAACTGGAATCCTACCGACTGGAGGATGTCGGCCAGCGCGAACTCGGCATCGGAAAGGAGCGGTACGCCGGCGACATCGGCGACCTCTGGGAGAACGACCCCCAGCGCCTGCTCGAGTACAACCTCCGGGACGTGGAACTCTGTGTCGAACTCGACCGCGAGCAAGACATTATCGCCTTCTGGAACGAGGTCCGCCAGTTCGTCGGCTGCAAACTCGAAGACGCCACCACCCCCGGCGACGCCGTCGACATGTACGTCCTCCACAAACTCCACGACGAGTTCGCGCTCCCCTCGAAGGGCCAGCGCGAGAGCGAGGAGTACGAGGGCGGCGCTGTCTTCGACCCGATTACCGGCGTGCGCGAAAATGTCAGTGTTCTAGATCTTAAAAGTTTGTATCCAATGTGCATGGTAACGATTAACGCATCGCCGGAGACGAAGGTCGACCCGGAGAGTTACGACGGGGAGACCTACCGTGCACCGAACGGGACGCGGTTTCGGAAGGAGCCAGACGGCGCGATTCGGGAGATGGTCGACGAACTGCTCGACGAGCGCGAGGAGAAGAAATCGTTGCGCGACGCGCACGACCCCGAGGCGCAGGCCTACGAGCAGTACGACCGCCAGCAGGC
>CAZHPM010000103.1:0-2573 GCA_964534485.1 uncultured Halobacteriales archaeon
GCTTCCACATGATGCCCGGTCAACCCGGCATGTCCAGAGAGATGTGTCTGGAGGATTTCCGGCGCATCTTCGAGCGCCCGGAGTGGCGGCCGGATTTCCTGAAAATCTACCCGACACTGGTCGTCGAGGGCACTGCGCTCTACGACCGCTGGCACAACGGCGAGTTCGACCCACTCGACAACGACGAGGCCGCGGAACTGGTCGCCAAGATAAAGTCGATGATTCCCCCCTACACGCGCCTCCAGCGCGTCCAGCGTGACATTCCAGCAGACCACATCGAGGGCGGCGTCTGGAAGTCGAACCTCCGGCAACTGGCCCGGAACCGACTGGCGGAACACGGCTGGACGTGTGACTGCATCCGCTGTCGGGAGGTCGGCCACAGCGACGACACCCCCGAGAGTGTCACCCTCGACGTGACGACATACGAGGTGGCCGGCGGCACGGAACAGTTTATCAGTATCGAGGACTTCGAGAACGACCTGCTGGTCGGGTTCTGCCGACTCCGGTTCCCGAACGACCCGGTGCGGCGGGAACTCGACGGCGCGGCCGTCGTCCGGGAACTACACGTCTACGGCAACCAGGTCGGCGTCGGCGACGCCGCCGAGGCAGACGCCGACCAACACCAGCACCGCGGACACGGCAGGCGACTGCTGGGCAAGGCCGAACAACTCGCCACAGACGCCGGGTTCGAGAAACTCGCCGTACTCAGCGGTATCGGCGTCCGCGAGTACTACCGCGAGAAACTCGGCTACCGACAGGACGGCCCCTACGTCACCAGACGGCTGTGACGGGGTCGAACTACTCCTTCCAGCGCGTGCGCGGGTTCTCCGGTTCGGGGTCTGGAGTTGGCAGCGCAATCGTGACCGCCACGGCACCGACGGCGAGTCCGAGCACGACCGCGCCGGCGGCGACGACCGGCGACGCGCCGGCCTGAATCGCGGTCACGCCACTCGAGAACCCGAGTAACACGGCCAGCAGATTCCGCAAAAGACCGAGCAGGTTACCCTGCCCGCCGGCCATCAGTAGAAACCCCGTTCGACGCTGTCGTCGACAATCTCCTCGAACTCGCGGTCGAGCACCGACTCGGCCTCCTCGAAGGTGTCGGTCAACCGGCCCATCGACTCCGGACGGCCGTGGCTGTCGAACTCCATCGGGCCGTAGGCCGGACTGTCGAGGGCGTCCATCACGTCCTCGAGCATCGCACGCGGTGTCGTCGGTGCGTCGGCGTGGGCCTCGACCACCGATTCGAGTTCCTGTGCCTGCTGTTGGGCGGTCTCCTCGTCCTCGACGGGTTCTTGCACACCGAAGAGGCCGCCGCTGTCCGCGTCGGGGAACAGCGGGTCGACCTCCTCGTCGACCTGTCGGGCGACGCGCGCGCCGACGCCGTCGACCTCGAAGGGGTTTTTCGCGTACGTTTTCAGTTGGAACGCACCGACCCCGGGGTGGGCCACGTACAGGTCCTCGCCGATACCACCCTGCCGGTCGCCACCGACGGCGCGCCAACCGGCCGGGTCCGCGTCGCTCTCGACAACCTCCTGCAGGATGTCGTCCCACTCTCGAACACGCATTGTGTACCGATATCGGGCTTCGAGCCGATTATACTCGTCGGTCCCTCGCGCGGAGGAGAGACGGTCGTTACTCCTCGCCGAGGATGACACGGTCGGTCATCTTCCGCGGGGCGAGCACCTCCGTGGCCTCCTGTTCGCTCAGGTACCCCTTCTCGACGGCCACCTCGCGGACGCTTTTGTTCTCGGTGAGCGCGGTCTTTGCGACCTCGCTGGCCTTGTCGTAGCCAATAGCGGGGTTGAGTGCCGTCGCCAGTGCCATGCTCTGCTCGACCTGTTGCTCGCAGTGGTCGCGGTTGGCCTCGATTCTGGCGACGAACCGCTCTGCGAACGTCTCGGTCGCGTTCGCGAGCAGGCGCGTCGACTGCAGGAAGGCGTGCGCGATAACGGGTTTGTAGAGGTTGAGTTCGAGCTGTCCCTCCGCCGCGCCGGCGGCAATCGTGGCGTCGTTGCCGACGACCTGTTTGTGGACCTGGTTGACCGACTCGGCGACGACGGGGTTGACCTTGCCGGGCATGATAGACGACCCGGGTTGGTTCTCGGGTTGTTCGAGTTCGCCCAGACCGTTGCGCGGTCCCGAGGCCAGCAGTCGGAGGTCGTTGGCAATCTTGTTGAGACTGCCCGCGACGGTCCGGAGCGCGCCGTGGCCCTCGCTCATCGCGTCGTGTGCGGCCTGTGCCTCGAAGTGGTCGTCCGCCTCGCGGAACTCGAGACCGGTCTCCGCCGAGATGTACTCGACCGCGCGCCGCGGGAACTCGGGGTCCGTGTTCAACCCCGTGCCGGTGGCGGTCCCGCCGAGTGCGAGTTCCGACAGACTGTCGCGCGTCCCGTCCACGCGGTCCCGTCCTTTCTCGACCTGTGTCCGGTAGCCGCCAAACTCCTGCCCCAGTGTCACTGGTGTGGCGTCTTGCAGGTGTGTCCGACCGGTTTTGACGACGTCGGCGAACTCCTCCTCGGCGGCCTCGAGTTCCTCTCGGAGCGTCTCGAGTGCCGGGAGCAGGTCGCGTT
>CAZHPM010000104.1:0-2537 GCA_964534485.1 uncultured Halobacteriales archaeon
CTCGAGTACGTGCAGGGTGACGTCGTTGCCGACCTGGTCGCCGAGTTCGAACGCACCCATCGGGAGCCCCATCTCGTATTTGGTCGTCGAGTCGACCGCCTCGATGGTCGCGGTGTCGTCCTCGACAATCCAGCAGGCCTCGTTCATCAGCGGCACGAGAATGCTGTTGACGATGAAACCCGGTTCGTCCTTTCGGACGCGGACCGGTGTCTTGTCGAACGACTCCGCGAGACCGACGACTGTATCCATCGTCTCGTCGCTGGTGTGGTCACCGCTGATGACCTCGACGAGGTCCATCCGCACCGGCGGGTTGAAAAAGTGCATCCCACAGACCTGCTCGGGGCGGTCGGTGGCCTCCGAGAGGTCCGTAATCGACAGCGAGGAGGTGTTCGACGCGAAGATGGCGTCATCGGGCGCGGCGGCGTCGATGTCGTCGTAGACCTCCTGTTTGATCTCCATGTCCTCGACAATCGCCTCGACAACGACGTCGGTGCCGTCGACGGCCTCTGCGATGTCGACGACCGGCGTCACCCGTTCGATTGCGCTGTCGCGGTCGGCCTCGCTGATTCGTTCTTTCTCCGCGAGTTTGCCGAGACTCCACTCGATTTGCTCGTAGCCCTCGCTGACCAGGTCCTCGTTTATATCACGGAGGCGAACGTCGTACCCCGCGAGTGCCGCAACCTCGGCGATGCCGTGTCCCATCGTGCCCGCGCCGAGCACGGTGATGGTCTCGATATCTTCGGCTGTCATGGCTCACTTGTGTACTCTCTCGTCGGCAGTTTCAACGTTTCGTATTGCTGGTCTGGCCGTTGCACACCCGTCTCCTCCGATTTCGTCGTGCGTAATCGTTTAAGTAGCCGACGACGAAACTGTCAGTATCAATGTCGCAGTATCACATGGACGAGATCGACGAGCAGATTATTCACGCGCTGATGACCGACGCGCGAAACACCTCTGCGCCGATGATTGCAGAGAACCTGAGCGTCTCCGCGGAGACGGTGCGCAACCGGATCGACAAACTCGAAGCAAACGACGTGATACGGGGGTACGCGGCACTCGTCGACTTCGAGCGCGTCGGTCGTCTCACCTCTATTTTCATGTGTACTGTGCCGGCCGACAGGCGCGAGCGCCTCGCCGGGATGGCACAGAACATCCAGGGTGTCATCAACGTCCGCGTGCTGATGGCCGGCCGCCGTGACCTGCAGATCGTCGCTGTTGGCGAGACCACCGAGGACCTCCGGGAGATCGCCCGGATACTGGCGGAACTCGACATCCAGATCGAGGACGAGGAACTCCTCCAGACGGAGCTCAACAGCCCCTACTCGAAGTTTGGACCCGGAGACGACGAGAGGCCACCCGGAATTATCGACACTGTCACAACGGGCGAGGAGGCGATGATAATGGAGGTCGACGTCACCGAACAGGCGCCGACTGTCGGACTGAGCCCAGAAGCGGCCCGCCGGCAGGGTATCCTGCCGACAGACGTCATCGTGCTCTCGATCGAGCGCGACGGCCGAATCATCCAACCGGTCGAGGACGTTCGTATCGAGTCCGACGACGTCGTCACCCTGTTGCCAAGAGAGACGTCGAAAGCAGAGGCAGCGGCTCCGTTTCTCGGCGAGAACAGGGTCGACAGCGAGCAGTAACGGCCCCACGAGCGCCGCGCTCGTCGACCGCTCCGGGCGGCGACGGCTGCGACCGGGTCGACAGCACTGGGCGCGTGACCCGCTGGTGTCGAGGAGCCGACGGTGGGGCGGGTGGCGCCGCGGCGGGCACCTGGTTGTGGGGTGTCACTCCCGGGAGTGGGGGAGGAGTTGCCCCCAGACGTGTTTCTCGAGGAGCGAGACGGTAACCGGCTCCTCGACAGTGAGACAACAGGAGAGTCGCGGGTAGCCAAAGCGGTCGGCGGCGCGGTCGTGCCAGTGGTCCGGGTCCGGCGGCGGGTCGACCGCCACGCCACAGGTGCCACAGAGACCGCGACCACCGCAGTTGGCGTGCCGGGAGACGGTGCCGTAGACGTCGAACCCCCGCTCCAGCAGCGCGTCCCGGAGCACCCGCCCGCGCTCGACTGCGACCGTCGTCTTCGTGTCACCGTCGAGAACTGTCACTGGAACCGTCTCGCTCATCGCCCCGTGGTAGGGGCTGTCGACAGATGAGCGTCACGGACCGGCGTGTCCCGGCCCCGCCCGACCGGCCGTCACGGCGCGGGTCCGGTGTGTCCGAGGAGACACCGTTTTGAGCGTCGAACGGCTACGCGTCTACATGCACGATCCGGCCGCGCTCGAGGTGACAATCGTGGACGGCTACGTCGACGAGCCGGCACACTTCGGCGTTCCGCCCTACATCTCGACGTACCCGCGCTACGTCGCCGGCGCGCTCGTCGATGCCGGTGTTCCGCGGGCGCAGATAACCTACCACACCATCGACGCACTCCGCGCGGAGAACGAGCGCTGGCACAGTGTCGAGTCGGCAGACCTGCTCGTCTACGTCGGCGGGATGACCGTCCCCGGCAAGTACGTCGGTGGCACGCCCGCCGA
>CAZHPM010000105.1:0-2533 GCA_964534485.1 uncultured Halobacteriales archaeon
CGAGGACATCGTCGAGTACGACCTCCCGACGGACCCGTTGAGCGACTCCGACGTCAACGCCCTGGAGTCGGAACTCGAGGACCCGCGGTTCCAGACGGAGTTCTGGGAGGAACAGATCGAACTGCAACTCGACATCGAGAAGAAGTCCGAACAGCAGTCACTCGCCTCGCGCGGACTCGATTTCGTCACCGACACCTACCTCCCCGAGCGGTTGACCGAGATGGACGTTCTGTGAGTTGTCAGACCTCCTCGCGCTCGAACTCCTCGTCGGCGTCTGTCGGGTCGACGCCGCGTTCGTCGTCCGCAGTCTCCTCTCGCGTCGCGTCGCCGGTCACGTTCAGGTGGCCTGCGGTAATCTCGCCTCCGACGTGACAGGACTCGCAGTAGTAGTTCTCTCCGGTCTCTATCGTGTACAGCGGGAGTCCGGCAACGGCGTACTCCTGTCTGTAGTCACGGACGACGCCCCGGTCGACGCGGTGTCGACAGACCGTGCAGGGTCTGTCGGTGTCGGTGACGTACCGCTCCTCCAGTGAGGTCGTCGGACCAAAGGCCGTCGGCGGGTGGCGCTCGTCGATGCGGCGGCGGGTCGGTGGCCAGACGACAAGCGACACCAGGAGTGCCGCCGCTCCCAGCACCGACGGACCCACCGCGAGTCCAGACCCGACAGCCAGCAACAGTCCGCCGACGAACAGCAACAGTCCCGCGACGTGGCGCGACAGCGACGAGGTGAGACCCCGCTCGATGCGGTTCCCGACCGTCAGGTCCGACTGTCCGGCGGTCCGTCGCCCCCGGGTGTGTCGGCCGGGCACGTAGTCGGGTGCGTCGGCACGCAACACCAACCGGTCGGGGTTGTGCGCGTACTCGTACCAGCCATAGAGCAGGTTGCCGATGCCGCTGGTCGGAACCAGCAACATGGCGTGTGCGGTCAGCGAACCGACAGTCCGGTTGACGAGGACGACACGGTCCTCGGCGTCGGACTCGACGTGCCACCCCTCCGAGAGGTAGTCGTTCACCCGTCGGCCAAACCCCCGCACACCCCGTGACTCCTCGGGCGCGCTGTCGGTCGCTCTGGTGGTCGGTTCCTCGCGGCCTCCGACCCGCGAGAGGTCGCCACCGCAGTGTGGACAGTAGCTGTGGCCGGGCGCGACCCCTTCGCCGCAGTGCTGGCAGTAGTCCGGTGTCTCGCTGTTTTGGCCGTGTCGACCGGGGCGCCCCATCAGGTGTTAGATTGTGTCCCAGCGGCAAATATCTGACTGGGCCGGCGGCGACTCAGTGCTCCCGTTCGACGAGATAGTCCGCCATCGCACCGAGCAGTCGGCGCGCCTCGTTGTCGGGTAACACGTCGAGACGCGACTGGCCGCGCTCGACGAGGTCCGCCGCGGTGTCGCGTGCGTAACTGATACTTCCGGCCGCCTGGAGTCGGTCGACGGCGGCGTCGATATCGGCCTCCGACACCGTCTCGGTGGTGTCACCCTCGACCAGTTCCTCGACGTCGACACCCTGTTGCCGGGCGTGGACCGTAATCAGTGTCTGTTTGTTCTCGACGAGGTCACTGCCCCGCTGTTTGCCCAGTTTCTCCGTCGGCGTCGTCAGGTCGAGCACGTCGTCTTGAATCTGGAAGGCCGTGCCGATATCGCGGCCGTAGCCGTACAGCGGTTCGATAGCCCCCTCGTGTCCGAGCAGTGTCGCCGGGATACTCGCCGCGGCGGCGTACAGCACGGCCGTCTTCAGTTCGACCATATCGAGGTACTCCTCTGGCGTGACCGCGCTGCGGCGCTCGAACTCGATGTCGAGTGCCTGCCCCTCGCAGATCTCCGTGCAGGTCTGGGCCAGCGCCGCCAGCGCCTCCACCGACCTCTGTGGCGGCGTCCCGGTGTCGAGCATCTGCTCGAAGGCCTTCGAGTACAGCGTGTCACCGGCGAGAATCGCCGTCGAGAGGTCGAACTCCTGGTGTACCGCCGGAACACCACGACGCATATCGTCGTCGTCCATGATGTCGTCGTGAATCAGCGTGAACGACTGGATTATCTCGATACTGACCGCGGCAGCGAGCACGTCGACCGGCTCGCCGTCGACGGCCGGAAACTCCCGGTAGGACCGTGACTCCGGTTCGACGTCCGCGAGTGCCTCCGCGGAGAGCAACAGGATTGCCGGTCGGAGTCGTTTGCCCCCCGCGTCGAGCAGGTACCGCGAGGCCTCGTACAGTCGCTCGGGCGGCGTCACCGGCAGGTCCTCGTCGATTGCCTCGTTGACCCGCTCGCGTCGCCGTTCGAGCGCCCCGTCGAGAGACTCCGGCCCGCTCATCTCACTCGACCAGCTGAATCAGGTGTCCGTTACGGCTCACGTGGAGGTCTCGTCCGACCGAGTAGCCGTTGTTCTCGGCGAGGTTGACGTACGGCGCGTAGCCACTCATATCCTGGTGGGCCGGGACGACGTGCTGGGGCTGGAGCGTGTCGAGCATCTCGTAGTGGCCCTCGCGGTTGAGATGTCCCGAGACGTGGATGTCGTCGTAGATGCGCGCCCCCTGCATGCC